>QJOU01000013.1 GCA_003265685.1 Piscinibacter caeni | reverse complement strand
TTTGGCACCGAAAACAAGGGGACCCCAAGCCGGTCTTCTTCGGCCTCGAGTTCGATCCCCTGACGCCGGGCCAAGTCGTCTCTGGCCGGATCATCAGGACCGACGACGCCCTGCTGCAGTCCGCGCGGTGCGCCTTTCCGGACCCGGAGCCCGGCACGGACGTCCGCGAAGCGCAACTGGCTGCGGTCCAAGCCCAGGCTCGACACCTCCTCGCCTTGGAAGCCTCAGCGTTCACGCTGATCGGACACGCCCGGCAAGCGCTCACATGGACCACCGGCGAGGCCGCACAGCGTAGAACCGTCGAATGCGTGGCGGTGCGATTGGTGTCCGTCGACCGGAGCGTTGGAAGCATCTTCCCCCGCCGGCCGGGAGAGGACCGCCCTCGCCTCACCTACTCTCCTCCGAGCTACACCTGAAGCGCCATGGTGACCCCGAAACAGATGCGCCGCCTTGCGACCAATCCGCACGACCTGATGCGCTTCCAGACCACCGGCCAGCTTCCATCCGGCACCAAGCCGGCCGGACCGCTGGTTGAGCTGTTGGACGCCATTGGAGCCCGGGACCGCATCTCCATCCGCGGCGTGGTTGTGGATGCTCGGATGGGCTACCAAGGGTCCAGGACCTTCGCAACGGCTCAACAGGCCTTCCTGTGGGTTCATCCCTCCAGCGAGGTGTTCGGCTCTTTCCCGGCCGACTCCTGGCGCATTAAGACCTTCGACCGACGCCTGACGATCGAGGACCTCAAAGAGTGCTGCAACTCGATGCCCGAAAGCGTTCTGGCGGCCTATCCGCGCTTGCGCCGACCGGCGGCGAAGCCGTCCTCCCTGCGGTAAGCCGACTCGCCCTAAGCAACCCGGCGAAAGGCACCGGCTCTCGGTCGAATCGGCGCGTGCATGGCGCCCTACTTATGAGCGCTTGCGCAGCCGCCCCGCGCAGCTTCGTTTGTCACCTTAGAGGCACTCTGGAGGCACTCAAGAGCTAGCAAGGCACAGGAAAACTTCTTTTAGAAGTTTTTCGCAAGTGAGCGACCACTCTCAGAAAACTTCTAAAAGAAGTTTTTGAGGCCCTGGAGGCACTAGGCTGACTCAGGCGTAAAAAAGGCGCCCGAAGGCGCCGCAGTGCACACCCTCCCCTACCCGCTCAGGAGGCCTTCGCCGCCTGCTGCAGGAACTCCTGGAGCTTCTTCACTATGCCGCTTGCGTCCTCCGCGCGCACAAAGTCGATTTCTAGTCGGCCGGCCTTCTTCACGCGGATTTCGGCGTAGCGACGCTTCCCGCTCATCACTGCAACGGACACGGGCTCTGGGGCGTTTTCGGTGCCCGGCTTCGTCACCCATGCCACCGCGGCACCCTGCTTGAGCTTACCTGCGGCGACCAGCTTCACAGCCTCCGTTACCTGGTCTGAGTAATCGTCCACCAGAGGGGCGAGTCCGGCGAAGAGATTCGCCCCGAAGCTCCTGTGGCTCGCTCGGATAACCTCTTGCGCGGCCGGCGGCAGCTTAGTGAACAACATGATCTTCTGCAGCACCGGCAGACTTACGCCGGATTCCTCGGCTAACTCGGTCACTGTCAACTCACGCTCCTGGCGGATGCGCTCGAAACCGAGGTACTTCTGGTAGTCGGAAAGATTCGGGGTAATGTGGTTGTCATAGACCACGATTCGTAGCGCCTGCTGGTCATCGACGGCTTTGATGACCGCTTCAACCTCTGTGCGTCCAAGGTTTCGAAGCGCGCGAACCCGATGGCGCCCGGCAAGTAGCTCATATCGGCCGTCCGCTTTCAGACGGACGACTACCGGAGATGACTGCGGGTTGTGCTTGAGGTTGTCCTCCAGTGCTTTCACCCGCTCCGGCTCGAGCTCGCCGATGTGATATGGGCTGTCGTCGAGGAAATCGAGAGGAATCGCTTTGCCCCTCCCCTCGGCTTCCTTCAGCGCCCTGTTTTCCTCGGTCAAGGCTTGCGCATCGTCGCTGAAGTGCATGAGCGACGTCGTGGCGGGAATGGAACCGGACCGGCGCGACGCCCTCGGGCTGGCGCTGGGATCGATATCACCGAGTCCCGACGTGAGCTTCTGCATGTGGTCCTTCAGACTCATGACTTCCTCCCCGTCTGGACAAACGCCGGCTTCGGCTCTTTGACGTCTTCGCCCCATTTGCGAGTACGGGTCAGGTAGTCGACCTGGGCAGCCAGGTTGTCGAACGCGACCCTCGCCCGCTGATAGGTCTTGGCCGAACCGACGTACTTCTGAATGTCGTATACGGTTGCCAGAGTCGTGCCCCCGACGCTGACCGCAGAGCTCAAGGGAAGCTCTGCGTTCAACAGGTTTGCGCCGTAGGCGTTCCGCATGATCTCGAGATTGAACTGGGTATAGGCCTTGGTGTGATCCACCTTGCTGGGGACTAGCGCGAGCCACGAGAAGACCTTCGGGGTGCCACCGCCCTTTAGGGCCGATCGCGCGAGGGTCGTGAACATGCTCCAGAAGCGAGTGGAGCTAAGCAGGTCCAACCCTTCAGCAGGCAGCGGCATCAGGATGCCATCGCAAGCCCAGAAAGCGTTCAGCGTCACATAGCTGATTGCCGGCGGCGTGTCGATGATGATGTAGTCGTATTCCTGCCGAGGGCCTTTGTCTAGAGCTCGGGTCAGCACCTCCATGAACCGAAAGCCCGGTTCGAGACGGTGCGCGTTCATCTGCCGCATAGGCAGCATGAATTCGGCGCCGAAGAGGGAAGGGGAGCCAGCTACCAGATCCAGGCCAGGCCAATACGTCTCCTGGATCGACTCATGCAAGGTATCCCGATAGTGCTCGTCGTTAACCGAACGTGCGAGCGGCAGGATCGTCTGCTCATCCTCCACCTCCAGCTTGTCGACATCCATCAACGACGTCATCGAGCCCTGAGGGTCAAGATCGATGCAGAGAACCTTGTAGCCCATCAGAGTGAGGGCTTGGGCCAGCGACGTGGCAGCAATCGTCTTACCGACGCCGCCCTTGAAGTTTCCGATCGTGATCGTGCATCCTGGGACGCCTACGGGCCGCTTGAAATAATTCTCATTGACCGCTCGGATCCACTGCAGCGCTTCCTCGTGCGTGAAGGAGCGGCGCGGCGTCTTCTCTTTGGGTTCGGGAGGCAAGCCCGTCGGGAGGCGCAACTCTTGGGCCTTCTCTAGGAGGCGGGCCATACTTGTCGGCGACTTCCCACACAGGCCGGCCAGCTGCGTAGCATTGAAGACCAGAGGCGGCTTCTTGCCCTCGGGCTCCTGAGCGTTCTCCCTGACCTTATCGACGGCCGCGGATGCGACCGCTTCCATCTTCTCAATGAAGTCCAGATCGACGACCTTGTATTTGGACAAGGCGGGGTGGGGCTCTGTCAGCGGCTTGGTTGCCGCGTTCGCTTCCAGCATATAAATCTCGTGGTGGTGGCGTGCCGCATCAGTGTAGGCTAGCGACCGCACCGTATGCACTTTTTGGATGCGGTGGCGTTTTTCAGCAAAGACGGCGAATCACAACCGCCTTTCGCTTTCGCCTTTGCCCACCGCCCGAGAGACGGCGAACAGCCGGACGAGCAGGCATTTTTTACCGGTTTTGACCCTAGGCGGCATGAGGATGACAGGATTCAGAGAGGACCGTCAGGCAGGATGGGTCGCCCGGCGGGCTCCGCGCGTCCTGTAGAAGCTCACCTTGCTTGCTCTCCGTAGGGCGCTGGTGCGGGCGAAAGCAACAGCTAGCTCTACGCGGCTTCCTGGAAAGGCTCACCTTGGAGCCGAGCACGACAGGATTAGGTGAGGTTGATCTGTCATCCTGAGGAGCCCAGCGGCCTCGATTGCAGTCGACCAGCCGCTACCAGCTCGCCCAATCGACCAACTGAGAGAGCAGGTTTTTTCTTGTGCGACAAGGACTTAGCTTCCTTCCAGTGAATGTCGGACACGAACGGGCGACGTCCTATCGAGTCCAGCTCACCAACTGCGCGGCCAGGCCGACGTGGGGCGCCGTCCGCTTCCTGTACAAGCTCACCTTGTGACTAGGGCCGACAGGATTCGGGCAGATTGGTCTGTCATCCTGAGGAGCCGGTGGCAAGCCGAATGGCCCGGAACGGCTTCCTGTAAGTTCTCACCTTGGAGCGAATAGTGCTTGCGCTGCAAGGACTTAGCTCCGAAGGCGCCGCGAGCACATAGGCCTTTCGGCCGTCCCTCGGACCCAGTCCTATAGAGGCCGGCAATGTACCGCCGCGGTCTATCGCGGAGCTTCCTGGAAAAGCTCACCTTATATCCAAAAGGAGAGGACCGGCCGAGGCTCACGACATGCGGTGGCCGCCTGGGCTGCTTCAGGCTTCTGATGGAAGAAGCCGCACGTCGCCCGGCAGACGCGCTTCGTCTCAGCCGAGTAGAGCTCGTACGAACCTTCCTGGAAGAGCTCACCTTTCGATCATTGCAGCCGGCGCGAGGCTTCCCGCAAAAGCACACCTTACGGCCATCAGCTGCGAGCGCATGGCTTCCTGTAGAAGCTCACCTCAGGGCTATCAACTGGCGATGCACGGCTGGAACACTTCACCTTAGGCACCCGGCCGTCGCTGTAACCCATCAACCTCTGGCACGCGACGCTGACCACCGCTTTTGGGAGCGTCGTCGTTGTCACTCCTGGCCCACTGCGGGGCAAGCGTCGAACGCTGACGCGTCGAATCGTCCGAACGGCGTCCTCAAGCTGGTTCACAGGGTTGAGGTGAGTGCACACAGGAAAGATTGAGCTTCCCGGTTCGTCTCACCTTACCTTCCTGAAATCACTCACCTAAGGGCGCCTGGCTTCCTGTGCGGCCCCACCTTGCTTCCCGTATTCACCCACCGTCGTTCCTGAATTCACTCACCTTCCGCAAGGTAAGTCGTTGTCCCACAAAGGTTTTCCTGGGCGTCAAGCTTTTCCAAGCGCTTCAAGAAGCTTTGTTTTCAACAGATAGCAACCCTGCCGGCCGGCAAGTCCCTCAAGAAGAGGGCCAAAACATCACCTCAAGGTGAGAAACGTGGCACCGTTACCTCACCTTCGGCTTTACCTCGGTAAGGTGAGATGGCATGATGAAATTTATCACCTTGCGGAGGATGTGCCGTGGAAAACAGCGGGGGCGAGACGACCGAAGTGGTTGAGGCGGCGCCTCTGGAGCTATGGTCTGGCAAGGCCGAGCAACTGTCCATCGAGGTTCCGATCTTCAAGCCAAGCCGGTTCAGCGAAAAGAAGCCGGTCGAGATCGTCTACATGTTCCCCCTCAAGGGGCGCATCACCTTCGTCCAGAAGAAGACTTGGGTGCTGATGCACGACTACGCGGTGAAGCAGGGCCTGCTGGACGCAACGAAGGCTCGAGCTCGGTTCCGGTGCCTTGTGACCGACCTGCTTCGGGATGCGGACTACGACAGCAACGACTACGACTACCTGCGGACTTCGATCGAAAGCAATCTCGAGACGCGCGTGGCGTGGGGTCCGAGCGCACGGGACAAAGAGGGAAACCGCCGTGTTTGGCAGGCGACGACGCTCCTCGCAGACGCGAAGTTCATCTCCATCAGGAATCGGCTGTACTTGGACTGGTCGTACTCAGACGTGCTCGTTGAGCAGTTGAGGGCGCAAGGCGCATGGCTGAAGCTCTCAACTGACGCCTTGCGCCAAGCGCGGACCATGAACGGTCTGTCGCTCTACATGGTCTGCGAGCGGTTTCGGACCAACCACAACGGCCTATCTGACAAGTGGGCCCCGGACGTCTGGAGTTCGACGCTGAGCGGCAACGCAAGTGACTCGAGCAAGTTCCAATATAAGTACTGGAAGCGCGACACGCTCCTGCCTGCGATCGCCGAGGTGAACTCCTTCAAGGCCGGCTTCTCGGTTTCGTTCATAGAGGAGCGCCGAGGACGACGGGTCCTCGCCGTGCAGTTGGTCATAAAGGACGAGAAGAAGCAGGTTGCTGCCGAGGATTGCCTGACCGAGCCCAGGCAGGACCTTCTCGAGCGTGTGCTGGCGTGCGGAGTCACCGAGGCGAAGGCTCGTCGAGCGATGCGCGGGGAGCCGGTTGAAGTGCTCAGCGCCGCGATCGCCTCGATGGAGGCGCGCAATCGCACTGGGAAGATCAAAGCGCCTGGAGCGTACTTTGAGCAGCTGCTCCAGCTGGCCAAGCAAGGCGAGCTATCCATCAAGGAGGAGGCCTCGGCCGGGCAACCCGCGACCGAGTCAAAGTCTGTGAACCCGAAGGACCAACTGCAAGGCATCCGCCAAGCGTTCCTCGCTTCAAACGACTGTGCGAAGGCTTACTTCAACAGCCTGCCTGCTAGAGACCAAGACGAGATCATCGACCTCTTCAGGCATGAAGTTGTTGCCCACGATGGGGCGAGCGCAACGCTCAAGAGTTCGTTCGCAAAGAACCCGCGCTCGGCGATCGTCGCCAGCCACATGTGGAACTGGCTTGCGAAGAGGGGCTTCAAGTACGAGCCGTCTGACAAGGAAGTGATGGACTTCGGCTTGGCTCACGGCCTTCTCAAAGCCCTGGTGTAACGCTGGCGCGATGAGCCGCTCGTCAGTCGACGCAGCTGTACGGCGCGACCTTCCTCAACCTTTGAGGCACAGGCTCAAACTTCGGGAATTGGAGCTCACCGGTGGGCCCCACCGCTGGCCTGTACCGACCCAGTCCTAATGTAGAACGCGACACGGAAGTCTTGGAGCGACGCCGGCGCCGGCACCCCTTCGTGCACGACCTTCAAGCCATCCGCAGACAGGAAGGCAGGCTCTCGACCCAGGCCATCGACCCAGCGCCTTAAGAAGTCGCTTTGTAGTTCACGATGCCGTGCCTCAAGAGCGCAGCCGGCTGTGCGCCGGCACGCCTTGAAGCAGGAACTTCATCTGATCGAATCTGATGACCCGGTTCGAAAGGATGAAGGTCTCGTGGCGGTTCGGCTCGTACGGCACGTAGAGCAGTGGCATCCGCGCTTCCTCCGGGGTCCGGTTGCCCTTGCGACCATTACAGCCGCGGCAGGCCGTCACCAGGTTGGTCCAGCTCCAGGGGCCGCCGCGCGACTCGGGCACCACATGGTCCGCCGAGAGCTCGGCCGGCCGGAACACGAGGCCGCAGTAGGCACACAGGTGCCGGTCGCGCCGGAAGAGCCGGGCACCATCGCACGATAGGGTGCGGTAGCTCCTTGAGGCGTGCACAGCACCCTTGACTGCGATGATGGGCGGGAGCGACAGCGTCGACTGGAGGCCGGTGAGGACGTTGGTGCCGCCCCGAAGGGTCGTGCACGGCTCACCAACGTGCCAGGCGACCTGGTCCTTGGCCAGGTACAGCGCCGCCTCCTTCGGAGCGATCCACTCCTGCGGAGTGCCCGCGGCGTCGAGCATGAGAATCGATGTCATCGGACCCTCCTTTTGGTCGAAGACGGCGCCGGCATCGATGCCTGCCGGCATGGCATGGCCGCAGAGGGCATTTGCATGCCTCTGGAGCGCGAAACAACACGGCGCCGGTGCCTGGGTAGGCAGCGGCGCCGTTCAAAGGCGTCTGGAGCCGAAGTCGAAGCTTCGGCGCGCAGTTCAGCGTGGCCGCGGCCGCCGCGGCGTGGAGGCTGGCGCCGGCGACGGGGCGGCGTCGAGCATCTTGTTCAAGACCTCGGCCATGTTCGTGGCACGGACGACCTTCGGCGCTGCGGGCGCAGACGACGCGGCAGGGGAGGGCGGTGGGCTGCGCCGGCGAGCTGCAGCTGCCTTCCGGCCGCGCACCTCGTTGGCGCAATGCGTTGAGTACCACTGGAAGTCGGCTTCGCGCTGCTTTGCGTCCGTCACTGAAGCCATCCCGCAGCCGAGCCAGTAGTCGTGGTAGTCGCCGCGGGGGAGAGTGGGGTCCTTGCCCACTCCGTGCACGACCGAGCCGCCAAAGTGCCGGGACTCGACCTTGTCGCCGACCTTCAGGGAGGTTCGGTCCAGCGGCCTGGCCACATAGCCGCCGCTTTCGATGTAGAGGCCGATGTTGTCTTGCTTGACGACGGGCATGGTGGCCTCAGCGGGGAGTGCGCCGGCGGCGCGGGGCGGTCTCGACGGCGAGCGGGTCCGCCGCTGCCATGGCGTCTTGCATCGACTGCGCGACCTTCGTGGCCTCCTGGACCGCGACCGGCAGCTGGACGGGGACGCCTAGGAGCCGAGCCATGCGGGTGAAGTCCTCGAGCTTCGTGAGCTCGGCCAAGCGCTGAGGGTCACGCTTGACGGCCGGGCCGACGATGTCGACCGTGAGCTCCTTCTTCGGCAGCGAGCTCAGATCAATCGTGCCGTTCTCCACCAGCGCAGCCATGAACTTGGCTGTCACAGGCTCACTGGCTCCGCGGAGTCGACAGCCCTTGAGAAGAGAGTAGCGGGCGTGCTGTCGGGTGTGTGACGACATTCCATCGCTGGACGGGGTCGTGAAGTAATCCTTGAAGTCGTGCCGCCGCAGAAGACTGACAACGAAGTCGATGTCCGCCGTGACCTTGAACTGCTCGCCGAGGTCAGGCCGGTCACCCTTGTCGCCGAGAACGCGGACAGCGACCTCGAGGAAGTGCCATGCGTGCGTCGCTCGAGCGTCGCGGTCACCCATCGACGACAAGACCTTGGAGTAGCGCGCCAGAGCTCCGTGGAGGATGCTTTGTGCCGCCTTCTTGGACCCTTGCGCATCCGCGACGCACCGAAGCCCGAAAAGACGCGACATGCACTCAGCAGGCTTGACGCCCTGCGAAAGGTCTACGGAGGCGGCCAGCCGAAGGACTTCCGGGTCCGTGGCAATCTCGGAGAAGTGGGGAAGTGCAGGGAGGTCTCGGCCGTGTAGGTGCCATTGCTTGCCGAGCTGGAGAACGCGCGCGACCATCCTGATGCCGTCGTCCTGCGTCGCCCTCGTGAACTCCTCGAGGCGAGGAGCGGGAATCGGACCACTCTCGATCTGGCTCCGCGCTTCCTCTGGCGACAACCAGTTCAGGGAGGCGAGAGCAAGCAGGCGCCCCACGTCAGAGTCGTTATCCAGCCGTGCACGAGCCGCGTGAAACCTCTCCGCTGTGAGGTAGGGTCCGAGGTAGGCACGGTCCCATACAGGCGGCAGCACGAGGGCAATACGGGGGTTCGCCTGAAGCAGCCTGTCGAGGCCTTGCTCTCGTTGCGCCTCGCTGAACCGGACGCCGTTTTGCCTGATGGCGGACCAGGAGTAACTCGAGTGCCCGGACGGGCTCATGTGGCCCGATGCTCTGACTAACACGTCGACGAGAAGATCCAGGTTGCCCTTGTGCGCCGCACTCGCGACCCCGGTAAAGCTGGTGAGCATCTCGATGCTCCAGCTGGACGCCGGGAAGCGGTCGCTGTCGTCAAGAGCGAGGAGCAAGCGCAATGCATCGGCTTCGGCGTTGAACCCTTGAGGTCCCTTCGTGAAGCGATTGGTGAGGCCGTGAAGGAGAGCTTCGGCCGTCCCGCTGCTCGGCGCGTCCCGAAAAAGTTCAATGCCGACCTTGAACAAGGTCAGTTGCAGGTCTTTCGATTGAACGCCGAGTGCGAGCCGTCGCATGGCCGCCGGGAACGTCACCCTGCCCGAACGGACTTCCTCGAGGTAAGGGTGAGAGGCGGCCGACGGCTCGCTCCGGCGAGCGGCTTCGCCGCGGAAGACGACGGGGGCATCGAGCTGCGACACGGAACGGACTCCGGCTGTGGTTGAAACAAGCAGGTGCGCCGACCGTCGGTCGCAGCGACTATGGAGCGTATCAGATACTAGGTATCAACACAATGGAGCGCCCGGCGGGAGTCGAACCCGCATCTGGCGCCGTTGGCGCCGTCTACTGCTTAGAAGGCAGCGGCCTGAGTTCCGTTCGAGCCACGGGCGCGGAAGGGGAGGGGATTGGCGGAGGAGCAGGGATTCGAACCCTGGTGCCGGGGGTGCCCCGACCATGCGCTTTCGAGGCGCCGCCGATGAGCCGCTACGGGACTCCTCCTTGGATCGATGGAGTGGCCGGCGAACCGCGCCGGTCTCGTGAAATGCTCGCGGTCCTGGCGGACACAGAGGGATTCGAACCCTCGAGCCGAGATGTGGGTCCCGACTACTGCCTTAGCAGGGCAGCCTCTTCAGCCTCTCGAGCATGTGTCCACGGAAAAAGTTGAGGATGCGTAGCTCAGCTGGCCCAGTCGACGCGTCCCCAGCCGTCGACCGTGGCCGTCTGTTCACCGCGGCGCAGCGTCACCTGGGAGCGGCGCACCTGCGTGACGACGGCGCCGCGGCGCACGAGCTCGTCCACCTTGCGGCGCGCGAGCGAGGACGCGGGCTCGAACCGAGCCAAGTCGGTGGCGCGCGTCAGCCTGGCGCGCCTATGGGTCGTGATGTGCCGACTCATGTCGTGCTCCTTGACGAGGCGCCGGCAAGCCGGCGGTGATGGTCTCCGCAGCAGGGATCGAACCTGCGACCTCGAGCTCCCCGAGCTCGCGCGCTGCCAGGCTGCGCCATGCGGAGGAAGATGTGCCCGGTATTGCCGGGACTCGTGCGAGGTCGTCGCACTTGGGCTGCATGGACCCCATCTCCTCTTCGAGGAGAACGTTTGGGCGCTTGAGCTACCCCTTCACGCACATCACCTGCTTGAGCG
Source organism: Piscinibacter caeni (assembly GCA_003265685.1). Lineage (GTDB taxonomy): Bacteria > Pseudomonadota > Gammaproteobacteria > Burkholderiales > Burkholderiaceae_C > Piscinibacter > Piscinibacter caeni. The sequence goes on along the minus strand of QJOU01000013.1, from coordinate 120,791 downwards.
TGTGAGCGACCTCGACGAGGTCGCTCTGCGCTGCCATCACGGCGTCGATGTCCTTGTAGGCGCCAGGAATCTCGTCGAGAACCCCGTCGTCCTTGCGGCACTCGACGCCTTCGGTCTGCGCCGCCAGGTCGGAGAGGCTGAAGACGCGCTTGGCCTGGGCGCGTGACATGCGTCGGCCGGCGCCATGGCTGCAGGAGCAGTAGGCGTCGGCGTGGCCCTTGCCGCGCACGATGTACGACTTTGCGCCCATCGAGCCGGGGATGATGCCGAGCTCGCCGGCACGCGCCGACACCGCGCCCTTGCGGGTCACCCACACCTTGTCGCCGAAGTGTTCCTCCAGGCTGGCGTAGTTGTGGTGGCAGTTGACCGCGTGCTCGGCCGTCGCGACGTGACGTCCGAAAGCCTCGTGCATCGCCTTGAGGATGGCGTGAAGCATCAGGTTGCGGTTGTGCGCCGCGTACTCCTGTGCCCACCGAAGGCCCTCGACGTAGGTGTTGAACGGCTCGGTTCCCTCGTCCAGCCAGGCCAGGTCCTTGTCCGGCAGGTGACGGTGCTGCGCGACCGCTTCCGTGCGCGCCATGTCGATGGCCGCCTCGCCCACGGTCTTGCCGATGTTGCGGCTGCCCGAGTGGAGCATCAGCCAGACGCCGTCCGACTCGTCCAGGCAAAGCTCGATGAAGTGGTTCCCGCCGCCTAAGGTGCCGAGCTGGCGGAAGGTGCGCCGGTGGTCATGCTTGCCGATGCGATCCATGATGCGCAGTCGCTCATACCGGTCGGCCAGGTCCTTGGTCTTGCGGTCTAGCTGCAGACCGAACAGGCCGTCGTGCAGGGTGCGCGGAGTGTCGTCGTGGGCGTTGAAGCCGACCGACACGACAGCCTCGATGCGAGAGCGCAATGCCGCCAGCGAGTCGGGCAGGTCGCCGGCGACCAGGTCGGCGCGCACGGCGCACATCCCGCAGCCGATGTCGACTCCGACGGCCGCCGGGATGATTGCAGCGCGCGTGGGGATGACGGACCCGACCGTGGCGCCCTTGCCCATGTGGACGTCGGGCATCACGGCGATGTGGCCGCCGAGGATGGGCAACTGGGCGATGTTGCGCAGTTGCTGGATGGCCGGCTGCTCGACTTCGACGCCAGCCGTCCAGGACTTCAGGTTGTGGATGGTCTCGAGGCTCATGCCCGGCTCCTATGATGTGGGTGATGGTCGGGATGGGAGGACTTGAACCTCCGGCCTCTGCGTCCCGAACGCAGCGCTCTGCCAGGCTGAGCTACACCCCGGTGGTGTCTGTCTGTCTGTTCGTGTAGATGTGGTGCCGCCACCCTGGATCGAACAGGGCGCCTCTCCCATACCAAGGGAGCGTTCGGCCAACTGAACTTTGGCGGCATGAAAAGAAGGTGGTGCTGCCTGCAGGTGTCGAACCCACGGCGTCCGCGTTACGAGTGCGGCGCTCTACCAGCTGAGCTAAGGCAGCAAAGTAAAAGTCGGTTGGAAGGCGTGCTCGCGGCTGGGGCGGCCTGTCTCTGTGGTGTTGGCGCGCCCGGGTGAATTCGAATCACCGGCCTCGACCTTCGGAGGGTCGTGCTCTGATCCATCTGAGCTACGGGCGCAGGGTGAGAGGAGAGCTTGAGGCCCGAACGGGCGCCTGAAGCCCGGAGTCTTCAACGGTGAGCGTTGTGCGTCGAATTTCACGCGACGGAAGTTGCGCAGACCGTACAGTCGCCGCCGGCTTGCAAAAACGACAAGAGGAGGGCAGCCATGAGCGAGACACAGGAGCGTGTGTTCTTCGAGCACGAGGGCGTGAAGGTCACCAACGTGCGGTTCATCGTCCCGTCGCAGACCTACGCGATGTCGGGCATCACATCGGTCCGGTTCTTCACTCAGAAGCCGTCCTTCCTGTGGCCGGTCCTCTTCTTCTCGATTGCGCTCCTCCTGCTCGCCGGCGGCAAGGCGAATGTCTGGACGGTCGGGGCGCCGGCAATGATTGGGGTCTTGCTTCTGCTGCTGCGCCGGCCGGTTTACCACGTCGTGCTGAGCACGGCCTCGGGCGAGACGCGCGCCATGAACGCCAAGAACAAGGGCTTCATCTCGAGCGTCATCGAGGCCCTGAACCAGGCCATCGTCGCCCGCGGTTGAAGCCCTGGTGCGACCACCAGGATTCGGACCTGGGACCTGCCGCTTAGGAGGCGGCCGCTCTGTCCACTGAGCTACGGTCGCGTGGTGAGGGGTGATGCTGCCGGCTGAGGTCTGTCGAGCTTCCGGCTTGCCCTTCGAAAGGCCCGATGCATCGCTACGCCGCCGCCTCGGGCCGAGAGCGGACGTCGGTTAAGTGGTAGCCCCTGACGATTTCGAAACGTCGACCTACCGCTTGTAAGGCGGCCGCTCTGCCTCTGAGCTAAGGGGCTGGGGTGTCGGGATGGGGGTGGTCTCGGCTGAGGGATTCGAACCCCCGTTGTGCTCGCTCCCAAAGCGAGTGCCATACCGGCTAGGCGACGCCGAGAGGGAAGGGTGGGTGGCGGATGCTGCGTGGATTCGAACCCGCGGGCCGCGAGGGCGCGCGACCGACCGCTTTCAAGGCGGCTGCCTTAGACCGCTCAGCCAAGCATCCGTGAGAGAGGCCCTCCGAGCTGCATCGAGCTCAGGAGGGCGGGGCAGTGGTGCGCTCCCCCGGGGTCGAACCGGGATGCCCTTGGGCGCCACGTCTTGAGCGTGGTGCGTCTACCAGTTTCGCCAGGAGCGCGTTGTCGAGTGATGAACCACGAGAACGTGCCTCCGCAGTGCCTCAGCTGCACGAACAGCACAAGCCGCGGCGGCTACGTCGTCCTGCCAGCTCGCCCTCACTGCTCTGCAGCGGACCGCCTGGCCGCTCCACCGACAAGCGAGGCGCTTTCGCACCTGCTCTTCGTGGCCGCACGCAGCGAACCGTGCCCGTGGCAGGAGAGTCGTGCAGACACGCCGGATGCGTACCGGTCCGAGGACCTGCCTGCACCCATCCAGCAATGAGCTGGTCGCCGGAGAAGGGATCGAACCTTCGGCCAATGCCTTATCAAGACACTGCTCTACCGCTGAGCTACCCGGCGAGGGTCGTAGTTCTCGTGTCGAATGAAGTGGTACCCCCGGGGAGGGTCGAACTCCCATGGCCTTTGCGGCCACTGGCTTCTGAGGCCAGCGTGTCTTCCAGTTCCACCACAGGGGCGATGAGGAAGCCGGGGACGAGCCGGCGGTTCCGCGGTTGCGCTCCAGCGCCTGCGCGACGTCGTAGGTGGCAGAGGAGGCAGGGCTCGAACCTGCGCATGTCGGGGTCAAAACCCGGTGCCTTACCAGCTTGGCTACTCCCCTCTGGATCTTGCGAGAAGGTGGTGCGTCGCCAGGGGCTCGAACCCTGACTGGCCGGAGTAAGAGTCCGGAACTCTGCCACTCGAGTTCGCGACGCATTGAGAGATGTGGCTGTAGAAGTCGTGGTGCCCAGGGCGGGACTTGAACCCGCATGGCCTTACGGCCGCCAGCCCCTCAAGCTGGTGTGTCTGCCAGTTCCACCACCCGGGCAGGTGTGAGAGCGAGGATGTGGATGGAGAGGCCGGCGAGATTCGAACTCGCGTCGGTTGCCCACCTAGTTTGCAGCCAGGCGCCTTGGACCACTCGGCCACGGCCTCGAAAGAAAATTGGTGGTGACGGAGGGGGTCGAACCCTCGACATCGGGCGTATGAAGTCCGCGCTCTGGCCATCTGAGCTACGTCACCGTTGAACGTTGGTTGCGGTCGCCGGAGTCGAACCGGTCCCTGGGGTTATGAGCCCCTCATGCAGCCACCTACACCACCCCGCAGTCGTTCCTGAAAACTGGTGCGCCCCGCTGGTGTCGAGCCAGCCCCTTCGGCTTTTCAAACCGACGCTTCCACCGGGTTAGCTTGAGGCGCGATGTCATGTGTGGTGCCCACGGTCTCGATTCGAACGGACGACCTGCTGCTTACAAGGCAGCTGCGCTACCAGGCTGCGCTACGCGGGCATGGAACACTTCGGCTGCGTCTGCTCAGGGGCGCACTCGAAGTGGGGTAAACGGCCGGGGTCGAACCGGTCTCTTCCTGGTTCACAGCCAGGCGTGCAGGGCCGCCACACTACGTTCACCACTGGATCAAAGAGATGGCATCCCGGGAGGGCTTCGAACCCCCAGCCTTCGGTTTTGGAGACCGACGCTCTGCCAGTTGAGCTACCGAGATGTGGATGAGAGATGGAGCTGCGTACGGGATTCGAACCCGTGTTCTCACCTTGAAAGGGTGGTGTCCTAGGCCGAACTAGACGAACGCAGCAGCGTGTTGAGGTTGGTGGGTGGCTCCGTCGGCAGGCTTCGAACCTGCAGTTGCCTTGCGGCCTCTGGTTAACAGCCAGGTGGGTCTACCAGTTCCCCCACGACGGACTTGATGCTTGAAGAAGATGGAGCCTCGCGCAGGACTCGAACCTGCGACCCCCGGCTTCGTAGGCCGATGCTCTGATTCCAGCTGAGCTAGCGAGGCGTGTTGACTCGTTGTGTCCCGCGCTTGGTGAGCAGAGGACTCGTTATCCCATGGTGTCGGGGCAGTCGGAGTCGAACCGACGATGGCGCTTTCGCGCGACGGATTAAAAGCCCGCTGGCATCGACCACTCGCCCACACCCCGGTCGAATCTGGTAGCCCGGCCGGGTGTCGAACCCGGGTCTCGTGGCTTATGAGGCCAGGGCTCTACCGTTGAGCTACCGGACCGTCGATGAATGGCGCCCTCGAGGGGGATCGAACCCCTGACTTCCCGCTGGACAGGCGGGCACTCTGGCCGCTGAGTTACGAGGGCAAGGCCGCGCTTTCACGGCAGTCATCGGGTTGCGTCCGACCGCGTTGCCCGCCATCTTGGGCTCCGCGTCGCGTGCATCGCTCGTGCGCCGGGTAGCGCCGGCTATCGTGCCGACTGCATCCGGTTTCGGTTGCGTGCTTCTCCGGTGTCAGCGTCGCTCCGGAGCGAGCGACTGGAAGAGGGCTGCGAGACACGCGTCTCGTCGCCCGAGCTGGTGGGTGCGGATGGATTTGAACCACCGTGTCCCGAAGGAACCTGGGTTACAGCCAGGCGCAATCGACCGCTCTGCCACACACCCGTGGTCATCAAGCTCGACGAGGCGCGTCGAGCTCCTTTCTGGCGGAGAGACTGGGAGTCGAACCCAGGTGCCGCATTGCTGCGGACCATCCGGCTTCCAACCGGCGCCCTTCGGCCTCTCGGGCATCTCTCCTTGGCCTTACAGCCCCGCTTCACGCAACCGCTGCAGGAGGTCCTTGCGTTCCTCCCCGGCTATGCGCTTCTGGGACTGGTGCGCACCGGACTTGCGGGACTTCGCAAGCGTGGCGAACACGTTTCGCGGTTTGAGCGCCGCGACGCGCAACTTCATCGTCTTCATCACGACGCTCCTTTCTGTGTTGGTGGACCCAGGGAGAGTTCAACTCCCTCTTACCGCTTGCAAGGCGGCACGACCACGCACCAATCTTTTGGGCCCGAGAACTGTCCTGGCTAGGCCATTGCGCTGCGGAAGGGCAGCGCGGTGGCGTAGCTCATCCATTCATCAACGCACCAGGGCGAGCTGGCCAGACGAGGCGGGTCAGCTCACGAGCGATGCGCTCATGAATGGAGCAGGCTATGGGAGTCGAACCCATCTGTTCGGCTTGGAAGGCCGCGACCTGGCCGCTAGGCTAAGCCTGCATGAAGTGCACCGCGGCCGGCGGGTGTCTCCCCGTCAGGAGTGCCAACGCACTCGAGACGGGGCCCGCGCGGCCGCGGTGCCAATGAACTACGAAGCGACTTGTTAAGGAGCGGCGTCGACCTGGCGGAAACCGCTTGGTCCAAGCCCTGATCCGCTGCATGCAGCGGGCGCCAGGGCGGCGCAGAAATGAAAAAACCCGGGGTCCTTGCGGAGCCCCGGGTTCTCTTGACGCTTGTCAGGTGTCTGGATGTTCTCCGATTACACCTGAACCAAGAGTCCGAGACCTGGGGCCGCTCGGGTGGCATTGGGCCGCTCATAGCTCATCCCGACTCGCGGGATGGCGATGCTCTGGCCGCAATCCGACTTGGACGCGAACGACCACAACGTGGACAGTGAGCGCTTCGTGCCCTCGAACGCCGCGAGCACGGCGAAGCCGCGGCGCTTGTGCGCTGTCGGCTTGGCGGTGTTGAGCTGGCGGTTCATGGTGCTAGTGAAGCTAGTGTTGTCTGGAGTCCGAAGTTCGGACGAATGCGAGCAGTGTATTGAATACTCTCTGCGTCGTCAAGGAAATTGACTCTAGCAGTGTCGCGACCGCAACACAAGGGGTCGGTCGGGAAACTCCTTAGAACGAGGGGGTGTCGCAGCCATGGGCTCCCGCGAGCGGTCTTCTGCGCGCGCGCTCGTGTGCGCGCGGGGGCCGAGGCAGCATGCGCGCCGATGGAGGGGCGCCTAAAAGAGCGTCGACACCGTGCCTCTTCAACCGTCACCGGGCTCCCGGCCGCGCGGCGCCTGCAGTTGCCCAGTTTCGTATGTGCATACAACTGAAGCGTGTGGTCTTTGGGCGCGGCTGGTCGTCGGCGGCGTCCCTAGAATCCCGCCCGCTTCCACGATGACGAACGAGAAGATGAACATCCAAGACATCAGGCTGGCCAACCTTGAGACCTTGGCGAAGGACTACGAAACCGACAAGGCCTTCTGCGCTGCCGCCGGCTTGACCCCTTCGTACCTGTCCCAGCTGCGTAGCACGAAGGCGACGCGGAAGAGGCTCGGGGAGGAGAAGAGTCGCGCCATCGAACAGAAGCTGGGCCTCGAAGAGTTTCAGTTGGACAAGGCGCCTATCAACACAAAGACACCGGAGTCTTTGAAGAAGCTGAATGAGGCTCTGATGTCCTTGCCGCCGAACATCTTCAAGAACGTGTCGGCGCTCATCTACTCCATGGCTTCAGACGCGAAGAAGGCGGCTGCTCACAAGACCGAGGGCGCCGTCTCTGCCGGCGCATCAAAGCCTGGGCCGGCGACTTTGGACTGATGCTCTGCTCAGCCGGCTGCTGCGAGCTGCTCCGCTCGAACAGCGGCGCCCAATCGCTGCAGTTCTGCTGCGTAGCTGCTGGCGAGTTCGAAGCACGTCCGACCATGGACGTCCACAGTAAGCAGATCGGCGCCATGCCGCCTCAGCATTGAAAGCACCTTGAGGGTCAGCGGCCGGTCTTTGTGCACCGCCCAGTGTGCGGCAGTGAAGCCCTGGCGGTCCGCTAGGTCAGGCTTGGCGCCGGCGCGCAGCAGGTGCTTCATAGCCTCGAGGTTGTTCTGACGCGCGGCAATCATGAGCGCGGTCGTCTGGTTCCCGTTTCGCAGGTCAGGCGACACACCAGAGCGAAGCATGAGCTCGAGCGAACGAAGGGCGTTGCGGTCGACGGCCACAGTGGGCGCGGTCCAACCCGAAATCGCTTGCGACGAAGCGGACCATCGCGAGCGGAGGAGCGCGGCCATCACCCGCTCGTCGTTCAGGCCGACGAGAACTTCGGAGACGCTGTTACCGTCCGTGTTGACGCCCGTCAGGTCCCCGAGTCTCGGGATGACCGCGCACAGCAGTGGCACAGGGGCGCGAGAGCCCACAAGCCAGAGGAGCGCGGCGCGCTGCGCTTCCGCGCTCACCAGCTTCAGAGACATCTCGATACCGTCCTCAGTCAGTAGGTGCAGAAGGTCCGCACGATGGCCGCGAAGTCGGTGGCCGGGATGTTCACACTCGGAATCGACAGGCCCGCTCCATCCAGAGCAACGACGGTCCACGGGCCCGCGCCGGTGAGCCGAACCTGGGTGCCCCATCGCGCGCTGTCAACCTTGCCCTGTGCCACGTGCGGCAGGATGAAGGCGTTCGGAGTACCGCCGCTGATGCAGGTTGGCCGCGGCACCGTCTGACCGTTGGCCGTGATGATGTAGTTCTGCATCTCCACAAGCTTCGGCGCCAAAGCCTTGAGACTCCCCGTGCTCGGCGAGAAGCCGGCCGCACGACTGGGCAGAGACGAGATGACGACGTCGTTCGCGGCCGTGACGGTGTCATTGACCGTGAGGGCTCCGGAGCCTGCGACGGTGGTGCCGCCCGACGCGGACAACGTGAGAGCGCCGTTCGGCTGGATGTTGATGGCTCCGCTGCTCGACACCGTTCCGCCAGGGCCCATCGCGATATCGCTGTCAGAAGTGAGCGTGGCCCCGCGGACGTCGGCACTCGAGGTGATGTTGCCGGTCGCTGTCACCGTCGTTCCAGCAGTCATGGCGCCGGTCGTAGTCACGGAGCCAGCGTTCACGACACCGGTCGCCGTTGCCGTTGTGCCAGTGAACCCGCCGGCGGCGGAGACCTGCCACGGCATTGCGGTGCCGGACGCGTTCACGCTCGTGGCCGCAACGATGCCGTTGCTGTTCATGTTGAGGTTGCCCGTCATCGCATTGCCGCCGTCGAGACGGAGGTAGATGCTGTCGAAGGGCGTCGTCGCCTGGGAAACGAAGTAGGCCAGTCGGCCGGCCTGGTTGGCGTTCGGGTAGTCAACGACCAGGGCTGTCCAGGCGCCGCCGTTGCCGACGGCACCCGTGGCGTCGTAGGTTAGGCCGCCCGGGCCGCCGATGCGCCGGACGGCGCGCCCGAGCAGCGCGATCTGGTCCACGGTGCCGATGCGCCAGCGCGAGTTCGTGATGACGAGGGCCTCGTACTGGTAGGGGCCGGGCGCCGCGCCCAGCCGCTTGACCCGGATGCTGTAGCCGGCACCCCAGGGGTTCCCGGACGAGTAGTTGGCAGGCAGCATGGCGCCGGCCTGCAGCGTCGCAATGGTGATGTCCGTGGTGGGGTTCAGCGACAGGGTGGCGACGTTTGCCGGGATGTAGGCGGCTACCGCCTTCCCGACCACAGAAATGTCGTCAGCCGCCAGGTCGGCCTGCGACTCCTTGAACTTCTCCAGCAGCCTCTGGGCGCCGACGATGGCGGCCATCGCCATGATGGAAAGCACCACCAGGAGCTCGATGATGGTGAAGCCGCGCTGCAGCTGCTCCAGACGAAACGTGCGCTTCATGATGGTCGCCTTTCAGGCTGAACCAGGCGCGTCGGTGTACCGGGCCGCGGGGCTGAAGAAGTACGAACGGCCTTCCTTGCGCGGCGACGGCTGGATGCGCTTTTCCCGCACCCATCGACGCACGGTGTTCGCCGCGGGCGCATCGTTTTCGGCGTAGTTCGCAGCCACCCAGGAGGCCAGCGAGATGCGTTGCTCGGTGACTTGAGGCGCGCGCTCGCTGGGCGTGCCGATCCTGGAGGTTTGGTGCTCGGTGCTGTTCATGCTGGTCTCGTGTGTAGCCAGCGCTCAACGCGCTTCATGTTTGGCTCGCTGCTGAAGGCCGCCGCGGAAGGTCCCCGGAATGCCACGGCTGCGGGGCTTCATTGACCGGTCGCCTCCGTCCAGGGGGCCCCGCTCAAGCCCTCCGTGGAGAGGACGGTGACGGGAGGGCTCAGCGCTTCGGCCGTCCAGGAGAGCCAGGAACGTCTGGCCGCCGTCGACGACGCGGATGTCAAGGGTCATCAGCACATCGCGCCCGATGTGCACGACGCCTGCATCCTGGTCCTCTCTCGACGACGGAACGATTTCACGAACGTCAAGGAAGTGGTAGTTGGCCAGGGCCTTGATGAGCTTGGGGGAGATGACCTCGAAGTTCAGCGCGAATTCCGGCGTGAAAGCGCCCGCATGGCGCAAGCGCTCGCAGACCAGCGACAGCGCTGTACCCCCTCGCGTCAGCGCCACGTGCAACCACGGCATCGCACTGAACCACTCTTTGACATCCTGAGGGATGGCGATGAAGTACCGCATATCGTGCATGCCGATGTTGAAGCGACCGCCGAGAGCGGGGCCTACATCGAGCATGTTCTCGCTCGACATGACGAGATTCCCGTTCGCCCGCTCCTGGGCGAACCAGGACGAGAAGGCCCGAATCCGCCCTGCATCCTGCTCAGCGGATGAGGCCGGGCCGTCCGCGTCGGACGCCTTGGTAGGCCGCGACGTAAGAGAGTCCCGTCGCTTGCGGAGGACTCGCAGTGCGTCGTCACTGAGCTCGGGAGCTGTCATCAGGGTTAGACTTGAAAGATAGACGCGTACCGGCTACAATATACACCATCACGCCCACAGCAACAAGAATGCCGCCGGCGAGAAGGAAGCCCGATGAATCCGTTCAAGCCCAAGGCGCTCGCGCCTGTTCCGACGACCGACTTGGTCGGCCTGTTCGTCGCAACCTGGTCGGGCCGCTGCCGTGCGAAGCAGGGAGGCAAGCCGCTCTTCGTCCTGAACGACACCCCTCTCAACGACGCGGACCTGGGCTCGGAGAGCGGTGTGCTGCCGCTTGTCATGTGGCATGCCGAGAACGTCTACAGGTACGGCATCAAAGAGTCCGGCTTCGGAGCCTCGTTCCGGCAGGACGCCGATGCGCTGCTCCAGCGCACTGTGGGCCTGCAGAAGGTCCATCGCTCGACTGCCGAGCTGCTGTGCTTCACCTTGGAGGCGCTCGAGGACATCCGGGCGCATCTGCCGCGCAGCATGAAGTCGCCTACTGCGACCGAGCTCCGCTCCCTGGTCGCCCAGTTCGCCCATGAGATGGGTGTCGTCCCCGGGGTGGCCCCGGTGTCCGGACAGTCCTTCGGCGCCCGGCCGCACGGTTGACGCCATGGCGTCCATTCCTCATTCCCCTCAGCGAGCCGCCGGCCCCGTCCGGCGGACCGACATCGTGTCCGGGATGGCCGATGCCGCCGTGGACGTGCGCAAGGCCTGCAACGGCATTAAACGGACGTCGTGCCTTGCAGCAGCCTCTCTCACGGGCGGCTTCGACCCGAAGGACTTGGCCGGCGCCGCTCAGGACATGGCGCTGGAGGTGCTGAAGTCCATCGGCTTTGACGTGGGCAACGATGACCGTGTGAGGTCGGTCATGCCCATGGTGCTCGAGGCGACCTCCGGCGTGATTTTTGATGCCGCTCGCAGCGGCGCTGCTTCGCTCGAGCAGATCGTGCGCACCGGGGTCGAGGCGATGACGGCGGTCGCGAAGTCACGCGCCGTTGTGCGAGCGATGGAGCCCCTTTGGCCGGGTGACATGGATTCGGTCACCAGCATGCGCATCACAACGGCTGCCGCCATGTCGCACGTCGCGGTGGAAGTCGACGCGTTCGACTTCATGCACGCGCCGTCCGAATGCATCAAGGAGGCGACGAAGCTCCTGGTCAAGGCCAGCACCGACACCTCGCGCCGGCTTGCGCCTCCACAGAGCTCTGCCGCGGCGCGTCTGATGCTGACGCAGACGCTCATGCAATCCAGCGCCCGCATGTTTGCCGCGGTCTGGAAGGGCTATGCCCAGCATCTGACCGCGGAGCTCGACGCAATGGGCGAGGTTGAGCGGAACGCCCGCCTGGAGCAGATGGAGGCGACTCCCATCAGCAAGCACATGGAGACCATCGCCGAGCGCTTCCTTGCCCTGCTTGCATCCGTCAGCGCTGAGGCATTGGACGTCTGCCTCGAGCCTGCTGCTGAGCGGAGCCGGCAGAACGCACGCCCTCGGCATCGCTGACCCCATGCTCGAAGCTGTAGCAATCGACTTGGCGCAGCGCGCCTCCGTGGCGGAAGTACGCTCCTCTCCTGGCGCCGCTGCGCAGCCGGCCTGGTACCGCCCCGTCACTGCTCAGTGCCTGGTGGAAGAGGCCGGCCGGCAAAGACTGGAGCTCGTGAAGCTGCTTGCGGTGATGAAGGCGGAGGGCGGCCGCGTAGGCATGTTCAGCCGGAACACGGACGGCTCGTACGACATCGGCCCGATGCAGGTCAACACCATTCACCTGCCCGAGCTTGCCAAGCTCTTCAACCGCTCCGCCGGTGAGGTGGCGCGGCTCATGGCCTACGACGGGTGCTTCAACGTCGCCGTCGGGGCCTGGCTGCTGCGCAAGCGCACCAACGAGGCCGATGGCGACTTCTGGTATGGCATCGGCCGCTACCACAGCAAGACACCTGTCCACTCTACGCGCTACATCCTCCGCGTGCACAGCGTCATGCAGGACATCGTGAAGAAGAGCCTGGCGGACGACGCCAAGGCACGGACCGTGACATACGCCGGTGCCGCAGCTCCGGAACAGCAAGGGCAGTGAGATGGCGAAGCAGCAACGCGGAGGCGACAGCACCGGCAAGTCGCTGGAGGACGATGCTCTGATGATCGGCGGTGCCATCATCATCTTGGTGGTGATGGCATGGCTCCTCCTCGGGCCCATCATCTCGTCCGTCCTGGGCTTCCTGCGACGCTACGAAATCGTCCCGTTCGCGCTGTTCTTCCCGGCGGCGGACGCTCTGCGGCTGAAGCTGGTGGCGCTGGACGGTCGCTCGCTCGACTTCTCGAACACCGTCGGCATGCTGCGCCAGACCGGTCCCTACGTCCGCTGGCTCTACATCCCCCTGTTCGTCTGGCTCGCCATCCGCCTGATGACGAAGTCCACGCGCGGCCGCTTCCGCCGCAAACACGACATGACCAGTCTGGCCAAGCAGGAGGCTGCGCTCTGGCCAGAGATTGCGCCCGTTGCAGGCAAGCAGTTGGCGATGGTGAAGGGCGACCTCACCAAGGGCGAGTGGGCGGTGGCATTGACGGAGTGGGAGTTCGCGGAGAAGCACAAGCTGGCCACGCGGGCTGAGCCGGCTCTCAAGCGCGACCAGGCGCGGGACGTGTTTGTCGCCCAGCTCGGCCCGCGCTGGAACGGGTCCGCAGCGCTTCCGAAACACGCCCGGGCGCTCTATGCGGCCTTCCTCATGTACATCGGCGGGGAGGGCAAGGCAGGCCTGGCCGCGCTGCGGAAGATGGCCAAGACGTTTGCCGCCGGCGGCCTCAAGGGCATGGACACCAGCTTCGCCGATGCTGCCATCGCCAAGCACGAGACGAACCCCATGGCCCAGCGCGCCATCGGCCAGCATGCCTACGTCTTTACCGTCCTCCCGACGATGCTGCAGCTGGCACGCGCCGAGGGCGTCCTGGCGAGCCCGATGTTCATCTGGCTGAAGACGGTCGACCGGCGCCTCTGGTACGCGCTCAACAACGTGGGGCGATATGCCTTCCACGTGGAGTGCGCGGGCATCGCGGCGCACTGGCTCTTCGAGAAGACGGTGAGCCAAGCTTGCCCGAGCCCGATGGTGGAGAAGGCCGTCGACGGCCTGGCGACCGCCCTCACTGAGTACGCCGAGGACGATTCGCTCGACCGCCTATACAAGTGACAGGTTGCCGGTATTGGTCGCGCTTGTTTCTTTGACGGCTAGACGCATCGCGCATACGATATACGTAAAACACCACAGCCGACAGGCAGTGACCAACATGAAATTCGCACGTAGCGGCCGCAACGCGGCCAAGGTCCGCGCCAAGCGTCTCAAGAGCGGCGACATCGCGCTCCAGCATGGCGAGACCCTGTTTCGGATCAGCCCGTCCGAGTATGCCGCCATCACGTTTGGAAGCGCCAGCGCGAACGAGCACGCGCTCTACGGGTCCAAGTTGGTCGGCGCGGACGCCGAGAAGACGGTGCTCGCCGTCTTTCCGACCGTGAAGGAGGCGCAGAACGCGCACCGGGCCGTGACGGCGGCATACGCCGGCTTTGGCCGTGGAGGCTGGTGGCGCTGGCCGGCCGGCGTCCTAGGACTCTTCGTCGCGGCCAACGTCCTGTTCTCGCAACCCAGCCAGGCCCTGCCCACCGTCTATCCCGACGTGCAGCAAGGCGCCGTGGGTTCCGCACGGGCCGCGCCGGCTGCGGCCCTGCCGGGCCAGTTCAACCCCAACGAGCCGACGCTCGAAGAGCTCGCTGCCGGGAACTACCGGCCAAACCTGAAGGTTCAGGTGCCCGACGTGAAGGCGCCGGAGCTGAGCTGCGCTACGCAGTGACGTCCTGACGTCCGTATCGAACTGCCTTTGGTGAGCGCATGACTTCCGACGCCGTCAACTTCAAGCTCGAGCGCAAGCAGTCTTCGCTCATCTACGACACCCGCAAGCTGGGTGACCGGATCAATGACGCGCTCGCCGACGAGACCGTGCCGGTCGTCGTCATGGCAAGTCTGGGAGCCGCCTCCTTCTTCGTGCCGGCCCTGGTAGAGGTCATGGTCCTCGTCGCGCTGGGGTTTTACTGGATGGCGCGCCGGGCGCAGAAGCGAGCAGGCCTGGCGCTCCGGATGCCCAAGAGCAGCGGCGAGATTGACCCGAAGGAAATCAGCCTCAAGGACGGGAAGCCGAGCCGCGCCGAGGGCATCGTCTACATGGGCAATGACCTCGACACCGGCGAGGAGGTCTGGCTAACGGACGTGCAGGCTCGCACGCACATGCTCTTCATGGGCACTACTGGCTCCGGCAAGACGGAGTTCTTGGTCTCGCTCGTCTACAACTCGCTCATCCACGGCTCGGGACTGATCTACGTCGATGGCAAGGCCGACTCCTCGCTGTACGGCAAGGTGTACTCGATGGCCCGCGCGATGGGGCGCGAGGACGACGTGCTGGTCATCAACTTCCAGACTGGCGCCAAGGACATCTACGGCGCCCAGCCGAACAAGCTCTCCAACACGCTGAACCCCTTCGCCGTCGGCTCCTCGGGCATGCTGAGCGAGCTCGTGAAGGGCCTGATGGCTACCGGCGAGAAGTCAACCTGGACTCAGCAGGCTGAGTCCTTCGTCGAAGCCCTGATGAAGCCGCTCGTCTACCTGCGGGACAAGCACGGCCTCAACCTCGACGTGAACGTGGTCCGTGAATACTTCGAGCTCAACAAGCTCGAGGACCTCGCTTGGCGCGACGGTGACAAGTACCCTGGACTCAGCGAGTCCGGTGTGCTGGACGGCCTGCACAACTACCTGTTGACGAAGCCGGCGTACAAGAAGGAGAAGTACCACGACCAGAGCGAGACGACGAACGAGCAGCACGGCTACATCACCATGCAGCTCATCCGCACGTTCAACTCGCTGTCGGACACCTACGGCTACATCATGAAGACGCAGCTGGCGGAGATTGACTTCGTCGACGTCTTCCTGAACCGCCGCATCCTTGTCGTGCTGCTGCCGGCGCTCGAGAAGTCGCCGCCCGAACTGACCAACCTCGGCCGCATCGTCGTAGCCTCCATCAAGGCGACGATGGCCAAGGGCCTCGGCTCGGCACTCGAGGGAGACTGGAAGAAGATCATCGACGCCAAGCCCACCAACGCGCCGAGCCCGTTCATGTGCGTGCTCGACGAGTACGGCTACTACGCCGTCGAGGGCTTCGCTGTGGTGCCGGCGCAGGCGCGCTCATTGGGCTTCTCCGCAATCTTCGCCGGCCAGGACCTTCCGGCCTTCGAGAAGGCGTCGAAGGAAGAGGCCGCCTCCACGCTTGCGAACACGAACACGCGACTGTGCGGCAAGCTCGAGTGCACGAAGACCTACGACTTCTTCAAGAACATCGCGGGGCAGGGCATCTACACGAAGACCTCCCGCTACGAACACGATTCCGGGGCCATGGGCCCGACGGCGTTCAAGGCCGACGACGGCATCAGCATCGACCGCGTGGAGCGTGTCAGCTTCGAGTCGCTCCGCGGCCAGCTTTCCGGGTACTGGCACCTTTTCTTCGCGAACACCATCGTGCGCGTGAAGTCCTTCTTCGCCAACCCGGTGCCGGTGGGAAAGCTGCGCGTCAACCACTTCATCAAGGTCGCTCGCCCTGACCCGGAGGAGGTCGATGCCTACAAGTCCACGACGCACCTGTTCACGCGCGCCGTGACGGCCGAGGGCGGAATCGCCTCCTACATGGACCGCGTCGCTGACCAGCAGGACATCCGCGACATCGGCGAAGGGTTCGAGAAGTTCAAGCTGCAGGACTCGGCGCTGCACAACGCTGCTCGCGTGCTGGCCTATTGCTCGCAAGCAGAGGCACACCGCGCGAAGGCCTTTGCCTCGGCCATCGACATCGGACTCTTTGCCACCGCGGGCGGCGACGACGATGCTACGCCTGACTTCGTGAGCCAGATGAGTGGCACGGTCGCGCACGCACCGCAGGTCGATGACGACATGCTGGCCTTCATCGATCCGGCAGGAGACGGCGAAGACCAATCGCAGGAGACCGCTCCTGAGGTCACGTCCTACGGCAGCGAGCCCGAGGTGCCCGAGCGGCTCTTCGACGATACGCCTGCCGAGGTGCGCCCGGCCGAGCAGGAGCAGCGCGGCTTCACGGAGGATGCAGACTTCGGTCGTCATCCCGTGGCGCTTGTCGACCCTGACCTGGGAGCCGACGACCTGTACGACGACGATGTGCCTGCCGACGTGGTCGCGAGCGCTGAGCCCGAAGAGGACTGGGGTAGCTACGGCGTAGAGCAGCCGGCCGCGCGCGCCGCACTGATTCCGGAAGGGGTCGGAGAGCTCGTCACCCATGACCACACGACCCTCTTCGGGGCCGAGGGCATTGACGTTCCGCCGGCGGTCGCGATGGCCGACAACGATGTGGAGGCCGAAGCCCAGGACCGGCCCGTGGACGAGGTCGGACAAGAGGGCTTCGACGCCTTCGATGCGCCGCTTGCGGACGAAGGATTGCTGAACCGCGAGGCCACCATCAGCGGCTTGGCGCAGATCGAGCGCATGACGGGCGCCCCTGAGACGGAGTCGCAGATGACTGCTGCTGCGGTGGCCGAGACGCTGGCGGGCGCGACGACCTACCCGCTGACGCCGCCGAAGGAAAAGCCGGAGCTCGCGCACTTCGAACTGCTGGCCCAGAAGCTGTCGCGGCACCTGAGCGCCGCGGACGAGAGCGACGACTCATGGTCGGAACTGTGAATCGCGCCGGCACCACGCGGCGCAGCGTGCTGCTGGTGGCTGCGTGGGCGACGATGTGGCGACCGGCGGCGTCGTTCGCGCAGAACGTCATCGAAAACTCGCCGGAGGCAGGGCCTGGGTGGGAGCCGCCCAAGCAGATTGGGACGGTGTCAACGCCGACTGCGACGCCGGTAGTGGCTGGCCCGCCTGTGACAGCAGCAGGCGACTGGCGGCAGTTCCTGCTCTCCGGTGAGCGCTCCATCGTCGTGCGGCGCAACGGCCCGCGCCGGCGCATTCGCTACATGAACCATGACGGCTCAGTCGACCGGGACGGCTACGGCCTGGCCTGCTTCATGCTGCGTGACGTCCGCGCTGGGAAGGTGGTCGCCATGGACCCCAAGCTCCTGGACGTGCTGTGTGGCATCCAGCGCTGGATGGAGTTCAACGGCCGGACCGCCGATATCGAGCTGCTCAGCGGCTTCCGCACTGGGGTCACGAACCAGGCGACCGAAGGCGCGGCTCGCAACTCCATGCACCTCTATGGCAAGGCGGCCGACATCCACATCGATGGCGCCTCGAGCGCGCTGGTCGGCGCGATGGTGCAGGTCTTCAATCGAGGCGGTACCGGCGTGTATCTGAACCGCGGCTTCGTGCACGTTGACACCGGCGCACAGAGAACCTGGGTCTCGACGGCCCGCAGAGGATCGTGAGCAAGCTCTACAAGGTCATCGAGAAGACGTTCTGCCAGGGACGCCGGAATTTCGTGATGGTTGGTGGGCTCTGGTGGACTTCCAAGGAGCAGGCTCGCGCAGCCGCGCACCGCCTGGCGCCGTACTCCCTTGCGCATCGGATGTTCATCTTCGCCCCGAAGGCGGGCATCGTTGAAGAGGTGGAACTCGAGCCGCTGCTTACGCGGATGCAACGTGCGCACGTGGCGGTCCTGACGAGCAAGAACCCCGACAGGCTGGCACGGGAGGTGGCCGCGCAGGAGGAGCGGCAGAGGCGCGCCCAGGCTTGGTCAGTGGGCATCTGAAGCGAAAACGGCGCCCAAGGCGCCGTTTTCACAGGGAGGCCGAGGCTCAGCTGGTTACCGACGCCTTGGGTACGCGGCGCACCGTCTTCTTCGCCGGCGCGGCCTCGGCGGCCTCGTGCTTGCCGGCAGCTTTCGACGCTTCGGCGGCCGGCGCTGCGGCAGTCTTCGCCGGTGCCTTGCGTGCGCGCGGCTTCTTCACCGCGGCCGCTTCGCCCCCTTCCACCGCTTCGGAGGCCTCTTCTTCCTTCTTCGCCTTCGCCTTCTTGTTCGGGTTCCAGCCACCGGTCTTGAAGACATCGACCACGCCGCGAGCCTTCGCCTCCTTGTCGACCGTCTCCTTCCAGTCCTCGAGGAGCTGGCCGCGCTCGTTCGGACGCTGCGAGAGCATCGCCACCTTCAGATAGTGCATCAGCCGGTTCACGGCCGGAGACTGCCGCGAGCCCGGAACGCGCAGCCAGCGGTACGTCGCCGATGCCTCGGAGCCCAGCAGCACGGAGAAGCGCTTCTGGTCCGTCGGCGTGACGCCGTTCACCATCTCGTACATCTCGGGCACCGTGGGGAACTTCGGGATGACCGACAGCTCGGGGTGGTCCGCAAGGAAGCGCACGAGCAGTGCCAAAGTCGGGTCGCTCACGGGCTCATCGCCAGCCCGCTTGACGATTTGCATCCACCGCGTGATGGACAGGCCGAAGAGCCAGCACGCGTCCGAGACGAGCAGCCCGTACTGGGTACGCACCGCATCTAGGTCCTTGCCGAGGACGGGTCTGTTCTTGGGAATCACGGTCACCTCCAGGAAAGCCCCAGCCTTAGGGCACGTACAGCGCGGACTTGATGGTCAACACTGTTAAATGTTTGACAGTTAGCGTACTCGATATACAATCGGACAACCGGGTCCCCGTGGGGTTTGACGGTACGATGGTGCAGATGGTATGCGAAATGCGCCACGGTCGCAAGCTTCTGATGGTGCGCTGAATACTCAATTTTTTAAAGGCCGCTCATGCCTTCGCAGAAAAAGACGACTGCGCCTTCGGTCCGGCTGACGTCATTCGCCGTGTACCGGACGACCACGCCGGCGAGCGGAGGGCAGCCTCAGGTGGAGGTCCTCTACGGCGCCTCCGACGCCCGCTTCAACCCGGCCACGAGGAAGATCGAGCTCCTCGCGGACTCGATTCCGTTCCATAGCGAGTCGTTCACCCGGTTTACTCCAAAGCCTGGGCACGGCATGTTGATGCTGTATGGCATCCGTGACGCGCTCGACGAGCTGCACAAGTGGCGTACCAAGGCGCGCGAGCTAGGCGCAGAGTTTGCCTCCGCCGAGTTCGAGGTGGAGGTCGGCGGCATCGAGAAGGACCTGGTCAGCAAAGAGATGCTGAAGGCCTCTCGCAAGACGAACCGCTTCCTGAACGTGCGACGCATGAAGGCAGACCTGCAGGAGGACGTCTTCAAGTGCTTCACGCGGTATGCCAAGGAAGACGGCCTAAAGGTCGACGAGGACATGCAGCGCATCTTGCAGATTGCGACCCATCCGAGCTACTTCGACCGTCTGTTCCAGGAGTATGAAGACCTGCAGGACATGGACGTGCTGGTCATCCCGGTGGCCGACATCGAGATTGGCGGTCGTAGGCACATCCGCCAGGCCGCTTACGTGCGTCCAGGGGCGAAGATCCTCGACGTCCGACAGGTGCGCCCCGATGTCGACATCGTGCTGCCTGCATGGCTCACGGACGAGAAGGCTGCGGCGAAGCAGCTCAAGTTCGCAGAAGCGATGGCCTGACGTCCAGAGCAGATTCGACAGGCGCCCGGTGCTCATCGAGCCCGGGCGCCTTTTCTTTGCGTCCGTGTGGCCGGCCTTGCTGTTCAGGCGCGCGCCACCGGCATGTCGTCCCAAGACGTTGTGTAGTGGGGCGTTCGCCGCTCCTGTTTCGGCACGAACTCGCGTCGCGCAGTTGCGAGACCGGCGCTCGCCACCATTAGTGAGCCGCGGCCGTGGCGCCGGTTCACAGCGTCGACCGCGGACATCAGCTTGCTGCGGTCGCGCGGGACAGTGCCGGGCTCGGGCTCTCCCAGGTCGAGCTCGGCCTGGTGCACCGACTCGGGCTGCAGTTCCATGAGCATGACCCCCGCTTTCGCGTAGCGGTAGCCAGGCTTGAACACCGCCCGCAGAGCGAGGATGGCGGCGCTGACCAGCACCCGCGTGTCTCCTGTCGGTCGGACCAGCGGCACGGTGACCGAACGGCTGTACTGCCGGTCCTCCTTGCGGAAGGGGCTCGTGGTGATGAAGACGTGCACGGCGCCGGCGAGGTTCTCCTGCTTGCGCAGCTTCTCGGCCGCGCGCGCCGCGAAGTCGCTCAACGCCTCGACCAGTCCCTCCATCTCGAGCACCGGCCGCCCGAAGGAGCGCGAACACATGATCTGCTGCCGGCTCGCCGGCGCGTCTTCGAGCGTCAGGCAGCTGATGCCGCGCAGTTCGAGCACGGTCTTCTCGAGCACCACCGAGAAGCGTCGCCGGACAGCCGCGGGGTCCAGCCGGACTAGGTCGAGCACGGTCGAGACTCCAGCCGCGTTGAGCTGGGCGCCGATGCGCGGCCCTACGCCCCAGACTTCCTTGACCTCCGTCTTGACCAGGAGCTCCCGCCGGACTTCATCTGCCAGCTCGCCCAGATTGCAGACCTGAGCAAGCTGCTCAGGGTAGGACCCCGGCTTGCGCTCGGCCGACTTGGCGATGTGGTTCGCCAGCTTCGCGAGCGTCTTGGTCGGGCCGAAGCCGACGCAGGTGGGAATGCCGGTCCACCGAAGAACCTTCTCACGCAGCGCGCGGCCAGTTTCGACGAGGGAACCTGGTCCGCCCGGCATGCCGGCGAAGTCCAGGAAGCACTCGTCGATGCTGTAAACCTCTTGGCGTGGCGCGAAGGAACCGGCCACGGTCATCATCCTCTCGGACATGTCGCCGTAGAGGGTGAAGTTGGCCGACAGCGCCACGAGGCCCTGGTCCTTCTCGAGGTGTCGACATTGAAACCAGGGCTCCCCCATCTTCACGCCCAGCGCCTTCGCCTCGTTGGACCGGGCAATGACACAGCCGTCGTTCGAGCCCATGACCACCACGGGCCGGCCCGTCAGCGACGGCCGGAAAACGCGCTCGACCGAGCAGTAGAAGTTGTTGCCGTCGACGAGGGCGTACATCCGCCAGACACCGTACTGTATGGACATACAGTATAGGCGTCCGCCTCCTCGCTACTCAGGGGGAAGGCGTCCGGCCGCGCGGCGGGCGAGACTTCGGCACCGTGACGGCTCTGGAGGAAAGCATGCGCCGAGCGTCCGGCCATGTTGTTCACCGCCTTCGCGATGGCAGGCGCCGGCGCCCATGGCGCGTCGGCGGGCCACGTTGCCTGCGAGAAGCAGTTCAAGCGGCTGAGCAAGGGTGCCGTGACTGCTGTGCCAGAGGTGAAAGACTGGGGCGACGCCCGCGAGTATTACTTTGCGTGGAACGCCGACGCCGGCCAGCTGCAGACGAGGGGCGGCAAAGCGTCGGGCAGCTGCATCATCGACCGCCGCACTGGCAAGGGCTTCGTCAGCATGAACGCCCAGGACCTCGGCGACTTCGTCGCTCCGGCCCCGCTGTGACGCAGCAACTCAGCAGCCGCTGTAGTTCTTCCGGCCGCTGGCGGTGATGGTGTACGTGCCGCCGCGCGGCCCCACATAGCAGGTCGGACCGCCGGCAGAAGGCGGTGCCGAGACGGCACTTCGACCGGCCTGCTCGGATAGATTCTGAGCGCGGGCGGTCCCGGTGGTGGAAACCGGCGCAGTGTCACGCGGCCCCGCGGCCGGCGCGCGATGGCAGTGGTAGTCCCCGGTCTTGCGGTTGTGGTGGCAGCCCGCGGCGTTCAAGCCGCCGCCGTGAGCGGCGGCAAGAGCGGGCAGGCTGGCAACCGCCGCGGCCAACACGAGCTTCAAACCTCGCATGTCTCCTCCTCCTGGAATGGTCTGATGGGGCGCAGTTCTCCGATGCGGGTCAGATCGCGGCGCAGCTCGTGGCGGGCAAGCGAGTCCACCACGTTGAGCTCGGCAAGCCGGTCGAAGGCAAGCTGTTCCCAGGCTTCTCGGGCGACCTTGACTGAGAGCAGGTACTGGTCCTCGAGGTGGCCGGTGGCACTGTTGCTGCGCTGGGAGTAGCCTGAGACGACGACCGTGCGGGCGACGGGCAGGGCGGCGAAGGTCTCGCCGACCAGGCGAAACACGATGCCGTGCACGTGGTCCGCGTAGAGCCGGCGGACCTTGGCAGCCGGCAGCTCCTTCACGGAGAGCTTCAGTCCGCGCGCCGGCACGGCAGCCGACTTGGTCGGCATGTTCTCGATTTCAGGCAGGTCGACATCCAGCTGGACCGTGAGACCTCCATCCCCGATGTCCACCGCAACCTGGGTCTCCCGCGGCCAGACGATGTCCTGGAGGTTTGCCTCGAGGAAGTCCTCCATGGCCTGGACGTCCTGGTAGATCAGCTGCTCGACCAGAACTCGACGCTTGGTCTCGGCCGCGTAGAACGCACGCCGCTGACGCTCGAACTCTTCCGTGTCCCCTTCGAAACGGGCTAGCGCCCGGTCGTTTTCCTCCTGGATGGCCAGGCGGACGGACTTCCTGAGTCCTTCAAGAAATGTCGGGACGCGGAGAGTGGGCCGCTCGGGCGCTACCAGGTTGATGCGCTGCGGTTCGAACTTGGGCTTCACCCTGGAGTCCGGGGTGTCGTGATGAAGCCGGCCGAGCGCCTCGACCTGGTCGTTCAGCTCGTCGCACTTGCGCTGGATGAGCGCCAGGATGGCGTCCCGGTTCTGCTTCTTGGCGGCCTCGACCACCGCCTCGCTGAGTGGCATGCCAGCGCCATCGGTGAAGCTCAGGACGCCTTCATCGTCGATGCCGCAGGTCAGGCTGACCTTGGTCGTCTGCGGGGGTCCGAGCTGGGCGGACGGCGTCTCGCTGCGGCCACCGAGCCGCTCGCGGTATGACAGGCCGGTGCCGGGGATGCTGTAGTTGGCGTAGACGCCGCGCTTGCCCACGCTGATGGAGGCGCCTCGGGGACCGAAGCTCCAGCTGCTGCCGGAGCCGGAAATGGTCCACCGGACGCCGGGGGCGAGCTTGAAGGTCTTCCGGAACCGCAGCGCCATCGGCCGAACCCCTGTAACAAGAAGTCACGCGAATGTGCCCGTGGCGCCGTCAGCCCGCAAGCCCGCGGTCGCCGGGCGGCGCTACAGCGGCATCGACTTAATGGCGTTCGTCACGACGCCCCAAACTTCCACCTCCTGTCCGTCCTTCGGGACGATGTCGGGGTAGGTGGGATTGGCTGCCTGGAGCTTCACGCGCGAGCCGCGCTTCCAAAGGCGCTTCACGGTGAACTCGTGGTCGACCACGGCCACAACCACGTGCCCGTGGCACGGCGTGATGGCGCGGTCGACCAGCACGACGTCCCCGTCGTCGATGCCCGCTTCTCGCATGGACGGTCCGCGCACCCGCATCAGGAAGGTGGACTGCGGGTGCTTGATGAGCACCTCGTTCAGGTCGATCCGCTTGACCGCGTGGTCCTCCGCCGGCGAAGGGAAGCCGGCCTGGACCGACTGCGGAAGGGCAACGATGGTTCGACGGGCCCCGCTGGCCGCGGGCACCGGCTCCCCCGTGATGTCGGCCCACCGACACTCGATGCTGTACATCCATACAGTATAGGAGTTGCCTTTGATCCGTCAGGACGGGCACAGCCGTTGCCAGAGGAGGCCATCGACTCTGCGAAAGGAGTTGGCATGGCCGACGACAAGACCAAGAGCGGCGGACGCGACCGCGAGCTCATCGATGTGAACCAGGACTACGAGCTGCGCGACTGGGCCAAGAAGTTCGGGGTCAGCCCGGAGGAGCTCAAGAAGGCAGTGGCGGCGGTGGGCAACAGCGCCAAGAACGTCGAGGCCCATCTCAAGGGCGGCGGAGGCGGAGCCTCTGGCCGGTCGAGCTGAACTGCCTGAGCGACTGAGCAGCATTGAGCCGATGCTGCTGGGGCAGGCTCGGGCGCCGTTCGACGACCCAGCATGGACCTTTGAGCTGAAGTAGGACGGCTACCGGTTGATGGCGTGGGCCGGTGAGGGCGGCCCCCGGCTGAAGACCCGCAACGGCGCTGACGCCACAACCTGGTTCCCAGAAGTCGTACGCGGCCTGGCCGAGCTCCCCGCAGGGGAGCATGTGCTTGACGGCGAAGTCGTGGTGCTTGACGAGCTCGGCCGCACCGACTTCGACAAGCTGCATGCCCGGGCGAAGGCCCGACGATGGAAGCCCGGCCTCGCGTCGGTCGTCTACTGCGTTTTCGACGTCGTGGTCCACCGCGGCCGGGACATCCGCCACCAGCCGCTCCGGCGACGGCAGGCTTGCCTTGAACAGCTGCTCCGCCAAGGGGCGCCGTCGCTGCTCCGAGTGACCGGCCTTGAAGGGCAGGGCTCGCAGCTCTTCCACCAGGCGCGGTTGCTTGAGCTCGAAGGCATCGTTGCCAAACGCCTGGACTCCTTGTACCTGGCCGGCCAACGGTCCGAGACCTGGCTGAAGGTCAAGCGCAAGGGAGCGACACCGGCGCAGCGATTCAACCGACCCAAGCGCCGTCCGCTTCCCGAGGCCTGCTGAGCGTCGGGCGCTCCGCCGCAGGGCCTGCGAGGCAAAAGCTCTATGAACGTAGAGGATTCCGCCCGCAAACGACAAACGGGCGGATTGCGACTTGTCAAATCGAAATCCGCACGTTCGGTCGTCAAAACCCGGAATTCCGGGAATTCACTGCGCGGTGGGGGGGTCGCGTCGTAAAAACCCGGAAAAGTGGAGTGAGTTCAAACGCGAAGATCGGAAAGCGTCAAGTTTTAAGCGGGAGAATGGCGAAACGTCAAGGCGCGGCGGTCGTTGTTGCCAAACTGATGCCGCTAGAGTGCCAAGTTGATGCCAAACAGGGCCGCGACTTCGTTGTTGCCTAACTGTTGCCTCTAGAGTGCCAAACTGATGCCTTGCTGTTGCCGAACTAGTGCCAAACGCCCAGCGGGGCCGTTGTTGCCAAGTTGTTGCCTCTAGAGTGCCAAGCTGATGCCTAACTGATGCCGCTACGTTGCCAAACTGGGCCGCACTGATTGGCCGGCATCCATGGCTTCTCTCGGTATGCCTCGGTCAGCAGTCGAGGATGGGCATCAGGAGCTGTTCCAGGGGCCGAGTTGGGCGCTCCGGGGCCACTGGAATGGCCATTCGACTTGACGTTTTTCTTGTAACGCTTATGCCTCTCCGACTTGACACCCGTTGTGTCTTTGTAACGTGGGGAGCAAAGAAAAATGGTGGGTTCAGGACCACCTGAAAACATTGAATTTCGACGTCGTCAGGAGTGGTTCATTCGGAGCCCATTGGAGGGCCCAGACCCCAGCCGCAACCGGCGCCGGGAAGGGGTAAGAGGTGAGGCAAGAGGAGGGTGGTCATTCAGCGGAGGACCGTCGAAGGCGCCCCAGAGCCGGCACGCATCGATTCCGAGAGAGCGACCAGGGAAGCCGCTCAAGCATGGCAGGAGCACGACAACACTCCCCAATTGGTACCGGTTGCGCCCGCTGTGCGGACCCATACACTCGGACTCACACACCGCTTAGCCAGAAGCCAGGCGGCCTAACGACATCGCCGGCCGCACCGCGGAGCCGGTACAGACAGGAGAGGGCCGTCATGTCGCAAGACGTGCAGCCGGAGGGCGTTCATCGTTTCGATGCTGGCTTCCCCGTGTCCGGTCGGGTCGATTCGACGTCAGGTGCGTTCCGCATCCTGCCGCCGTTCCACCCCACCCCGGGCCCACTCGACCTGATCTGCCGCCGGACCAAGACGGGCCCAGGCTATGAGGCTGAGGACTACAGCTTTGAGGTCCGGCTCCCGGCCGGCGCCGCGGCCGGCGGACTCCACCACCACCGGGCCCCGCACGACGACGGCTTCACCTGGGGCCGACCCGGGCCCGGCACGAACGACCTGGCGCTGAGCGTCCTGGCCGTCTACTTCCCAGTCGCCGAGGGCGCGGCCGCTCCCGTCACCGTCGCGCCGGGCGAGTCGGTCTCGGCGACCGCCCACCGACACCACCTCCCGTTCGCCGTCGAGTTCCTGCTACCAATGCCGTCCTGCGGCGGCGTCGTCGAGGAGCAGGAGATTCGGGCCTGGGTCCAGCTGCAGGACGCCATGGCGGTCATCGACCCGGAGCCGCCCAGGCTCGATGGCCCTGAAGGGTCGGCTGACTGAGCCCGGTCCCGTAACGACTACCGGCGCCGGACCGCCGAGCCGAGTTCGAGTCTCATCCCCGGCTCCAACCTCACAGCCCGGCCCCACCGACCAGAGCTCCAAGCTCTGGGGCAAGACCCGCTGGCCAATCGCTTCGCTGTGTCCAGTCGACACCCCGGTTTCGCTGCGGCGCCGCCGAGCCCCACAATGAAGCCATGACCGACGGCGCCCCGAACCCGGACTCCCAGCTGCAGCCCACCGACCGGCCCGGCGACCAGCCGACCGAGGTTTCGGTCAGTTCCGGCTCCCGGGCGAAGAAGGCTGCCCCGAAGGCATCCGCCAAGCCGACCCGGTCCGAGCAGCTCTTCGAGCGCTTCGCCCACCGGGCCCGGTACGTCGGAGACGAGGAGACCAAGCGCCTGAAGACCCAGGCCAAGACGGTGGCTACCGGCATCCGCCGGCTGCGGGACAGCTTCGAGAAGCTCATGACTGCGAAGCAGCTGGACGCGCTAACGCTCGCAGTTCGAACCCTTCACGAGCTCGCCGAGGAGGCGGACCAGGCCTCGGTCATCGCCCGCAAGGCGAAGGTCGACCACGATGCAGAGCAGCTACGCCTGCGCCGGGAGAAGGCGGACCGCATCGCCGAGAAGCGCTGGGGCCCCATTGACGACCCGACGCGCAAGGGCGGCTTCCTGGACGAGGTGCATGCCCTGGTCAACTTCGTCGACCTGCGGGTGAACGGCGCCAGCCTCAAGGAGCTCGAGGAGCTCTTCGGCGGCCGGCACTTCCAGTTCGACATGGAGGGCGGATACACCGGCCCCCAGCTGATGAGGATGCTCGAGCAGTACGAGCGGGAGCCGACAGCGGCTCGGCTCGTCGACATGCGCCGGCGCGCGGCCGAGTACCTCGGGTCCCTGCACCAGAACCGGCACTTGAACCAGGTCAACTTGCAGGACTACGAAGCCTGGAGCGCCAAGCGCCGGGCCGCCATGCCGGATCTGGCCAGCATCCGGACCGGCCGGCCGGCTCCGGAGGGCCAGGGCAGCTGAGCGCCAGGATTCCGGGTTTTTACGACGCGGTCCCCCCATCGCGCAGTGAATTCCCGGAATCGGCAGCCTCACGCGGCGGTTCGGCGTTGTTGTCGGGCCCAGTCGGCCCCTTCGGGTGGTTGTGACGGAAACGTCGGCCGACTACCCTGCGCCGCCCTCAACTTCCGCTTCGGCGCCGCTTGCCTCTTATGCCGCCTTCCTGCCACCGGACTCAGTCCACCCCGGCCACCCGCTCCGCAGCTGCCAGTGCTCTGGCGTGTCTCGCACTCGTCGGATGTGCTCTGCCCCAGACGCGCGACGAGATGCTCTCCGCCGCGTCCTCACCGGTCAGGGTCTGCTCCTCGGAGCTAACCACGGCCGGCGCCGCCGAGCGGTTGGAGGCCGCCTGGCAGAGATGCTTCGTCAGCCCTCGAACGATGGGCGTCGCGCAGACGGGAAGCGGAGCCGTCTTCTACGAGCAGTCGCGACTCGTCGTCTTCCGAGACCGAGTCGGAGACGCGACTGTCCTGTCGACCCGCATCGCACGCCGACCGCTGGACCTTCCGACGCCGCTGAACCAGGCGCTCTTCCTGATGGCCGACATCCGCGAGACCCCCGAGTGCAAGTCCGAGGTGGTCGTGCGTGCGGCGGCCGAGAACTGGCAGAAAGTGGCCGGCGCCACGGAGAAGTGGCTCTCGGACCCGCTGCAGCAAGTGCCGGAAGCTGGTTGCCGTCGATGACGCGTCGTAGGTGCGGCCTCGGATGAACTCAGGGCTTCGCCTGCTGAACTCATTGGCCCCGACGCCAAGATTCCGGGTTTTTACGACGCGGTCCCCCCACCGCGCAGTGAATTCCCGGAATCGGTGCCGAATCCGAGTCCGCCAGGTGCTGTCTGGCAGCCTCGCCTGCTGGGCTCGGCTCCTCGTCTTTCGTACGGGACCGAGGTCAACTGGGGCTCGGTCAGCACCGTCCGCCATCCCCTACCAGCTCGACACCCCAGCAGTGCACTTGGACGCCCGGCCCGAGTCCGTGACCTCATCCCAGCGGGGACTGAACTCATCGTGCCGGCGGGCCGATTCCGGGTTTTTACGACGCGGTCCCCCCACCGCGCAGTGAATTCCCGGAATTCGCGGGAACCGACAGGCTTCGACCCCCCTGTCTGCACGCCCCCGCCTCGTTCGGAATAGGGATGAAGTCCGCTGGACCTCGGCCTAAGGTATGCCGCAGCGCAACACGGCGGCGACAGCGGCATGAACATCTCTTTCCTGCGCGAGCTGCGCGCGAACGTGCGATATCTGTTGGACGAAAGCGGGATGACGGTCGACGGATTCGCTAAGAGCAGGAAGGTCCCGAAGAAGCTGCTCGAGGGCATCCTGGCGTGCAACGAGCACAACCCTGAACTCGCGAGCCACCTGGCGCTCTTGAGCGACAGGCTCGGCTTCTCGGTCGCTCAGCTGCTGTCGCCGAACCTTTCGTGCGGCTCCAGCGGCAACCTGCCGGTTGGCGACAGCCCGGACCACATCCTCGCGCGGCAGATCGGGCGCCTCATCGAGGACTTCGTCGACTGCGACGAGTCCGGACGGTTTGAAGTCACAGCGCTGGCGCAAGAGCTCGCAGAGGAACATCTGCGCCGACGCGCCAACCCCCTGAACCCGAACAAGCCTTCTGGCTAAGTCGCAGTCGTTTGTGCAGCCCATCACGCACTTTTCTGCATTGGGTGCGGTGGGGCTCCATGCCGCGAGCGAAGGGGCTATCTCACGAGCCCCTTCGAGAATTCGGCACCTGCCTTGCTGCGAAAGCACATGGGCAAACGGTTCCGCGTCCTCGTCGCGGACGACAATTGCGACGCAGCTACCTCGCTGGCGATGCTCCTGGAGCTGAGCGGCTACGAGGTCCAAGTCGCCTGCGACGGTCCGGCTGCCTTGGAGCTGGCCGAGCGCTGGCCGCCGGACGCTGCAATCCTCGATATCCAGATGCCGGGCATGAGCGGATACGAGGTTGCGAAGGAGATGCGCGCGAGGATGCCGCACCCTGTTGTCCTGATCGCTCACAGCGGGGACCTGATGATCCGGCAGCGGGACATGGGCGAAGCGAAGGTCTTCGACCTCTGCTTCTCCAAGGGGATGGACGTGACGGACCTGCGCCAGCGGCTCGACGACCTCCTGAAGAGTCGGTCGAAGTCGTCGGCGGGCCGCGGTTCCCTTGGCGGGCGGGAAGACGCCTCGACGGCACGGCCGCGGCCACGCTAAGCGACGTACCGCACGGCACCCTGCTTGCTCTCCTCGGTTACTTCGACTTCACCAGGAGACTGAGATGGGCGACACGACAGACAAGAAGGCGGCCGGCACCGGTGCTGTTGTCGGCGGCGTGGCCGGCGGCGTGGCGGGCGGCGCTGCAGCGGGTGCGGCCGTTGGCGGGATGACCGGGCCGGTCGGCGCCGCTGTGGGTGCGGCCGTTGGTGCCGTGGCCGGCGCGCTTGCCGGCAAGGCCATGAACGTCGACCCGAAGGAAGAGGACGCCTATTGGCGCTCCAACTACGCCGACCGTCCCTACGTCACCACCGGCTCGACCTACGATGACTACGGGCCGGCGTACCAGCATGGCGTGAACTCGTACACGCGGTACCCCGGGAAGAGCTTCGACGAGGTCGAATCCGACCTCGGCCGTGACTGGAGCACCACCCGCGGCAGCTCGAAGCTCGAATGGGAGAACGCGAAGCACGCCACACGCGATGCGTGGCAGCGCCTGAGCGACCGCGCAGAGCGCGCGATGCCAGGTGATTCGGACGGCGACGGTCGCTGAAGCGGGCCAGATGAGCCAGCCTCGCCAATCGCCTTCGGCTGACGGTGTTCCGGCGACTCCGGCGCCGGCTGAGAACAAGCCCGAAAAGGACGAGCCCAAGAAAGACAAGCCCGGAGAAGGCACGTCCCCCGATCCGCGGACGCCATACGGACCCGAAGAAGGTCCGCCGGTCGGTGAGGCGGTCGGCCAAGACAGCGAGGCGAAGCCGCCGGCTCCGTAGCTGGTTCCGTAGTAGGACGGTCGCTGTATCTGTATTGCCGTCCCTCAAGGGGCGCCCAAGGGCGCCCCTCTTTGTGCCTCCACGGTGCTGAGCTTGGGTCCGCTTCTCTATCCCGGCACGCTTGCCGGTCATCCAGCACTCGACGCGCTTGAGTTGGTGGGCGCTCTGACGCCTTGGCTCTGCTGGCCGCCACGCCCCGTTTGGCAACGTACGTTGCCTCTACGATGCCTCTAGAGTGCCTCTACGTTGCCAAACGGAGGTCGGCATCGCCGTCACGTCGACATCGCGACGATTCGGTCCGAAGTCAGAGGCAGATCGAGGGGTCCGCAGCGGAGGCTGCTGGCGCCGATGCTTGGGGCGCAGCCTCGGCACAGAGGTTCGGCCGCCCGTAATCGGCCCAGTGGCCAAGGTGCTGGCTGCTCGCGGCGGTCTCCTGAGGCTGAACTCGGTCGTCCGTATCGGCCGCCGGATGCATGGCGCTGGCCACCGCTGCAACTGCGGCGACTGCGAGAACGGTGAACGAGCGAACTGGCGCCTTGGCCATCTGTCGGTTCTCCTGAAATGGTGTGACGTGGAAGCTACCGGCCGGGTGTGTCAGTTCATCGGCCTGGCCGCCGAGACCGCGTTGCTCGACGAAACGGCCAAGGTGGGCTACGCGGCGCGCGCGCCTCTATCGGCACACCGCGCTTCGGGACGCTGGAGCGCCACCCGCGTGGGGGGCCTCAAGGCGCAACAAGTGCCTCAGGTTGCGACGGCGAGGCCGGTACGGCGCTGGTACGCTCGCGCGACAACGACCAGGTCGGGGCATGGGGACGGATCCAATCGAGGCGCGCTTCGAGCAGCTCAACGTCTGGCGCAACGGCGACAAGCGCGCTCCGCACAAGCCGCTGCTGATCCTGCTGGCTCTAGCAAGCTGGCAAAGGGGCGCTCGGGAGATGCGGTTTGCCGAGTGCGAGCAGAAGCGCGGCGAGCTCATCCGTGAATTCGGTCCGGCCGCGAAGGCGGTGCATCCGGAGTACCCGTTCTGGCGCTTGCAGAACGACGGGCTATGGGTGGTCGAGGCGGACCAGGAAATGCGCACGCGCCAGTCCAACAGCGACCCGCTGAAGTCAGAGCTGCGCGCGGCCGGCGCCCGCGGCCACTTTTTTGCGGACGTCGCCGAAGAGCTCGAGCGCCGGCCGGCCCTCATCGGCCGCGTCGCCCAGCGCGTGCTCGACGCCCACTTCCCCGAGACCCTCCACGAGGACATCCTCGCTGCCGTGGGGCTAGAGGTCTCGGAAGAGACCGAGTCGACGACCCGCCGGCGCCGCGACCCCAACTTCCGCAATGCCGTGCTGCAGGCCTACCAGTACCGATGCGCCGTCTGCGAGCTCGATCTTCGCATCGGCTCCATCACGGTAGGCCTGGAAGCCGCGCACGTGAAGTGGCACCAGGCGCGTGGCCCGGACGCCGTGCACAACGGCGTGGCCCTGTGCAGCCTGCACCACAAGCTCTTCGACCTCGGAGCCTTCCACATCGGTGCCGACCGGCGCATCTTGGTCTCGGAGCAGGTCCATGGGACCTCGCGGTTCGAAGAGGTCCTGCTGCGGCACCACGGTGCTCTGGCCTTAGAGCCGGTGCGATCTGAGCACAAAGTCCTCCGGGACTTCGTTGGCTGGCACTTCGACCAAGTCTTCAAGAAGGAGGCGAGACCGGCGACGTGATGCAGTCCGGGTCCGTGTTGCGGGTATACCTCTTGCTCAGCGCAATCGCGTGCTGCCATAAGCAGCGCGTGGCTATCCCATCACCTGAAGGAGAAGCTATGAGAACCGCCCTGACACTTGCGACCATGGCGTTTGCTGCGGCTTGCGTACCAGCTATCGCGCAGACAAACGACCGCGGCACCGCAGCAACGACGACCGGAACGACGACCACCCAGCAAGAGATGAACCGCGGGGTGCCAGGCGTCGACGTCGACGTCGGGAAAAACGCGCGCGGTGCGGTGGACGTAGACGTAGACCACAACACCAACGTTCGCAATGCGCCCGGCGTGAGAAACACCGACCGAGGCGCCCCCGGCACGACGGACAGGACGGACACATCGCGCGCGCCGCGCAGCGACCGGAACTGAAGCCTTCCGCGCCTGGCACGCGGCGGTGCCGGGCGAGAATGGCGAGGCACTGAGCAATCTAGCCATCTGCTCGCGGCCACTTCACGCGGCCGCGGCCGGTGACTCGCCGGCCCTTGCGCCGCGCATTAGCTTGACGCTACACACACCACGCGCCACGCCTAGAGCGTGCCACCATCCACGCAGATGAAGTCGACGATGGCCGGCTTCTGAAGCTCCTCGGCAGGGTTGGCGGTCACGGAGATACGGGTCTCCAGGCCGCGGGGCGCCTTCGCCGTCCACGACTTCGGGGACTTGCTGACGAGCTCGATGTCGGCTGGGGCGCCGGCGATGGTCGTAGCCGTCCACGAGGCCACAGGCGCACGCGAGGTGAGCTCGACGACGGCATCTACCAGATCTGGGAGACAGTGCTCGTCGCGCCGCGGCGCTTCTACGAGGCCAACGTGGCTGAAAGCAGGAAGTTCACCTCGTACATCTCGCATGAAGACATCGCGATGCACCTGTCGATCTTCAGCACATAGGTAGACCGAATGAGCCAGTCCCTCCTTACGACGAGTGGCGTACGGGATGAGGGGCAGCAGCACCGCATCAAGGAGCTCAAGCCAAGCGGCCATGGCGAGGAACCACGGGCTCATCGTCACGATCAAGTGCAGCCACATACCGCGGCGGACTGCCCTCGACGCGCACCACTGCGCGGCGGCCATGGCTGGGTACACAGCGACACCCAGCAGAGCACCGAAGGTGAAAACGAGAATTGGAGCCTGCAGACTCATTCCGGTGCCCTAGATTAGGCACCGTCACCCAGATTACCTGAGCAGAAGGCCGCACTGACCAAAGAGATACGAATGCAAGATTTCGCAGGCCCTCGCGACTTGCCTCCAGGTGCCCGATCTTGTAGGACACGTATGCGACAGAGGCCAATACTTGGAACTGAGGTGGCGAGCACCGACCGCTCACAGTCTTCATAGGAGGCTGTATTTGTTAGCAGCCTACCGTTTGACATGAGCGGCAGCCAAAGGGCGCAGCCCTTCGGCTGTCCGCTCGATGGAGGGGTTAGGCCGCATGAGCGCTCCGGGATTGGAGATAGACGGAATGTGCCGCTAGAAGAGCGGATGGTCCTGCAACGGCGGCAGTCGCATAAGGGCCGAACGGTGCATACATGAGCACAGTGCTTGCGGCCCCTGCGGCGACGCCAAGCCAGAAGATAGAACCGAACTTGAACGAGCGGCGCTGCGCAGTTTTGACTGCCAACCATGCGAGCACAGAGATGGCATACGCTCCGGCCGTCCACTGAAGGACGCCGGACAAAGCTTGGAGCAGGCTCATCTCAGGATGAGACGTTTCACGGAGGCGGAGAACCAGGGACGTCACCCGCAAGACTTCGGGTAGCGTAATGGCGAGGAAGAGGATGGCGGGCAGTACGAGGACAAGCGCCTCGGCGATGAATACCTTACGTGGAAGCATGTTGTCTAACGTTTGACATGAGGGGCGGCTTGCAGACGGCGAAGCCGGCTGTAAGACGTCCCCTCGATGGAAGGGTTAGGCCACACCGGCTGCCCCCCCCCCCCCGCTATTTTTGTACCGGGCAATCTACGCCCGGCCTTCCCCCAGCCGCCAGCGCAGCGGAGGCTGCGGCGCTGCGCCAGCTTACGCAGCCGTCGGTAGGATTCTTCGGGCGAAACTGTTCACCGACAAGAACTGCGAGCGCAACGCCGAGGCCACATAGAAGGACAGAGGTGCCGGTGCGTTCAGCGACTTTCGTAACTCGCCGCCACGAAGGCGGGACAGCACTTGCTATGTGCTTTGCCCACAGAATGCCTGGCACTCCAGCTACGGCGGCCACTGCGATAAAGGCAAGGCCATAAAGAACTACCCCCGCCGCAACCCAAGGCATGAGACCGCTCGCGCGATACGACATGGCAAGGAGCAGAAGCCACAGCAGCACCACGGCGGAACTCACTGCAATCAGCAATCCAGCGCCGATGGCCTGAGCGATGAGAAGCATGGATTTGTGGGGCCTAACGTTCGACATGAGCGGCGACCGACAGGCGGCGAAGCCGACTGTTGGGCGTCCGCTCGATGGAGGGGTTAGGCGTAGTGCGCACGGCGATGGCAGTTTGGGCACAACGCGATGGCGTTCTGAACAGTGTCATTGCCGCCGTCCGAAAGTGGCTTTCGATGATGCACTTCAAGGTATGGTGTTCCGTCCTTTCGTCTCTTGAATGGGGCGGACTGCCGACACAACTCGCAGTGACCGTTCGCGCGCAATAGGACCTCCGCGGCAACTGCGGGGTTGCGCATAAATACGGTGGTTTGTACTATGACTCTCTCGGGCTTTGCCTGGCCTGTCTCGAACATATTGCGCCGCTCAGCGGAACTCATCTGAGCGCACTCATTAACTTGGCGCTCGAACTCGGCGTGTAGCTCTAGCAAGTCGGGCATTGCTGTGCGAGTACGGTGTTCCCGCGCGAGCCCATAGAGGAACGTTTCGTTCTGGGTCCAGCGAACTCCATGTTGCTTCATCAGCTCCATGATGGAGTCCTGAATGCGCTCCGGATCGACAAGGTGGAAGTTGTTCAGTACGAGATCGAGCTTGGCATACCGCAGCAGGGCAGTCTTTCGTGATGACGTTGAGGCGATTTGCACACCACGTTGGTTGTACTTGACTATCCGAAACGAAGTGCGATTTCCTCCGGACAAAACCTGGCTGCCGATAGGAAGCAAACCTTCGAGTCTCTCGCGAGTTGGCATGGTGGGGCCCAGCTACGCCTAACGGTAGAAGTAAGCGGCGGACGGAGGCTGGCGAAGCCAGCCGCAGGCCGTCCGCTTGACTGACGGGTTAGGCGCGAGCGACGGCATGCGGGCGCTTGGCTGGCCTAAGGGAACCAACGGTTCGTGCGGCGGCTGCGGCAAGTAGCGGCGCGCGAAGCTACGCATCGCTCCGGCGGTGCGCTGGCCGCCGAAGGACGGACAGCCTGGTAGAACCTCCTGCACGAAATGGCGGCCTTGCACGGCGGAGAACTGCGAGCCTATGTGCATGAACGGTATTCGCTTGCGCTTAACACGGATTAGACGGCCGAACTGTCGCAGTTTTCGGCGACGTTGTACGGGTCCCGTGTGAAAAGTTTCGTCATATCAAGGACTTAGTCTACAGCTTCAATCCCCGCCGAGGAACTGTCACGATCCATTGGAGGTGGCTATGCATGTGCTGACTATCCCCCTGCGGGGGGATGAACTGGCGCTGAGACTGCGGCTGTTGGACCAGGTCAGAGACTCCTTGCGACGTCGTCGATACAGCTTGCGGACAGAGAAGGCGTACCTCTACTGGATTCGTCGCTTCATCCTCTTTCACGGCAAGCGTCATCCTGCCGCGATGGGCGCGCCTGAGGTGGAGGCTTTCCTAAGCGAGCTCGCACGCCGGCAGGGTGTAGCGGAGGCAACGCAGAACCAAGCTCAGAGGGCCAGACGATGCCCGTAGAAGCCCCAGGCGAGCCGAGGCCGGCGGTAGAACTTAAGGGGCGACGCTACATCCTCGAACTGGATGCGTTCGCTTCCGAGGGCTGGATACGCGTTCCAGAACCCCTGGTTGCCTCGGAAGTCTGGAAGCCCGGAGTCCACGCCCATGCCGGCGCCGGCTGCGACGAGAAGTCCGTCCGCATCCCGGAGGAACAGGGCGGCTTCTTCGAGCGCGTGAGCGTCGAGTTTCAGGGCAGTCGTCATCCCAGGCCATTGTGGTCCCTCAAGAGGCCTCCTACACAGCGTACCCCCGTCTCTTTGGCGCCTTGCTAGGGCGCCACTGGGCCGCTTCCCCGGTGCCGCTGCTGCAGCTCGAGGTCGGTGAGGTGGTTTGCTCGGACGCGGAGCTTCCTTGGCTGGCACGGGGACTTTCAATCCCATATGCCGCGGCGAGCGCATACCCGCCTGGCGTCAGTCGAATGTACGTCGACTGCCCGCCGTTATGGTCCCATAGCTCATCTGCGAGCCTTAGTAAGCAGACAAAGGCGCTCAGGCTGAGAAGAAGCTCTCGTTCCGGCACAAACGTGGTTCCTACGGTGTCATTCGCGAATGCGGTAGGGCCACGCAACGGAGCCGCCGGAGCTCTAGCTTCAGAAGCCCTTCGAGGGGGCCTGCAACGAGGACGAGCGCCTGGCTGCGTTCACGCTGGACGTGGGGTCGATAGACGCCGAGGTTGCGTTGCAGGACATGCTCAATTGCGGAGTAGTCGCATTGAGAGCTCAACTGGCGTGCCAACTTCAATCGAACGACCGCGTTGATGCAACGGATACGTGAATATAGATTTGGTTCGAGTCAAACAATTGTTTCTCTCCAAATTGTTGATGTGGACATGTCAAGCGGAGGCGGACTCTGGAATGTCGGCGGCCTCTAACGTTTGTAGAGCTTGCTCATTAAGATTCGCGATCGTGACAAGCCGGTCCGCTTGGCGAGACATGGCGTCGTGAAACAGATTTCTCGCCAGCCGCCCAATGCCGAATGATTCGTCCCGAATCTCATAAGCACTGGAGAGAACGAGGTGCGCCTTCCTTTTCGCTTCTTCGGTAAGCTCCATGCCGGCTTCGGAGGCCATGATCTGCAAAATATCCGTTAGTTGGTCCGGCCGATAATCAGCAAAGTTCATGAAGCGGGTAAAGCGAGACTTGAGGCCGGGATTGGAGGCGAGAAATCTTCCCATCTTTTCTGTATATCCGGCAACGATGACAACCAATTCCTTGCGATGGTCCTCCATCATTTTGAGAAGGGTATCCACCGCCTCGGCGCCGTAGTCAGCGCCGTCCTTCACAAGCGTATAGGCCTCGTCGATGAAAAGGACGCCGCCAAGCGCAGTCTCAACCGTTTGCCGTGTTTTGATTGCAGTTTGCCCGACATAGCCTGCCACAAGCCCGCTTCGATCGACCTCTACAAGGTGCCCTCGTTCAAGGACCCCCAGTCCGTGAAAAATCCGGCCCAGTAGGCGGGCGACCGTCGTTTTGCCCGTGCCTGGGTTGCCATAGAACACCAAGTGGTTCGTGGTGTTGGTCGTTGGCAAACCTCTTTCCTCGCGAAGACTGTTTACCTTGATGGAATTCACAAGACGTTGGACTTCTTGTTTGACAACGTCGATGCCTACCATTGCGTTAAGTTGATCGACAAGAGTGTCCACGCTTTCGCCCGTTCGGTTGATTCGCGGGTCTTCTCGTCTAGTCGTCACGGCTGGCGCACTTTCGTGGTCAGGCTCGATCTCTTGCCAAAGTGCTTCCTTAGATCGTTCCAGGAATGCCTGCTCAGCAGGTCCTATGAAACGGTCTGCCTTCATGCACATCAGCAAGAAGCTAAAGAAGATGTGTTTTGATTTCTCTCTATGGTTCGTGGAATTGACAAAGTCGTAAGCCTTAATAAACGCATGAGTTTGTGGAGTAAACGGCTCATGGAGACATCCCTCGGCAGTCCAATCCTTCAGCATCTTTGCCATCACTGAGCGATGGACGCTGCTATCATAGATCTGTTGGTTTCCTGTTATATTGATTAGCTCAAGTACTTCAAGGTAAAGGCTAAACTCGCTCTCTGTGTAGACGCCATCTTGAAGGATGGCTCGCACGGCCATGAACTGCAGATCACCGGCTATGGCATCAAGAGCGTTGAATTCTTTGGTCGTATCTATGTCCGAGCCATTGGCGATTAGGATGTCCCGCCCGACAATGATGGGTTCGATCAAGGACTCCAGCTCAGCGAAAAGTAGGTGCCGAAAATCTGTCAAGTTCATTCAAACTCTCCTCCTGATGTGACGTTTTTAGTCATCAAGCAACGGCTAGGACGGTTGCACCTCTTGCCCTGAACAGCATCCACCCAATCTGGGGGGTGCCCGCGAGACGTTAGATGTTGTTGTGAAGTAATGCTCGGTTGCTGACTCTGAGCAATCCCTCGGCGTCTCTCTTAACGACGCCGCTGCGGAAAGCGATTACCTGGAGCCGGCGCGGCCGTGATAGCCCGGGGGAGCACCGAGTACCCGAACCAGCCAGATACGCGCCGGCGTGGCCGGAGCTCCACCGCAAGTTCGACCTAACGACCTGTGCCGGGAGCGGTCAGCGGCCACGCCAACTTCGAGCACCTAGTGGTCACGGCGACTGCGAAAGCACCGGCACTGGTGGGTTCAGATCCCCGGGCTTGGTGCCACTTCGACGCGACCTGCCGCTCCTGCCGAACCCGGACTCTGGTGGCCTGGAGGCGGTCTGGCGCGAAGGGGAGACCGACGTGCTCGCCGTATTCGAAAGCAACGACGGCCGGCGCCCGGGGCTGCACATCGAGAACAAGCTCGGCATCGGGGCCTTCACGCAATACCAACCCGAGGTCTACGCCGGCCGAGCGGAGGCGTGGCTCGGTCTGGCCAAGTACGGCAACTATCAAGTCTGGGAGATGGTGCTCGTGGCGCCGCGGCGCTTCTACGAGGCCGACTTGACCGATGCCAGGAAGTTCACCTCGTACGTCTCGCTTGGGGACATTGCCGAGCGGCTGCCCGTATTTGGCTGACCGTCTCCGTGGCCGACCGCCGCATCCTGGTCTAAGCAGGTGCACGGCGGCAACAAGTTCGAGGAGGTCCTGCTGCGATACCGCGGCACCGAAGCGCCGAAGCCGGGATCCGCTCCGAGCACCGGTCGTTGCCCACTTCAGTCGGAACTGGTAACCCTGGCCAGTGGGCTACTTATCCGAGAGTTCGAGGTCTCTGACCATGTTCGGGAGCCAGTCCGAATCGTTCCCAACTCTATAAACGTAGCTCTTCGCAGGTTGGAAAGTGGTCTGCACTTGGATCGGCTTATTAGTGGCGCCGATCGCATTCGTGCGTACCGAAAGAAAGGTCTCACCCGGGTTGACGAGTAAGGTGTACTTTTGACCTGTGCGAAGCTGAACTACGTCGGTTCCGTTCACATTAAAGAAGAAGGAAACCACCGAACCTCCAGCGAAGGCTCGATCTCGGATAACTGTCAACCTCGCAGGCGTTTCACTGGTGACTTGGATCGCTCCCAAGACTTGTTCCTTCGGAACCGGCTCCGCGACACTCAAGGGTACCGGGACTGTCGAGCAGCTGAGGATGAGAGGGGTCGTACCCGTAAGAATCAGGAGCCGCAGGAGTGAGCGCATATGGCACCGGTCTGAGGTGGGAGAGCAGCCTTGCTAGTTCCGATCAAGAATCTGCCGAAGGTAGGCGCGCGTCGTCTCGATGGCTGGCTCGCCCTTGGCCTTGGGTGTTCCGAAGGCATAGACGCCGATGGGCAGCTGGTTGACCACCGTCGTAGCCGCGATTGCCGAGACGGGACTGGTCACAGTACCTACCTGAGCCATCATCTTCATTCGGGTGAAGAAGGCGTCTTGGGTTGTACCCAGCGGCTCGTAACTGAAGTCAGTCACTGCCGTGTTGGTCTGCGCGAGGTGCTTGTTCGCCCGGCGCGACAGCCTCTCGACGTCTAGTGGGGTGTCCGCAAAGTGTCCAGCAAGTCCTCGAACGAACTGCGTACGAGGTGCCGAAACAGGCAGTAGCTGCCCTTTGCGCTTGAGGACGAGCACCTGAACCCATCTCGTGAAGCGATCAGCCTTCAGTGCGCGGACGTCGGCCAACTCAGTGCAAGGCACCGCGAACTGGGCGAGTTCTCCTGCCGGCTCGGTATTGCGGCGCTGGTACTCGAACAACGCCCGCTCCTCGGGAGAGCTGTTCAACTGACAGAACCCGGGCGGCGGGTCGAGATTGATCGACCTGCCGAGGTAGGTGACGGTCTCCGCGTTCGCCCCGAATGAGATGAGAGACAGCGCTGTGATGGCCAGCAAAACGGTCCGGCTCAAGTTGTTCACTCCGATTGATGAGCTTCGCGTCAGACGCGAAAAGCAGGGCACGTTCATGCGCGAAACCACGAGGCCAGCATGACGCCGAGAAGTGTAGAGGGGACCACAAGCACCCACAGAATGATGCTCGCGTTGGACAGCGCCTCGCGCTTCTCACCAATCGACTTGTCGGCGACTCTGCACACGTTCCGCGTGTAGTTTCGGCCGGCCTTGTTAGCAGCCCAGACAAGTGCTCCGCTGACCAGTAGAAAGGGGAGAACACCGAGTTTCAGACCTGACCCGGGTCCTAGAAGCGCGCCTGAGAACATTAACGCCTGGACCCAGAACAAGTTCTGGACTCGCCTGGACAGGCGGCTGTTCCAGAGTTCCATAGACAGCTTCGTTTGCTCCGCACGCTCACCCTCGGTGAGTTCCTTCGTGGTCTCGCCTCCGGTCGCCACGGGCCCCGGAAAGACGCGGCCGCGAGAAGCGAACGCTCGTCGAACGGCTTCAGCGGCCTCGTCAGCGAGTTCGTGGATTCGTTGCGCAACCTCGGCGAGTTGGTCGTCTGTGAACGACTTGTACTTCGCCTCGAAGAAGGCCAGCTTATCTGTGTCCAGGTCAGAGATGGTCGTCATGGGCGCGAGTAGATATCAGGAACTACGGTGGGACAACAGGCGCTGTCCTTAGGTCAACCCACTTGTCGCCGTCGTGCGACGCCTACACCGTGACCCGCCTTCGCCTCGGCATGGAGCCCCCATTGGCTCCGTGACGTTTTCGACACTCGAAGGGACGGCTGCCGTTAGCGCCGGTACCGCGGGGTCACCGAGCGCAAGCGTTCGCCACCTTCCGATCAATCGTCATCAGCGCTTCCAAGGCCCCGGAGCTCAGACCTACAGCTCCTCGCGGCAGCTCGTTGGCTTCTCGAGGGTTGATGCGGATGAGTCGCGCGCCGTACTCCTGAACCATGGCCTGGCTGAAGAGGCGCACTGACGGGATGGCCGTACCCGCTCCCATCTCGACCACCACGGGACGCCGTGTTTTGGTGAGCCACTCCCGCAACCGGCCGCGCTGAAGACGCGTGCGCTGCGGGCTCCAGTGCATGTCCCCGAACATCAGGATGTTGGGCCGCGCCATGCCCGCGCAGTGGCAACACTGAGGAAGCCTGCTATTGAGCAGCTCACAGCGGACCTCATCGACCTGAGGGATGAACCGGTCTGCCGGCCAGGTCTCCCCACTGCAGGGTTCGAGGCACTGCATCCGGTGGATGGAGCCATGGCACTCGACGATCCGTTGGGGGTCGAACCCAGCCTTCTGGAACTGTCCGTCGACGTTGCTGGTGTAGATGAACGAGCCGTTCGGCATCGCATCGCCCCAGCGCCTCAGGATGTCGAACCCGGCGTGTGGAACCGTTGACCGATAGAGGGCCAGGCGATGCCCATAGAAGCCCCAAGCAAGCCGAGGCCGGCGGTAGAACGTCAGGGGCGACGCAACGTCCTCGAACTGGATGCCTTCGCTTCCGAGGGCGGGATACGCGTTCCAGAACCCCTGGTTGCCTCGGAAGTCCGGAAGGCCTGAGTCCACACCCATGCCCGCGCCGGCCGCGACGAGGAGTCCGTCGGCGTCCCCAATGAACCGGGCGGCCTCATCAAGCGCGTGAGCGTCGAGTTTTGGGGCAGTCGTCATCGCTGGCCATTGTGGTCCCTCAAGCGGCTTCTACGCCGCAAACCTCCGCCTCCTCGGCGCATTCCACATCGCTGGCGACCGACGCATCCTAGTCTGCGAGCAGGTGCCCGGGACCTCGAGATTCAAGGGGTCTCGCTGCGGCGTCACGGCGCTCAGGCCGCTGGGCTGGTTCGCCCGGAGCACGACACGTTCGCGCAGGTTGTCGACTCGCACTATGAGCAGGTGTTCAAGCGCGAGGCAAGGACGGCGTCCTGAGCGGTCACAGGAGGCCAGCTATGACATGCTTCATGCTCGGGAAGCATCTCATCGCATACTCGTAAGCTTCGTCTGTGACCGGGTGCCCTTTCTCGACAAGGATTTCGACCGCCACCCGGTTATCCACGGCGATGGCAACCATGAGCGGAGTCTCTCCTTCACTGTTGCGGCAGGTTGGCTCCAAGTCAGGCAGTAGGACCAGTGCGCTGCGCAGCTCCTTGTCCGTTGACCAGCGCGCGAAGGTCGAGCGAAGCGTATCGGCGAAGTTGCTCATGAGACGCGCTACGTTATCAACGCCACCTCACTCTGCCTTTGCGTCGGCAAGCGACTCCGCAGCAGCCGCGGCGGCATCCTTGAGCGCCCGCACATTGCGCTTGTCCTCAAGTTGCCCCATGCCGTAAGCAAGCCACGCTGCGGCGAGCAGCGCAGCATAGGTCGCAAGCTGCTTGATGACAGTCAGGAACCTCGCCGGAGCCGGCAGCGGCGGGCGTGGGTGATGGATGGGGGCCCAGCGAGCGAGCTCGCGCGGCGTTTCGACGGCGGGCAAGGAGCCGGGGTTCTCAAGGGGTGCTTCGTCCTCGCCTAGCACGTAGCGGAGTCGCATCTCGTTCGCATGCACTTCGATCAACAGGTGCGTGGCGTTGGGAGGGCAGGGTGCGCCGACGTGCGCTATCGGGCACGGAAAGTCGCCGTGCAAGATTCCATGTTCGTTGACTTTGAAAGCACCCGCGGGCAGAGCGAACGTTGTCGTGGCGCCGGTGCGCCCCCAGACAGTGAAGGCCGGGTCAACAGGCAAACGTCCGGCTGGAGCATCGACACCACGGTTCTCTACGGTGTTCGCCATGCGCCGAAGATCGTAGAACTGAAGCCTGGCGTGAATATCCGGACTGCTAGAGCCAGCGGTATGGATGATGTCGCTTAGAACGCTCACATCAAGCACGGTCCGTTCCTTGTATTTGCATGGTCTCCTCACGCCGTGGTTCCGCTGCCAACGCTTCGACTTATCGCGGTCAACAAGGAATGTTGCCGCAGGCCGTCGCCTACACCGCGGCCCTTCTCCTCCTCGGCGCCGCTTCCTCCACCGGCTTCGTGACGCACTCCACGGTCGCAACCGCAGCTTCCGGCACCTCCGACACCGCGTCGATGACCGCGCGCATGCGCGCCTCCACCGAGACCAGCTCCATCGCCTTGAGCCACACCGACCGGAACGGCACCTCGTAGCCTGGGAAGTCGACGACGTCGACCATCGCCTTCTCCATGAGCTGCTCGAACGAGCCCTCCAGGTCCGTCTGGCCCGGGCCCATCACCTTGCCGAGGACACCGGTGGAGACGAGCACCTTGACGAAGGCGACTGCCGCCTCCACCGACGTCTTCGGAAGGGCCATGTCTGAGCGCGACCGGCCGAGCGCGTGCTCGAGCATGTAGGCCGCGGCCGCGCGGGCGTCGGGCGCCAGGCCGGCGGCCACGAACCCATCGAGCACCCTCCGGGCGTTGAATTCAAGGTCCTCGGGGCTGAGTTCATCGAATCTGCCCATGAATACACGGCGCTTGAGCACCGGGCCCAGATTCATCGCGAACGATGACTGCGCCCGCAGCACCTCGAGGCGCCGACGGACCTCGAGCACGAAGGCCGGATCGGCCGGGTTCACCCGCTCGCTCATCGGCCTCTTCCCGGCCACGGAGCTCGAGAGGTTGAGCGTCCCGAAGGAGGTGTAGAGCGAGGCCAGGACGGTCAGCGCCACCAGGTGCGACTCGTCGACGTCGGAGTCTTCGACGTCGGGAGACTTGTAGTTGGCCCCAGAGGTGATTGCTGCAGCATCGAGCTTCAGCCCACCGAGCACGGTGAACGGGAAGGGAAGGGGGAAGGGCACCTTCGCCGGCGCGCCGCCGGCCTGCTCGGCCTGATGCCGCACGACAAGCGTCTCCAGCTCCATCACGGAACCGATGAACGCGGGCTGGGAGGTCGCCAGCTTCATGGTGCTGGTCACGAAGCGGCTGCGCCGGAAGCGGATACCCCCACTGGAGTTGCCATAAAGGGTCTTGTCCGTCACCTCGACCGAAGCCTGGCTGAGCCCGAGCCTCACGCACGGGTGCAAGGCGAAGTCCAGGAGCCGCTGCTCGAACTCGTCGGGCACGTCGCGAGCCGCCACTGGCTCGGCCCGCTTCTCGTCACCAAAGAGGCTGCCCTGGCCACCCTCGGGCCGTTTGGCATCGTAGAGGCACTCTAGAGGCACTCTAGAGGCAACAACGGAGCCGGCGACGTCGAGTTTGGCATCGTAGAGTGCCTCTAGAGTGCCAAACGGACCGCCCGCGCCGCCAGGCGGGGTCTCGCCCTGGAAGTCGGATCGCCGCGGCAACCCGGCGCAGCCGGTCGCCGCGATGGCCTTGCCGAGCGCCACGTAGCTTCCCTCCTTGCCGCCGGCGCCCGGGACGAGGATGGCCGGGTGAAGCAGCACCGGGTGCGCGAGCAGCTCCTCGCTCAGCATCCGCTGCACCGCGCGAGCCGCCTGGGGCATAACCCGGGCAACGGACGGGGCCGCGAGGATACGAAGCGCGATGGCGACTCGGGTGCCGATGTCGTACGGCTCCAGCTCCCTGTAGGCCTCCTCGGTGTGCAGCAGTCCGGCGATGACGTCCTTGTCGGTGAGGGCGCCGTGACCCGCCTGCAGCTCCTCCGGCGTGCCGAACATGCCGTTGTAGTGCCGGCCGGTGCCGCTGAGGCGGGCCCACAGCTTGTCGCCATGGGCGCTGGTGACCCAAGCGTCAGCCAGCAGCAGGTGGCCAGGCAGAGCGCGCTCGGGCTGAACGGTTCCGAAGGGGAGGTCGTCCGGGCGGACGACGACTCCCTTCAAGAT
Organism: Piscinibacter caeni; assembly: GCA_003265685.1. Taxonomy (GTDB): domain Bacteria; phylum Pseudomonadota; class Gammaproteobacteria; order Burkholderiales; family Burkholderiaceae_C; genus Piscinibacter; species Piscinibacter caeni. The sequence goes on along the minus strand of QJOU01000013.1, from coordinate 75,978 downwards.
GTCGCGCAGGGCCTTCAGGGCCGCGGTGTCGCCCGTCTTGCGCGTCTTGGTCTGGGCCCGAGCCTGAGCCATGGCTTGCTCGAGCGTCTGGATGCCGGCGTCGCTGAGGTGCATGCCAAGGTATATCGACTTGGCACGGGCAATTCAAAGCGGGCTGGCGAGGGGGGTGCGTCAGGACGCAGGCTGTGCAACTACGGGCGGCTCCCTTTGGAAAGCTCCTCGAACATCTGGCCGTACAACTCTCGACCACCTTCGCGTTCCATCTCGACGAAGTTCGCGTAGTTCTTGCGCACCATAGTAGACAGCTTGTGTAGACCGTGATGCGCATAAAACTGAGCCCACCGGGTTCGGACTGCCTCGTCGACGAACACAGGCTTGCCACTCACCTCGCGCTGCATGCGTCCCTGTAGAAGCGGCCCTATCACTGCGACCGCCAATGGAGGATAAAGTTCGCCGCGCTCCATCGCAGCGTGAACTCGCTTTGCGTATGCGACATCCGCATCCGGAAGCCGACGCTCGCTGAATCGCAGAACAAGCGTTTGCGCAAGAGCGTGCTGGCCTCTTCCCCGCAAATAGCCAACCAACGCCACGTCAGGATGCTCTGCTGATCCACCTATGCAGTCCAGTGCATCTGGGATGGAGGAGCCTTCATTGGGAGCGCTGTGGCTCTCCGGCACTTCCTTCCCGCCGTTCTCGTCAGACGAGTACAGCTTCAGATACATAAGAAGCGCCTGCTCGAACATAAGCGTCATGGCCTCTGCCAAATCAGCCCGAGGGGTCGAACCGCCTTCTTTCTCAGAGGCAACAATATTGAGAGCCGCATGATGCCCCGCGCTACGTATAAACGCTTCAGTAACGAGCACATCAGGCAACTCGTCTTTGTGCGCAATCTCGCGGGCCGCGCTAAGAATCTTCTCGGCAACGTCGGATTCGGACGTAGTCATTGGTCGAATCTCTTTATCGCATCGAAACGTGGTGATAGTTCTTCCAGTGGCAGAAGTCAACAGGCGATAAGTAGCATTTCGGGACCCGGGTGCGACGACGAGGCCGCGTAGCGACGTGCGTGACCATGTGCCTTCGGCTCCCGACTGAGGCTTGCGGGGTGCCAATTTCACTACGCAGCGATTCGAACAGCGATGCAGGATTCGAACTGCGATGCGCCAGCATTCGAACTGCATTCGAACTGCGATTCCACAGGTACTCAACCTTCGAATGGCCATGTCCCCCGCCGGGTCGGGCAGCAATCTCAGGTCGGGAACTGGGTCTTCAAGCCAAATTTGCAATCGCCTCGTGGAGGCCTAGGATGCGCTGCATGGAGGGGCCGGTAATTCGCCAGAGAACCCGGCACGCTGGACCTTGCCGGCGCAACGCTGGAGATAGGTGTCGGGGCCTATTAGGACAGTATTCTAGAGATGCGAAAAGCGGAGATTGAGATGGAACCTATCACCAAGATGGAGCTGGGTAACTTGGCTATCGAACTCTCGAGTGCCGAGGAAGAAGGATGGCTGTGGAACGGCTACTCAAGCATGGCAAACGGCATCCGGCAGGCGTTGCAAGTACACGATGAAATTGTTCTGGGCGACATAGGGGACGGCGTGCTGCAGCAGGAGTTGAAGGAGCAGTGCATACCGATCCACCTGCATGCTGAAATCACGGGGAGGCAAAACTTGGTCTTGGAGTGGTCACTGACGGATGGGAGGGTCCACCCAAGCCATGTAGAAAACATGGAGCGTGGCTACTGGAGGCCGCAACGGCTGATACAGATCAACGCCACAGAGGCTGTCGGAATACGAAGGATCGACCGCAGCTCGTTCACGCATACGCTCGCGGAGCAACGACGCGTTGCGAGGCTGCACGACCTCTTGGTATGCTTCACCGTAGGAGTGTTCCGCCGCTACGTCGCCGATTTGAGCGCTCAGTATGTGGTGGAGGCCTGCAGCGAGACCCCATACATTCACATGGCGCACATGTCGAGCGGTGGACTAAGCCTGGATTACGCACGTCGCGACATCTACGAGCCGAAGGCTAAGCTACCTCCGATTGAGCAACTCACGGGAATCATCCCTCGCGACCTACTGGAAGCTGCTCCTCGGCTGAACTGGAGAGTCCCGCTGAAGGTCAATTGGGTGCAATGGAGCGACAGAGTCAGCGAGGTAGGAGGAAACCGCCTCGACGAACTGACAGACTCGGACAAGCGGATGGTCCTCGACTTCTATCGGTCGAACGACCCCAAGGAAACTGCGCGCGCTCGAGCTCGTGAGACGATGCCCATGGGTGCAGTTGCCCGGCGGCCGCAGCGCCATCATGTGCCGGTCGGAGCGCACACGTAGCAGTTCTCAGTAAACGCATCCAGCTTGCGCCAGCGAGCCATCTGGATCAGTGCGGCTGCGCTCCAATGTCAGGGAACAGCGCCGCATGCTTATCGATCCACTCGAGCGCCGCCTCTTCCGAGCTCAGCACGCGGTGCTCCGTCCGCTGCACCGACTTGCGGTATTCCTCGATGTGACACACCTGCTCGACCATGCGGGCCAGGAACGCGTCCTCCGCATCCAGGAAGGTCACGCCGAGCTCAAATCCCTCGTCATCCCGCGCTCGGCACCAGGCTACCCGCGCATGCGCTGCGAACGGCGGATGCACGCAGGAGATGCGGACGTCCACGATGGAGCCGACTTCGACCGCGAAGTCCGACTGCAGCGCCAGGCCGCCCAGGCTGATGTCGTGAGTGTGAAGACCGCCGGCGCCGGACCCACTCGCGAAGATTTCGACCGGCACGTCGATCGGATGGCGGATGAACTGCCTCTGCCTCATGGTGTGCGTCTCCCCAAGGCCCGGTACTGTGCAGCGACGGGTGCCAATCGATCTGTGGGGTGACGCACGGCTGCCATTTGAGGTGAGTGGCAGTCAGGCTTGAGTCCGCGGGCTCCTTACACCGCGAATTTCCATCTGCGCATGGCGAACGTGACGGCTCCTGCTGGGGCAGGCTAGGCCATGGCGGCCCGCAAGCCGCCGCCCAACTTGAACACCGCCACGGACGGCATCGACCAGGCTCTGCGACTGCTGAGCGAGGCTGCCACGAGTCTCACCACATTTTGCAGCGTTGCGCTTCAGGTTTGACCAGCTTGGCCGTGGGCTTGCAGGCAAAGGCATTCTCGAACTCAGGCATGTTCACCACCACGCCGTTGATGCGGTAGCGGCTTGGTGAATGCGGATCGGTCAGGGCCTTCACGCGCAAGACCTCGGGGCGGGAATCGCTGCAGTCCCATTGCGCGAAGCCTACGAAGAACCGTTGCTGCGGAGTGAGACCGTCGATGGGTGCCAGCTGCTTGTCCGCCACATGCGCCTTCCAGGCTTCCCAGGCCAACACCAGTCCACCGAAGTCTGCGAGGTCCTCTCCCATCGTGAGCTTGGGGTTGATCTTAATTTCGTCGACGATGGTGTAGGTCTTGTACTGGTTGCCCACGCATGCTGCGCGCTTCTCGAACTCGCGGCCGTCCTTTTTCGTCCACCAGTTCCTGAGGTTGCCATGAGCGTCGAACTGGCGGCCCTCGTCATCGAAACCGTGAATCAACTCGTGCCCGATGGTCCCGCCGGTGTTGCCGTAGTTGGGCGCGTCGTCCATCTTGGCGTCGTAGAGAGGCGGCTGCAGCACGCCGGCCGGGAAGTTGATATCGTTCATCTGAGGGTTGTAGTAAGCGTTGACGGTCTGCGGCGTCATGCCCCACTCGCCCCGGTCCAGCGGCTGGCCTATCTTGGCGAGCTTGCGCTTGGCCTCGAACACCCGGCCCGCGGTCACATTGGCGAGGAAGTCACCGCGAGTGACTGGCATTGCCGAGTAATCGCGCCAGCGGTCGGGGTAGCCAATCTTGTTGACGATGGTGTTCAGCTTGGCGATGGCCTTGGCCTTGGTGGAGTCGCTCATCCAGGTTAGGTCCCGAATGCTCTGGGCCATGGCGGCTTCGATTTCGGTCGTCATGGTGAGCGCAGCTTGCTTGAGCACGGGCGCGAAGTTGCGCGCGACGAACTCCTGGCCGAGGGCCTCGCCGAGTTGCTGGTCGACCAGCTCGACACAGCGCTTCCAGCGGCTCTTCAACTGCGGCACGCCGTTCAGGGTTTTGCCGAAGAAATCGAAGTTGGCCTGTACGAAGCGTGGCTCGAGGTAGGCGCTTTGGCTGCTGGCGAGCTGCCAGCGCAGATAGGTCTTGAGCTCGGCCAAGCTCAGCCGGGCCAGCAGCGCGTTGAAGGCTTTGTAGAAGGCAGGTTCGGTGACGTTGTAAACATCGAGGTCTGCGGCTACACCGAGTGCAGCGCGGTAATCCGCCCAGTTGAAGCCCGGCGTGAGGGCCTGCAGCTGATGGGCGTTGAACTTGTGGAAGGTCTTGTAAGGATCGCGCTTATCGGCCGTGCCGAGTGACGATCTGGCCAGGGCGGTCTCGACCGCGAGCACCGTGGCCGAGTTGGCTTTGGCGGCGGCGCGCGTGTCACCAAGCAGCTCGAACATCTGCGCCACATGCGCCTGGTACTGCCTGCGGATCTTGGCGATCTTGGCGTTGTTCTTGACGTAGTAGTCGCGGTCCGGCAGCGAGATGCCGCCGGCAACAGCGAAGGCGATCTGCTGTGTGGCATCGGCGTAGTCCTGTCCTGAGCTGAAGCCGAAAAACAGCCGTTCGTTGCCAGTGACGAGTTGTAGGTCGGCAAGCAGGGCCGGGAGCTGGCGGTTGCTCGCCATCGCATCGATGCGGTCGAGATAAGGCTGCAAGGGTTTGAGGCCGGCGGCCTGCACGGCGGCCTCGTCCATGCACGCGGCGAAGTAGTCGCCCAGCTTGACCTGGGTGGCGCTGCGGTCCGTGCTGCCAGCGGCGAGCTCGGCCAGAATGCCCCAGAGGTAGCGCTGGTTCTCGTTGGTCGCCTTGGAATACACGTCCCATCGCGCCTGGTCCCACGGTATAGGGTTGTTCTTGATCCAACCGCCGCACGCGTATTGATAGAGGTCGTCGCAGGGGTTCACGCTCCGGTCTATCGCGCTCAGGTCGAGGCTTGGGGTGTAAGGAAGGGATTGCAGTGGACCTTCGGACTTGGGACCGGCCACGGCCAGCGCCGTCGCTAGCAGGACGGGTAGAAACAGCAGGTTTTTTTCCATGGCGGGTTCGAGAGACTGGGGTGAGCTGGATGCTCCTCGGCTGCCACCGCTCGCCTGTTGCCGTGCTGCCGCAAAGCAAAGACAGTACAGGCGTTCGCCCTCGGTCGGCAACGAAATCGGCCGGGGGCCGCCGCTCCTTGAGTGGCACTCTGCTTGGCCAAGACGCGATGAGATGCTAGAACGCGGCCCTTCGTCAACGGCCGCCGATGGGCGGGCCGCGGCCGGCCAACCGGGATCGTCCCTCGGCGGCTTGACGGCCGCGGATTGACGTAGGAGCGCGTGTGGCGTGCGGGAACTGCAGCGCGCGCGCACGTCGCTAAGTCGCAGTCGGAGCTGAGTGGCTCAAGCAGGACTATCGCCGAAGGTGCCCAGCGAAGTTGCCACGGGTCCGGCTGTTACTCTTCGGCCCCAATGGGCTCTCTAGCCGGCTACCTACAACACGCGTTCATCGAGCACTGCCCCCGGGGTTGGTCGTGCCGTCGTGAGGAGCCCTTGGTGAGCAAGGACGCTGCCATGCGCCTGGGCTTCATGCCCTACGCGGACGTCGTGCTCGAGGAGCGCTCGACATCGCGTCGCGTCTGGGTCGAGTTCGAAGTGAGCCGGGCGGACCCCGTGGCGAACCATGCCAAGTTCGGTACCTCGGCGTTCCTTGAGCGGACGCACCGTGACGGCGACGCCTTCGTGTCCATGGCGAGTCGCCACATCGCGCCAGGTCGCCTCGCCCTGGCTGCTGGTACCGCCATGCTGATGCGCGGCTTCGGCATCGCCGCGTTCCAGATTGACCTGTTGCCGAAGTTCAGCGCGGCTGACATCAAGCGGCTGAACAGCGGACGCATCCCTGCAGAGCTGGACGCGCGGTCGGAGCTGGAGCGGGCCCTCCGGGTCAGCGACGCTGAAGTCACCGACGATGGTCACCGAATCCACAAGGTCGACAACCACTTCGCCGTCGCCGTGAACGTGCGTCAGTGGAACGCTGAGATGCTCGACCTAGCCCTCTCGAGCGTCTGGGGGCGTCGCCGGGTGAGCTACTGCGTCTACGACCGGGCCAGTCGACTGTTCGCTCCGTCGAAGTTCTGTGCCTTCGTTCCGACTGTCCAGACAGCCACCGCGGCGGACTTGCCGGCTCTCCTGGCCGGGCGCCCGGCCGGCATGACGATGCCGATCTATGCGACCCTCGGGGAAGTGGACAAGCGCTTTGACGGCGCCATCGCCTGGAAACACCTGCACCAGGGGCTCAGCTACGACCTGGTGAAGCTGGAAGGCGCCACGCACTCCATCCGTTCAGACTTCGAACGCTGGCGCGCCCAGATGGCGGCTGCACTCGACATTCGAGACCCCAAGCTGCTCCTGCCGCCGGTGCGGGCCTGATAACAGTGCTCTGCTACGGACCCGGCTCGCACACAGAGCGGTACCGCTAGCACGCTGATGTATGTCGGCAGCCCTACGTAGAAGTCTGCAGCTTGCCCGCCAGTTCCCTCGCCTTGACTAACCTTCGCTGAATCGCAACGCACGTAGGCCCCTTGCGGACATCGGCATGGCCAGACGAAGCAGCAGACGCGTAGAAGGCGTCCACTGCACGTAGATACCGCTCACAGACGATGACTTCGCGCTCAAACTCCTTCGCCTTGCGCAGGAGAATGGCCGCGCGCTCGAAATAGAAGGGCGCGGCTACAAGCCCGGTACGCTGCATCGTCTCCAACTCGGCCTCGCAGCATCGGAGCATGACGTTCAGGTCATGCTTTGCAGTCTCCGCGTGTTCCCACGTCGGCTTGCCGTCGACAAGGTTTGCACCACCTGCTAACTGAGTCACCCAGTCGACCTGTGATGCTGAAGTCTGGAGCGTCGTTGAGAGCAGTTCCGTCGCCATTCGGCGTGCTGGTGCGGTCAGAGGGTCAGGCCGGCACCGGCGTCAGCACCGTCGCGGATGAGGTGCCACCCGTCCTTGTACGGCGCCATCTGGTCGACAGGGACGTAGACGGACATGTTCGTTAGGCTGCGCTGGCCGCCCCTTTTGAGGGGACGGTCGAACTCTCTTTGCACGAACTCACGATAGAGCCGGTTTGCGTCATCACGAGGAACGACGAAGTACAGCAAGTGTGCAAAGTCCAGCTCACCCCTGTGCCCATGCGTGCTCGCCGCCTTCTTGTCCAGGTTGACGAACACCACGAAGTCGGAGACGAACTTGTCCCGGGTGAGGTCTTGCTCACCAGACGTCTGGGTGAAGTACACGTACTCGGGCTTCGACGGGTAGCCGGTTTTGACCTGGATGAGCAGCTTCTTCCTGGGGTCTGCGGTGTCCACGAGGAGGTCGCTGCCGGCGAAGTTGGCGCGCAAGCCTGCGGTGTTGTAGGCCGGAATGCCGTTCATCCAGCACTTCGCCGAGACTGCCGCTTCGCCGATGCGTCCGTGTGACTGCTGCTTGCGTATCTGCATGGTGAGGGGGTCCGCTGACGTCTACGCCGCCGTGATGGGCTCGAGGACAACCGCGCGCGTGACGTCGCTGCGGGCGCGCCCCGAGCCGTCGACAAGTCGTTCGAACTCGAGTCCCGACGTGTACGAGGCCTTCGGCCTGAAGTGACCGTGGTACTCCCAGCGGTTCACGTCCAACTTCACGAAGACGGGAATCGCCTCCGTCTGGCGAGCCAGGATGTCGCCCGCCCGGGCAACCATCGGCGGTGTGCCGCACAGGATGACGCGCGGAGCCAGAGGGTTGAGGTCCTTGGTGAGGCAGGCAGCCACCACCATGCCACCGCACGTGGGCAGGTACGTTTGCTTGCTGCCGCCCACCTGGTTGCCAATTTCGTCCCGCGTATACACGTGTCCGACGGAGAACATCCAGACCTCCCTTCAACGCACGCCGGCGGGTGCCGGGCTGCGAGGGACTCTAGTTGCCGCGCGCGGTGAGGCGCGTGAGATATTTCTCGCTTCGGGCGGCGCGCCGGTGGGGCACCCGAACGTGGGGGCCGACGCCGGGTGGGCCCGCTATGCCGCCTTCTTGGGGGCGTAGCCGAGAAGTCTCATTGCCTTGGTCAACGTCTGCTTGCTCGTCCAGTACGCGGCCCACGGGTCGCTCTTCTGGAACGACAGGTACTCCCGAGCCGTCGCGATGCTCCACTGCGACCCGCTCTTGAGCTCGCGCAGCTGCTCCCAGCTCACCGGCATCGACACTCCCATGCCTGGCCGAACCCGGGCCGAGAACGCGGATGCCGTCGTCTGCCCGTGACCGTTGCGCAGGTAGTCGATGAAGATGCGTCCGACTCGGTTGGAGCCACCGGACTTGGCGACGAAGCGCTGCGGGATGGTTTTCGCCATGTGCTGCACCGCCGCCTGGGAGAAGCCCTTCACGGCGTCGTAGTCCAGCTTCGGCGCCAGCGGCACGACGACGTGGAGGCCCTTACCGCCGCTTGTCTTCAGCCAGGCCTCGAGGCCGAGCTCCGTCAGCAGCGTGTGCATGAGCACTGCGGCCTCCTGCAGGTGAGCCCAGCTGACGCCTTCTCCTGGGTCGAGGTCGAAGATGACCCGGTCGGGCTCGTTGATGCGCTTGATCGTGGAGTTCCAGGTGTGGAACTCGACCACGTTCATCTGAGCCGCTGACACCAGGGCCTCGGCGCTGCCGACGGCGAGCAGCGAAGAGTGGCCGGGCCACAGAGCTGGGTCCAGCTCCGTCATGCCCGGCATCTTGGTCTCCGGATGCTTCTGGAAGAACTGCTCGCCGGTGATGCCCTCGGGCGCTCGGACGAGTGAGACCGGCCGGTCTTTCAGATGCGGCAGCATCCAGTCGGCGATGGACTCGTAGTAGCGCACCAGGTCGACTTTTTTGAAGCCGGTCGACGGGTCAATGACCCGGTCCGGATTCGTCACCTTGACGCTCGTCCTAGGCTTCCCTGCCACGGCGGCCGCCGTCTCGGTCACCGGGCCCTCGGGCCGCTCCGCCTTCTCCCGGGTGATCTGCGTTGCCGGCTTGTCCGTCCGGACCCCACGGAAGGTGGGATGCCGGACGTGCCCGTCGGGCGTCCACTCAGAGAAGGCCACCTCGACCACCATGGTGGGCTTGACCCAGCGCTCGACGCCGGCGGGGCGCTTGGACCAGCGGCCGGGCTTCACGGCACCCGCCTCGAGCGCCGGCTTCTCGACCTGGAGCTTGGCCAACGTTGACCGCAGCTCCCGGCCGGTGGCTGAGTTCCAGCCGGTACCGACGGAGCCGGCGTAGCGCAGCTTCCCGTCCTCGTGGTAGCCGAGGAGTAGCCCGCCGACCTCGGTCGGCGCGCCGGCGCGGTCGGTGAAGCCTACGACGATGAACTCCTGCCGCTGTTGGCACTTGAGCTTCAGCCAGGTGTCCGTCCGCGAGGAGACGTAGGGCGCGTCGGCGCGCTTGACCATCACGCCTTCGAGCCCCATCTTGCAGGCGGCCTCGAGCATGTGCGCCGGCGGCACGTCGAAGGCCTCGCTGAACCGTACGACCTCGCTCTGGCGCTGCTCGAAGAGCTCATTGAGCACCTGGCGGCGGCTGGCCACCGGCACCTTCCTCAGGTCCATGCCGCCCAAGAAGGGGACGTCGAAGACGAAGAAGCTGATGTCCTTCGAGCGACTGTTGTCGATGGCGTTCTGGAGGCGGTTGAAGTCCGGCACGCCAGCCTGGTTGATGACGACGATTTCGCCATCGAGCCAGGCCGAGTCAAGTCCGAGGTCCTTCACGGCCGCGGCGACGGTCTTGAGCTTGGACGTCCAGTCGTTGCCGTTGCGGGTGAAGAGCCGGACATCGTCACCGTCGACGCGAGCAAGCATCCGGTAGCCGTCGAACTTGGTCTCGACGATCCAGGAGCCGCCGCTGGGAACGGCCGAGGCCAGGGTGGCCAGCTGTGGCGCCAGCTTGGCCGGAAGGGGCGCCTGGACCGCAAGCTGCAGGTCCGCTTCGCCGCTCGGCCCTGGCGTTCCCGCCGCCGTTCCGCCAGCCCGCTGTTCCCGCTCTTCGACTGGCCCGAGCGGCTTCTCCACCACGCTGTCCGGCAGGGCCGAGATGACGTCGTACTCCGACGTCGGGCGGGCCCAGGCGTCGCCCCGCTTCTTGAGCAGCAGCCATTGCTCCTGCTTCACCTCGCCAGGCTTGGAGATGCGCACCAGCTCCCAGAGGCCGGCCAGCTTCTGGCCGTGGAGCTTGAAGATCAGCTTGCCCTTGGCCATCCCCTCCCGGGGGTCGCCCTCCGGCTCCCAGGTGCCGCGGTCCCAGATGATGACCGTGCCGGCCCCGTACTGGCCCTTCGGGATCGTGCCCTCGAAGGTGTTGTAGCTGATCGGGTGGTCCTCGACGTGGATGGCCATCTGCTTCAAGGCCGGGTCGTAGGAGGGCCCCTTTGGCACTGCCCAGCTCAGCATCACGCCGTCGAGCTCGAGGCGGAAGTCGTAGTGGAGCCGGCTGGCCCAGTGCTTTTGGATGACGAAGCACAGCGCCTTGGATTTGCCTGAGCGCTTGGCCGGTACGCCGGCCGGCTCAGAGGTGACCTTGAAGTTGCGCTTGGCGTTGTAGCGCGACAGCGGCGTGTCGGCGTTGGCCTGCGTCGAGGGTGCCGTCCTGCCCACCTCGTTCACTCGACATGGGCTTGCTGCGTCAGCAGGAAGACTGCATCGAGCTGGCGGTCAGGGCGGGGTCCGCCGTCGTGGTAGCCCAGCTCTTGCATCAGCTCCAGGGCGCGGGTGCGCTTGTAGAAGCCGAACACCAGCACCATGCGGTAGAGCTCACCGGCCTGGTTGGCGACGGCGAAGCGGAACACGGTATCCGTCCCGTCGCCCTTGAATCGGTCGAGCTCTTCGGTCAGCCGTTGCAGCAGCTCGGCATCCTCAGCGGGGACGGCGGCGGACAAGAGAGTCGATAGCATGGCTCGGCGGGATGAAAGACGACGCCTATAGCGCCCAGCCGGGCGCACCGCACCGGTTGCGATGGGTCAGCAACTGGCGTGCCGCCTCAGGCTCGCGCAGGATCCGCTATCAGCTACTCACATGTAAAACGGCACTCCGAAGCCGGGGAACGTGATGTTCGCGTACGTGGCTGCGCGGATGACGACACGGACCGGATAGCGCACCGCCGCTTGCCCTTCACCCCTGGGCCGGCTCTCGAACGGCGACCTCATGGGGCCGGAGATGCGGGGGACTTCAGCTTTGCCGTAGAGCTCCAGAGCCATCGGTTCACCAGTGGCCGGATTGGGCGGTGCCGGCATGCTGCCGTGCACGATGCCGTACTTCTCGAACGGCCCTCTCCAGTCCTCGTGCACCCACCAATCGATTCCAGGCAGCTTGCTTCCCAACAGCTCCCGCACCGCATCGGCAATGTGGTCCACGCTCTTGACTTCGAAGCTTGCTCCCACCAAGGGCAACACTGGCCAGGCGGCGATGCGCGACAGCAACTCTTCGCTGGCCTCTTCCAATTTCTCGGAGTCCGTCTCTCGAGCATCGATGCGAGGCCCCACGAGGCCCTGGAGCGGCCCTTGAGGTCGCTGCTGCGGGATGTCGCTCAGAACCGAGGCGTCCTCTCGAAGCTCCCACGTCATGGGCGGCTCAGCCCAAAGCGGATTTGGAAGGCCGGACAGGGTCTGCCCCGTCTCCAAGCGTTTAGGAAGTGACTTGCGAAGATCGTTGTCGCTCATATCGGCTTGATCGATTGTGTGGCCCAGACCCGGCAGGACCCTATGCCGTCATCGCGACGTTCCACGACACGAGCTGATTGCTCTTGTTGTTGCACAGCCATCGCTCGACCGCCGCCACGATTCCTTCTCCGTCGCCTCGCAGCGCAGCAAATGCCGAGAGCGGCGGGCCCTGGCGCTCCAGGATGGGCAGCAGTACGTCCGCATTGATGCAGCGTACCTCATACGTCATGGTCGGATTGACCAGGTTCTCGCGCTCGATGTGCTTCCAGCACTGGCTGTGGAAGAGCTGCTTCTGTGGCCACGGCGTCAGCGTCTCGGCATCGAGTGCCGAGGACTCCCGCCAGCGGTCCTTCATCCGGTTGCGCGAGATGCCGACGTAGCGGATGACGCCGTCCGAGCCAGAAACCAGGTACAGGCACGGCGCCCGGGCTCCCCAGGCCTGCTCATTCAGGATGTCGTACTTGGCTTGGAGCCACGGACCGATGCGGCCTCCACTGGCGACATTCCGACGCCAACGTCGCCCTCCGATGCCGTGGATGCGGATGACGGGCGTCGAGCTGCGGAAGATGTCCTGAGCTCGTTCGTGGGGGAGCAGTGCCATGTTCAGTCCTGATGGGCCTCGACGGCAGCCAGAGCCGCAGCCAGTCGCTCCGGGGAAGCGTGCTTCACTGCATGCAGGAGCTGTCGCTGTTGTTGGCTCAGCCGTTGCTTAGGCGCGATCGATCCCCGCTCGAGAGCCTGTTCGTATAGGCGCTTGCACTCTTCGTCCGATGTCTCCACGAGGAGTGCAATGAGCACGGCGTTCTCCGATGGTGAGCCCGTCAGGCTCTGGAGGTAACGAAGCCGCTCCCTGTGTTCATTGCGAAGCAAGACGGTGAATCGCTGGTGATTCGCGGTCGATGTGCTCATCGGGAAAGAGGTCCTGTTCTTATGGGGGAAGACATACGTGGCCGGCAGTATGTCGCGGCCCCCATGAAACACCACCGGCAAAAGTTCTCGACTTCAACGGGAGAAGACCGAACTCAAAGACTGTGCCTTCGCCCCCTCGACACCTCAGGCGCTACAGGCTCCGCCGCGTCGACTGTCTCCCTGATGACCTTCGCCATGTCGACCTCCGTCCGATGGACCCGCAGAGCCTCGATCCAGGCGCCACGCGTCTCCGGAGCGGTGAAGTCCTCAGCCGTCATGTCGACGCCATGTTGGGCCAGGGTCCGGATAACGGCCAGCGCGTGCTCGAGCTGGCAGTGCGGCGGCCCCGAGAACTGCAGCATCTCGCGCACGGCCTGGGCCGCAGCGGGTTCGGTGTCCTTCAAGCCGCAGGTCACGATGCCGCGGAGAACCCGCTGGCACCCATCAACCACTTGGTCGTAGCCGGGCCCAGCGCCTTGCATCGGACCAAGCAGACCAAGCCTACCTGCTTGGATCGACCCCGGGATGAGGGCCGCGTGAAGCACCATGCGCAGCTGTGCGATGAAGTCGGGCGTGTTGCCAGTCCCCGTCTCCTTGAGCAACGCCAGGTACTCGGGCGACTCATGCCACTGCCACACCGGCCGTCGACCGACGCCTGCGTTCAGATGGGACCCGCAGGCCGCGAGGAAGCACTCAGCGTGCACCTTGAACGGGTTCTGCGGCTCTACGGTCTTGCTCGAGTCCGGCCACAGCCGCAGGAACGGCATGGCCTCGACTCGAACCGGCCAGATTGCCGGCTTCACCAGCTTGTCGAGCTCATAGATCGAAGCGATCAGCTGCGGATGGTTCTCGTATTGACCGAGCGCGAGACTGAGCACCCTGTAACCTACCGCCATCCGAAGCTGGCCTGGAACCTTCACGTGACGAGACCGAAGGCCGAGCAGCGTGCACGGGTGGTTCGCGAAGCGCTCGAGCTGCTCCTTCGTGGCGCCGTGACGCTCCATGGGAAAGGCGCCGTGCTGGGCCAGACCGACGGCGTGTGCCACTGACACCTTGCCCTTGCCGTGCTGGTCTGATGTTCTGACTCGCAGTCGAGGATGCATCAACACCGGATGCTCGAGGAGCAGCATCGCGAGGCGCCGCTGAGCGAGCTCGATGGCGCCAGGGAAGTAGTCGCGGTCGACACCGAAGCCGGCACCCAGCAGATGCAGGTAGCAGCACAGCCGCTCCGAGACCAACGGCGAGGGCCAGGCAAGCCCGGGCCATGCCGTCTGCACCTCACCCCACGGCGACGTCCCGTCCCATTCGAGTATGGCGCGCAGCCACGCGGGGCCGCGGTGCTCGGCTGCCTCGACGCTACCGACGAAGAGGTCGTTGTCACCGAGGTCTTGCATCTCGAACTGCTCCCCGACGGGAAGCATCACCCACTGCTCCGGATCGGCGCCTGGCCGCGTGTGCTCATCAACGATGTCCGCCAGGCGCCGGAGCATCTCGTCCGACATCGCGTAGGGAAGCCTGGATAGGGGCATCTCAGTCGTAGTCCTAGAGTGCGGCAGCCCCGGCCTCAAACGGGCGCGCGCCGGCGCCGCGGAGCCGGGTTGGCTTCGCCCGGGCCGTTCGAGGCCGAAGTGATGGCTTCGCCGGCGACGGTCTCCTTGATGACGCGGGCCATCGAGCGCTCTGCTTCCATCACTCGGAGTGCCGTCGCCCAAGGGTCGCTCGGTTCCCAGCCAGCGTTGGTGGCGCCGCTCGTCCTGATGCGCTCTGCCATGTCCTCGAAGCCGATACCTTGGGCCTCGAAGAAGGAGAGGGCCCGGGCCGCGTCATTGACGTCGCACATGGACGCAGCCGTACTTACCGTCGGGTAGCCCGGGTCGTTCGCGCAGGCGAAGGATGCCTTGAGGATGAGAGTCGCCGCCCCGGCCGGGGACTTGGCACCGGGAAAGCCGATGAGCTGTAGGGCTTCGGTCTGCCGGACAAGCCTTCCGACAACATCGATCTGCTTGCGAAACCCCGGCGTGGTGCTCATCTGCCCGAGAGCCTGCGGGGCGTCCAGGAGGACCTGGAAGCGAAACGCGCGCTCGTCGACGAGACCGCTCTCGCGCAGCTCTCGCAGAAGCTGCATGGAGGCGCGGTAGTCGCCATCCTTCCATGCCCAGGCGAAGAGGGTGGCGGCCCGCGGCAGAAAGGTTTCCTTCTGCGACGAGCCGTTCGGAATGGCGGAGCGAGCGCGGACGCCGGCGGCCTTGCGCAGGCGCTCGAGCTGCAGCACCGAGGAGAGCATCCGGCTCGTCACCTGCATGGGGTTGGACTCGGTGAAGACGCCGAGGAGAGTCCGCCCCTCGCCTTGCGAGTCCTTAGGGTTGCCCGGAACGACAGGCGCCTTCTGGGAGAGGGCCGCGACCACGATGGGGTGGGTCGCGAACGGGGTCAGCTGAGCATCCGAATACCCGTCCAGTCCCGAAGGCAGCCTCCCCCTGGTCCTCATGGCCAGCGCATGCGCGAGCGGCACCTTGCTGCCCCAGCCGACCACCTCGAAGAAGAGGCGAGGGTGCAGCAGAGCAGGTTGGGCCATCAGCAGCTCCGACAGCCGCTCTTGCGCCACACGCCGAACCCACTGCAGGGAATCGACCCGCTGGAACGGCGCGTTCGAGAGCAGGTGGACGCATGCGCAGACCTGCTCGACCTGGTTGTCGATCTGCTCCGTGCTCCTTAAAGCCACGGAGAGTGCTGCTGGCACCTCCTGCTTGGGGTCCTTCTCTGGCCAGGCCTGCGGTGTGCCGCCGGCAGCGGCAGGGGTCTCATCCCGCTTGAAGAGGGGCTGCCCCCGTTCCCACAGCTTGCGCATGCGCTCGGCACGCTCCGTCAGGCCAGCGATGGCCAGGAGCTCTCCGACGGCCACCTTGCTGCCTTCCAGGTCGTCGAGGCGCTTGTGCGGGGCGTCCGAACCCCGGGCTCGCAGAAGCGTCGAGAGCGACATCACCACCGGGTGGGCAGGCTTGAACGAGCCTTGTCGGCCTACGAGTCCGAGGTACCGCTTCGCGATGATGTCCAGGAACGCATCGACGGACTTGGGGGCGGTGCGGCTCAGCCGCTCCAGTTCGACGAGTTCCTCGTTGTTCATGTACTGGTCTACCCGGTGGGTTGGGTCGCTTCAAGGAGAGCGTGCCGCGGCGCGCTGGCGTCAGAGCGAGAGGCGTCGCGGCCGGCGGGCCGGAGCCACGTCTGCGGCCGCGGCAGGGTGCACAGGCTCAGTTGCCTCCCTGATGACCCGTGCCATGGAGCGCTCGGTCTCGACCATGCGCAGTGCCGTCGCCCAGGAGCAGTGCGGATCGGAGCCGGCCGGCGTCGCGGAGCTGGCTCGGATGCGCTCGCCCAGCGTCTGAAGCGTGATGCCTTGGGACTCGAAGTACGCGAGGGCCTTCGCCGCGCCCTCGACGGAGCAGAAGGATGCCGACGTGTTGAGGAACGGGGCCACGTCATCGTCCTTGAGGGCGAAGATTGCCTGGAGCATGACTTCGGCGGCTGCCTGGGCGGAATGGTCCTTCAGGACCCCCGAGAGGCGCAGGGCGGTACTCAGGCGGGCCAGGCGCCGTGGGATGTCTTCGACCTCCGTCTTCTGCGGCCCGCCGCTTGTCGGTCGCTCCTCGACCAGCGCCCGCGGAGCCTTGACCAGCGCCTGCATGCGAAAGGCGTCGTCCACCACAGTGCTCTGGCGCATCTCCGCGTAGAGGTGCAGGGCGCGCTCCCGGTGCTCTCCTCGCTCCCAGGTGCCGCTGAACACCTCCACCGCTTCTGGCAGGAACGCGTACTTGCGGCTTGGGAAGGCCGACTTGTGACTCGGTCGCACTGCTTTGCGTAGGCGCTCCAGCTGAAGCACGGAGGTGAGCATCGCTGGTGCGAGTCGCTTCTCGGGTACGCCCAGGCGTCCGAGGAGCGTCTTGGGGGTGCTCGGGTGCTTGAGCAGACCGTAGGTCGGCACGCGCTTGGTCAGCGCGTCAGCGACGATAGGGTGACTGGCGAAGCACTTGAGCTGCTCGTCGCTGTAGCCGTCCAGGCGTGAGGGCAGGCCGGCGCGGGTGTGGATGGCCAACGCATGCGCCAGCGGCGCCATCTCGATGGCGGACGCACATGTCTTCTCGAAGGCGAGGCGGTGATGCAGTAAGGCGGGCTGCTCGAGCAGCAGCTCGGACATACGCTTCTGGGCCAGGCGGCGCACCCAGGACAGCTTGTCGTCGAGCTGGAAGGGGGCCTTGCCCAGGAGGGACAGGCAGGCGCAGGCCTGTTGCACCAGGCTGGTCGGCTCGGGCGCCCGGCGCATGACGCTGACGAGCCAGGTCGGCACGTCGAAGCGCCACTGCGGCTCTGGCCAGGCGGCGTCGATGCCGGGGTCGGACGGCAGCGTGGGGTCCGGACTGAAGAGCGGGTCGCCGCTCTCCCAGCGCTTGAGCAGCTGCCCGACCGCCTCCTTCATGCCGGCCGCGGCCAGCAGTTCGCCGAGGTCGGAGTCCGGCGTGCGGCCCTTCATGATGATGCCCGTGTGCGGGTTGAAGGACCCGTGCACCAGGGAGACCAGAAGGAAGACGGGCGCTCCAGTCGCCACCTTGCCGCGGCCGGCGTCACGCTCGTGAAAACGCTGGGCAATTGGGTCCAGGAAGTCGTCGACCTTCGAAGGGACGGTCCGGCTGAGCAGCTCGAGCTGCGCGAGTTCGTCGTCAGTCATGCGGGCTCAGAGGGTGAGGCGGCGGCGGCGCGGCGCCGCATGCTCTGCGGGCGCTGCAGTGCTGAGCTGGGTGCTCACCTGGCGCCGCATGAGGTACTCGGTGAGTCGCGCGGTGAACTCTCTCGACAGAGGCGAAGGCGCAAGGAGTCGCGCCATCTCCATGACGTCCTGCCCCCTCGCCGCCGTTGCGGAGGACCTAACGAGAAGGAAGGGCTTCACGCCGGCATCGAGGAAGGCGAAGAACGCGCCCGCGTTGCCGCCGAACACGCGCGAGTGGGTTGCCGGGGAACAGCAGAGCGTTCTCCAGCGTCCGGCTGTGCTGGACATGCTTCATGGCAAAGTCATCGAGCCGCCGCCCGAACTGGTCACACGGCTCGGTCACAGTCGTGCCCCTCTACGGCAGCTGCGGGCCGCCTGGCCGGCGATGTCCGCCGCCTTTCCTACCTCATGCTGAAGCCTCCGGCGCATCAGCGCTTCCCGGTAGAAAGCGAGTCCTTCTCCGCTGAAGAAGGACTCAGGGTTGACGCCCGGCTCGAGCTTCCAGGAATCTGCTGCTCCCAGCTCGACCAGGATGGCTGACATGGTCGGCCAGCCGGCTCTTGCGAGCCACAGCGCCTGCGGAAGGCCTTCGTCCGGCACGACATAGTTGAGCGATGCGCCCTTCGCCAGGGCGAGCACAGCAACGCTGCGGAACTGCTTTGCAAGGTCCGACGTCAGGGACGGGCGCGACTTGAGCGCGGAGGCGGAGCCCAAGAGGGCCAGGAAGCCGTACCACTCCCTGTTGGAGCCGGCCTCGTCCGGATCGATGCACCTCGGGTTGGCATTGAGCAGCAGCCGGATGCACTCCAGTGTGTCCGGAAGCCGGGCCAGGGCCAGTGACCCGTTGAAGTCGTGGAGGTCGGTTGCGTAACGCCGGACGTGGGAGTTCGACCGACCGCTCTCAAACGCTTCGATGTCGCCGTCTGGATCGGCCCCGTGCTTGAGCGCGAGCTCCAGCATCCGAGGGCGGGGGAATCGCCCCTCCATGGTGCTGACGCGGTAGGCGATGAGCCGCTGTTGGCCGACCTGGCCGCCGCCCAACAGCGTCGCCTGAAAGGCGCGCGGGTCGTCGGGATGAACGCCCGCCTCGAGCGCGACTTGGACCGTCTCTACGTAGTCGAAGTAGACGGCCTCGTCCAGGCGGGTGCCAGCCAGATAGCTCGTGTGGCGGTCTGACGACTCCAGAAGCAGCGAAGGGTCGCGCCGGGCACGCGCCGCGATGAGCCTGTCCGCTTCCGGGTCCTTGAACTCGACGCGCATCAGGGAGAGCTCTTTCGCGCGCTCGTCGCCCGTGAGGATGGGCTGCGGCAAGGTGAAGTCGGCCTGGCGCTCCATCAGAACGCTCCCAACAGCCACCGGCGCCGCGGCTGCTTCGCCGGAGCCGGAGGTGCGACCTGGACCCGCTGCTCCGCCTGGATGCGGCGCCGCATAAGGGTCTCCGAAATCGCAGCCGCGCCCTCGCCACCACTACGCAGCCGGGCGAGCTCGACCAGGCTGGTGCCGACCTCGAAGCCGAGGTTCGAGGCGTCCGCGTCTGCCGGCATCTCTGGGTCCGCGCCGAGCTCGAGCAGCAAGGCGGCGGACTTTGCGAACCCGGCGTTGACCAGCGTCCAGACCACCGGGATGTCCTGGGCGCCGGCGCGCCAGTTGATGTCGGCGCCACGTGCCGCGGCCAGACGTAGCAGGTCGTAGCCCTCCTTGGCCAAGGGCTGCGCTAAGGAGAGCGTCGTCGTCAGGATGCGCGCCGTGCCCAGCGTGACCAGTAGCCCGTGGCCGATGAAGGACCCGCTCATGTCGCGGTCCACCGGGTCCAGCGGGCCCGGCTCCGCCTGCAGTAGGAGCCTCAGACACGCGAGGTGCGACTTCACCGTCGCGAGGTTGCTAGTGGTCAACGGCTGCAGCTCTGCCGCGTACGTCCTGGCCAGGGACCGGTATCCGTCGCCGTCGGCACACTGGGAGGCATCGGCGCCGTAGCGCAGCGCCAGTCCGAGCAACTTCGGACCCGGCAAGGAGTTCAGTCCGATTCCACGCCGCGCAAGCAGGGGGCGGCCGGAGAACGCATCCCGGTTGTCGGGATGGATGCCGGCTTCGAGGGCCACCTCAAGGGTGTCGGTCCACTCCTTGTGGCGGGCGAGCTCGAGGTAGTTGAAGGCGTTGAACCCCAGGCCGGAGAAGCGGTTGCGCTCCAGCAGGATGGAAGGGTCCACCCGGGCGGCCTCGGCCACCAAGGACTCCGGAGCGATGTCCGTCAGGGCCTTGATGATGGCGTTGTCGAGGTCCTGTCGCGCGTTCTCGCGCGCGGCGCCGCTGAGCACGGCGGGGATGATGGGCTGCATAAAGAAGTGCCGATACAGTGTATGCGATACACCAGCGACACGGCTACAGCAGATTCTTCCTCACAGAACGGCACGTCGGCGCGCTGTGGCCGGCTGGGCGGTCGCCGCCTGCTGGGCCGCCAGATTGCGCAACCGCACCCGCATGAGTGCCTCAGCCGCCGCGGCGGCAAGCTCAGCGTCCCCCTCGCGGCCGAACGAGCGGATGGCAGTTGGCAGGTCTGGCGCCTTCGGACCGATGGCCAGGCGCCAGTCGCAGCCCATGTCGATGAGCTCGCAGACCAGTGGGGTGCATCCCTTCTTGATGGCGGCAAGCAGAAGGCGGCAGTTCCCGACGTGCCTCCACTTGATATCGACGACGTCATCCACCCTGAGGGTCCCGGCTGCGGCGTAGTCCCGAAGCAGCTGCGTCACCTCGTCGGCGCCGCGCTGCTGGTGCCACGACCCGTTGATGACTAGCTCGTCCGCGAGGCTTGCCGGGCCGTCCTTGTCGAGCAGCGGGATGCTCCGCCGGACGAAGTGACGGCACAGGGCTCCCAGCTGGGGCGCCTCCTCGGCCAATGTGAAACCTAGGAGCTTGCGAAGGGTTCGCAGGTGCATGAAGTCGATGTCCCGGCGCAGGCTGAGTTCGGTCGGAAGATGTGCGCGCGCATCGAGCAGGACGTTCACCAGCGCGACGTCACACCGCTCAAGGGCCGCCTTGACCGGATCGTAGGTCGTGGACACAGTGACACCGTAGACGGTTCCTTCCTCCACGATGCAGCAGTCCGCTAGGGTGACGCCGCCCGGGCGAGCCGCCACCACCTTGGCCAAGGCCTCAACATGCCCCTTGTCGATGCAGAACTGCGCGTACGACATGAGGGCGGAGGACGCGTCCAGCAGCAGCCCGGTGCAGATCAGCTCCGGCCCACCGGAAGCGACGATGCGCAGAACTTCGTCATGGCGGTCAGCAACGGTGGCGGCCGCGAGCTGCGCGCCGAGCGACTTGCGGGCAGTAGCCCGCTGGGAAGGTGTGAGTGCCATGGGTCAGAGGGCCCGAACGCGGCGGGCTGGCGAAGAGGGCGGGAGGGCGGAGGGCACCGCGGCAGAGGTCTCCAGCTGGATGCGCCGGCGCATCTGGGCGCTCGTCAACTCCGCAACCATCTCGGCCTCGACGTCCAACGGGAGGTCCAGCGTGCGGACGAAAGCGGCCAGGTCACCGCGGTGGGGGTGCTCCGGCGCCGGCGCGATGTCTGTCGAGCAGCCGAGCTCGATGAAGGCGACGGCCATCTTGACGTTGCCCTTCAGGATGGCACGCGCGACCGGCATGGCGCCCCATTCCATGCCCGGATAGGGCCGGGCTCCGTGTACCTGTCCAGGGGTACGTGGCCGGCCTCGACGTACTTGCCGAGCAGCTCCTTGAGAAGGCCGGGCGAGCGGACGGAGTCGGAGGCATCCAGGAAGAGTTCTAGGGCTGGCGCCTCCTCGCCGTGGTAGGCGATGGGGGCTCCTGCCTCGAGCAGCATCTCCGAACACTGGCGCAGCCGTTGGAATCCGTCTTCATCGAGCCACCCGAGCCGAGTCAGCACGTGCTGGAGAAAGTCGTGGTGCACGGTGGAGCCGCGCTCGACGGGGCGCGCCGAGTGGAGCTCGGACCGGCACCCATCGAGCTCGAACGCCAGCCGCATCGCCTCCGGTGACTGGAGCAGGTAGGCTGCGTGGAAGAGGGTGGGAACCCCGAGATTGCGCAGCTTGCCGCCGTCGTACATGAGGCACCTGCAGGCGGCCTCGGCAGATTCCGAGACGGACCGGCCGCCGATGCCGGCCTCAAGTACCGATCTGAGGATGTCCAGGCCACTTGGTCGGCGGAGGCAGTACGTGGCGAAGCACTCGCGCTGATTGAGCTGCGGAAGCGATCCACCGAAACCGCGGCCGAGCGCCTCTGCACCGGCAGTCATGTCCTTGAAGGAACGCAGCACCTCATGGACGGAGCCGGCAGCAACGGCGGCCTCGACCGCCAGGCGGACCGCCCGGTCGTCTTTGCTCTCTTGGTAGGAGTGGTCGAGCCCCATCTGCGCGCTGGATCGTTCGGTGGCGGGCAGAATAGCAGATACACCAGATGTGCGGGCCGATGACGCTATGAAAGTGGAGTGCAGGATGCACGACATCGGCTACCGGTGACCCATGCCTGCGAGGCGTGGACGTGTGGCGCGTCTGTACCATCGGCCTGGCATCAAGGAGGCGGGGATGAGTGGTGTAGATAAGGTCAGGGGCGCCGTGATGGCTCCAACCGGCACGCGGATAGTGCGTCTGAAGGGACGTGTCCGGACTGCCAGTGCCCTCCTCACGTATGCGCTTCTCGCCTCGCCGAGCCTGGCCGAGCCAGTGCTGCTCCACTGCGACCTGAAGGTGGTCCGCGGCAATGACGCTCTATGTGATGTCCTGGACCCCGGCTTTTGCCAAGTGAGACTTCAGATCGATGCCGACTTGAAGAAGATCGATGTCCTTCCTACCACCAAGAAGGGGAGAACGACGCTCACGACGAGGATCGACGACTGGTCCGACACACGCGTCGAGTTCTATGTGAAGAACAGCCTCAACTCGGCCTTGCCCGCCAATGCCGATTACTACTCGGAAACGAAGGCGACCTTGGATCGGGTGACCGGCGCGTACGTCGACTGGTGGGAGTACAGGCACCTTAACGGCTCGGCGTTCTCACGAAGCGAGCTTGCCGATAGGAACGCTAGCGGTGATTGGATGGAGTCGATGCCGCAGTTCGAACGCCAGGGTACCTGCAAGCCGGCGAAGCCGCTGTTCTGAGGCCCGGCGCTGGAACAGTTCGGCACAATCTGGCCCAGGGAGGCAGTGAAAAACATGCAAGCGTGTCCGAAATGCGACTATCGGAGGACCCTCGCAGACCAGGCGAAGCCGGCGAGCGAGTGTCCGAGCTGCGGCGTGATCTACGCCAAGTACGTGCAGCGCCAGGCGGAGCTCGACGCTCGCCAGACGAAGCAGTCAGCACAGTCGAGCGAAGCATCGCGCGGACCACGTGCGGCCCTCTTGCTGATTGTGTTGCTGGTGCTGGTGGCAGGCGCCGGCTACTTCGCCTACACAAAGTACCAAGAACAGCAGAGGCAGGAGCGCCGCCAGCTAGTCGAGTCCGGGCTGGCGCTACTGCAAGGCATCCAGAACAAGGTCACTGATGCCGACAAGCTCGCATCGAGCACCGGTCGCGCGTATCTCTCGGGGCCGGTCTCCAAGTTGCAGGACATCCAACGGGAGGCTGAAGCGGTCAAGGTTCCGGCTTGCCTGGGTGGTGCGAAGAACGCACTTGCGGACTACGTGAAGGCCCAGGTCGATACCTACCTTGTGTTCATGCAGGATACGTCGTACTTGATGAACCCGGAGTACGAGAAGGCCCAGGAGGCGTCTTCAAGGTCGGCAAAACACTACAAGGATTTCGATCCGGCAGAGGTCTGTGGCCGCTTCATCGACCGCGGTCCGTTATGAACGGAGCCAGGGCGCAAGCCCCGCCGCTTTCAGAGCCACTGAGCTAGCCTGACGCCACCAGGGCGTTGCTACTTTGAGCGCTGCTTGGCTCGACCGAGCTCGTGCGCGCCCGGCACCAGCCGCTAGCGGCTCCGGAAGAGACGGTAGGCCAGACCCAGCATGCACGCACCGAAGGCAAGGAAGAACGCCGCGGCCGGCCAGGGACCGAGGTACTCGATGGAGAGCCGCAACAGTCCGCTTCGTCTTCCCGTTGGTCGGTAGCCATCGATTAGGCGCACCGAGAGCCCGATGCCACCGGCGCCGACGAGGCTTAGGAACACGCCGCAGACCTTCGTGCTGACGGTACGTCCGGGCACCAGCCTGCTCTCTGTGTGCTCGCGCAGGAGCACCGTGAGGAAGAGCAGGAAGCCGAAGAATGCGCCTAGACCAAGCAGCGCGGCGTATGAGGCCTTGCCGGATAGCGCCAGGGGAACCATGACGCCTGCAGCGAGCAGCAGAAGGACGGCTTGCAGCAGATAGCGGACCGCTCTCACGTTGTCCGGCGCTTATCCCGTGTGCTTGCCGAACTTCAGCTCGAGCACGGGCATGGCAAACGCAAAGACCGTCAGCGCCGCTGCAACGAGACCGAGCCGCCGCACCATGACCTTGTTTTGTCCGAGGCTGCCTGGCCTCCAGCGCGATTGGACGATCAGGCCCACAAGGAAGGCAGGGAACGTGGCGATAGCACCACCGAACCATAGGCTTTTGAACCAGTCCGCGAACTGCGGAACGAGCACCCCAGCCGCAGCTCCAGCCACTTGGCCAGCCAAGACCACGACCGTCAGCGCCCGGATGGGCTCAAGGTCGGACCATGTGTACTCAAACCCGAACTGCGACTCTTTCATGCGCCGCCATTGTCTTTCGCTTGAGCGCTTGCGCACAAAATCAGCACGACGGCTAGGGCGAGTCCTTTGAACATGCGGCTGTCACGTAGGTGGAGGTGGCAAGTCGCATTCTGCGGGTTGCGGGTGAAATAGGCGAGCATCACAGATGCGACTCAGATGACTGCCCGGCGTCGTCTTAAAGCCGTCGGCGAGCAGTTGTTCG
Organism: Piscinibacter caeni; assembly: GCA_003265685.1. GTDB lineage: Bacteria > Pseudomonadota > Gammaproteobacteria > Burkholderiales > Burkholderiaceae_C > Piscinibacter > Piscinibacter caeni. The sequence continues at coordinate 51,624 of QJOU01000013.1, read as the reverse complement.
GCCGTGCCGCTTCTGAGGCGATGCGCCGCTCCATCGCCACCTCCCTCACGATAGCGCCAGCTTCCCCCGCGGTCGCAGCGTGCTTCGCAATCGCCGGGTGCTCCGGCGCCACCCTCATGACGAAGGCGACGGCATCCCGCGAGTTCGACCGGATGTTGTCCAGTGCCACATCGAAGAGGGTGGCATCCATGCGCGAGGGCTGCGTGCCCGGGGCTCGGAAGTTGAGGTCCCACGAGCAGAGTTCGTCGAGCCACTCCGCCGGCGTTCTGCCCACCTCTTCGCCAGCCGCCCTTGGCCAGCCCGCTTCCGCGACAGCGATGAGCACGTCCAGGCGGTCATGCGACACGCACATGCCGCCGAACGAGGCAAGCGTCCCGGTCCCGTTGCTCCACTTCGGCACCAGGCCCCTTCGGATGGCCGCGTAGGCCCACTCTGCCGTCTTCCCGGCCGGCTCGAGCTCGCCCTGCAGACAACACCTGTCTTGGCGCATCAGCGCCACCCTTCGTCACCACCTGAGCGATGTGCTCCGACATCCGGAGGATGCTGGTCTCGTTACTGTCCTCAGGACGGAAGACGGGCTGGAGGGGCACTTGCGCTGCCATAGGTCGTCAGGCCGAAGCCTCAGAGCATGAGGCGAGGCCGCCGGGAAGGGATCGACGACGGGCTCGGCACGTCGGGCGACACGAGCACGGATGCCACCTGGCCCCTCATCGCTGCCTCAGTGAGCTGGCTCACCATGGATTCGTTGTCCCAGAGGTAGCGGGCGAGCGCGACCATGTCACGATGAGCCGGCTCGGACTTGCCCACGCGCGGGCGCTGCGTAAGGCGCGCTCCGGCCTCAAGCAGGACCTGGGCGGCCGGGATGTTCTTCTGTCGGATGGCTACTTCCAGGGCTGTGCGCTGATCGGCGAAGGTGGATGAGAAGTGCGCCCACCTCGAGTCCGTCACTTCGACGGGGATGTAGTCGGCTCGGATGTACGAGCGCATCAGTTCAGCGACCTTGGACTCCACGTTCGTGGGCCATCGCCACATCACCAGAGGGCAGACAGCGAAGAGCTCAATCTCCAGACGTCTGCAGGGGACCTGCGACTCGATGAGCTCGTGGCACACAGCGATAGCCGTGTGGGAAGCCTCGTCGTCCATCGCATTAGGTACAAGCGAGACCGCGACGCCGTGCATTCGGGGCAGGTCCGACGCGATGCTGTAGAGCGCCGCCCAGAGCTCCTGGACCGATGATGATGACGAGTTGGCGGCTGCATCGAGCGCCTTGAGGCCGGTGAGGGGCGTCGCGGTCATCTGCCTGCGCTCGGCGTCATAGAGCCCGGAGACGCCGCGCTGGCGTCGGAGAACGGTCCGTCACGGCCCCTTCGCAGACCGCGGCCACACGCTTGCGCATGGACATCTCGGTGACCATCGCCTTGAACGGCCCGGCGCCCTGGGGGTCCGGAACCTTCGCGTCGATGAAGCTGAAGACGTCGGCGATGGGCTTGCCGCCCTTGGTGCGCGTGTTCTGCGTCCGGGACCAGTCGCGACTGGGCACCTTGGTGTGGTCCGCGCCGGCATCCATGAACGCCTGGGCCGCGCCGAGGTTTCCCACCGTGATGGCCAGTTCAAGCGGAAGCATCCCCTGGTCGTCCACGTCGCGGCCGACGAGCAAGGCATTGGGGTCGATGAAGCGGGCTTCGATGTACTGCTGGAACAGCGGCCAAAGCACCTCGTCGCGATACCAGTTCGTCCGGCTGATGAAGACCTCCGCCGCGCCGGCGGGGCGGTCGCCACAGGGCACCCCGGCCACGATGGCGTCCCGGCACTGACTGAGTGCCACGTTGATGGCCCGCTCCGCATCGGCGACAGATGCCATCTTCTCGCGCAACTCGAACGCGGCCAGCAACGACCGGAGGTGACGCTCGGACGGAGTCAGGGAAGGCGTGGAGCCCTTCATGGCCTGCGCCGCGGCCTGGTGACGGGCGTCGGCGACGTCGTGGCGGAAGCGAAGATGTCAGCGCACTCCCGCGCGAACTCGACGCTGAACCAGTCCTTGACGCGCAGCTTGCCTTCCATGTCCACCCAGGCGCCATCGTTTGCGACGGCCGAGATGGCGGAAAGCTGGTCGGCGAGCGTCTGCGGACCCAGACCGCCTGCGAAGCCAACGGGCTTCTCGGTGTCGGGCGCCATCCAGGCCGCCGGCGCGATGCCCTGGCCACCGGAGCCGTCCACCAGCAGGGCATGGTTGCGCGCCGGGACCCCAAGCAGTTGCTGATTAAGCTCGTGGTGCTGGGTGATGAGGGTGTCCGCGAACCGGCACGCCTCGGTCGCCACATCCAGGGTCAGGATGCCGTTGAGCTGCACCCGCGGGGCGTGACGGGTCAGGTCGCCGAGCTCGCCGGCGAGCAGCTCCCGACGGGCGCCGCCGCCGCAGACGTGGATGGCGCAACGACCGCTGAGCGCGGCGGCGGCTTCCCGGAGCCAGGCTCGGGAGGGATAGCGCGGACGACCCTCCGGGGTGGCCGTGTAGAGCAGGCCGATTTCGACCAGGGGGTTCGTGCGCACCAGCTCGACCAGGGCGTCGATGTCGGTGCGCTCGTCGGCGCCTGTGAGGGTGATGAGCTGCGGTGCCATGGCTGTCACACCGGCCCCACCGAGCGCCGGCGCGCAGCAGGGACGTCTCCGAGCGGCAGGCCCGGAACCAGCGGAGCCACGTCGGCACGCTGCTCACGCGCAGCCATCTCGCGCATTACCTGGGCGTTCTTCAGCGACTGGTCCCAGTCCTTGGCGGACCAGGAGACGAAGCGGGCTTCGCGCAGGAAGTCGCGCAGCATGGCGTGGTCGAAGATGTAGTAGTCGACGCCGTCCATGCTGTGCTTGCGGGAGCCGCCGGCGAAGTCCACGGGCATCAGCGTGAGGTCGACCAGGTTGTCGTAGGCCTGGCGCGGCTTCTGGGCCGACTTCAAGCCGTAGTCGGAAAGGCGCTGGTCATTGCCCTTGAGGCCGGACTCGTCGAGCTCGAGCCAGTCGTAGGGCTGCCAGGACTCGAAGTGGGCCGAGACCAGCAGGTCGACCAGCTGTGCCTTGGTCATGGCGTAGATGGCACGGTCGGCGCCCGGCACCTCGAGTGCGCGCACCGACTCCATGGCCGGCTGACTCAGGGCCTCGTCCAACATGATGGTGATGGCAGCAAAGTCGCGCTGGTCGCGCACACCGATCAGGTCGAGGAGGGAGATGACGTCGGGCGACAGGCCTTTGGGTGCCGCGTTGGGGGCGGTGCTCATGGGTACTCCTGGTAATCGGGGGAAGGGGTCAAAGGCTTGGCCGGCGACGTGCCGGGGCACCGGACTGCGCGTCCTGGTTAAGGTGTGTGGCGCGGATGGAGCGCGCCATCTCGAGCTCGGCCTGGCGCGCCGCGAGCTCGGGGAACCGGGAACTGACGGCCTCGACCATGCCTTCCATGTCGTCAAGGTCGTAGAGCAAGGCGCCGCCGAACCAGGCCGGGTCGGTGCCGCTGAGGAGGGTTGGCCGAGGGTCCTTGCTTTGCCGCAGCGCGGTGAGCAGCTCGGAGAATTCGATGATCCAGGTCTTCACCGTCCCTGACTCCTCGGTGTCACCAGCGAACCAGAAGCCGGTGTTGTCGTTGACCAGCGTCCAGTGCTCAACTGAAGCGACGAAGGCGTTCTCGTCCAGAGCGTCTGGATTGACCGAGACCGAGGTCGACCCGAGGCTGTAATCGACGCACAGCTCGGCCCTGCGCAGCAATCCGCCCAGCATCTGCGGCTCCAGGACCACCATCGCGAAGCGGGGCGGCCGCAGGCCTGCTCTGTTGACGCCGGCTCGGATGAAGAGCCGGATGCCTTCCGCCAAACCATCGCACGCGTCGAGGTACGGCTGCACTCGGAAGAGGTCCGTGGACATCACAGCTTCGGGCTCCGTCGCGCCGGTGAGGCGGTGGAGGCCTGCTGGAGCGAGGCCGACTTCTCCTCTGCGATGGCTAACGCCATCTCGAGTTCGCGTTCCTTGGCCGCGAGCTCCGGGCGATAGTCTTCGAGCACCTCGAGCAGGTCGTCCAGGTCGTCGGGGCCGTAGACGAGGGCGCCGCCGAACCAGGCGAAACCTTCCGGCATTTCCTCTTGCGGCGTCTCGGCATCGGTCTGCAGCGCCGACCAGAGCTCGTCGACGGCGATGGCGCGCGTCTGGCACGCACCCTCGCCCTTGGGCTGGCCGTGGAACCAGAAATCCGAGCCGGGGATGCGCAGCCCCCAGCTCCTGATCGCGACTTCGCTGCCCTCATGGCCGTGGTCCGCCGGGCTGAGGTCCACCTCCAGTAACGAGAGCCGCTCCTGCACGCAGAGCTGCTGCCGGCGGGTCATGTCTTTCAGGACAGTGGTGTCCAGGTCCATAGCCGCGAAGGGAGGACCCGACGTGTGGTCGTTCGTGAAGAAGGCCTGGATGTAGAGGCGCACGCCTGCTTCGAGGCGAGCCGCTCCAGCGGCGCCGACCGCAACGGGCTCTTGCTGAGGTTCGGAGGTCATAGGGCGCGACGGCGGTGAAGCGGTGCAGGGACAGCAGAAGCAGGCTGGCAGGAGGCAGGTGCGCCAGGCGTGCCGGCGACAGTCGTCGTGGCGATTCGCTCGCGCATCTGCAGCTCGGCGAGGACCGCCCCTGCGGCCGGGTCATCGCGGGAAATGGCCGCGATGTCGGGGTGCTGCGGGTCGACGGCAAGCGCGAGCTCGTAGGCGTTGCGGGCCTGGGCGCCGAGATGGCGATGAGCCAGGCGGAACAGGCTCTCTTGGCGTTCGACGTCTCCAATAGAGCACATCGCCTTCAGCCAGCCGGACATGTCCGGCCGGCCGGCGGCCAGGAAGGAGGGGTGCGGGTTTAGCAGCGCCTCGCGCAGCGCCTCCAGACGCCGGCGGCGTAAGCAGAGCTCGGCGAACGAGATGCGAAGCCCCAGGATGGTCGATGTGATGCTGTCCTGACGCTCAAGGCCGCCTTGCAGCGCCTTCAGCGCCACTTCGGCCGTATCCGTGCCGCGCGCACCGTTGAAGCCGTCCAGCAGGTAGGCGAGGGCGTTCGCGTCTGGAGACATCGCTTCGATGACGCGGCGCATCTCGGCCTGGAACTGGGTGACGGTAGGCGTAGCCACGGCTTTGAGCTCGCGCGGGACCTCAGGGGCGGGGGCGGGCAGGGCGGGCCTGAGGCGCTTGCGCCTGGACGGCCGCCAGCTGCTGGACCGCCGGCGCTTCCTCCGGCTGGGGCGTGCGGGTGCCGGCGCTGGCGGCGCGCATGGCCTGCACGTGCGCATCGTCGACCAGGCTGCGGAAGAAGACACCCGCCTCGATGCGCTTGCGCAGGCGGTCAGTACCGCTGCCCGGTGTGCTCTCGAAGCGGTGCACGACGTTGGGCAGCACGAAGACGTAGGGGTGATCGTTCACCGGCTCGACCAGCATGGCGACGCCCGGCTCCACCGTCACGGAATGGAAGCCCTCGGGCAGCTTCTTTGGGTTGGCATGCAGCTTCGCCATCGAATCGGCGAGGACGTCGCCACGGAGCTGGTCGACGACGAAGGACGAGGTTGGTGCGGGCATGGAGACTCCAGATGCGCAGCAGTCGACCGGCCTTCCGGCCAGACTGCTTGGTAATCTCCATGGACTGCAGAGCAGTCGCGGCTACATGCCGCTGCGTGGACTATATCAGATACGCGCCGCTATTGTGCAACCATGCCCGGCGTTGTAGACCCGTGGGGCAGCAGGCGTCGGCTGCGCGCCAGGAGAAATCGTGCAGCAATCCATCTTCGAGGCCATGCAGCCGCCCTGCAGCCGCAGGGAACGGCGCCCATCGTCCGCCTGGGCTTCCTGGGCACCGCAAGCGGCGGCGCCTACTACGACCAGGCCTTCGTGCAGAAGTGCGTGGACGAGCTCGAAAAGCGCTGCGCCGTCGCGGCGGCCGGCATCGAAGAGCTAACGCCCCTGGAGCGCTTGGCCGCCGAACTGCTCATCAGCTCGGCAGGCCTCCAGCGATGATGTGGTCTTCGAGCTCCTGGTGCTGACCGTTGTCTCCGCGGTCTCGTTCACCCTCTGCCAGCGGTACCTCTTCAGGTGGCCCATCACTTCGGCAGACGTCGACAAGGCGTTCGTGCTGGTGCTCTACGCCACGATCGGGTTCTGGTCGAGCTCACTCAGTGACCTTCTTCGGCCAACTGCACTGTGAACGGGTGGGTCCACGGGCTGCTCACGGGAGCCGTGGTTATGGGCGGTGCCGTAAAAGCACCGGCGGAGACTCCGGTGATTGGGTCTATCAGGCCTGTCGTACAGTTTTAGGCGTCGTCGTGATCAACGCGCCGGTACTATTTGCGCCGTTTCCTTGCAGAGCCAACACTTGCATTAGGCAAACCTGTCTTACGGACCTTCAGTGTAGAGATCGCCAACTGCGGTAACGTCGCGCTGCAGGGAGTGTCCTCAGACTTTGGGCACACGGTCGCAACAATAGCGTTCTCCACCGTTCTGGCAGAAATAAGCGCGCACGTATCAGGAACGAATGCATTTATTGCATCGAGCTGTGACTGAATGTCCGCCTTGACTCGATCGCGTATTTCGTCCTCGGCGATGTTCTCGATGATCGCTTCGACCACCTCCGTAAGTGCGAACCCCAATAACCCACCACTCCATTCCACCCACCAAGGGAAGTCAACGTCCGCGTTGATCGCTTTGGCTGTCGCAGTAGCCTTGCCATTGTTTACTCCGACAATGAATGTTATTTTTACGCCCAGCGAAGCGTCGGGTGCATTGTTAATAGCGAGATGCATGGAAGCATCCAAGTGAATGCCGTTCGCATCGATGTCCACTAATGCATCGCGTTTCTGCGTGACGCGAATATTTGGCAGATTGTTAAGGACAATGTTCAGACCATTTCCGCCGAAGGTTGTTCTAAAGTTGGAGATGATGATTTCGCTAATAAGGTCTCCAGGAATAGACTGCTGAAAGCATGCTGAGTGATCTACATTGATCGTCAGTGATGCCAACTGTCGTGAAATTCCTAGCTTGGCGGCCGTCAGGGAATAGGTTGTCGTAAAGAGCGGCGCCACGCTACGCTGGCCAGACATTGAGACCGAGATGGTGTTTAGCAGGATTTGGACGCCGGCTGCCACATCTGCAACCTGCCACGAGAGCGTCACGTTGTTCGCGGGAAGGATGGCCGTGTCACTCGCTGTAAACGACTGCAGTTTGACGTTGGCTACGTCAAAAATGGCTTGGTTGAGCGCTTGCTCAGGCGGTGGCATGGCAGATCCTCCTCTGCGATGTTAGGCCGCTTGCCGCCCATGCGACGAACGCGTAACGAGGGCGGGGCGATTTGTATGGTCGTTGCACCATTAGGCCGCGGTCACGACGCGGCGTTTTGATGCCGCTGCATGCCCGTTTTGTGCGCATTGGACGGACGTATCCCTCGGCTTTGCAATCAGCTGCCGTCGCGCCATCTAAAAGTTCGACAGCTCGAACAGCGTGACGTGTCGGCAGGGGCAGCTTCATGAGGAGGCTTCCGATGGTGTGGGGAACCTCACCAATTTAGGCCGCTTACGTCGTGCCTTATCCCTCACGGTAGGGAGAAATCGCTCGAATGCTTCACGCCGGACGAGCCGTCCGCTGGTGTCGTCCTGTTCCAGCGGCTGGGCTAGGCAGCCCGCCGGGCCGCATGCAGTGTTCAGGGACGCCGGCGACGCGCCGCAGCGGCTTCTGTGGACGCCGGCTCAATAGAAGACGAGAGTTCGTCTTTGACGGCATCGACGACCTGCTTTGGGAACGACTGCATCGCCTCGATGAGCGGCAGGTGAGGCAGGCGCTCCTCCAGCACCCGAAGCACCGCGCGCGCCTGCGCGATGTCCCGGCCCTTCTTGAGCGGGTCGCGCCCGGGCTCTTGCGAGAGCCACACCTTGAACGCAGCGAAAGCCCGCGGATCAGGGGCGGTCATCATGAACACCCGGCCATCCACCGCGACCGCCGGCTGCTCAATGCGCGGCGCGCTGAGCAGCCAGTCCATGTTGCTGATGTCAGTGGCGACCAGGTCGTTCTTGGCGAGACGGTCGGGCTCATCGGCCCACGGCGGCTCCGGCATCTGGCGAATGAGGTCGACCATGAAGCCGGTGCTCGAGCGGGCCCGGAACCGCTGCCGCGGGTCTTGCACGTAGGTCTTGTCGCAGCGCTGCAGCAGTCCCAGCAGGCCATCCTTCGACACCTCGGCCGTGGCCATCAGGCTCAGTTTCGCCTTGTGGTTCCACAGCAGGTCAACGTCCGTCGTTGCCATGATGTCCGCCTGGAACCGCACGCCGGCCAGGTACGCGTAGGCGTGCATGGCGTTGGTGCCGATGACCATCATGGACTTGCCCATGAGCTGGGCAGCGTCGAGCTCGCTGCAGACATCGGCGACCTCGTTGGGCACCGAGCCAAGACGCAGGGCGGCATTCACGCGCGCGTGAGTCCGCATCGTCTCCTTGAGGTCAGCCAGGCGACTCGTCAGCGCTTCCTTGCGGGCCGTGAACTGCTCGTACAGCTGCTCCGTGGCATCGCTCCGCGGGCCCAGGGACTTCGCGTTCCCGAGCCGGTCCTTGGTGCGGTACAGGTACGAGCGGCCAGCGACAGTCTTCCAGTGCATGCCACCGCGATACTCGAGTACCTGGCGGGAGGTCTCGCGCCAGTCCTCGAACACCGCCACGGCGTCCAGGTACTGCTTGGCCTGAGCGTTCGACAGCACTGAGTACACGTCGTTATCCTTCGGAATTCCGAATCGGCACTTTGAAGGATAAATCGTTACGTGTCAACGGCTTACCTATGGCCGAGGGCGGTGCCCACCGCGCCTCAGGGACGCATCCGGCGCGCCGGCGCGGCTGCGGCACGCCGCTCGAGCAGCGTGAAATCGAAGAGCTCCGCGGACGAGGCGTGGAACTGGTGGCCGAAGCCGGGGCCGTTCAGGAAGAAGGAGCCATCGGCCTTCACGGCACTAACGCGGCCCTGGTAGCGGATGCGCTCGTCCTTGCTCGAGACCTCGATGAGGTCTCCGGAGACCGGGGAGTAGGGGGCCGGAGCGGCCTCGAGGCGGCCTGCGCGCGTGAGCTGCAGCGCCGGCAGCCTATCCATCGGCTGCAGGTGCCCTACGAACACGTTGAGGGTGGCGTCGCGCGGCAACACCGACCTGGACCACTGCTGCCGAGCGTCCTCGGGGGATGTCGCGGCGTGCACGTGCACGAAGACGAACTCGGACTCGTTGGTCTGCGGGTCCGACGAATAGCCGACGAGCGTGTACTTCTGGGACGGCATGGAAGGACTCCGGGTTACGGCCGCGGGGCCTTCAGGTTGCGGTTCTTCTGATCTTGCTCACGGGCGGCCGCGTTGATGTCGACCTTCTGCGTGTGCTTGGCGCCAGGGCCGGCGTGGAAGTAGACGACGGTCGCCCACTTGCTGGCCTCCTTGGCGAAGCGCTCGTCGTAGCAGGACTTGGGCACCAGGAAGAGGATCGGGGGCAACTTCTTCAGCCCGCACTCCTGGGCCTTGCGCAACAGCCGCGCCGGGTCCGGCACCGAGTCACCGGAGTCGGTCATGTAGCAGATGGCGTCGATGTTGCGCTTGGCGTAGCCCGACTTCGAGCCCGGCTTCACCATCTCGAGAACGTTCTCGATGGCCGCCTGGAAGTTGGTGCCGCCGCGGCCGCCGTAGTTGATGCCCTTGGTGAGGAACTGCTTGTAGTTCTTCTCGCTGATGAACTCAGGCACCCCGCGGCAGATGGTGTCGGCCCAGCTGATGAGAACGTCCGGCGCGACACCGCGAGAGACCCGGCGGGCCTGGTTGAGCGCCTCGGAGACGAAGCGCTTGAGCATGGCGTCATCGACGGAGCCCGAGGTGTCGATGATGTCGAACATCAGCGGCTTTTGCTCCTTGCCCGGCATGCGGCTGCCCATGAAGGGCACGTCGCGCTGGTGCTTGAAGCCCATGTCGGCCGCGTCCACGTGGTAGAGCGTCCACGGCTCCGTCGGGTCGTAGCGCGAGCCCTTGCCGCAGGCCTCCAGCAGCTTCTTGTGGGCCATCTCCCAGGTCAGCACCGGCTTGAAGAAGTCCAGCATCTGCGCCTTGGCGTAGTGCAGCAGGTGCCCGCCCGGGTAGCGCGAGCCCACCTTCATCTGGTCCTCGGAGGCCTTGTTGATGGCCGAGACCACGCCATCCTTCGCGTGCTTGACCTCCTCCGGAATCTTCTTGAGGTCGTCGAAGCCGAGCTTGGCCATGGTGTCCGACGACACGCCGGCGTCGTGCAGCGCCTGGGCGAGGTCCTCGGTGCTCATCACGTGGTCCTGGCCGTGCGTGACCGTCGGCGCCGGCACCATGTCCTCGGTGCCGCTGCCATCCTGGGCGCCCGCCTGGTCGCCGGGTTGGCCACCGGATTGCGAGTTGCCGTTGCCGGGATTCGGCGCGCCGCCGCGGCCCATGGCGCGCTCGAGGTCCTTGATGGTGAGGCCACCGTTCTGCGGCTGCTGCGGCATCCCGTTGGACTTCTGCGGCTGCAGAATCTTCTCGAGAATCTTCATCGCCATCTCGACGCGCTCGGAGGGCTTGAGCATGTCGAGGTAGGCGTCGCCGGTCTTGCCGGAGGAGTGGCTGGCTCCCTTGCCGAGGAGACCCATGGCTGCCCGGATGTGCTGGTTGTCGAGCTCGATCAGGCCTTGGTGTTCCCGGAGCTTGGCCAGGCGGTCGTAGGCCGACTGCAGGTCCTGGTCGCTCACCTTGGACGGGTTCGCCTTGGCCTTGCCGATGGTCCGCAAGTCCTGCGCCAGGCCCGACAGCTCGTTGGGCGTCATGACGTAGGGAGGGGCGGTCGGCGCCAGCGGCTTCCCCGCCAGGAGCATGCCCTTGACGTTGTCCGCCTCCTGGGCGGCGCCCTCCATGATGTGCTCGAAGGACACCTCGCGATTGGGCAGCGGGGGCGGCTCCTTCCAGTCCTTCATCATCAGTGCCGCGATGGCCTCCTCGGACATGCCGTCGTACTTGACGTGCTCCTCCAAGGTCATCCCGTAGAAGACGCTGATGCTCGATTGGGCGTGCTCGGCCAGGTACTTCTTGATGGCCTCACGGACCTCGTTGTCGTTGAGCGAGGAGCCCTTCTCGGCCTCCGCGCGCTCGGCCGCCTCGCCCTTCACGATGTCGATGTTGATCCGCGTGTCCGTCGCGGCATTCGCCACCGAGTGCGGGTAGTCCAGCATGCGCGCCAGGTGAAGGCGACGCAGGTGGTCCGCCTCGTGGCGGAAGACGTAGTTCAACGAGTCCAGGCCTGCATCATGCTCTGAGAGGAGCCGGCGGCAGAACGTGTCGGCGATGTACATCTTGCCGGAGCGGTCGACGAAGGCGGTGTTGCAGAACGCCTTGAGCTCGGGCAGGTCGTAGACGAGGATGGGCGTGCGGCTTACGATTTCGCCCAGCAGCCCGTTTTTTAGGAAGTCGTGCCGGTCACGGCCGCCGACATAGAAGGTGCGCACCTCGAGGAAGTCGTCGCGGGCGTCATCGATGCGCTCCTGAAGGTCGTGCGCGTGCGTGTTCAGGCGCTTGCCGCCCTGGCCGATGCCGAGCGCCTTCTCCATGCCTTCGTCGGTGACGTGGCGGGTCACGCCTTGCGGCTGCGAGGCGGCGGGGGACGATTGCGTCGCTTGCGGTGCGGTGGCCATCCGGCTCTCCTTGAGGCTATCTTGGACCTGAACTGCCCTACGAGCCTGGCCCAGTGCCCTGGCCAGCCTGCATTGACCGCGGCGCGGTCGGCGTTCTCGAATGTCGGATGGCTGCCATCTCAGCTCGTCGCGAGTGGCAGTGGTGAACAGTATATCGGATAGGCGCGCTTGAGTGGATGAGCACTACGGCGTCAACAGCGGGTCTTTAGACGTTGCCGCACTGCAACATAGGCTCGCTCGGACACATCGTTGTGGTTAGGGTTAACCAGAATACGGGTATACCCTAGCTCCAAGGAAGTACCCATGCGCACCCGCACCATCCTCCTCTCGTCGCTCATGAGCGCTGCCGCCACCATGGCTGTCGCTCAGGACGTCGGCCAGCACCCGGCCGTCTTCGCGCCGCGCTCCCTTCCTGGCGTGGACCCGTCGACCTTCGTCGTCGGCCACCCGGCGAGCCCCAAGTCGCTCGCTGGCCACGCCAACTACGAGCACCCGGCGGTCACCGTCAGCCGCGAAGAGCGCTCGCTCGACACCAACACCTACCTCGTGCAGCCGCCGGTCCATGTCGACTGGGCCGTGCCGGGTGCCGTGGTAGGCGGTTCGGTGGCGGCACGCTGACCGTTAGGCGTCCCAGCGCAAAGGGGCTCGCGGCTCGCGGCTCGCGCCGCGGGCCCCTTGTGCTTCGGGCTACGCGGGCGCCATGGCTGCTCTTAGGGGCGCCGGCCAATGGCCACGCACTGCGTGGTGCTTGGCGCTAGACTTGCTTGCCAAGCGCTAGTGGAACTTGCCATGGAAACGACTCAAGCACCGACGACTGAAGGCCTCAAGGCTGGCACCGTTGCGAGCCTGAACCAGAAGGCAGGCTTCGGCTACGTGGACGATGCAGACGGCCAGCACCGCTACATCTTCGTCTTCGGCACGGCCCTCAAGCACTCCCAAGCGCGCATGCTCACCGTCGGGAAGCCAGTGAAGTTTCGCGTAAGCGGACACGGTCGCGTGGACGAGCTCGTCATCTCCTGATCGTGGCTCCGCCGGTCAGCGAGAGAACGTATCTAGACCCCAGAGACACCAGCCAGGCCATCCAGCACCCGGACCCGCCGGGACAGCTGTTTCCGGCGGTCCGCGCCTTCGGCTTCATGCCGTCGATAGGCAACTTGCGCGCGGGCGACCTGATCCTGGTCAGCCACGTCGGCGAGCCTCTGGTTTCCGAGTCAATACGCCGAGTGCAGCGTCGCGCGGGCTTCGACGACTGGCATGCGCAGTGGCACCACGCAGCGGTCTACGTCGGCTACCAGCAGGTCTGCGAGGCGCAGCTGACGGGCGTGCGGGTCGACTCCATCTTCAAGTACACGGCCGGCAAGTACAGGCTGCGCTTTCGCCGCAACCCAAAGTTGTCTGAGCTCCACGGCTGCAAGATCGCCTTGGACGCCGCACTGAAGCTGAACTACCGCTACTCCTTCCTGTCGGTGCTTCAGCTGCTCTGGCAAGCCCGTGGCGGGTGGCGCGGGGATCGACCGCGTGTGCTGAGCGCGCGCGCGACCATCTGCAGCCAGCTGTATGCAGACGCCTACGGCGTCGTGGCGAACGAGACGCTCGACCCTGCAGCCAATCTCGGCATTACGCCGGCGCATCTGTCCGTGAGCAAGCTGCTCGAGGACATCCCCATGCAGTGGATGGCTCTGAGAGGCGCCTCCAACGCGAACGACGCGGCGTAGCAGTCTGCGCGCGCCCTGGCGGTCCCCAGGGGGCGCACCAGGAAGCCGACGTACATCGCGCGGTCGCGCACGAGGCCCGCAGTCATCTGTTCTTCAGTGGAAGTTCCTTGACTCGGTCGTCAGACGGCCAAGGAGGGGGGTCAAGTCTTCGAGCCGCTCCGCGACGAGATTGCGCACATCGCCCTGCCGCTGCCACTTCCCGTACACGGCGAGCAGCCGCGACTTCAGAAGCTCCGCTCTCTGCTGCTCGCGGATGCTCTTCCAGCAAATCACCTGGACCACGCCGGTTTCGTCTTCGAGCGAGACGAAGATGACGCCGTTGGCCGTATCCGGCTGCTGACGGAGGGTCACGATGCCGCAGGTGCCCACGTGCCGCCCGTTTGGCAGCCGGTCCAGCTGCTCGGCCGTAAGGAGTCGACGAGCCTCGAGCTGGGGGCGAAGAAGGGCGAGTGGATGCCGGCGCAGTGTGAGACCCGTTGAGGCGTAGTCCCAGACGATTTCCTCTCCCTCGGGCGCCTCCGGTAGCTCGAGGAACTCCTCGTCGACCGGCGCGTCTCGAAGCAACTTCGGAGTCGACCGCAGGGCCGCGGCGTCCCATACCTGCTGACGCCGGTGGCCCGAGAGGCTCATGAGTGCGTCGGCCGCCGCCAGAAGCTTCATCTCGTGCTGCTCCAGTGCTGCCCGTCGAGCCAGATCCTCGGCGTTGTCGAACGGGGCCTCCTGACGCGCGGCGACCAGGCGCTGCACGGACTCCGCCTTAAGGCCCGACACCTGGCGCAGCCCAAGGCGCACTGCCGGCGGATGCGGCAGGCCTTCGAGCGTGCAGTCCCAGTCGCTGTACATGACGTCGACCGGGCGCACGTCTACGCCGTGGCGCTTGGCGTCCTGCACGAGCTGCGAGGGGGTGTAGAAGCCCAACGGCTGGCTGTTGAGCATGGCAGCCAGGAACTCGGCCGGGTGGTGGCACTTGATCCAGCAGGAGGCGTAGACCAGCAGGGCGAACGAGGCGGCGTGCGACTCGGGGAAGCCGTACTCCGAGAAGCCGTGAATCTGCTGGAAGATTTGCTCCGCAAACGCCTTCTCGTAGCCGCGCGCGGTCATGCCGTCGACGATGCGCGAGTAATACTGGTCCAGGCCGCCCTTGCGCTTCCACGCGGCCATCGAGCGGCGCAGCTGGTCCGCCTCGCCTGGCGTGAAGCCAGCGGCGAGGATGGCCACCTGCATCACCTGCTCTTGGAAGACCGGCACGCCGAGCGTGCGGCCCAGCGCCTCCTTGAGTGCTTCGCTGGGGTAGACCACCGGCTCCTTGCCCTGGCGGCGGTTGAGGTACGGGTGGACCATGCCGCCCTGGATCGGGCCCGGGCGCACGATGGCGACCTCGATGACCAGGTCGTAGAAGCACTCGGGCTTCATGCGCGGCAGCATGCTCATCTGGGCGCGGCTCTCGATCTGGAACACGCCCACCGTGTCCGCCTTGGAAATCATCCGGTAGGTCTCGGGGTCCTCGGCCGGGATGTCCTGCATCTCGAAGCGGTAGCCCTTGCGCTGGCCGATGAACTCCAGGCTCTTGCGGATGGCGGTGAGCATCCCGAGCGCCAGTACGTCCACCTTCAGGAGGCCCAGCGCGTCCAGGTCGTCCTTGTCCCACTCGATGACCGTGCGGTCTTCCATCGCCGCGTTCTCGATGGGAACCATGCGACTGAGCGGACCCTTGGTCAGAACGAACCCGCCTACGTGCTGCGAGAGGTGCCGCGGCATGCCGATGAGCTGGCCGGTGAGGGCGAGCAGCTGCTTGACGGCCAGGTCCTCCGGGTTGAGTCCCACCTCGGCCATGCGTTCGGTCAGCACCTGGCGGCCCTCGAACCACATGTGGTTCTTGGCGACCCGGTCGACGGTCTCCAGGTCGAAGCCGAGCGCCTTGCCGACGTCGCGGATGGCGGACTTCGGGCGGTAGCTGATGACGGTGGCGGTGAGCCCCGCCCTGTGCCGGCCGTACTTGCCGTAGAGGTAATGGATGACCTCCTCGCGACGCTCGTGCTCGAAGTCGACGTCGATGTCCGGCGGCTCGTTGCGTTCCTTGGAGATGAAGCGCTCGAAGAGCACGCTCATGCGTGCCGGGTCGACCTCGGTCACTCCCAGGCAGTAGCAGACCACGCTGTTGGCGGCGCTCCCGCGGCCCTGGCAGAGGATGTGGCGCGAGCGGGCGAAGTTGACGATGTCCGCGACGGTCAGGAAGTAGTGCTCGTAGCCCAGCTCGCTGATGAGCTTGAGCTCGTGCTCGATCTGGGTCTGCACCTTCGCCTGCATGCCTTCCGGCCAACGGCGGCCTGCACCCTCGTAGGTGAGCCGGCGCAGGAAGGAGGACGCGGTCTCGCCGACAGGCACCACCTCGGCGGGGTACTGGTACTTGAGCTCGTCCAGCGAGAAGCTGCACAGGCTGGCGACGCGGGAAGTCTCGGTGAGCAGCTCTTCGGGATAGGTCTGTGCCAGCCTGAGTCGGGTGCGCAGATGGCGCTCGGCGTTGGGCTGCAGGGCGCCGCCGCACCCGGTGAGCGGCTTGCCGACGCGCGTGGCGGTCATCACGTCCTGAAGCGCCTTGCGGGAGCGCACATGCACGTGCACGTCTCCCGTGGCGACGAGCGGGATGGCCGTGAGCTCGCTGACCTCGCGCAGCTTGTGCAGCCACATCTCGTCATCCAGCAGCCGCAGCAGCTCGACGGCGAGCCAGCAGCGGCCGCTGAAATGCGTGAGCATCCAGCGGGCAACCTTGAGCAGCTCCTCGGGGAAGGCCGTCCGGTCCGGGGCAACGAGCACCAGGCACTCGGCGAGCGGGCCCGGCAGGACATCGGTCAGCTGCAGCCGGTAGGTGCCCTTCGGCGAGGCCATCCGAAGCTTCGTGATGAACTCGCACAGGTTTCCGTAGCCCTGCAGCGTCTGGGCCAGAACCACCAGGGTGAAGGGCGCGTCCTCGAGCTGGAACTGCGAGCCGATGATGAGAGGGAGACCTTGCTCCTTGGCAGTCACGTGGGCGCGCACGACGCCGGCGACCGAGCACTCGTCCGTGATGGCCAGCGCGCTGTAGCCGAGCTCCTTGGCGCGCTCGACGAGCTCCTCCGGCATGCTGGCGCCGCGGAGGAAGCTGAAGGCCGAGAGGCACCGCAGCTCGGCGTAGGCGGGGATGCCCATGTGCAGCATCAGCGGGCCTCAGGCAAAGATGCCATGGAGGTACCAGGCGGCATCTTCGTCCGCCAGGCGCTCCTGGAAGACCCAGAGCACTCCGGCGCTCTCGGAGAGTGCCACCCAGTAGTCCCGCTGCACGTGCCGGTTGTCCTGCCCACTCGGAGTCTGGACGCGATGCCACCATCCGCCCTCGACCCGGTGCGGCCCGGCCAGCAGGTGCAGCTCGCCCTGGTACATCGGCTTGGGGCCACGGGTGGCCAACTTCAGCGGCTCCGGCAGGACCCAGCTCGGCTGCGGCACGTCAAGGCAAGACGACTCCCGCGGCAGCTTCTCCGCGGCCGGCTGCCAGCACTGGGCCCATTCGAGGCGATGGTCTTCGGTCACGACCGGCCGCAGCACACGCTCCGGACCCAGGCGCGCCGAGATGCGCTCGAGCACCTCGCGCAGGGTCTCGCCCTGGCGGACCGTGTCCGGCAAAAGCGACCCGCTCGTCTCCTCGAGCGCCTGGACATCGACCGCCTCGAGCTCGAGGTCACCCACCGGCGCCAGCAGCTCGGTCTTGGCCAAGTGCTCGTTGAGCAGGCGGCTGAAGTGCTCGGCACTACGAGTCGGCTCCCCGGTGCGGATGGTGAGCTGGCCCCCTTCGCCCGCGGACTTCGAGCGCATGGCGTCGTGGGCCCAGCGCAGCACGAAGCCGCCGGCGCCGCTGTGCCGAGCAGCAAGCCACCCACACATCTGCAGGATGAGCCGCCGGACGCCGAACATCATCGCCGCCGCCAGCTCCACGCGAGACATCAGCTCCAGGCGGGCGCGGAACTGCTCGGGGAGCTCGACCCAGGCATGCGCCTCTGGCCGCAGACCGTAGGCCTGATCCAGCGCCGTCAGGAGTTCCTTGTCGAACCGCCGGCTCACGCCCCCGCGCGGAAGCTTGCGGACGTCACCCAGCGTCTTGCACCCCAGGCGGGCCAGGGTGGGTCGGTGCGGCCCCGAGGCGCTCAGCACCTCAAGCGGCAGCCGGTCGAGCCCCTCGGTCAGAGGTCGGGCGAAGCCGTTCTCGACGCCGGCCCGGGCGAAGGCGAGGGCGGCCAGACTCGTTGACGCCCAGCTGGCGACCGCGACGCCTAGCTCAGCGCCCTCGGTGCGAATCCGCTCTCGCAGCGCACGCTTGCCGCCGAAGAGGCGCAGCGACGCCTCGACCTCCATGACAACCGCTTCGTCGACGATTGCAACGCGGGGCGTCCATTGGAGCGCCCAGGTGGCAAGGCCTTGAAGGTCATCATGCAGCGACGCGGCGTCGGAGGGCTTGTCGAGCAGGAGTGCTGCCCAGTACATCGGGGCGCACCTCGCGGTGAGAAATCAGTCGGCTCGGCCTTTTCAGCCGCGGTGTGAGCACAGTCTCCAAGCCGCCGGGCACGGACTCGAGGCGGATGACACCCTCATGGCGCGGCCCCTTTCGCTTGAGCACGTGCACCAGGAGCTCCCAGTCGAGCCCGAAGGTCGCAGTCAGGCGCAGCGGTGCGGCCGAGGCCTCGTGCCGAGCGGTGTCAGGCCGGAACAGGAAGGCGGGGCCGTCACAGGCCTGTGCGCAGACCTGAAGCCGGCGAATCTGCTCGGCGCGCGCCTGAGGCAACCAGGCGAGCAGGGCGCCGGCGGCGTTCGACTTCACGAGCTGCTCGGTGACCCATAGGCGCTCAGCCGGCGTCTCGGCCTGCACCCAGACGAAGTGCTTCTCGTCGAGACCTGCGTGGCGCAGGCCCGGCATGTGGGGGCGCTTGGGCGGCCCGACGACCACCACATGCTGCCCTGCGGCGACAACGCTTCGCAGCGCCGGGCCGAGGAGGCGCCACTCGCATACCGAAGGCTGCGGTTGCAGCACTTCCGTGAGGGACCGGCACGGCCACCCGCCGCCCGGAAGCTCGGCGTCTAGGGAGCTCCACCCTGACTTCAAGACGGCCGTGAGCGGCGTTCCGAACTCATTGGCCTTCCACACTGCCGCCTCGAGGTGTGCCGGCACGCTCCCGACCGGAGCACGTGGCGACGATGAAGCGGGCGAAGACGGCTCAGCGTCGGTCGCCCATAGGGGCAGGGGATTCATGACCAAGAGACTGTATGGGCATACAGTATGGCCTCCCCAACGATCTCTGTCGACCTGCAACGCCAAGGCATCGATCCAGGCTGGGCTTTCCGCACGAACGCGGTCGAAGTGTCGCGGAGCGCTTTACGATATCGAAAATCGTAATACTGGATGCCTGCCATGTCCGAGCCGACCACCATGTCCGTGAAGGGCCAAGTCACCATCCCCCGGGACATCCGGGAGCGGCTTGGCCTCCAAGCAGGCGACAAGATCGCCTGGACCATCCTGAGCAACGGCACCGTCGTGGTGAGGCCAAAGACAAGGCGCCTGTCCGACCTGGTCGGCATCCTCAACCGGCCCGAGCAGCCGGGCGTTTCCGTTGACGAGATGAAGCCGTTCGCGGAATGAGCATCGCGATCGACACCAACGTGCTCGTGCGTATCTTTGTCCAGGATCAGACAGCCCCGGAGCAAAGCCGCGCGGCCAAGCGCCTTGTGAAATCGGCCGAGAGTTCGGGCGAGCCGCTCCTGGTCACGCTATGCGCGCTCCTGGAGACGGAGTGGATGCTGCGCAGCAAGTACAAGTTGGACAAGAGCGAAATAGCAGGCGCCTTCACGATGCTGCTTGAGACGCCCGGCATCGAACTGGAGGACGCGGCGACACTCGAGGAGGCGCTGTATCTGGGGGCGAATTACCCGTCCTCGGACTTCGCGGACTGCCTCCTGCTTGCGCGCAGCACGCATCTGGGGCGCGCTCGCTTCGTGACCTTCGATGCCGGAGCCGCCAAGCTGCCGCGCGCCGAACTGCTCAGCTGAGTCGGAGAAGCTTGGCTTCGGCCCTGGGTTGTCCCTATCGCCCACATGCGCTCGGGTGCCGTTATCCGAGTGAGAGCCGCAGTCCGAACTCGAGTGGCGCCATGGCGCAGTCACACGGTCTTGGGAGACTTCGGCCACAGCACTGGGCACATCTCATGAAGAGCACGTTCGCCGCGGCGACCCTGCATCGCTCCCGCCAAGCCTTGGCCGCGCTCAAGAAGAGGCGACGCCGGGCGCCTGAGCCGACGTCCACGGCTGGTCCTGCGCCGGAGAAGGACCTGCTTCAGCGCCTGCGCGAAGCAGGGCTCTGAAGTCAGCACGCGGTCCGCTGCCTCGCGTCTCCGTCCGCAGGCCTGGGCGTCGAGCTCAACAAGGAAGGCCTACTGGGCAACCACCGGTTCGGGCGGCTCGCCGACGCCGCTGGAGGTGGGAGCGGTGAGAGCGGCCAGGGCGGGCACCACGATTTCCTCTTCGTCTGAGCCGGCATCCTGGACCAGAGCGGCTGGCAAGGCCTTGCTGGGCCTCACGCCGAGCTTCTTGAGCATCTCGGCTTGCCGGATGGCGTTGCCGCGGCCGGTGGAGAGCTTGCTTTGGGCCTCGTCGTACGCCGTCTTCGCCTGCTCCAGCCGCTCGCCGACCTTCTGCAGGTCGCCGACGAAGCCGCAGAGCTTGTCGTAGAGCTCGGCGCCGCGCTTTGCGATGTCCTGGGCGTTGCGGCTCTGGAACTCCTGCTTCCAGAGGTGCGCCACCGTTCGCACGACGAAGAGCAGCGTTGAGGGGCTCACCAGCAGGACGCTGCGGTTCCAGGCGTCCATGAAGAGCTCGCTGTCGTGGGTGACGGCCAGCATGAAGGCCGGCTCCACCGGCACGAAGGCGAGCACGAAGTCCGGCGACTGCATGCCGTAGAGCTCTTGGTAGCGCTTGTCGGAGAGGCTCTTGATGTGTGCACGTACCGAGCCAAGGTGCTGCTTCACGGCTGCGCTGCGGGACTCGTCTGTCTCCGCGGAGACGTAGCGGTCGTAGGCGACCAGCGACACCTTCGCGTCGACGACGAGCTTGCGGTCCTCGGGAAGCTCGATGACGACGTCGGGCTGCAGGCGGCTGCCGTCGGCAAGCGTCTGGCTGTCCTGGACCTTGTACTCGAAGCCCTTGCGTAGGCCGGAAGCCTCCAGCACGCGCTCGAGGATGAGCTCGCCCCAGTTGCCCTGGGTCTTTGCTTGGCCCTTGAGCGCCTGGGTCAGATTCTTCGCGTCTTGACTGAGCGTCTGGTTCAGCTCAACGAGCTGCTTCACCTGCTGCGCGAGCGCAGAGCGGTCCTTGCCCTCCTGGACGTAGACCTCCTCGACCTTGCCCTTGAACTCGCTGAGCTGGTTCCTCAGCGGTTCCAACAGCTGGCCGAGCGACGCCTGGTTCTGCTCGGCGAAGCGCTTGGACTTGTCCTCGAGGATGTCGTTGGCCAGGTTCCTGAATTGCTCGGAGAGCGCGTTCTTGGCGTTGACAAGCAGCTCGAGCTTCTCCTCTGCGTGCTGACGGTCCTGCTCGCTGCGGGTGCGAAGCTCCGTGAGCTCTGCCGTCATCTCGACGACCTTGGCGTCCAGGGTGTCCTTGGCAGTCTTCAGGCCCGTGAGCTCGGCCTTCGCCTTGTCGTGTGCCTCTCGCTCTGCGAGGAGCTCGGCCATCAGGCGGCCGGCCTCCCGGCCGGCAGCTTCACGCAGCTCGGCAAGCTGGTCCTTGAACGTGCCCAGGAGGCCCTGGACGCGCGTGAGCTCCTGCTCCAGGGGTGACACGCGCTGTACCTGCTGCTCGAGCGCCGCGCGAGCTTCATTGGCCTCCTGAAGCCCAGCAGTGGCCGCATCGAGCTTCTGTTGAAGCTCGGAGCCGAGTGTCTGCGCGTCTGTGAGCTGCTGGGCCAGTTGGCCAGCCCTCACGGAGTTCTCGCCGTTTGCAGTCGAGACTTGGCGTAGCTCGTCGGCTCGCTCTTCCAGCGCCGCCCCCATTGCGTTGACCTCGAGCTCGAGGACCGGGACACGGCCGGCGCGCTCGGTGAGCGTGGCAATCTGATTGGAAGCCTCATCCAGCTCCCGGCGCCAGCCGTCAGCCTCTAGCCGCAGGGCCCGGTGCTGCTCCCGCTCGCTCTCCAAGGCGGAGGCCGTCGCGGCCAGCCGCTCCGTGAGCTTGGCCAGCTCGACCTGCGTCTCGGCACGTGCTTGTGCGGCCTGGCCTTTCGCCGAGAGCCGGCCAAGAAGGAAGCCCGCCACGAGGGCAACCAGCGCTGCCCCGACCAGGGCAAGTCCGACATCCATGCACATCTCCCGTTTGCCCGTTGGAGTTTGACGGGACACTGTGGAAATGTACAGGGCCGATTTCCACTTCCTACGGAACGCCAGCGCCGCTGGGGACGGCTAAAACCAGGCTCTAGACGCTCATGAACGGCTCGCATGCAAGCCGTGCAATGGAAGCGAAATGCGAAACCCAGAAAGCCAAATCTTGCCGACGCAGCACACTCGACAGTGCGTGCCAACGGCCGCAGAGCTCGACGACTACTTGGGAGTGGTTGGCCACAGGTCTCTCGAGCTGTTCCTCGCCATGATGCTGCTCATCGCTGTCATCCTCGCGAGGAAGGCGCACAAGTCCCTGAAGGCAGAGGCGGCTGCCAAGGCGCAAAGGGCCAACAAGGGCGACAAGAGGCGCAGGAGGAGGTCCCGCTTAGGGCGCTAGAGAACCATGCGCTGGCGCGCGCGCGCGAAGGGCGGCAGGCTGGCAGAAGCAGGCGAGGTGCAGGTGGAGGTGGTGGACTCGCTTCCGCGCTGCAGGCGCCGCTCCATGACCACCATCGTCTGTACGGCGGCGGCCTCGCCGCCTTCAGAGGACCCGGTGCACGTGTGGGCGGCCTCGCTGGAAGTCGAAGGCCAGCTCGAAGCCGGCGCGCCAAGTGTCGGAATCCTTACTCTTCACCGACGTCACCTCCCACGAGCTGGCTGCTCATCGCATCAGACACTGAGGCGCCGGCGCGCGACCGCTCGGGAGGCACTGCCTTGGCCGGCACTCGCGACCACACCCCGCATGTGCGCCTCCACCAGGCGGGCGCGTCCGTCGACGCCGTGGACGACCTGGGCCCTGTCGAGCAGCGCGGCATCGGCTGGAACACCGAGCTCGAGCAGGATGGCGACGGACTCCAGGTGGCCTGCGTCGACCAGGTCCTGGACCGCTCGGATGTCGGGGCTGACGTAGTCAAGCTTCGCCCCCTGGCACACCGCCAGCTGCACGATTTCGCGGAGCCGCGCCTTCGGCCTCCGTGCCGGCGATGCCGAGGTCGAGGCCGGGGGTGCGAGCAAAGCGACTGCCGCACAGCAGATGGAGGAACCCACGGCTCGCCCTCAGCGGGTGCGACGTGGACTCGTCGAGGCCCGTCGCGCCGTGCCGTAGGAGCTCCGCGACGAAGTCGAGCTTCTCGAGCAGCGCGGCACTGCTGACAAGATCATTGGCCAGGTGGACCTGATTCGCGTGGTACTGCACCGTCGGCGCGCGCTCACTCTCGCCCGGGCCCCAGGTGTAGATGCGGTTCGCATTGGCGCCGTGGCGCAGGGCCGCCTTCATGACCGCCAGGGACGGCGGTCTCAACGGCCCAAGCCCGAAATCGAACGGACGATGCCGCATGGAGAGCACCGGCTGCCCGCCGAACAGGTCGGCATCGTCCGGGTCCATCCCGGCTTCGAACGCCACGGTCAGGGTCTCGGCCAGGTCGAAGAAGCACGCCGCACGTAGGCCGGTGTGATGCCAGGTGAGGGCGTGCGGCCCATTCGGCCCACGCAGCAGGCTCGGGTCCCGGCGGGCAAGCGCCGCGATGAGGCCGTCCGACTCCTTGACGGAGCCAGACTCGAAGAGGCGACGCATCTCGAGCAGGGCCTCTTTGCGTTCGGCTCCCTTGAGGACCATCGGCCTCCGCTCGACGGACTTGGACTCTCCGACGCCGCTCACGGGCACCTGGGGCACGGTCATGCGAACGCCCGCGCGCGCGGCGCCGTGCGAGTCGCGGCCGCCACGGTCAAGCTGGCCAGGACGATCTGGGCCGTGCTCGCCAGAGGCCAGGCTTGGCGGCCCACTGCATGGCAGTCCGCATGATTGAGCAAAGGAAGCATTTGACCCAATCGTTTTGAACGACAGCAAGCGGCTCACGCGCGTGATGGGCCAGACAAGTCGGACCGGGACGGGGACACTCCGATAGGGAAGTGGAGCATCAAGCTCGATTTGCAGATGGGAACCTCGTCGGCGAATGCCATCAGGGCCAGCAGGCTTCAACGGCTTGCACAACAGGCCAGACATAAGACTGCAGCCCTACCTCCTGATCAATCATGCGCCCAAGTCGTTTGCGATCCGGGAGGCGCCCACATAAGACCATCCCTAACCCCTGTCTCTACGACCTGCCTGTGCGTCGATTCCAGTGGCATCAGCCTCGAGCCCTGTGCTGCGAACTCACGCCGGATTTGCCAGTAGCTCCTTGAGGTGCCGGTCGATCTGCGCCATCGCAGCCGGGTCGGTGCCGAACAGCGCGAGGTGGCCATCGATGCTTTCGATCGGCCTGAACTCGGCACCCGGCACCAACCGGCATTCGCGCTCGGCATCGGCCGGTGGAAAGAACATGTCGTGGCTGATCGGCATCACAAAGGTCCGCGCCCGGATGCGGCCTAGCGCGGCGGCAAGGTCGCCGCCGGTGTGGCGGGCGACGTCCCCGCGCTGCCACTTCCAAGCCATTGCGAGCAGGTCATTCGGGTCCATCGGCGCGAAGTAGCCGGTCATGAACTGGTCAACGAAAGCGGGCATGTCGGCGAAGCCGAGCGCGCGGTGCCGGCCTTGCTGGAAGAACTCGGTGCTCCAGCCCATGACCGTCCACAGCTTTGCATGGCGCTTCAGGCCCGCGGCAACCTCATGCGAGGCGGCGTAGCGGCCGTCGGCGAAGGCTGGGTCGGTAGTGAGCGCCTCGCACAGCGTCTCGGCGAACATGACGTCATGCTCCGTGTTCTGTGCGGTGCCGGCGATCGGTGCGACGCGTCGCACCATTTCAGGGTAGCGGACCGCCCATTCGTAGGTCTGCTGCGCGCCCATCGAGCCGCCGACGACCAGCGCGAGCTGCGTAATCCCGAAATGCTGCAACAGCAACGAGTGCTGGGCGCGCACGTCGTCGCCAATGCGCACCCTTGGAAAGCGCGTCGGGTCGGCCTGGTGGTGGGGGGAGGTCGACAGGCCATTGCCGATCTGGTTGACGACGACGATGAAGTACCTATCTGGGTCGAGCGCGCGACCCGGACCGATGTAGACCTCCCCCATGATCTTGCTCGTACCCGAATACCAGGTCGGCACCAGAATCGCATTGTCCTTGGCCGCGTTGAGCCGACCATGACAAGCCACCGCGAGATGGCAGTCATCGATGACGCCGCCGTCCTCTAGCTCCAGCGAACCGATGTCGATCAGCTCGTAGGGCCCGTGGCCCTGCTGGGTGTAGTAAGGGCTGGTGATCACGCGCGCTCCTATCGTCATAGTTCATTGAAAGCCCCGCCGGCGCGGCCGGCGGTCGGCGGCTTCGAGCCTCAGCTCATGACGAAACCCTCGTATCCTTCGGCGGCTACCTCCGCGCAGCGGCGGTGGTAGTTGCCGACACCACCGATGTAGGACAGCAGCCGCCGCGGCTTGCCTTCGACGTTGGATCCCATATACCAGGAGTCGGTCTTGACGACGAGGGTCTTGTTGGCGGTCTCATCATGGTGAGCCACCCATTGGTCTTCGAAAGCCTTCGACGGCTCGATGACCTGTTTACCTTGGTCGCGCATGGTCTGGATGCAGTCGCTGATCCAGCCGACCTGCTGCTGGAGGCAGGTGGTCATGTTGCACAGCGCCGCTGAGGGCGCCAGCGGCGCGCCGGTGGTGAACAGGTTCGGGTAGCCATGCACCTGCAGGCCCATGGTCGTGCGGATCTCTCGGCTCCAGTCCTCCTTCAGCGATCGCCCATCGCGGCCGCGGATGTCGATGCGGGTTAGCGCGCCGCTACCGGCGTCGAAGCCAGTGGCGAGGATCAGAATGTCCAGCTCGTGCACTCGGCCGTCGGCGGTCTGCACACCCTCGGGCACGATGCGCTCAATCGACGTCTCCCTTACGTCGACAATCTCCACGTTGGGCTGGTGGTAGACCTCGAGGTAGTTGCTTTCCAGCGGAACACGGTGGGTGCCGAAGCCGTAGCTGGTCGGAATAAGCTTGTCACACAGCACGGGGTCCTTCAGGCGCTCTCGCATCTTTTGGCGAACAAACTCCGACACTGCCTCGCTGACTTCCTCGTCAAAGAACATCTCCGAGAACGATGCCAACCACAGTGCCAGCGAACCGTCGGCCCACAGCTTCTCCAGCACCTCGGTGCGCTGCTCCGGTGTCAGGTCTCCCCAGGCGCCGTTGGTGAAGTCGTATTCAAAACCCGAGAAGGTGCGTAGCACGCGTTCCTTGATCTCATGAAAGCGCTCGCCCTGCTTAGCCCAGTCGGACGGGCTGTACTTCGGGTTGCGCATTGGGATGACGTACTCCGGCGTGCGCAGGAAGACCTTCAAATGGCCGACCTGCGGCGCAATTGTCTGGATCACCTGAATGCCAGTCGCACCGGTGCCGACGATGCCGACACGCTTGCCGACGAAGTCGACGCGCTCCTTCGGCCAGCGCGCGGTGTGGAAGAGTTGGCCCCGGAAGCTCTCCTGGTCGCGGAAGATATTCATCAGCGGTGCCGACAGCATGCCGGTGCAGCTGACAAGGTACTGAGCCTGAACGCTGTCGCCCTGGTCTGTCGTCACGTTCCACAGACGCTGAGCCTCGTCGTAGTGGGCTGCGGTAATGCGCGTGCCGAAGCGGAAGTGTTTGCGCAGGTCGACCTTGTCGGCGACGTAGTTGAGCCAGCGCTCAGTTTCGGGTTGCGCTGGGTAGCGCTCGGTCGGCTGCCAGTTCTTGAACATCGTCTCCGAGAACCAGTACTGGTAGATCTCGGCTTCCGAATCGAAACGCGCGCCCGGGTATCGGTTCCAATACCATGTGCCGCCGACGCCGGTGCCAGTCTCGAAGCCTTGGACGCTTAGTCCCATCTCGCGCAGGCGGTAGACCTGATAGAGGCCGGCAACGCCGGCGCCGATGACCACTGCGTCGACGCACGTGGCGGTGGTGGTAGGTCTGGACACGGTGTTCTCTCCTTCGTGTGGTAGGGCCCTGCGGGCCTCATCGAAACATCTCGCGCAAAGGCGTTGCGCCGCAGCCTTCCTTTGCACATTGCAGGCCATCGATACGAAAGCCAACTGGGTAGGGATTTCCTTAATGAAATCTGCTCTCGAAGACTCACGCGGGCCCAGGCGAGGTTGCCGGGATGACCTCGGGTCGGACATGCTCGTCCGATCTCCGGGACACGGCGGCACGGCCTGCTGTCGCTTGCCGCGCTTGGTGTTCGCGTGGGGGCGAGCGTTGCGCCGGCGATCAAGCCACAGTCACCAAGGTACGTCGCGCTGATGGCTGGAGCGCCCCGCTGACCCAGGCGTCCCTGCCTTCTGGGACGCGCGGGTAGGAACGCCGTGCGGCGTTGCGCTCTCCGCGTTCGGCGTCACGAGTCTTCCTCCGTGTTCGCGATTTGCCCCGACTCCTACAGCGCCTACTCGCGCTCGGTCTGAACGACGACGAGCCTCACAGCGAGCAGGAATGGCGCGAGCGGACCGATACGCCGGGGGTGAATGCGCCGTACCCTGTTTGCCGCCTCATTGGAAAAGACATCGACATTTCGTATCTGTCGGAGTGGGCGCCCCGGCGCGTGCGATGAGAACAATGATGACTGTCTACGATAGTCACTCAGTGCGAGGAGCTCCACGCGTCAACGGCCGGCCGAAGATGAGTGAGCCACACAGGAGCTATCCACTCCATACGCATTGGCGCTGGCCGCAGGATGGGACGAATTGCCACCTATGGCATGCGAGGATCAGGCACCGTCAGCCGAAGCGCGAGATCAACACGGGAGTACGTCATCAATCACTGCATTGATTGATGTCTTAGCGCTGGAGTCGCGTCGACGTCGCGCAGGCGGCACGCTGCTCCGCATTTTTACCAGCTGACTCATTAGAGGCGCCGGTCGGGTTGCCATCCAGTCGAGCGGTATGCCACAGTGGTGCTCCAAATCAACAGAGGAGAGTTGCTGCACAAACCTGGGTCGCTGACTTTTGAAAAACCGTAGACCAAGAATACTGGCACGCCGCTTCAGTGTAAGCCGACAAAGTGCAGAGAGCAGGTCGTCCGTCTCGCGAACATCAGACTGCAGTCCTTCTGGCCGTTGGGTTTGGACTTCGTGTTTGAGGATCAGTGACAAGGCGGCGTGGATCGGGCTGCCGATGATGACCAGCGGAACGACCGCGATCGTCCCCTGTCGGGACGACCGCTGTCCGCCGCCAAGAGCTTGGGGTGTGCCTTGCTGCTCATGACGTCTCCTCGTTGCTCGTGCGACTTCTTCGCTTCGCACGGCGGGTCAGGCACAGGCCCTGTTCATCTCAAGACGCGTGCCAAGCGGTCCGCACTGTTCGCCTGAGGGTATTTACGGAAGAATTCGCAAAGCCGACCGACAATACGGGGCAAGCGCGGCGTCGGGCTGTCATTGCCGGGACGGCACTGTCCGATGCTTCGAACATCCGCCAAGCCGCCCTAGGTGTCCGAGTTCCGGGACAGCCCGGCTCCGGCCTAAGGGGTTAAGCCGGCTTGCTGCGGCTCGGCCGAGCCGCTCCAATCTCCGTCAAGTAACCCACGGCACGACCTGGCTGGGAGCGGGCGCGCCAATCCATGATTGCCATCGAAAGAGCACTCGCATGAAGCCCAACCCAACTCTTCACATGGGCTTTCACGATGCAACCCCGTACGTGGGATTTCACAAGGACGTGCGAGGCGTCCGCGGCTTGTGGGAGCGCTTCAACGCTGGGCTGCTCGACATCGAGGAGCGCCGCACTCCCTACCACCAACTGCTGCTCGGTGAGTGGCAGCGCTGCTCGTCGCTGGGCGTCGATGTCGCGATGACCAAGGGCCGCCGCTTGAGCGATGACGAGTTCCGGCTGCGGCGCGAGGCCGAGCAGTTGCTGCTCGAGACCTCGGTGCCGATCGTTCAGGATGTCGGCCACTTCCTGGTAGACGTGCCCGGCATCATGATCCTGACCGAGCGCACCGGCACCGTGTTGCACATAACCGGCGACCCGGCGGTGCGTGAGCGCGCAGCCGTGCAGTCGGGCATCGTCGAAGGCTCGCAGTGGAACGAGTTGACCGCCGGCACCAACGGCATGGGCACGGCGCTCGCCAAGGGCCAGCCGGTGCATGTGTTCGCCACCGAGCACTTTTGCGAAGGGTGGCACTCATGGTCCTGCGCAGCATCTCCGATTTTTGACGCCGACGGCCAGACGGTGTTAGGCATCATTGACTTCACCACCATCGAGGCCGACTTCCGCGACCAGGCCCTCGGCTTGACGGTCTCTGTCGCCAATTCGATCCAGGCGCGCATGGCGCTGCACCGAGAGCTCGAGCGCCGTCGACTGCTAACGGCATTCAGCGACGCTGCGCGACACTACCCCCACGACGACATGCTCGCGCTGGACCATGCTGGCCGACCCGTGATGCACACCCCCAACGAGCGCTGCCGGCAGATCACCGAGCGCTGGGTCTCGGCTGGCTCCGACGACACGGTTGCTGTGCGCACGACCATCGACGTTGAAGCGCCAAACTCTGGCACTCGAATCGGCACCATCGTGCTGCTGGCCAAACCGTCCGGCTACCAGCGCGTGTTCCGCACAGAGTTCAAGGGCACGACTGCGATCGAGCAGGTTGGCCGCTTTGGCGAGTTCGCTTCGCGCGACCCGGACACGCGGCGGATGTTCGACGACCTGCAGCGCATCGCCGCGGCCGAAGTCAACGTCCTCATTATCGGCGAAACTGGCACCGGCAAGGAGCTTCTGGCGCGGCAAGTGCACGCTTGCAGCCCGCGCCATAACGAGCCTTATCTGCCGGTGAACTGCGGCGCCATTAGCGAGCACCTGATGGAGAGCACCTTCTTCGGCTACGTGAAGGGCGCGTTCTCTGGCGCCGACCCGCGTGGCCGAGCCGGTTACTTCGAGTCCGCCAAGGGAGGCACGCTGTTCCTTGACGAGGTTGGTGAACTGCCGCCGGCGATGCAGGTGGCCCTGCTACGCGTACTCGAGGACGGTAGCTTCCAGCGCGTCGGATCTTGCGAGACGATCCGCGCCTCCTGCCGCATCATTGCAGCGACCCACCGCAACCTCGAGGAACTGATCGCACAGGGCCGTTTCCGGCAAGATTTGTACTTCCGGCTCAAGGTCGTGCAGCGTACCATCAAGCCGCTGCGCGAACGGCCCTGTGACATCGACGTGCTCGTCGATCAATTCGCCGAGGTAATGCGTCGCAAGCACCGACTGGTGGCGGTCAATTTCACCGCCGAGGCGCGCGACGCACTCAAACGCTACCACTGGCCGGGCAATGCCCGGGAAGTGCGCAACGCCATCGAGGCGGCGCTGCTGTGCTCTGACGGCGATATCGGTCTGGAGTGTCTACCACCGGAGGTGCTGCGGCGAGCCGAGCCGGAGGATCGGTCCGCCAGCGCCGTGCCCATTGAAAGCATGGCATCGGTGCGGGATTACGAGCGCCAGATCATTGTTGGGATGCTGCGCAAGTATCGCAAGGTCAACCAGGTGGCCCAGGCCTTGGGCATAGCTCGCTCGACGTTGTACCGCAAGTTTGCGGAGTTGAACATCAACCAGAGCGAGTTTACGGGTGCCGACATCCAACCCGGCGCTGACTATTAGCGGCGCAAGGGTGCACTGTTCGATGACCGCTCGGATCCGACCCGTGGGCCGTCTACAGGAAGGGCTCAGCACACGCACACTCCGGCAGTCGGGCGCGATGAATCCGGTCGGATGCTTGCACATGTCGACTTCGACAGATTCACTCAACGCAGTCTTTTGAGCACGCTTTGCAGACCTTCCGCTTAGATCTTCGCGCAACCAGCGTCGAACCGGAACCCGCGATAGCCATCTTCAACGATTTCCTCGCAAATTCGCCGATACTGTCCCATGCCACCTGCATACGGCGTAAATCTCGACGACTTTCCATTAACATTCTTCCCCGTAAACCACGAGTCTGTAAGTGGGTAAAGCGTCGAATTAGCAATCTCGTCTACCATGTTGCTCCAACTGCTCTCTGCTTCTGCGTCCGGTTCGATAGTTTGCTTTCCATCTCGATCCATCGCTGCAATACAGTCGGCAATCCATTCAACGTGCTGCTCGATCGATACAATCATGTTGACGAGCACGCACGGGCTTCCCGGGCCAGTGATAGTCAAGAGATTTGGAAATCCCTCCATCATCAAGCCAAGATAACTCTGCGGCCACTCCCGCCACTTCTGCCGCAACGATCGCCCATTGCGACCGCGGATGTCCATCCTCAGTAGAGGTCCGGTAATCGCGTCATATCCTGTCGCGAAGACCAATACATCCAGATCGTACTCCTCGTGGAGCGTTCGTACGCCCGTGGGCGTAATGTATTCAATCGGCGATTCACGCACGTCGACCAAGCTTACATTGTCGCGATTGAAGATCTGATAATAGCCCGTATCGACGCACAAGCGTTTGGCCCCTAGTGGGTACCCCTGCGGCACAAGGAGGTCGGCAACAGCTCGGTCCTTCACGGCCTCACGGATTTTGCGTTCAACGAACTCAGCAGCCGTCCGATTAGAGTCGATGTCGAGCAACAGATCGCTGTAGCAAAAGACGAAGCTGAAGCCCGCCCCATCCCATGCGGCTGCAAAGTTTCGTTCCCGCGAATCATTGGTATCGTCAACGGCTTTCTTTTTATTTCCGACGTAGGGGCTACCCGCCATAGAGTATCGGCAAAGTGCGCGCATGCTGCGATAGTTGGCTTTGGCCTCTTCAAGATCTTTCTTGTCGAGAGGTTCGTTGCATAACGGAACACTGTAATTAGGCGTTCTCTGAAATATCGTTAGATGACCGACGGAGTGCGCAATCTCGGAAGAGAACTGGATTCCAGTCGAGCCCGTGCCGATCAAGCCTACGCGCTTGTCGCTCAAATCTACCGTTTCATGCGGCCAACTTCCAGTGTGGTACCACGCCCCTTTGAAGTCGGTGAGGCCTGGAATGTCGGGCACGATGCCTGACGATAGGCAGCCGACGGCGGAAATCAGGAAGCGCGCGCGCGCGCATTCTCCATCGCTTGTAGTCACCTGCCACTTGTTCGATTTTTCATCAAAGAACGCAGCGGTGACTGTTGTCCGAAAGCGGATGTCACGCCGCAGATCAAAACGATCAGCTACATGTTTGGCATATTGAAGAATCTCGGGCTGCGCGGCATAGCGCTCGGTCCAGCTCCATTCTTGTTCGAGTTCCGGGGAGAACGAATACGAGTAGCACAAACTCTCAATATCGCATCTGCAACCCGGATATCGGTTCCAGTACCATGTGCCGCCTACATCATTTCCTCGCTCGTAGACACACACTGACATTCCGAGTTGGCGCAGCCGATAGAGCATGTACATCCCGGCAAATCCGGCACCAATGACAATGGCGTCGTACTGCGTAGTCGAGTCGCTGTGATCGGCGCTTGTCTTGATTGAGATTGTTTCCACTCATTGCCCTTTCAAGCTCTTTGCGCGGGCCTATTGCCTGTTTACTGTTGGGTATTTCGACTCTTTTGTTGGTTACCCAGCTTGCAACAGGCCCGTCACATTGTTGCGTGCCGAACACACGGCGACTGATGGCGCATCGACCAGCCGGCGGCCGTATTGGTCGAGGTTCATGGCAGCCATGACGTCGGTCGCCCAATTGCTTCGGTTCTCGCAGATTCGCTTCGTGCAAGTGACGCGGCCGACGGCGACTTCTAGAAGTAGATTGATCGTTTGGTTTCAGTAACGCACGGGCCTCTCCTCAGACGCGCGCTGGCTCGGCAATTCGGCGTCTAACAATGAGCGGCAGCTATGCACCATGGCGCAAATAATCGGCGGGACACGCACTAACAACCCACTCTTGTCCAAGATAGCTTTGAGGAGTTGGGCCAACTCGTGATGTAGGGTGAGCGTGTGTCGCCAAATATCCGCCACCTATCCCGAGAGGCCCAACGTGAAGTCATCATGCAGCATGTTCAGTCAGCTCCTCAAGCTGTTTCCCCGTTGCGAGTTCGAGAGGCTGGTCAGAGACACCGGCGCCGAGTACGCAGCCAAGGGGTTTACGAGCTGGAGCCAGATGGTGGCGATGCTGTTCTGCCAGCTCGGCCGAGCGCACTCGCTGCGTGAGATCGAGGGCGGTCTGAAGAGCTGCGAGGGCAAGCTCGCACACCTGGGCATCGAGGCGCCGGCGAGGTCTTCGCTGTCGTATGCCAACGCTCACCGCCCATGGCAGCTGTTCGAGGCCGTCTTCCACGGCCTGTACGACAAGGTCTCGGCCACTGTCACGGGCGGGCCGCGCAAGTTCCGCTTCAAGAACAAGCTCGTGAGCATCGACTCCACCGTGATCGATCTGAGCCTGTCGCTGTACGACTGGGCCAAGTACCAGCGCACCAAGGGGGCGATCAAGCTGCACTTGGTGCTGGACCATGACGGGTACCTGCCGTGCTTCGGCGTGGTCACCGACGGCACCGTGGGCGACGTGACGGTGGCGCAGGCCCTGACGTTCGCGCCAGGGACGATCGTGGTGGACGACCGGGGCTACAACGACTATGCGATGTTCGGGCGCTGGTGCGAGCAAGGGGTGCACTTCGTCACGCGTATGAAGACCGATGCGCGCTTCGAGGTCGAGCAACAGCAGCCGATCTTCGCGCCGCAAGGCAACGTCATCGGCGACCAGCGCATCCGGCTGAGCAGCCCGCAGGCCCAGCGCGACTGTCCGCACCTGCTGCGCAGGGTGCTGGCGGTGCACCCGCAGACGGGGCAGACGCTGGTGTTCGTGACCAACTTGCATCACCTCAGCGCGGCCACCATCGCGGCGATCTACAAGGACCGCTGGCAGGTGGAACTGTTCTTCAAGGCACTCAAGCAGAACCTGAAGATCAAGACCTTCGTGGGTACCAGCGCCAACGCGGTGAAGACGCAGATCTGGACAGCACTGATCTGCATGCTGCTGCTGCGCTACCTGATGCTGCGTTCGCGCTTCGGCTGGAGCCTGTCGAACTTGGTGGCGATGCTGCGCATGAACTTGTTCACCCACAAGGACTTGCATGCGTGGCTGGACGAGCCGTACCTCAGCCCGCCTGACCCGGTGGCTGATCGGCAGGCCGCGATGGTCTTCGGCTGATCCGGGACAGCACCGGGCCAAAAAACAAGGGGCAGCAACTCCAGATCGGCCGTTTGGCAACGCTAAACCCGCGTCAGATAACGGCCGCGGTGGCTACGCTCGCCGGTCTTGGACAGCAGTGCTAACAACCCCTCTCTGAGGGGGTCGTTTTGAGGGGGACGCTGTTATGTAAGTCCACATCCCCTCGGGCAGCGCTGCGGGCCGCATCTTGCTCATGCTAGCTTGCCCGCTGGGCATTCAGATCCAACGCCTCGCGAGATCAGTAGTACGCCCCCCTATAACATCCCTTCCGGGAGGGGCCAGAAACGTCCTCGGTGGTTCAAAGTTCAATTCGAGAAGCAGCGGCACTGCTGCGGCTGCTTCCCGGCCCATCAGACGACAAGCAGTCGGGGCCGGCAGTGCAACTGATTGAAGAGGAGAGCCACATGATTTCGAGCTTGCCAAACAACGACAGCGGCGGGTCCGGGGAGACGCGATATCGCGATATGAAACGGTACGCATGGCCCATCGGCGTTTTGTGGCCGATGTTGCCCGCCATCGGCATTGCGGCTGCTCAGTTGACCGGGAAGGCAGCGTTCTATTGGCTCGCCCCCTTCCTGACTTTTGTCGTGATTCCCCTCCTCGACATGGTTATCGGAAGCAGCCAAAAGAACCCGCCGGAAAGCGCGATCAAAGCCCTCGAGGACGACAACTACTATCGGAACCTGACGTTCGTCACGGTGCCCGTTCACTACCTTTCGATGATCACTGGCGCCTGGGCGGTTGGAACGCTCGACCTTACCGGGCTCAACTATGCAGGAATCTGCATCTCCGTGGGTCTTGCCAATGGTCTTGCGCTCGTTACTTCCCACGAGCTTGGTCATAAGAAGGACGCACTCGAACGCTGGATGTCCAAGATCTGCTTGGCGGTCACGGCCTACGGCCAATACATGATCGATCACAACCGTGGTCATCATCGGGATGTTGCTACTCCTGAGGACTCCAGTTCCGCTCGCATGGGTGAGGGCATCTATTTCTTCGCGCTGCGCGAACTCCCGTACACGGGATTTATTCGACCCTGGCGCCTGGAGAAGGAACGCTTGGCGCGCAGCGGCAAAGGTCCCTGGACGCTGGAGAACGAATTCCTCCAGCCGGCTCTGATCTCGCTGGTCTTCTACGGTGCCCTGATCGTCTGGCTGGGTTCGAGCATCATCCCGTACCTGCTTGCTACCGCCTTCGGTGGCTACTGGTTTTTGGTGATCGCGGACTATATAGAACACTACGGGTTGCTTCGTCAGAAGCTTCCTGACGGACGTTACGAGCGGGTCCGACCTGAGCACTCATGGAACACTGATCACATTGCCTCGAATGTGATCTATTTCCATGTGCAGCGACACTCGGATCACCACGCGTTTCCGACGCGTAGCTACCAAGCCCTTCGTAGCTATAGCGACGTACCCACAATGCCGTCCGGATATCCGGGGATGGTTTGGCTCTGTCACATCCCGCCGCTGTTTCGAGCCGTCATGGATCCGCTTTTGCTCAAGCAGTACGACGGCGACCTCACCAAGATCAACATCGATCCAGGGAAGCGCAGCAAGCTATTCCGACGTTATGCCAATCAGCTGGCGCAGCCCGTCCGTGACTGAGTACTCTTTTCGCTAAGGCTTTCCAGAAGTCGGCGAGCGTTGGTGTCGCCGGATGCGCGTCTCAAGGACCTGAGCGGATTAGTCCTGTGCATTCCGCGGCACTAGGCAGGCGTCGCAGAGCGCCACGTAAAGTGTTCTAGAAGGAGATATCCCAATGCCGCTTGATCCCCAAGCCGAGGCTCTGCTGAAGACGTTTGCTGCCGCCGGGCTTAAGCCTTTCCGTGAGATGGGGATTGCGGAATGTCGCGCCGCGTTTGATGCGCTATGCATGAGCCAGCCGCCGAGTCGCGCGAGGATCGCTACCGCAGTCGACCTGAAGATTCCCGGACCGGGAGGTCAGATTCCACTGCGAATCTATACGCCGCAAGGGGACGGCCCATTTCCGGTTTTAATGTATTTCCATGGGGGCGGCTGGGTAATCGGTAGTCTCGACGCCTACGACATTATCTGTCGTGAATTATGCTTCGGCGCGAGCGCTTTGGTGGTATCGGTCGACTATCGATTATCTCCGGAATGTAGGTTCCCGGCAGCGACCAACGATTGCCTTGAGGCGACTCGCTGGGCTGGCGAATTTGCCTGCGAAATTAATGGCGATGCCCATCGAATTGCAGTTTCCGGAGACAGCGCTGGCGGCAATCTTGCGGCTGTCACGGCACTACGCGTCCGTGATGAAGGTGGCCCCAACCTTTGCGCACAACTTCTCGTTTATCCTGTTATCAACGGCGGAGTGCTGCCAACGCATTCCATGGTTGAGAACGGGAAGGGTTATCTGCTTGAGGGGGCCGACATGAAATGGTTCTTCGATCACTACGTCGGCTCGCTTTCGGACCGGTACCGACCAAACTGCTCGCCGATTCTGGCGAACAGCCTCTCTAACCTGCCACCCGCGCTGGTGCAAACCATGGAATTCGACCCGCTACGCGACGAGGGCGAGAACTATGCCAATGCATTGAAAGAGGCGGGGGGCACGGTTACGCTTTCGCGCTATGTGGGCGCGATCCACGGAACATTATGTTTCGTTACGTCGTTGGACCAAGGTCGCGCGATGATGGACGAGTCGACATATTGGCTGAGCCAACGATTCCGAAGCTGAAAATGCAGCGGCATTTAGCATGCAATGTCGGTGCTCACAAACCATAACAAGGGAACGCCATGGCACTGAAATACAAGTGCCCGATCTGCGAGTACGTCTATGACGAGCAGAAAGGGGATCAAAGCGAAGGCTTCCCTCCGGGGACACGGTGGGCTAGCATTCCAGACAG
The DNA here is from genome assembly GCA_003265685.1 of Piscinibacter caeni. Lineage (GTDB taxonomy): Bacteria > Pseudomonadota > Gammaproteobacteria > Burkholderiales > Burkholderiaceae_C > Piscinibacter > Piscinibacter caeni. The sequence continues at coordinate 14,910 of QJOU01000013.1, read as the reverse complement.
CTGGGCCTGTCCGATTTGCGCTGTGCGCGAAAAACCGGATTTCGTAGCGCTTTCGGACGAGAAAAATGAAGGGAAACCATGATCAAAAATTTCAAGAAATGGCAATGCGTTACGTGCTCCTTCACCTATGACGAAGAGCTAGGCATGCCATCTGACGGAATTCCTCCCGGCACGGCCTGGGAGGACGTTCCGGACGACTGGACTTGTCCCGACTGCTCATCGCCCAAATCCGATTTTCAGATGGTGGAAATCTAAAACGGGAAGGCCTGGCCGCATTCGGGTGTGATAATATTTGAGGGAAAATACTAAAGGGATGGAGAGCCTTGGTCCTTGCCACATTGTGGACTGAAGGAATATAAAGGCGCCTCGCTGGCGACTCGGTGGAGACGAGAATGCATAAAGCGGCCTCCTGGATTCTTAAGCCGGAGCGCTGGAAGTTGCCTGCGGCGTTTCGCACTGTGTCTCGGCCTGTGTTTGCCGTGAGCGCCCCGGCTGGCTATGGCAAGTCGACCCTGCTGAGCGAGTGGAGAGAAGAAGTCATCGCACTGGGTTACCGTGTCGTTTGGCTACTGGTTGACGGCGATGATCAGGATGGCGATAAGCTCGCGATCGATTTGCTCCACGCCTTTTCTCCAGCCGATACGGAACGATCGCAGTCATTGGTCAACGGCGTTGGTGACCGCGGGAAACGCGCCGTAATCATGGCCCTGGTTGCGGAAATGGCTTCACGCCAGGAGCGGACTGTATTGTTCGTCGATGACGTTCATTGGCTGTCAGACAACACGGCCGCGACCCTTTTACGCCCGTTAATTCGTCACCAGCCTGAACGTATGGCGTTGGTGTTGAGTGGGCGTGCCAATTTGAGTTCGCTTTCCAGCGAGGCGGCTCTCGATCGCCGCTTACACGTCGTTGACCATATTCAGTTGGCATTCAACCAGTCGGATATTGCACAGATTCTGAGGCAGTACAGTGTCAAGCCGAGACAGGCATTGGTACAGGCCATCTATGAACGCAGCGAGGGTTGGCCAGCGATCGTGCGACTCATTGCGATGACTCTGCACAGCGATGAAGAAAGTCAAAATAATCTGTTGCAAGGCCTGCTGGAGCGACCACAGGCCATTTCGGAGTACCTGAGCGAAGTTCTCCTATCGCAGTTGCCGGATCGCGCTGCTCAGTTGTTGCTCTGCCTCGCGATGTTGCGGCGGTTCAATGGCCGCTTGGTGGCTGCTGCGACAGAAATGAGCGACGCAGAGGCTGTCCTTGCCGAATTGCAGCGGCGCGCGCTCCCTATTAGTCGCAGCAATGACGCAATGCTTCCGTATGCACTGCATCCAATTGTGCGAGATTTCCTGTTGATAAGAATACGCCGACAGGGTATCAATCAAATCGGCCCATATGTCGAGCGTGCACTCGCCTGGTTGACTGACAATGGTCGAATCGACGCCGCCATCGATCTAAGCTTAGACGTCGGCAACGTCAAGAACGCTGCGGCGTTGATAGACCACTATGCGCGTACGATGGCGCGGTATCAGGGCCGTCATGCTACGTTCCTTTATTGGGCGAACAAGCTTCCACTGGAGGCCCTGGCGCAATTCCCGGAGATCAGGGTGAAGCAAGCCTGGTCACTCGCAGTCCTTAGACGAGCTGCAGAGGCGAAAGCCGTACTTGCTAAACTCATAATTGAATTCGCCGAACCGACAAACAGACCCGATGCAGCTTCGCATGGGTTCGACGACCAGCGCTTGAGCCGCATAAGGCAGGCAGTTGAACTGGAAAGGTGCACCGTACCTACCCTCTGCGATCGAGCACAGGATGCCGCGCCATACGCACGAAGCTGGTTGTCGCGCTGGCCGGACGCAGAACCTATCGATCTGGCTATCGCTAACATCGTGGTGGGATGCGGTGCGATGGCCGACACTGACTTTGAAGTCAGCCTAGCGCATCTGCGAACTGCCCAACGATATGTAGACGAATGCAAGGGGTACTACGTCAAAGCCTGGGTCGATATGTGGCTAGCAACGGTTTTAAGCAAGCAAGGGCGATATCGACAGGCCCTTTACGAGTGCGACGAGGCAGTGACAGCGGTCGCCACGCATCTTGGTGGGGAAACTGCTGTGGAGATCATGCTACACGCGATCCGAGCTCCGCTGCTTTACGAGATGAATCGGCTGGAAGAAGCGGGTGCGGCGCTTGAGCATGGCCTCACTGCACTCATTGAGCAAACCTCGGTCGACTCCATTATTATGGGCCACGTTGCGCTAGCGAGGCTGCAGAACGCTCAAGGCTCCCATCTCGACGCACTCGAAACGCTTGCTGAAGGTGAAGTGATCGGCAGGACGCACGGTCTGTCCCGGCTAGTCGTGGCTTTGGCGGCAGAGCGGATTGACCTCCTTCTGAGACATCGCGAGCTTGGCCAAGCGCAGGCACAGTGGCTAGAGTTGCAGAACTTCTCGGAGTGCGGTCCCGCCGATGCGTTTGAGAGCGCGATGTCTGACAAGGCCCCACGCATCGAAAGCCGGATAGCGTTGTTGAAGGGGAACAATTCAGTTGCCTGCGAACTCACCGAGCCTGCGTTACAGCGAGCGATTCGGACCGGCCAGAAAAGGAAGCAGGTCGAACTTCTATTGATTCGGGCCCTTGCCGCCCAGGCCGGGAAGGAACATGAGAGGGCTGGGGACGCTCTTCAAAGGGCTATCGAAGTCGCGATGTCGGAAGGTTATGTCCGAGTATTCGTAGACGAGGGTGAGCAGATGCGGTTGCTGCTTATCTCCGCTGCGGGATTGGCGGCCCGGGCCAGTTCTCCTACCGGCGAGTATCTGCGCCAGATCCTGGCTGCCTTCAGTGTTCAAAAGAGCGATCCAAAGACGTCGGCGTTCATAGCCGGGGCCGAGTCGCTTACGGGGCGTGAGCTGAAAATCTTGCGGAGGTTGCAATCGGACCTATCCAATCGGCAGCTTGCCGATACGCTGTACATCACCGAGGGCACACTGAAATGGCACTTGAAGAACATTTACGGAAAGTTGAACGTGACTAACCGCCTGACGGCTGTCACCGCAGGGAGAAAACTTGGGCTGTTAGATAGTTGAATTACCGATTGATTGAGGGCTGTGGCGCGCAAATCCGCCGTTTGCTACTTATTCTGGACGGTCAAGAGGTTGTTGCTCACCTGCCATGGAAGCCATCTCAACGGGGGCAACACCGCTAATTCCGGCATGGAACCGATGCCGGATTTAGAGATGATGCCAGCTGAGCGGAGCTTGCGTGCGCTGGCCTGAGGTCATGACAGGTGGGCTCACTCGCGCAGCGCGACGTGGCCACCTTCTTGGTGTCGAAGTACAGCAATTCGCGGGCGCCGTGTGCACGTAGCGCTGCAAGCTGCAGATCGCCGAGCTTGTATAGGTCGGCGCCTGACAGCGCGCGGCCGACGTGGAGGCCGACACCCCCATGAGCAATCTGGCGCTGCAGCGTCCAAGCCGGCAAAGGCACTGAAGATCATCGAGCGGCGCCAGCGCGGCGTCCGGGGAAGCGCGCCGTGCGCGGCCCTGCAGCGCAGTCTCAGTCTCTTCTTCGGCCAAGTAGCGCACGAGCCACTTACGCGCCGTCGGCGGCGCAACCGAGTGAGCCGCAGAAGCAACCCATTGAAATAATTTACATTAGTGCGGCACAGGCGCCCTCGGTCGCTGACTGGGCGCTGGCAATCGCTAGCTCGCGATGCAATGAGCATCAGAGGGCTGCTCGTGCGCGATCGTTGCGATATGGGAAGGGCACCAGCACAACCTTCCCCAAAACCTCCCTTTCGGCAGGTTGCCTCCGCGCTATCAGTGAACGAAGATCATGGCATAGATGATCCAATCGCGTACTTCTTGGCTCAAGCTGTCCACTGTCTCGCTCGCGGCTTTCATTGCCAGATGTCCACGGGAACGCACGACGCGAATCAGCATTCTTCTGTGGCGCAGGGCTATAGATATCGAACATACAGGTCACGCTGATATGTCGCCTGGTTTGGGAGGTCGTCGTGAGCACACAAGTCAACAACGCCTTCAACTTTGAGCTGCGCTTTCAGTCGCTTTTCAACGCGGGGCGTGCACTTTCCTTCCCGTGCACTATCGATGGGCGTGTGGACATGGATCGCTTGAGCAGGGCAGCGCTGAGTAACTATCTCTACGCGCGAGCCCTGGTTGGGCGTGAGTTTTTTATTCCGTTCGTTGAAAATCGTTCATGCGGCTGCAGGCCGGGCGCCACGGAGCATGAAGTGTTGGATGGCTCGACGTACCTTCACGCAGGTGTAGGCGCATCGCAGCGGGAGGGCGCTACGTCGCGCGACAATACAGAGTGCCGGCGTGGCTAGTAGCATTTCGCGAAGATGACCTGACGCGCGATATTCATAAGTCGCCGTCTGCACGAGCGGATCGGGCCAACGGTTCTGCGGTGGAGGTTTGTTCATGTCTGCATCGCGAGCGTCTGATGTCCGCGTCACGGTTTTGCGCGCCACGATTCCGGGGTGAACCGGACGGTGAGGTCAGCGCGCTTCTGTTCGCTGTCGGTCGATGGAAGGACCTCGCATTCGAGGAGTTGCAGCGATCGGCTCGACCACAAATCGTTCACCCATCTCCAGAGCGGTGTATGGCTCACGTCAAGAGCCTCCAAGATCTCGGGGAGGTTCGGAAACCTCTCTTTAGAGGGGGGCATCGTCTTGCAGGATGCTGTGCAATTGGACTGTGGCGACCAAGAGGATTGTGTGTCGACAATTCATCGCTGTGTCGACGGGGCTATTTAGGGCCAAGATGGTTGCTCTCACACGTGGAGACGCTTCCAGCGAACGGAAGTCTGCCCACGCCCTCGACGGGTCTGGTTCACGGTCACAAGATAGAGAAGAGTCGAATCGTGGGAGACGATAGGGTGATTTCTACAGCTCAAGAGCGCGGAGATACGAGGGCAATCCTCGTCCTCGGAGCCGGCCAAGCTGGTTTCCAGGTCGCTGCCTCGTTGCGGGACTTCGGATACAGAGGGTGTGTCACGCTCGTTGGTGATGAACCACACTGGCCCTATCGCCGTCCGCCCTTGTCAAAGGGGTATCTAGAAGGTTCCGACTCCGCCGGCACGCTCGCGCTGCGGTTGGGGGCTAACCAGGAAAGCCTGGAACTGGTGATGCGGCTTGGGAAGAAGGGGCTCGCCATCGACAGGTCGTCGAACATCGTCACGCTGGACTCAGGTGAGAGAATAGGGTACGACCATCTAGTGATTGCTATGGGCGCCACTCCGCGGGCACTTCGTGTTCCCGGGGTGCATCTCGAAGGCGTGCTCAGTTTGCGCACAGTCGAGCATGCAGAGGCACTTCGCAATCTGTTCCGAGAACCAGGGGACATGGTGGTGATCGGTGGCGGCTTCATCGGGATGGAAGTGGCTGCAGTGGCTGCCAAAGCTGGTCAGCGTGTCACGGTCGTGGAGGCTGAGGACCGGGTCATGTCCCGCGTTGTCGCCCCGGAGATCTCTGGCTATGTTGCCAGCGAGCACGCAGCGCATGGTGTTTCGATCATGACGGGTCGTTGCGCCGTGGCCTTTCATGGCCGATCGGGACGCGTCTCCGCCGTAGAACTTGATGATGGTGTACGGTTGCCGGCTCGCATTGTTTTGGTGGGAGTCGGGGTATCGCCGAACATCGCTCTTGCGGAAGAGGCCGCTTTGACGGTCGATAACGGAATTGTAGTCGATGGATCTCTTCTCACTTCAGATGAGCGGATAAGTGCTATTGGTGATTGTTCTAGTTTCCCCAGTGTTCATGCGCGTCGGCGAGTGCGACTTGAGTCTGTGCAGAACGCAGTTGACCAGGCCAAGTACGTCGCCGGTCGACTGACTGGAATGATGGGTGAAGTCTACCAAGGTACACCGTGTTTCTGGACACGCCAGTACAGCACGTCGATTCAGATTGCCGGAATCGGCGACGGTAACGACGAGCGTTGGGTGAGCGGAGACCCCGCGTCGGGCAAATTCTCCATCTTTCGATTCAATGGTGGCACGTTGTCATGCGTAGAATCGGTTAATTCTTCAGCAGACCATGCGGCTGTTCGGAAGCTGTTCAGTGGTGGCATGCCGCTACCAACGCCCCGGGAGTTGACCGATGCGCAGTTTCTGCCAAAGCTCTCGCTCGAGAGAGTAGCCGCAGCGGAGTCCTCCTAGTCGCGAATGAGCCTTGTACGTGCGGCGGTCTGCTCCGAGATGCAGATTCATGGCATCTTCTCGCGCAATGTCCGTCGATCCTTCTGCGAGACCGCGGCGTGATCTAGGACCGCCGTGACGATCGGAAGCTACCGCAGGCGCGCGCGAGTCCATGGACGCAACTGAGCGCCCTCAACTGGCGGAAAGCATGAATCGATGCCAGGGGCGATTCAGATACCCTGTGCCAGCGCGCTATTGATTGTCAATGCGGACGGCATGCGTCAATGCGGACCGCATGCGCCAGACAAGCTCGAGCTCTACCCGGTCGGGCCCCCTGTCTACGTGGTTCTGGATTGGCCGGCCGCGGCCTTGCGAAGAACGCTATCCGAGCGCACCGAGGCGACTTGGCCATTGCCTCGTACTCGCGGCGTCCGCCCTAAGCCTCCCGTGTTGTAGCGGCTGTCGCGGATCGCCTCGGCGGTCCTCTCTGCGCTGTGCGGGTAGCGCCGACCAACCATCAAGCCGAGCGTTGACGTCGTTCGCCGAATGCAGGTCTGCCCCTCGTTGCCGACGTTGCCGGCCGAGAAGAGCGGAACTTGAAAGTACGGGATGGGCGGACACCTTGCCTGTGACACCCCCCTCCCAAACCTCACCTTGGGGAGGCGCGTGAGCAAAGGCTCGGTGGAAGCATTAAACATTCAGCGCAACCGGCGTGAGCGTGACTCGAACAGAGAGTGTGGTCGGCGGTTCCTCAACTTTTCGGGGATTTGATGGGAAAAAATGATCTTAGGCACCGGCTGGCCCGCTTCACGCTGGGCTACCGGTGGCCGATCCTGGTTGCCATGGGGTTGATCACGGCTTTTTTTGCCGTCGGCATGGCTAAGGTCGAGATCCGAACAATCTTCTCGGACCTCTTTCCCAAGGATCACCCCTTCGTCCAAGTGTTCAAAGACCACCCCAATTTCGGAAGTCCATTGACCGTCACTCTGATGGTCAAGCGAACGGACGGCAAGGACGTATTCCAGGTCGATACGCTTGACAAGGTCTGGCGCCTTTCGCGCGAGATCGATCTGGCTCCGGGCGTCGACCACGATCAGATCCTTTCGATCGCGACGTCCAAGGCCCGGTACACGATTGTTACACCGGACGGGATCTTCTCGAATCCGATCATGGACGAAGAGCCGCCGCAGTCGGCCGCAGACTTGGCGGAGATCCGTCGCCGGGTGGGCGAGTCGGCCGCGGCGGCCACGTTTCTCGTGTCTTCCGACCACACGGCCACGCTCATCAACGCCACCTTTATCGAGAGCAAGCTCGACTACGGCGAGGCGTTCAACTTCATCCAAGAGATCGTCAGGAAGGAGCAGGACGGTCAGCATGAGATTCACGTCGCCGGCTTCCCGGTCATGACAGGTTGGATCTATGCCTTCGGCAAAAACACCGCTGAGATCTCCGGCCTTACGCTGCTGCTCATGTTCGTGATGCTCGCGCTCCACATGCGCAACCTATCGGGCATCGTCGGACCGCTGATCGTGAGTTCGGTGTCGGCCGTCTGGGGGTTCGGCCTGGTCGGCTGGCTCGGACTACCGGTCGAGCCGCTGCTGATGGTTGTGCCTCTAATGCTTATCGCGCGCTGCTTCAGTCACTGCGTTCAGGCCACCGAGCGCTACTACGAACTGCTGCACGACGGTCACGAGCAGCGCAAGGCTGCCGAGCTGTCGCTCGTCTCACTTGTTGCGCCCGGCACCCTAGGGATCTTCACCGACGTTTGCGGGCTTCTGCTTGTCGCGCTTGCGCCCATTCCTGCAATGGAGCGTTTCGCACTGTTCACTGGCCTATGGGCCCTGAACCTCGTTCCCTGCAGCGTCTTCCTCACCCCCATCCTGCTGAGCCTACTGCCGAAGCCAACAAACCTGTCTCACATCCTCGGCAGCGATGGTCAGAGCGGACCGCTTCAGCGCAGCATGCAGCGCACGCTGGAGGTGTTCTCCAGCTTGGCTCATGGACGGACGGCACGCTACACGGCCGGCATCTTTGTCCTAATTACTGCGGTTTCGGTGTATTTTATGTTGCGCATCCCGGTCGGCAATCCGGTCGAAGGGACAAACCTCCTCCGTTACGAATCGGAGTTCAAATAGCGGAGTGTCGGCGTGACGAGCGACGTCAGTTCAACGGTTTGACATACCAAAGACACGCGTGCACGTCGGAGCCTAATTGGCGCGAGGGGGAGCGTCGAACAAAGGTAGCGTACGCACCGTCCGACGCCGCCCCCTCCCAGAAGAGATGTTATTGAGGGGGCACGGCGTCCTCTGCTCCACAGAGGCGGGGACTCAACGACCGATTCCAGTTCCCTACATCGGATGCGACCGAGTGGCGCCAACTCTCCCCCCAAAGCCACCCCCTTAGAGAGGGGCGGCCCATGTCGCGTGTCCTTCATGATTATGTGGAACGTGGTCGGAAGATACCGTTCGTAGTCCGCGGTTTACGGGTGGACGCTGCATCGAGAAGTGACGCACTGCTTGGGCTAATGGGCTTGTTATCCCACGCGGATTAATGTAACCAAAAACACGAGGTGGACTAAATGACCAAGTTTGGCGAACTCACCGCCGAGCAAAGGCTCGATGTGTTGGAGTCGAAAGACGCAATTCGGGATCTCGTATCCGGATACGCACTTGGATGGGACCGACATGATGTCAATCTTCTGCTATCGGTCTTCCATGAAGACGCCGAATACTTGATGCCTGGCCTATTCGGAGACTTCCGCGGTGCGGACGAAATCCGCCGCGTGTACGACCAAGTTGTTGTTGCCATACCTGAAACCTGGCATTTCACAACCAATCTACTTCTGAAAGTCGATGGCGACCGCGCCACAGGCATTTCCGAAGTGAACATGCACGGGACCGAGGCAAGCGGACGACCTATCATCTTGGCGGCAACGTATCTGGACGAATTCCAACGTCGGGCCGGGCGATGGGCCATCAGTCGCCGTATGGTAGAGACCCATTATGTAACGGGACTGTTGCAGGGCTGGGGACTCACAAAGGAGTCGAAGTTCCCAAAGAACTAAGCAACACACCGCGCACGCATCTCGAAAGGATCGCAAGTGGAAACCGCTTTGATTGAGTCAAGACCCGCTCAGAGCGGCTCAAACACCCAGTACGATGCCATCGTCATCGGTGCCGGCTTCGCCGGAATGTACATGCTCTATCGGCTGCGTCAACTCGGAATGCGTGTGTGCGTCTACGAGCGAGGAGACGACGTCGGTGGCACATGGTATTGGAATCGATACCCGGGTTGCAGATGCGACATCGAAAGTTTGAGCTACTCGTATTCCTTCTCTCCGGAACTTGAACAAGAATGGAACTGGACCGAACGCTACGCCGCGCAACCTGAGATCCTGGAATACGCCAAGCATGTGGCTGATCGCTTCGATCTGCGGCGTGACATCCGCTTTTGCATGACGGTCACTGCGGCGATGTTTGATGAAACATCGAACCAGTGGGAAGTTATCTCAAGCGATGGCACGTGCGCACGTGCGCGGTTCCTGATTTCAGCGGTCGGATGCCTATCGGCGGGCATCGTGCCGGACTTTCCGGGACTCAACGAATTCAAAGGCTCCTGGTATCACACCGGGAACTGGCCGCATGAACCGGTGGATCCAACAGGGAAACGAGTTGGAGTTATCGGCACAGGCTCGACGGGCATCCAGTTCTCCTCAGCGATTGCGCAATCCGTCGGGCACCTGACGATCTTCCAGAGAACTCCGAATTACAGCGTGCCGTCATGCAATGCCCCCCTCAATCCGGAAGAGCTTGCCGAGGCCAAATCCAACTATCGCAGCATACGCGCACATTGCCGATACTCTAAGGTTGGCATTCCCTACGTCGGGAACGAAAAGAAAGCCATTGAGGATACGGACCGCTCGCGCGAGCGAAACTTTGAAGCCGCATGGAATGGCGCCGGCTTCTGCTTTGTCCTCAGCTACAGCGATCTGTTGCTCGACATAAAATCGAACAGGACAGCTGCTGAGTTCGTCGAACGCAAAATTCGTGAGACAGTGAAGGACCCGGAGACCGCCGAGTTGCTTGTGCCGCGGGGATACCCACTCGGGACAAAGCGTTTGTGTGTTGATGCTGGTTATTATCAGATCTTCAATCAGGACAATGTTAGCTTGGTCGACGTGCGCACATCACCGATCGAATCTATCACGACCACTGGCGTAAGGACGCTCAACAAAGACTACGATCTTGACGTATTGGTCTTCGCCACGGGATATGACGCGATCACCGGACCTCTTCTGAGGATGGACATATGCGGGCGCAATGGAAGATCGTTGCGGCGTAAGTGGCAGGGGTGGCCGCAGAGTTATCTGGGTCTGATGATGGAGGGATTCCCGAATCTCTTTACGATCACTGGACCGGGTAGCCCGTGCGTACTCGTCAACATGATCGTGTCGATTGAGCAGCACGTGGAATGGATTGCCGATTGTATTGCGTCGATGGAACGGGATGGAAAGCAAACCATTGAACCCGACGTCGAAGCAGAGTGCAGTTGGACCGATATGGTCGACGAGATCGCCAATTCGACGCTTTACCCGCTCACCGACTCATGGTACACAGGGAAAAATGTGACCGGCAAATCGTCGAGATTCACTCCGTATGCCGGCGGAATGGGCCCTTATCGACGATACTGCGAGGAGATCGTGGAGGACGGCTATCGTGGATTCCAGTTCGACCGTGATCTCAGACAGACTCAAGGAGCGGCACTTAATAGTCCTAACTGAGGAAGGTCGTAAGACATGACCCTCGCGCCTGACATGCTGCGCTTGGTCAATGACATGCGGTAGGCCAATGGTCTGCTGCTGCGCACCGGCACGGCGGTGGGACACCACGCTGATCTCCGCGCCAAGTTCGACAAAGAACGCCGACGGAGGGCACGACCCTGAGGTGAGGCAGACGGAGAAGGGCAAGAACTGGTACTTCGGCATGAAGGCAGACTTCAGGCCTTGATGCAGCCCCGGGACTGGTGGCCCCGAAGTGGCACGTGGCGATTCGACCGGACCTGCGCCGACGGCTCAATCCCTTCATCGAAGCGGACTTAGTAACCGAGCGCGGCAAAGGGAAGAAGGGCAGCATTCGCGCCGAGTTCGAGTCGAGCTTGGCGACTCCCGGTACAGCGAAACGTCGTGCAGCGCCTCTTCCATCGCCGGATCGTTCAGCCCGGACCACTGTTGCACGCAGTGGATGCGCAGCAACGTCTCGAGGCTTAACGGCGGGGCGACCCGTCTTCGTCTGGTCTCGATCACGCAATGCGGATCAGCTCTGGGTTTGTCAGACCTTCCTTTACCCCTTCGCTTGGGCGGACCTCCACCGGCGTCCGCTCAGCTCAATGTCGGCCGATTCATTCAGGTGGGAATTAGGCTATGCACACTTTCGCTTTGGCTACACCGATCACGCAGTTCAACCTTGTAGGCTGTCAGTTGAATCACCGGGGGGAAGGAACATGGCACAAAGGATCGCAGCGGTGGGCGCGCGCAGGATCACGCCGAAGGAGGCAGCCGGCCTGGTCACATCGGGCATGTGGCTCGACTATGGAGCCTCGCTCTGTCAGCCCGATGTCTTCGACGCCGAGCTCGCCCAGCGAATGGAGGAATTGCGCAGCGTCAAGATACGCGCATGTCTGACCATGCGACCTCGCGCCGTACTGGAGGCAGACCCGACCGGCGATCATTTCGTCTGGATCAACCTGCATTTCTCCGGCTATGACCGCAGGAAGCACGACGCCGGGATCGCCAATTACCTGCCGGTCAACCTCGGCGAGATTCCGGACTACTACCGGCGCTTCATTGACCCGGTAGACATCGTCATTCTCAAGACCTGTCCCATGGACGCGGACGGTTACTTCAACCTGAGCGCGGCCAGCTTTTGGCATCGTGCGTTGATCGAGCGCGCGCGCATGGTGATCGTGGAGGAATCGTCAGGGCTACCGCACGTGATGGGCGAACAGACCGGAGTACACATCAGCGAGGTGGATTACATCATCCGAGGTGACGATGCACCTGCGGCGGAATTGCCCAATCCGCCACCGACGGACGTGGACCGGGCGGTCGCACGTCTGATTATCAGCGAGATCGAGGACGGTTCCTGCCTTCAGATCGGGATCGGCGGCATGCCCAACGCCGTCTGCAGCCTGCTGCGCGAAAGTCCCGTGAAGGACCTGGGCATCCACACCGAGATGCTGACCGACGGGATCATCGATCTCTACCGAGACGGGCGCATCACCGGCGCACGCAAGCAGCTCAATCCCGGCAAGATCGCCTGCACGTTTGCGCTCGGCTCGCGCCACCTGTATGACACGATCGACCGCAATGCGGACTTTCATTTCTGCCCGGTCGACTACACGAACCTGCCTCACATCATCATGCAGAACGATCGCGTGTTAGCGATCAACAACACCACGCAGATCGATTTGCAGGGCCAGGCGGCTTCCGAATCCGACGGCCATCGGCACATCAGCGGAACGGGCGGGCAGTTGCAATTCGTGCGCGGGGCCTATGCATCGAAGGGTGGCAAGTCATTCATCTGCCTCGCCTCGACCTACGACAAGCGTGGAGAACGGCGCAGCCGAATCGTCCCGAGTCTGACCCAATGCAACATCGTGACCACACCGCGAACGGACATGATGTATGTAGCCACCGAATACGGCATGGTGAACCTGAAGGGCAGGTCGGTCGCCGAGCGAGCGAGGGCGCTGATTTCCATCGCTCATCCCGACTTCCGGGAGGCACTCGAGCGCGAGGCCTATGAAAACAGGCTGATCCCGAGTGGTTACTTCTGAGGTTTGGTTCAGGGCGACATGGCGATGTGCCGCAGCCCAGGGCCCGAGACTCAACGGAGGGTACGGGCAAGTACATGCGTCACGTGAAGATCAAGCCGAGCCTTGCTTCGACGGATCGTCGCTCGAGGGCTGCGCCCTTGCGCCGCCTCTCATGTCAAACGTTAGACCGCACGTTAGCGTGTCGTCCATTCAGCCGACTCCGAAGCTGGTCTCAGCAAGCCTCGTTGCGCCCTGGCTGCGTTAGCTCCGCTCTACTTGCTGGGCTTCTACGAGGCGGCCCAGGAGCCGGCGATCATCGAAGGGACGTTCGACGATGCGCCGATTCGCGCCTTCGGCCTAATGCTGGTCGGCTTCCCCATCATCTATGTCACCCTTGCGGTGCTCTCTGCCGTCTGCGGTCTGTCGCTTCTAGCGCTTGGCATGCGAAGCCTACGTCGGTCCCTGTTGGCCGCCTCCATGTTCGCAGTGGCTATCAGCGCAGGCGGCGGGACGTTCCTGGCAGACCCCGGCTCCTTCGGTACGCGAGATGCCGCATTGACTGTTTTGGCCGTTGTTGCCATTGACCTCATGTGCGCGCTGCCGGGCGCCGTGACCTGGTGGTTCGTCGCCCACCGAGGAAGATCGAGCTCCTGAACGGGCACGGGCGTGTGGCATCCGCCGCACGGAATCCCTCTAAGGGTGGATGCGGACCATCGAGCCTCCGGTGACACTCGGCCGCCCTCTCGCACACCCTGTAGAGCGGCGTCCCAGAACATCACCTCGCATCCATGCCGTCCCTTCCTTTCTCCCCGCGCCTCCTGGCCTAAGATACGAGGCGGTGATCGCATTGCCGCTTCAAGATAACGAGTACCGTGACTGCAACCGTTGCCCTCGTTGCAGTTTCATAGCACTGCGTCCGGGTGCTCCAGGCGCTCGAGCCGGGAGTCGATGCGGTCCATGCGCGCGCTCTGGCTGGCGATTGCTACCGCCAGCGTGCCGAAGCCACCCTCGAGGGCCGATATCCGCTCCTTGATGTCGCGCATGTCTTCGCGGAGTCCTTCGAGCACACCGCGGATCTGCGGCAGATGTTCGAGAACTCCTTCAACGCTCCGGGAATCGGGCTGGATGCCATATAGGTGAACATCAGTCCCCCAACCTCGTTGGCGTTGTCAGGGATCTGCATCCAGCGAGGATCGTCGCTGTGAGTCAGCCGGTTCACCGAGCGCACTAACGCAGGCAGTGCCTTCACGCCGCCTAGCGCAGGGTCAGCCTGCATGTGCGCCTGGAAGTCCTCGATTGCACGCAACACTTCCGGCCGCTTGATGCCGCCCTTCGCTGCGGTACGCGCAACGACGTGCAACTGGAAGGCTCGAGGGTGGCCGCGGACTCATGTTCGGTCCTGGCGGTGTGACCTGCTCGACATCGGCCGGGGGCGTTCTGAGCTGCCGTTGAGCTCGGATAGTTCTACCGCGTGGGCAAGAGCTAGAGGTACTTCCTCCAGAGCTCGATGTGAACCGGCTCGATGGGTCAACCTGCCGTTTCACATCGCGGAGCCGGGTAGCCTTTGGATAGGCGCGCTCGAACACCTCGAAGCCGAGCGCCGGCGCCAGAAAGCCGAGGCGCTGAGCTTTCGGCGTGCGCCACCGAGCGGCCAGCTTCTGTTGCAAGTTCGCTTCTGCGCTCAGCGTCCCAGCTGATCTGTGGTTTCGTGCAGGACAGTCATCGACACAGCGAACACAAGCGCCTGTTCTCTGGCGTGTGACAGCTCAGACGTCCCAGCGAATACCAGGTCGACTCCAGGACCAACCGAATACCTGCGCCCAACGACACACTCGTGCTCACTGCCGGTTCCGATGACCGCAGCAGGTAATGCTACGACGGAGAGGCGCGCTCCAAGCTGGTCCCGAATCCCCGTCATGGGGTCCCCTTGTTTTCGGTGCC
>KZ836106.1 GCA_003265685.1 Piscinibacter caeni | reverse complement strand
TTGACTCGGAAGACGGTTACTCAGTCGATCTTGACGTACTCGTACTCGCCCGGCTGCCCGTTGATGCCCATGCGCGGCGGGGCGATCCAGCTGGCGTACTCGCCCGCCTTCGTGCAGGGCGTCATCAGCGAATGGATGAACTGGTTGTCGCTGTCGTTGGGCAGCCAGTCGCCCTGCTGCTGCGCCCATTGCGCCTCGCTCAGCAGTTCGCCCGCCGGGCTGATGCGGTGCCCGGCGAACTCGCCGATGCGGCGGTTGAAGCCCTTGTGCGGCTGGGTGATGCGGAAGTCGATGCCGGCCTTCTCGATCACCTTGTTCCAGCGGTCGATGCCGCCCTGGCAGTCGGCGATGTAGTCGTCCAGCAGCCGGCAATTGATCGCGCGCAGCGCCGCCACGGCCTCGTCGACCAGCTTGCCGTCGATCACCCGCGTCACGCTGTAGGTGGCGTCCTGGAGCTGGTGGTCGTCCGTCAGCTGGGCCTCGTTGAAGCGCCCCTTCAGCCCGGCGCTGAAGGCATCGGCGGCATTGCTCGAGATCTCGGAGCCGAACAGGTCGCGCGTCACGCTCATGTGGAAGTTGGCCTTGCGCTGCAGCAGCGGCAGGTCGACCACGCCGAGCGCGCGGATGCGCTCGGTGTCGTACGGGTCGGTGATGCCGGCCTTCTTCATCGCCGCGCAGGTGGCCTCGATCGTGCGACCGACGCCGGTCTCGCCGACGAACAGGTGGTGCGCTTCCTCCGTCAGCATGAAGCGGCAGGAGCGCGAGAGCGGGTCGAAGCCGCTTTCGGCCAGCGCGGCGAGCTGCATNCCTCCGTCAGCATGAAGCGGCAGGAGCGCGAGAGCGGGTCGAAGCCGCTTTCGGCCAGCGCGGCGAGCTGCATCTTGCCGTCGCGGTCGGTGAAGTAGGTGAACATGAAGAAGCTCAGCCAGTCCGGCGTGCGCTCGTTGAAGGCGCCCAGGATGCGCGGGTTGTCCTGCTGGCCGCTGCGCCGCTCGAGCAGCGCCTGGGCCTCCTCGCGGCCGTCCTTGCCGAAGTACTTCACGAGCAGGTAGACCATCGCCCACAGGTGCCGCCCTTCCTCGACGTTCACCTGGAACAGGTTGCGCATGTCGTAGAGCGAGGGCGCGGTCTTGCCGAGGTAGCGCTGCTGCTCCACCGAGGCCGGCTCGGTGTCGGCCTGGATCACGATCAGGCGGCGCAGCAGCGAGCGGTACTCGCCCGGCACCTCCTGCCAGGCCGGCTCGCCCTTGTGGCGGCCGCAGGGGATGGTGCGGCCCTCGACCTTGGGCGCGAGCAGGATGCCCCAGCGGTACTGCGGCATCTTCACGTAGCCGAACTTGGCCCAGCCGGCCGGGTCCACGCCCACCGCCGTGCGCAGGTAGACCTCGGCGTCCTGGAAGCCGTCCGGGCCCATGTCCTGCCACCAGTCGAGGTAGTTCGGGTGCCAGCTTTCCAGCGCGCGCTGGAGTTGCTTGTCCGACGCCAGGTCGACGTTGTTGGGAATCGAATCGTCGGTCCGCACCTCGACGAAGCGGTCGTTCCGGATGGCTTCGGGCACTTCGGTCAGGGTCTCGATGGTCTCGCTCATGCTCGCTCCTGGTATGCAGTTTGATGCACTTGATGGGTGGTGCGGCATGCATCATTGTGCAGTTCAGTGCACGAAGTTCTGACCTGGATCAGAGTCTCCTCAATCCGGCGCCGCGCAGCGGGGCACTGCGCCGGCGCAAGCGGGGACGTCGGGGCGCTTGTTAGCATTTGCCCATGCCCTGGTTCGCTCCTGGCCACGCCGCCCTGGGGGCGCTGGCCCTGTTGCTCGCCCTGCCGGCCCCGGCCGCGCCGGCCGCCGAGTCGCAGACCGTCTGCACGATCACCGTCAATTCCGCCGACGAGAAGGAGAGCCTGCGGCGCCACCTGGGCGAATCACGCTGGCGCTTCGTCGAGCTGGTCGAGCGTGGCCGGCCGGACTGGCTGGCCTCGGCCTGCCGCGCCGGCGTGCGCTGCGACGTGCTGGTCATCTCCGGCCACTACGACGGCGCCAACGAGTTCTTCTCCGACCGGCTCGAGACCAAGGAATACCTGCCCGTCTCGGAACTCGAGCGCGTGTCGTGCAGTGCCTCCTGCCCGGGCTTGTTCGAGCGGCTCAAGGAGGTCTACCTGTTCGGCTGCAACACGCTGAACCCGTCGCCGCAGGGCAGCGCCTCGGCCGAGGTGGTGCGCAGCCTGGTGCGCGAGGGCCATTCACCCAAGGAGGCGCGCCGCCAGCTGCAGGCGCTCAACGCGGCCCAGGGCGAAAGCAGCCGCGAGCGCATGCGCCAGATCTTCAGGGACGTGCCGGTGATCTACGGCTTCTCCTCGTCCGCGCCGGTCGGCCCGATCGCCGGCGCCACGCTGGAGCGCTACCTGCGGGCCGGCGGCGCGACCGAGGTCGCACGCGGCCACCCGAGCGGGCGCCTGCTGGGTTACTTCGCGCCCTTCGCGATGACGGCCGCCGCCGGCATGACCGAGCAGGACCCGGCCATCGCCGCACGCCGCGACATGTGCCAGTTCGCCGACGAACGGCGCAGCGACGCGGCCCGCCTGCGCTTCGTGCACGAGCTGCTGCAGCGCCATGTCGGCGAGGTGCGACTGCAGCTCGACCGGATCCAGCGTCTGATGGCCAGCCTCGACGCGGCGGCCCGCCGGGCCCCGGCGGTGGCCGAGGCGCTGGCCGCGATCGCGCAGGACCGCGGCGCGCGCGACCGCTTCCTCGCCTACACGCGCAGCGCCGACGAGCCGCCGGTGCGGGTGCGCCTGGTGAACCTGGCGCACGAGCTCGGCTGGCTGGACGCCGACCAGCGCTGGCAGGAGCTGGCGCTGATGCTCGGCGAGCTGCTGGCACGACCGCAGCTCGACGTGCCCGAGGTCGGCCTCGCCTGCAACCTGAACGAGGACGGCGACCTCGACGGCGCCTTCGGCCGGCGCGGTGCCGCCAGCGTGGGTGGCGACGATGCGGCGCATGCCGCGGTGCGCGCCTGCCTGGGCAGCTCGGAGGCACGCGCGCGCGTGCTCGAGGCGCTGGTCGGCCGCAGCGAGGCCGAGGTGCGCATCGCCCAGGCCTACCTGCGCCAGCGTCCGATCGAGGACGCCGCCGAGCTGCGCCGCATGGCCGGCTCGATCGCTGCCATGCCGCCCGGCGAGGCACAGGTGCGCGCGCTGGAGACGCTCGGGCGCCACTACGTGGCCGACCGCGAGGTGCTGGACGGGCTGACGCGGCTGTATGCGCAGACGCCCTCGCCCGCGGTGCAGAACGCGATCGCCGGCATCCTGATCCGGGCCGACCGCTCCGGCGTGGCCGATACCGACCTGGCGCGCCTGCTGCGCGATAACCGCCGGCCTGCGCCCCGCGGCGGCGACAGCCTGGTCGAGGCCCTGATCGAACGGCTGCCGACGCCGTGAGACCTGTGTCACACCCGGTTGCAGCGCGGGTCGCGTCAACTCAATCCACGCGCAAGCTGCTTGTGGAAGACTGACCCGATGCGCCTCGTTCGACGCTCCCTGCGCCTGCTGCGCCGCCTGCCGCTGATCGCCCTGCCTGGCCTGCTCGGCCTGGGCACCGGCGCGGCGCTGGCCGCGCCGAAGACCGTCTGCACCGTCACGATCAATTCGTCCGACGAGAAGGAGAGCTTCCAGCGCCACCTGCCGGCGGGCGACTACCGCTTTGTCGAGCTGGTGCAGCGCGGCCAGCCCGACTGGCTGGCCTCGGCGCGCCGGCGCGGCGTGAGCTGCGACGTGCTGGTGATCTCCGGCCACTTCGACGACGGCAGCGAGTTCTACACGGACCGAGCGGACTTCCGCGAATTCCTCACCGTGCACGAGATGGAGCACGAGTCCTGCCGGCCGGACGGCCTGTTCGCGCAGCTGAAGGAGGTCTACCTTTTCGGCTGCAACACCCTGAAGTCGGAGCCGCGTTATGCCGCCTCCGGCGAGGTGCTGCGCAGCCTGCAGCGCGCCGGGGTGTCACGCACCGACGCCGAGCGCCGCGCCGCCTGGCTGTCGGAGCGCTACGGCCAGAGCAACCGCGAGCGCCTGCGCCATGTGTTCAAGGACGTGCCGGTGCTCTACGGCTTCTCGTCCAAGGCGCCGCTGGGCCGCTATGCCGGCCCGCTGATGGAACGGTATTTCGAGACGGCGCCGGCCGGCGAGGTGGGCAGCGGCCGACCCAGCCCGACGCTGCTCAAGCTGTTCGGCCCGAGCTCGATGATCAGCGTGGCCGGCCTGACCGACGCCGACCCGCATGCCGGCTTCCGCGCCGAGATGTGCAGCCTGGCCGACGACCGGCCCGAGGCGCAGAAGCTCGAATTCCTGCACACGCTGCTGCAGCGTGACGCGAGCGACGCGCGCATGCTGCTCGAGCATGTGGAGCGCTACCTGGCCAGCCTCGGCCCGGCGCGGCGCACGCAGCCCGAGGTGGCCGAGGGACTGGCGCACATCGCCGCCGACCAGCCGGCACGCGAGCGCTTCCTGGCGCTCGCCCGCGATGCCGACCGCGCGTCCACCAGCACGCGCATGACGGCCGTGGCCCGCTCGCTCGGCTGGCTCACGCCGGCCCAGGAGCAGGACGAGTTCGTCGCGATGATCGCCCGCCGCATGACGCGCAACGAACTTGGCCGCCACGAGGTGGACCTGGTCTGCGACACGCCGGCCGGCAGCAACGCCGGGCTGGCGGAGCGGCTGCAGGCCACCGGCGCGCCGCGCGCCGATGTGGTGGCGGACGCCGCGGTGCTGGCCTGCCTGGGCAGCGCTGCGGCGCACGAGCGCACGCTGCGCGCGCTGACCAGCCCGCGCGAGGACGAGGTCGAGATCGCGCAGGTCTACCTGCGCCACCGGCCGATGACCCGCGTCGAGGAACTGCGCAGCGTGGCCGCCGGCATCGCGCGCATGAGCACGCCCGCGGCGCAGCTGCGCGCGCTCGAGGCGCTGGCCAAGCAGCGCCTGGCCGATGCGCAGAGCCTGCGCGAGATCGCGCAGCTGTTCCCCAAGGCGCGCTCGCTGGCCGCGCAGCGCGCCATCGCCAACATCCTGGTGCGGGCGGACTACCGCCAGCTCGCCGGCACCGACCTGCTGCGCTCGCTGCGCCAGCACCGTTTGCGCTCGCCCGACGGCAGCGACGTGATCGACCTGCTCATCCGGCTGCTGCAGACGGCCTGAGGACGCGCGGGCGACCGCTGCCGGCGCCGTCGCCCGGGTCCGCCTTGCCGGCCGTCAAGCCTCGGCCGCGTCGGCGAGGCGCCGCGCGATGGCCGACTGCGCCGCATCGCGCAGCCGCACCGCCGCGGCGAACGGCTCCTCGCCGGCAGCCGCGTCGATTGGCGCGTCGACGTGCAGGGCGAGCGCGGCGCGGCGGGGCCACCAGCGGCCATCGGGCAGCAGCGCGCGCGTGCCGGTCAGGGTCAGGGGCAGCACCGCGGCCCCGGCCTGCACCGCGGCGACGAAGGCGCCGAGATGGAAGGGCAGCAGCTCGACGCCGGCGCGGAAGGTGCCCTCCGGGAACACGAGCAGCGCCCGATCGCCGCGCGCCGCCTCGGCCAGGCGGCGGGCCTCGTCGGCGCTGCGCAGCGCGTCGAAGCGCTCCACGAAGGCCGCCCCCAGGCGGCGCAGGAACGGCCCGGCCACCCACTGCGCGGACAGTTCGCGCTTGGCCACGAACACGCAGGGACGCGGCAAGGCGGCCACCAGGGCGACGCCATCGAGGTAGCTGCCGTGGTTGCACACCAGCACGCAGGGGCGATCGGCGGGCCAGCGCTCGAGCCCCTGCACCGCGATCGGCGCGCCGGCCAGGCGCAGCAACGTGCGCGCCGCGCCGCGGCACCACGCCCACGCGGCCGCGGGGCTCGGCATGAGCAGCGTCAGCAGCCACACCGTCGGGGCGAACAGCCAGAACAGCAGGAACGCACGCAGGCCGAACAGCGCGTCGGCGCCCGCGCGCACGGCCGCCCTCGACCGCGGCCCCACGGCCCCCAGCGCCAGGCGCAGCCACTGCCGCGCGGCGCCGGGCGTGGCGGCACCGACCCGCCCCTGCTCGACCAGCTCGCGGCAGGCCGAGCGCCGCACCTTGCCGCTGGAGGTCTTGAGCACGGTGTGCGGCGGCGCCAGCACGATCTCGTCGGCCGGCTCGCCGATCGTGTCGACGACCGCGCCGGCCACCGCCTCGCGCAGCTCGGCGTCGCCACGCCCGCGGCGCGGGTCGCGCTCGGCCAGCACCACGAGGCGTTCGGTGCCGCTGCCGGCATCGGGACGGCCGAACACCGCGACGCCGCCCTTGCGGATGCCGTCGACCGCGCCGACCGCGTCCTCGATCTCCTGCGGGTACAGGTTGCGGCCGGCGCGAATCACGATGTCCTTGACGCGGCCGGTGATGTAGAGGTCCCCGTCCGCCGCGTAGGCGCGGTCGCCGCTGTCGAGCCAGCCCTGGTCGAACAGGCGCGCGGTCTGCTCGGGGTTGTGCCAGTAGCCGTGCGTGGCCGAGGGGCCGCGGAACTCGAGCCGGCCCTCGACGCGCTCGGGCAGCACGCGACCGTCGGCATCGACGATGCGCACCTCGTGTCCGGGCAGCGGCCGGCCGCTGGCGACGAAGCGCAGCGCGGTGGCGTCGTCGTCCGCCGCAGGGTGCGCCCGGTGCTCGCGCACGAAGGCGTCGCGCGCGATGTGGTCGATGCGCGGCCCCCGCCCGAGCGGCGGGAACAGCAGCCCGAGCGACGCCTCGGCCAGTCCGTAGACAGGCGCCATCGCCTCGGGCCTCAGCCCGCAGGCGGCCATGCGCTGCTGAAAGCGGATCACGGTGTCGGGGGAGACCGCCTCGGCGCCGTTGAAGGCGAGCCGCCAGCTCGACAGGTCGAGCGTGGCGAGCGTGGCGGCGCCGACGCGCGCCAGGCACAGCTCGTAGGCGAAGTTCGGCCCGGCCGACAGCGTGCCGCGCCAGCGCGAGATCGCCTCCAGCCAGCGCTGCGGCCGCGCGAGGAAGGCCAGCGGCGACATCACCACCAGCGGCATGCCGACATAGAGGCTGCCGAGCCAGGCCCCGATCAGCCCCATGTCGTGGTACAGCGGCAGCCAGCTGACGAACACGTCCTCGGGCCGCGCGGCGATCGCCCCGGCCATGGCCCGGATGTTGGCCAGCAGGTTGGCATGGGTCAGTGCCACACCCTTGGGCGCGCCGGTGCTGCCCGAGGTGTACTGGACGAACGCGATGTCGTCGCCACGCACCGGCACGGCCTGCGGCGCGGCGCTGCCGGCGGCCAGCTGCTGCGGCGTCAGCACCGCGCGCAGCCCTTCGACGTGCGCCTGCAGCAGCCGCGCCACGCGCATGACCTCGGGGCTGCTGACGAGGAAGACCGCCTGCGCGTTGGCCAGGATGCCGGTGTGGCGCCGCACATGCTCCTCGAGCTGCGACGCACGCGCCGGCGGGTAGATCGGCACCGGGATGCCCCCGGCGCGCAGGATCCCGAAGTAGGTGAAGAAGTACTCGGGCGAGGTCGGCAGCATGATCGCCACCGTCTGGCGCGGACGCAGCCCGGCGCGCTGCAGCCCTGCGGCCAGCGCGGCCGAGGCGTCGGCCAGCCGGCGGTGGTCGATGCACGTCTCGCCTCCGTCGGCCAGGCAGACGATGTGGGTGCGGTCGGGCTGCACGCGCAGGTGGGCGTCGAGCACCTGCAGCAGGGTCTGCGCCGACTGCGCCGGATTGCCGGACGGCGCGGCGGGCGCGGGCATCGCGCGGCCGGCGCGCGCCGCCGGCGGCGCGGTGGCCGCCGCGAGCGGACGGCCGCGCTGCACCGAACGCCAGAGATCGGCCACGGTCTCCGCGGTCTGCAGCGTGTCCTCCGGCAAGGCCAGGCCGGCGGCGCGCTCGACCCGCAGCAGCAGCTCGACGCGCCCCAGGCTGTCCAAGCCCAGGTCGCGGTCCAGCGTGGTGGCCAGGGTCACGCCGGCCGGCGCCGGCAGGCCACGCTGCAACTCGCGCGCCGTGGCGGCGACGAGCTCGCACAGGTCGGCTTCGCTGAAGCCGGCCTCGCCCGGCGGGAGGCACGCAGGGGCATCCATGACGGGCCGATCATGGCGCCGGCGGCGCGCACGGGACCACCCGCGCCGGCGCCGCCCTTGATCGACGTCACGTCACACGCGTGCCCGGGCCCGTCCCTGCGGGGTTCAGGCCGCCGGCTCCATCACCCGAGCCCGACGTCAGGCGGCGGGCTCCATCACCATCAATCCCGACGCCGTGTTCGAGATCGGGATGTGGTAGTTCTGGTGCACGCCGGTGACGCGCTCGCCGAGCGCGCCGCGCGCCGCCAGCCACATCAGCAGCTCCACGCCCTGCGTGCCCGCCTTCTCCACCAGCTGGTGGGTGTCGAACTGCGTGGCCCAGCGCGGGTCGTGCAGCAGGCTCTCCATGAAGGCGAGGTCGAAGTCCTTGTTGATGAAGCCGGCGCGCTCGCCGTCGAGCTGGTGCGAGAGCCCGCCGGTGCCCAGCACCAGCACGCGCGCGTCGCTCTTCCAGGCCCGCACAGCGGCGCCCACCGCCTCGCCCAGCGCGAAGCAGCGTTTCGCCGAGGGCAGCGGGAACTGCACGGTGTTGATGCACACCGGCACCACCTTCACCGGCCAGGCCTGGCTCGGGTAGAGCAGCGCCATCGGCAAGGTGAACGCATGGTCGACCACCATCTCCTGGCAGCTCGTGACGTCGAACTCGGCCTGCACCAGCGATTCGATCAGGTGCCACGACAGGTCCTGCTCGCCACGGAAGGCCGGCACCTGCGGGATGCCCCAGCCCTCGTCGGCATTGCGGTACTCGGGCGCGGCGCCGACCGCGAAGGTCGGCATCTTGTCGAGGAAGAAATTCAGGCCGTGGTCGTTGTAGAACACGACCGCGACATCCGGCTTCGCGTGCTCGAGCCAGCGGTGCACCGGCGGCCAGCCGGCGAAGAAAGGCTTCCAGTACGGATCGTCCTGCAGGTTCTTCGCGATCGCGCGGCCGATGGCCGGCACATGCGAGGTGGTGACGGCGCCGACGATATGGGCCATGGTGTTCGTCTCCCTGAAGTTCAGTGCTGCGCGTAGGCGGCCAGCTTGGCCTTGAACGCGTCCTTGCTCATGCCGGTCTGCTGCGCGCCGATGTCCTGCACGTCCAGGCCGAAGATGCCGGCGAACTTGGCGAGGTAGTAGACGTTGCCGCCGGCCGCGATCAGCTGCAGCACGTTCTTCGCCCGGATCGCGGCGCGCTGCTCGTCGTTCAGGCCGTAGCGCGTGCAGTAGCCCTCCGGGTCGGCCAGGAAGGCGGCGCGGTTGGCCGCGTCGTTGAACGAGAAGCACATCTTGTTCAGCGCGTAGCCCTTGCGGGCCTGGGCGCCGTCGAACAGCGTGGTGCCGGGAATGTCGAAGCTCATGCGCGTCTCCCGCCGGTGTTGTTGATGGCGGTCAGTGTCGGCAATCCCATGCATGAGATAAAGCCAGGGTCGTTCATTCCACCCATGAGCCGATTCGATCATCTCGACCTCGACGGCCACGCGCTGGAACTGCTGCTCGCGGTGCACGAGGAAGGCTCGGTGACGCGCGCGGCGCAGCGCCTGGGCGTCACGCAGTCGGCCGTCAGCCACGGGCTGGACAAGCTGCGCGCGATCGCCGGCGATGCGCTCTTCGTGCGCTCGGGCCGCGGCATCGTCGCCACCGTGCAGGCCGAGGCGCTGGCGGCGCGCGCCCGCGTGCTGCTCGACGAGTTGCGCGCCTTCAGCCAGGCGGCCGGCTTCGACCCGGCGCGCTGGAGCGGCACGCTGACCATCGCCGCCAACGACCTGCAGCGCGACCTCCTGCTGCCCGCACTGCTGCGCCGCCTGCGCAGCGCCTCGCCGGGCGCGCGGCTGCGGGTCATTCCCTCCGGGGCGCCGCAGCCGGCGCTGCTGCGCGAGCAGGGCTGCGACCTGGTCATCACGCCGCGCCCGCCGGAGGCGGCCGACCTGCTGCAGAAGCGGCTGTTCGAGGACCGCTACCGCGTCTGGTTCGACGGCGCGCGGCGCAGCGCACCGGCCACGCGGGCCGAGTACCTCGCGGCCGAGCACGTGAGCGTGCGCTACGAGGACGGCCGCGCGCTGGACATCGACCGCGTGCTCGCCGAACAGGGCGTGACGCGCGAGATCGTGGCCAGCGTGCCGGGTTTCGCCGGCATCCCGGCGCTGCTGCGCGGCGGCCCCTGGCTCGCGACCCTGCCCGCCCTGCTCGGCGAGGGCGTGCTGCGCGGCCTGGCGAGCGCCGAACCGCCGCTGCCCACGCCGCGCCTGCCGATGTACATGGTCTGGCACCGGCGCCGCCAGGACGACCCGCTGCACCGCTGGCTGCGCACCGAACTCGAGGCGGTGGCACGCGAGGCGGCGGGCCGCACGCGCGGCGCACCGCGGCAGCCCTGAACCGCCCCAGCCGGGGGGCCGGGCTGGCCCGGGCTTGCATTTGTGCGTCGCCGGTGCAAGATCGCTTCGCGCAGAGGCCGGCTGATGATGGCAGCCCGGCCAGGGCAGGAGGTTCAGCCGTGCTCGGCCGTCGATGGATCTCGAGCTGCCTGCGGTCACTGGCCGCAGGCCTGTGCTTCGCAGGCGCGGCGCATGGCGCAGAGCCTGCCCCCAAGCCGAAGGGCTCCGATTCCACCCTCCTCAAGCCCGGCGACCTGGTGCCGCCGCGTGTGGCGGCGCCCTGCGCGCCGGGCCGTTGTGCGTTCGCCGGCCAGCGCGTAACCGTGCTGACGGTCGACGACCTGGCCATCAGCTCGCCGCTGCAGGAGCTCAAGGCGGAATACGAGGCCGCCACCGGCGCGACGCTGGAGATCGTGCAGCGCCCGTTCGGCGAACTCTTCAGCACCCTGACGGCGGACCTGACCAGCGGCACGGGCCGCTACGACGCCTGCATCGCCGGCGCGTGGTGGCTGGGCGAGCTGGTCGAGGGCGACTACCTGCGCTCCTACGACGCGTACCAGAAGGATCCGCGCTTCCCGGCCGTGGCGCTCGACCAGGTGCTGCCGGCGCCGCGCCGCCTGCTCGCCTACGGCGGGCACATGTACATGGTGCCCAACGACCACGACGGCCAGGTGATGTACTACCGCCGCGACCTGCTGGCCGATCCGGTGCATCGCGCCGCGTTCCGCAAGGCCTACGGCTACCCGCTCGGCGTGCCCGCCACCTGGGAGCAGTTCCGCGACCTGGCGGAGTACTTCAACGGCAAGGACCTGAACGGCGACGGCCAGCCGGACCACGGCGTCGTGCTGCCGCTGCTGACCGGTGCGCAGGGCATGTTCCAGTACATGTCGCTGTCCGCGTCGTTCGTGATCGGCCCGACCAATCCGCAGCTGTACTGGTTCGACCCGCGCACTATGAAGCCGCTGATCGACAGCCCCGGCCATGTGCGCGCGCTGGCCGTGCTCACCGAGCTGGTGAAGTCCGGCCCGAAGGAGATGCTGCAGTGGGACCTCGGTAAGGGCTGGGACCATTTCCTCCGCGGCCGGGCGGCGCTGGCGCTCACCTGGGGCGACCTGGGTGCACTGGCCCAGCAGGAGGGCAGCCGGGTGCGCGGCCGTATCGGCTCGTCGCAGCTGCCGGGCACGGGGGAGTACTACAGCATCCCCGAGCGCCGCTGGGTCCGCACGGGCGCGGTCAACCGCGTCGGCAACACCACGGGCGGCTCCTGGGCCGGGGTGATCTCGCGCTTCTCCAAGGCCCCGGAGGCGACCTACTACCTGCTCGCGCTGATGGCCTCGCAGCCCAAGTCGGAGGTCTACGCCGCGCGCGGCTGGGACGGCATCGACCCGGGCCGGCGCTATCACTTCCTGCCCCCGCGCGGCACGGGCCGGATCGAGAACTACGTGCGCGCCGGATGGGACACGGCCGACATCGCCGACTTCCTGCAGGCCTATCACGACAACTACAGCAATGTGCTGCAGCTGCCCTACCTGCGCATCCCCGGCACGTTCAGCTACTGGCTGGCGCTGGATCTGCACCTGGTCGAGGCGGTGTCCGGGCAGTTGAGCCCGGAGGCGGCGCTGAAGGCGGCGGCGGTCGACTTCGAGGACATCACGATCCGCCTCGGGCGCGAGAGACAGCGGCGTTCGTACCGGGCTTCGCTCGGGTTCTAGGTCGGAAAGGAGCAGGTCATGGACACGCGCGGCAACGGCCTGGTGGCCGCGGCGCTCGTGGCGCTGGCGCTGGCGGCGTCCGCACAGGACGCACAGGCCCCCGACACGGAGGAGTACAAGACATCCCAGGTGCGGGCCGGAGAGATCGTGCCGCCGCGGGTGGCGGCGCCGTGCCAGCCCGGCGCGTGCCCGTTCGCCGGCCAGACCGTCACCGTGCTGATGGTGCGCGAGGCCAAGGCCGGCGCCCTGGGCGAGATCAAGGCCGAGTTCGAGGCCGCCACCGGCGCCACGCTCGAGCTCGTGCAGGTGACGCACCAGGAGCTGTTCCCGCAGTTCATGTCCGACCTGACGCACGGCGTCGGCAGGTACGACGCGGCGTATGCGGGCGCCTGGTGGCTGGGCGAGCTGGTGGCGGGCGACCATCTGCTGTCCTACGACAAGTTCTACGGCGACCCGCGCTTCCCGGCCTGGGACATCAACCAGGTGCTGCCGGCGCCGCGCCGCCTGCTGAGCTACGAGGGCCGCAAGTACATGGTCGCCAACGACCACGACGGCCAGGTCATGTACTTCCGCCGCGACCTGCTGGAACACCCGCAACACCGTGCGGCGTTCGCGGCGAAGTACGGCTACCCACTGGGCGTGCCGGCCACCTGGGCGCAGTTCCGCGACGTGGCCGAATACTTCGACGGCAAGGACCTGAACGGCGACGGCACGCCCGACCACGGACTGAGCATGCACCTGAAGGTCGGTGCCCAGGGCATGTTCCACTTCATGTCGTTCTCGGCGCCGTTCGTGATCGGCCCGCGCAACCCGAACCTGTACTGGTTCGACCCGCAGACCATGAAGCCGCTGATCGAGAGCCCGGGCCACGTGCGTGCGCTCGAGGCCCTGGTGGAACTGGTCAGGTTCGGGCCCAAGGACATGCTCGGCTGGGACCTCGGCCGCAGCTGGGACCTGTTCCTGGCCGGCCGCGCCGCGCTCACCTTCACCTGGGGCGACCTCGGCGCGCTGGCGCAGAACGAGGGCAGCCGGGTGCGCGGCCGGATCGGCGCCGCGGCCATGCCCGGCACGCTGGAGCATTACAGCGTGCCCGTCGGCCAGTGGGTCAGGACGCCCCGCCCCAACCGCGTGGGCAACACGACCGGCGGCTCGTGGGCCGCGGTGATCTCCAAGCACTCCAAGGCGCCCGAGGCGACCTACTACCTCTTCTCGCTGATGGCGGCCCAGGCGAAGTCGCAGGTCTACGCGGTGCGCGGCTGGGACGGCATCGACCCGGGCCGGACCTTCCACTTCCTGCCGCCCGACGGCACCGCCCGGCTCCAGACCTACCTGGACGCCGGCTGGAACGAGGCCGACGTGCGCGACTACCTGCATGCCTACTTCGAGAACTTCAGCAACCCGCTGCAGTTTCCCTACCTGCGCATCCCCGGCGCCTTCAGCTACTGGCAGGCGCTGGACGTGCACCTCGCCGAGGCGGTGTCCGGGCAGCTGTCGCCGGCCGCCGCGCTGAAGGCCGCGGCCGTGGACTTCGAGGAGATCACGCTGCGCCTCGGGCGCGAGGCGCAGCGGCGCGCCTACCGCGCCTCCCTGGGCCTGCCGCGATGAGCTGGCGCGAGCGCTTCCAGCGCCTGGGCGTCGGCGACAAGCTGACGCTCGGCTTCGGGGCGCTGGCCGCCGTCACCCTGCTGGTGGTCGCGCTCGCGCTGGCCGGTGGGCAGCGCCTGGCGGGCGACATCGCGCTGGCCGAGCAGTTGCGCCTGCCCGCGGTGCTCGCGTCCACGCAGGCGCAGGCGAGCCTGCTGAAGATGCAGCTGCACGTGCGCGGCTACCTGGTGCTGAGCGACCCGCAGGACGTGACCCAGTACCACGACGCGCGCCACAGCTTCGAGAGCAGCCTGGCCGCGCTGCAGGCCATGTCGGGCCGCTGGCCGGAAGGCGATGCGGCCCGCGCGGTGCAGGAGCTGACCGGCGAGTACCAGCGCTGGGTGCGCCTGCCGCAGCAGCTCTTCGACCTGCACGACGACCCGCTGAAGAACCGCCTCGCGCTGCGGCTGTCGCGCCTGGAGGTGCAGTCGCGCCGCGTGCAGGCGCTGGACGCGCTGAGCCGCCTGATCGAGCGGCAGCAGGAGCGCGCCGCGGCCGCGCCCCACCGCGAGCTGCTGTCGGACCTGCTGCGCTTCCAGGCCTCGTTCGATGCGATGGTCACCAACCTGATCGCCTACGGCGCCTCTGGCGAGCTGAACTTCAAGCTGGCCTACGGGCCGCAACTTTCCACCAACGCCGCGGCGTGGACCGCCGTGTCCGGCCGCCGGGCGCTGCTGGACGCCGAACAGCGTGCCCTGCTCGACGACATCGCCCGCCTGCGCACCGAGATCGCCCAGCTCGCGCTGCAGATCATCGCCGTGATCAACGGCGAGCGGGCCTTCGAGGACCTGTACCTCTACCGCACCCAGGTGGCGCCGCGCGCGGCGGCGATGCTGGACCGCCTGGCCACGCTGGCCGACGTGCAGAAGGGCCAGCTCGGCGGCGCACTCGGTGGGGCGCTCGGCAGCATCACCGGCGCGCGCTGGGTGGCCGTGGCGGTTACCGTGCTGGCACTGCTGGCGGCCGTGACGCTGGCCTGGGGCGTGCGCCGCAGCATCGTCGCGCCGGTGCGCCGGCTCACCCGCGTGGCCGAGCGCGTGGCCGGCGGCGACTTGTCGGCGCGTGCCGAGCCGGTCGCGCAGGACGAGATCGGGGTGCTGGGCACGAGCATCAACACGATGACGCAGCGCCTCTCGGACACCATCGCCCACCTCGAGTCGGCGATCGACGAGGCCCGGCGCGCCCGCCATGCCGCCGAGGTGGCCAACCGCGCCAAGAGCGACTTCCTGGCCAACATGAGCCACGAGATCCGCACCCCGATGAACGCGATCCTGGGCATGTCGCACCTCGCGCTGCAGAGCGGGCTCGACGCACAGCAGGCCAACTACGTGCAGAAGGTGCACCGTGCGGCGGAGTCGCTGCTGGGCATCATCAACGACATCCTCGACTTCTCCAAGATCGAGGCCGGCCACCTCGACATGGAGCGGGTGCCCTTCGACCTCGGCGACGTGCTCGACGACCTGGCCACCAACGTGGGCATGAAGGCCGACGAGAAGAACATCGAGCTGGTGTTCGAGCTGGCACCGGGCCTGCCGTCGGCGCTCGTGGGCGACCCGATGCGGCTCGGGCAGGTGCTGCTGAACCTGGGCAACAACGCCGTCAAGTTCACCGCGCGCGGCGAGATCGTCGTCAAGGTCGAGGAGCTCGAGCGCGATGCCGCGCAGGTGCTGCTGCGCTTCGAGGTGCGCGACAGCGGCATCGGCATCGACGCCGAGCAGCAGCGCCGGCTGTTCCAGCCCTTCTCGCAGGCCGACAGCTCGACCAGCCGCCGCTACGGCGGCACCGGGCTGGGCCTGGCGATCAGCCGCCACCTGGTGCAGATGATGGGCGGCGAGATCGGCGTCGACAGCCGCCCCGGCGACGGCAGCCGCTTCCACTTCACGGCCCGCTTCGGGCTGCGCGCGCAGCAGCCCGCCGACGACGACGCCGGCCGGATCGCCCGCCTGCGCGGGCTGCGCGTGCTGATCGCCGACGACCACGAGATCGCGCGCGAACTGCTCGTGCAGATGACCCGGGGCTTCGGCATGCAGCCGACGGCGGTGGGCGACGGCGCGGCCGCCTTGCAGGCGATCGCGCAGGCCGACGAGCGCGACCAGCCCTTCCAGCTGCTGCTGCTGGACTGGAAGATGCCCGCGCTGGACGGCCTCGAGTGCATGGCCCGCCTGTCGCACACGGCCCTGCGCCACCCGCCGCCCGTGGTGCTGATGCTGACGGCGTTCAGCCGCGACGAGGTGGTGCGCCGCCTGTCTGCCGGGCAGATCGCCGCGGCCGCGACGCTGAGCAAGCCGGTGACGCCGTCGACGCTGCTGGACACCTGCCTCGGCGTGCTGCACCTGCCCGGGCTGCACACGCGGCGCGCCGAGCGCCGCGACGAAGCGCTCAGCGCCCACCGCGCCAGCCTGGCCGGCGCGCGCATCCTGCTCGTCGAGGACAACCCGATCAACCAGGAGCTCGCGCGCGACCTGCTCAGCCGCGCCGGCGTGACGCTCGGCACGGCCGACAACGGCGAGCAGGCCCTGGCCGCCCTGGCGCGCGAGCCCTTCGACCTGGTGCTGATGGACTGCCAGATGCCGGTGATGGACGGCTACACCGCCACCCAGATGCTGCGCCGGCAGCCGCAGTGGCGCGAGCTGCCCGTGATCGCGATGACGGCCAACGCGATGGTCGGCGACCGCGAGAAGGTGCTCGCCGCGGGCATGAACGACCACATCGCCAAGCCGATCAAGGTGGACGAGCTGTTCGCCACGCTGGCGCGCTGGATCGCCCGGCCGGCCCGCGACCGTCGCGCCCCGGCGGCGCTGGACGCACAGGCCGCGCGCGCGAACCTGGGCGGCGACAGCCAGCTCTACGACCGGATCGCGCGCATGTTCGTCGAGCGCGAGACGCGTTTCCTCGAGCGCTTCGCCGCCGCGCGTGCGGCGGCCGACACTGCCGGCATGCTGCGCCTGGCGCACGACCTCAAGAGCGTGGCCGGGACGCTCGGCGCCGCCGCCCTGGCCGAGGCGGCGGCGGGCCTCGAGCACGCCTGCGCGGAACTGGCACCGGACCCGGCGCTCGACGCGCAGCTCGAACGGGTCAAGGGCCAGCTCGAGCCCGCGCTCGCCGGGCTGCGCGAGGCGGCGGTGGCGGAACGCGGCTGAGGCGCCCGCGGCTGCAGAAAGAGCAACAACGTGTCGACGAATCGTTGTGTTGCGATCGCCCGCGGGCGTGCCCTTCGCCTGCTGCTCTGCGCCCTCGCGTTCGGCGCGCTGCTGCCCGAACGGGCCGCCGCCGACCCGCTGGAGGCCGCCCGCCAGGCCGTCGACGGCGCGTCGCGCCGCGCGCCGGCGTGGACCGGGCCGACCACCGGGCCGGCGGCCGAGCCCGGCAAGACCGTCGTGGTGCTGGCCGAAGACCTGCGCAACGGCGGCGTGCTCGGGGTCGCGCAGGGCATCCGCGAGGCGGCCCGCGCGATCGGCTGGAAGGTGCGCATCGTCGACGCGGGCGGGACGGCGGTCGGCCGCCGCCGCGCGGTGGGCGACGCCCTCGCGGCGCGCCCGGACGGCCTCGTGATCTGCGGGTCGGACGCGCACGAACTCGAACCCGTGCTGCGTGCGGCTGGCGCGCGGCTACCGCCGGTGGTCGGCTGGCACGCGGGGCCCCACCCCGGGCCCATCGCGGGGACATCCGTCGCGATGAACGTCAGCACGGACCCGATCGCCGTCGCCCGCACGACGGCGCTGGCCGCCGTCGCGCAGTCCGGCGGCCGCGCCGGGGTCGTCGTCTTCACCGATTCCCGCTTCGCCATCGCCACCGCCAAGGCGCAGGCCATGGCCGGCGTGATCCGCGAGTGCGGCGGCTGCACGCTGCTCGAGGTGCGGGACGTGGCCATCTCGGAGGCCGCGGCGCGCATGCCTGCGGTGACGCGCGAACTGCTGGCCGCCCACGGGCCGCGCTGGACCCACGCGCTGGCGATCAACGACATCTACTTCGACTACGCGGTGCCGGTGCTGATCGAGGCGGCGCTGCCCAACGGCGCGATCAGCCTGCTGTCGGCCGGCGACGGCAGCGCGTCGGCGTTCATGCGCATCCGCGCCGGGACCTACCAGACCGGCACCGTGGCCGAGCCGCTGAACATGCAGGGCTGGCAGGTGATCGACGAGCTGAACCGGCTCTTCGCCGGCCAGGCGGTGAGCGGCTTCGTCGCGCCGGTGCGCCTCGTGTCTGGTCAGAATGTCGGCTCGGACGGCGGTTCCCGGTTCGTCTACGACCCGGAGAACGGCTACCGGGACGTCTACCGGCGGATCTGGACACAACGCTGACCGGGAAACAAGCATCGTTGCCATGGGGACCTTCTCGTCGCAGCGCCGGACCCCGTGGCTGAGCCGGCTGCGGCCGCGCTCGCTCGGTGCCCAGTTCGCGGTCGCGCTGTCGGCCATGGCCGTGCTGATCGTCGTCGGCGGCGCGACGGCCTTCCTCGCCCTGTTCGCCACCGGCGACGCGGCGCGCCGCTTCTCCGAGGAGCAGCTCGCGCGCGCGCGCCATACCCAGGACCTGCAGCAGCAGACCCGGCAGATCGAACGCCTGGCCGAACGCATGCTCGCGGCCGATTCGCGCGAGCTGGCGCGCCAGACCTACGCCCGGATCGTGAGCGAGCTCGATGCGCTCGACGAGCTGACCGCACGGATGGCGGCCAGCGAGGACATGTCGGTGCTCGACCTGCACCAGTCCAGCCAGCTGTTCCGGAACTCGGCCCATGTGCTGGCCCAGTTGCGCGACGCCGCCGCCCGGCCCGGGGCCGACGACGCCTCGACGGCCGCCGCGCTGCAGAGCTACCGCGAGGAGATGCACGCCCACGCGCAGGCCCTGGCGCAGGCCGCCCGCGAACAATCCGAGCAGCTCTCGCGGGCCCATCAGGCGGCGGTGCTGCGTGTCGTCGACGCGGCGCGGGCGAGTGCCTACGGCGTGGTCGCCTGGCTGGCCTTCAGCCTGGTGGCGGCCTGGCTGATCGCGCGGGTCTTCCTCGGCCGGCAGATCATCGCGCGGCTGCAGCAGGTCAGCCGCAGCCTGCTGTCCGCCGACGACCCCGGCGATGCCCAGCCCCTGGTGGCCGTGCGCGGCGATGACGAGATCGGCGCCATGGCGCGCGCGGTGGAGCAGTTCCTCTCCGACCGCCGCCAGCTGGCCGCCACGCGTGCCCTGCTCGAGGCCGAGCGGCTGCGCCTGACCGCGATCATCGACAACACCGCCGACAGCATCGTCGTGCTGCAGGACGGCCGCGTGCTGCAGCTGAACCGTGCGGCCGAACGCATGTTCGGCCTGATCCCCGCGCAGGCGGCCGGGCTGCCCGGAGACGAGCTGCTGGCCGACTTCGACTGGCGCCCCGGCGACGGCGCCGGCACGGCGCGCGACGCGCTGGCGCGCCGCCGCGACGGATCGACCATCCCGGTGGAGGTCTCGCTCAACCCGGTGAGCGCGGGCGCCGGCAGCCTGCTCGTGCTCGTGATCCGCGACGCGACGCTGCGCCGGCAGGCCGAACGCCACCTCGTCGCGGCGCGCGACGCCGCCGAGGCGGCCCGCGAGACGCAGGCCGTCTTCCTGGCCAACATCAGCCATGAACTGCGCACGCCGCTGAACGGCATCCTCGGCTTCGCGCAGATGCTGCGGCGCGACGGATCGCTGGACGAACGGCAGGCCCGCGGACTCAAGATCATCGAGGAATGCGGGCAGCACCTGCTGATGCTCATCGACGACATCCTCGACCTGGCCCGCATCGAGAAGGCCCGGCTCGAGCTGCACCCGGTCGACGTCGAGCTGGCGGGCTTCCTGCAGGTGGTGTGCGAGATCGTCCGCATCCGGGCGCAGGAGAAGCGGCTGGAGTTCGCCTGCGAGCCGGCCCCCGGCCTGCCTGCCGCGGTGTTCGTCGACGAGAAGCGGCTGCGCCAGGTGCTGCTCAACCTGCTGTCCAACGCCATCAAGTTCAGCGACACCGGGCGGGTGACCTTGCGTGTGCAGCCGGTCCGGCCCGAGGCGGGCCGCAGCGCCGGCGGCCTGCGCTTCGAGGTCGAGGACGAGGGCATCGGCATGAACGAGGCGCAGCTGGCCCGGCTGTTCCAGCCGTTCGCGCAGGTGGCCGAGCAGAAGCGGCGTGACGGCGGTGCCGGGCTCGGGCTGTCCATCAGCCGCCAGCTGGTCCGCCTGATGGGCGGGGACCTCCAGGCCCGCAGCCGGGCCGGCCAGGGCAGCGTCTTCTCGTTCGAGATCGAGGCGCCTGCCGGCGGCCCGATGAACCGCGCCGAGCTGGCGCATGTCATCCCACCCGAACCAGGCCACGACGACCGGCCCGACCCGCGCGCCGTCGTGCGCGGCGCGCAGGTGCTGCTCGTCGAGGACAACGCCATCAACCGGGAACTGGTGGTGGAACTGCTGAGCGCCGCCGGCATCGTCGTCAGCGTCGCGTGCGACGGCCGCGAGGCCCTCGAGATGCTGGACCGGCAGCGTTTCGATGCCGTGCTGATGGACTGCCTGATGCCGGTGATGGACGGCTACACCGCGACCCGGGCCCTGCGCCTGCGGCCCGAGCATCGGGACCTGCCGGTCATCGCGCTGACCGCCAACGCGATGGCCGGAGATCGTGACAAGGCGCTCGCGGCAGGCATGAGCGACCACATCGCCAAGCCCGTCAAGCTCGACACGCTGCTCGCCACGCTGGCGCACTGGCTGCGCCCAGCTCAGAAGGTGTGAGAGAACCCAGCACGCGGGCGTGCCGGGTTCTCTCACACCTTCTCAGCCGCCCGCGCGGTAGCCGGTGTCCTTCTCGGCCAGGTAGCCCTGGTTCGCCTCGCGCAGCGCGGCGGCCGCGTCGTCGTAGAGGAAGGGCAGGAAGGCGAAGCGCTGGCCGCGCCGCACCGGGTCCACCGCGTGCAGCAGCGAACACGAGAACACCACCCCGCTGCCGGCCGGCGGCTTGTAGCGGCGCGTGCCGTACTCCGGGAAATGCAGCTCGCCGCCCTCGAAGTCGTCGTTCAGGTTGATCGAGAGCGCGAAGCGGCGGTGCGCGGTGCCGCGCGTGGTGTTGTCGCGGTGGGCGCGGAAGTGGCCGCCGTCGGCGGCGTCGTAGCAGGCCACCAGGTAGCGCTCCATGCGCGTGGCCTCGAAGCAGTGCACCTGGCGGATCACGCTCGCGACGCGGCGACGAATGCGCTGCTGGATCTCGCGCTTGAGCGCCTCGTCCTCCACGAGGTGGTCGAAGCGCACCTTGTGGTGCGGGTCGTGGCGGCCGACGGTGCGGCCGTCGACCTCCTGCATGAAGCCCGACACCTCGCCGCCATGGCGCCGGTACTCGCCGATCAACCGCGCGCAGAACGCCGGCTCGAAGATGGCCGGGATCTGGATCACCGGCGCGTGCAGGTCGGTGCCGGCGAACCCGCCCACCGGCGGCAGCGTGCGCAGCAGGTCGAGCAGCGCCGGCAGATCGGAATCGTCGTTGGCGAAGGGCAGCAGCGCACGCACCTGCAGGTTCGGGTTGAGCAGCAGCCAGAACGGCCGGTACACCTCCTCGGCCGGCGGCTGCGGCTGCAGCGGCAGCGCGCCGTACAGCCGGCTGACGCGACGGTCGAAGTCCCAGAAATGGCGCATGCCGGGCAGGCGCTCGCGCAGGCGGCCCTGCGCCTCGTCCTGCGGGTCGGCGCTGACGCCGAAGAAGGCGATGTGGTCGTCGTCGAACAGCGTGCGCTGCGCCTCGGCGAAGGCCAGGCGCTGCGCCCCGCCGGGCTGGCCGGCGGTGCCGAGGAAGCACATCACGATGTAGCGCCCGGCCACCGAGTCGAAGGCGTAGTCGGGGTTGCTGGTACTGCGCTGGCGGAACCAGGGGGCGGGGTCGCCGGGCTGGAGCTGGCGGTAGGCGGCGGACATCGCGGGCGCGCTGGAGTGGCCGGGCGCCGCATCTTGCCAGAGCGGTGTGGCCGCGCCGTCAGGGTTCCGGCAGGCGCCACATCCCGAATGCGGGCCCGTGCGCCGGCAGCGTGACGAGACCATCGGCATCGGCGCGCAGGTCGGGGCTGCCGGCCAGGCCGGCCAGTTCGTGCCCGAGCACCGCGGCGGGGATGCGCAACGGCGCATGGTCGGCGCGCGCGGCATGCACCAGCACGCGCTCGCCCGGCGCCTCGCGCAGGAAACTGATGGCGTCGTCGCCGATCGCCAGCCAGCGCAGCCCGCCGCGTTGCAGCGCCTCGCTGGCCGCGCGGGCGCCGAACAGCGCGCGGGTGTGCGCCAGGCGGTGCGTGTCCCAGCGCCCGGGGTGAGCCCAGGGCATGGGGATGCGGGCCTGCTCGGGGCCGAGCGCGGCCAGGCCGATCTCGTCGCCGGCGTAGATCATCGGCACGCCGGGGTAGGCCGCCAGCAGGCCGAAGGCCACGTCGACCAGGCGCGGGTCGCCCAGCAGCGAGGCCACCCGGTGGGTGTCGTGCGAGCCGACCAGGTTCATCGCGTGCAGCGTGGCCTGCCAGGGCGTGACGCCGGCGAACGCACGCATCGCCGCCACCACGGCTCGGCCCGGCAGGCGCGGCAGCGTCGGGTACTTGCCGTGTTCGTAGGGCCGCGGCGGCGCGGGCACCAGCCACTGCCACAGCGGCCGGGTGAAGGCGGCGTAGTTCATCGTGCCCTGGTAGCCGTCGCCGAGCAGGTCGCGGCTGGCGTCGTGGTTCGACTCGGCCTGCAGGAACGACTCGTCCGTCACCAGCGCCATGGTGCGCCGGATGGTGGTGGCGACGAGGTGGCTCAGGTCGACGTCGCCGCGGATGCCGGTCATGTTGGCCACGTCGATGCGCCAGGCGTCGAGCGCGTGCGGGCCGAGCCACTTCGCGACCACCGACTCGCGCCCGTCGTAGAGCCGGCGCCGCAGTTCCTGGCTGCGGTGGTCGAAGATCGGCATCTCGCGCATGCCCCACCAGCCGGCATAACGCTCGGGATGCTGCTCGAAGAAGAAGAACCTCGCCTCGGGCGAGTTCGGGTCGGCCAGCGCGGCGCGGAACCACTCGTGCGTGTCGCCGCAGTGGTTGGTGGTGAGGTCGCCCATCAGCTTCATGCCGCGTGCATGTGCGGCCTGCGCGAGGCGCGCCATCGCCGCATCGCCCCCCAGCAGCGGATCGACCCGGTCGAAGGTCGAGGCGTTGTAGCGGTGGTTGGAGTCGGCCGGGAAGAACGGCGTCAGGTAGATCGTGCCGACGCCCAGCGAGGCGATGTGGTCCAGCTGCGCGGCGATGCCGTCCAGGTCGCCGCCGTAGAGCTGGCGCGGCGTGTCCGGGCCCTCGCCGATGACCGGGTCGTCCCAGGCCGCCGCCAGCGCCCAGGGCGGCGCCGGCCGGTCGACCGACTTCGCGAAGCGGTCCGGGAAGATCTGGTACATCGTGCCGGTGGCCCAGCGCGGCGGCGGCGTGAAGACACTCAGGCGGAAGTCGCCCGCATCGGGCACGTCGTGCCCGTGCAGGCCGATGCCGTTGAGCCACTGGTAGCCGTGCGCGCCGCCGTCGAGCAGCCAGCGGTAGCTGACCACCGGGTTGACCACCGGCAGCACGGCGCGCAGCCAGGTGTCGTTCGAATCCTCGCGTTCGAGCTCGGCGCGCACCAGCTCGGGCTCGCCGTCGTTGATCACGCGCACCCAGGCCCGAGTGGTGTCGCTGCCGCGCGGCACGCGCAGGCGCACCGCGACCCGGCCGCCGAGCCGCGGCGTGGGCTCGGGCACGTAGAGCGGCGAGCCGTCGTGGTGCGGCTGGTTCCAGACGGCCAGGGTCATGGGCACTCCTCGCAGGATGTCAGGCGCGCCGCAGCACCGCCGCGCCGTAGGCGGCCAGCGTGCCGGCCGGCGCCTCGGGCACCGACAGCGCATGCAGCACCCAGCCCGCGGGCGGCTGCCAGGCCAGCGGTCGGTCGGCGAAGTTCATCACGGTCAGCGTGTGTGGCGTCTCGACGCGGATCACGCGCGTGGCCGGGTCGCCGTCCACGCGCACCCGCTGGCGCTCGCGCGGGCCGAGCTCGCCGCTGCGCTTGAGCGCGATCAGGCGCCGGTAGTAGTCGAGGATGGCCCGGCCCTGCAGCGAGCCGGCACGCTCCCAGCGCAGCTTGGAGGCCTCGAAGCTGCTGCGCGCATGCGGGTCGGGCGGCTCGGCGCCGCCGAACGCGTAGTCGGCCTGGCGGCCCCGGCGCACGGCCTCGACCAGCGCCGGGTCGCCGAAATCCTCGAAGAACAGGAACGGCGCCGTCTCGCCGTATTCCTCGCCCATGAACAGCATCGGCACGAACGGGCTGGCCATCACCGCGGTGATGCCCAGCAGCGCGCGCGGCACGCCGTAGCTGGCGATCATGCGGTCGCCGCCCGGCCGGTTGCCGACCTGGTCGTGGTTCTGGATGTGCACCACGTGCTCGCTGCCGTGCGTGCCGCTGCCGTCGGTGCCCAGCAGGTAGTGGTAGTGGCGATCCAGCCGCGTGCCGTCGAGCACGAAGCCGTCGCGCAGGGCCTTCAG
The DNA here is from genome assembly GCA_003265685.1 of Piscinibacter caeni. Lineage (GTDB taxonomy): Bacteria > Pseudomonadota > Gammaproteobacteria > Burkholderiales > Burkholderiaceae_C > Piscinibacter > Piscinibacter caeni. Next base: position 150,109 of record KZ836106.1, on the reverse strand, counting down.
CACGTCGTCGAAGGGCCCGAAGTTCAGGTAGTGGCGCCAGGTCTCGCCGGTCAGGCAGGCGTACACGGCGTGGTTCAGGTCGTCGTTCCACTGCGAGTGGTAGCCGAAGCCGCTGTCGGCCGTGACGTGGCGGTTGTTGCGCAGGTGCTCGGCGATGGTCAGCACCTCGCGCCGCTCGCGCCGGCCGATGGCACGCGCCAGCTCGGTGAACTCGCGCAGGATGTGCACCGGCATCTGGTCGAAGATCAGCGACACCGCGTCCATGCGCACGCCGTCGAAGCCCACGTCCTCCAGCCAGAAGCGCAGGTTCTCGAGGAAGAACGCGCGCACGCCGTGGTTGTGCTCGCCGTCGAAGTTGATTGCCGCGCCCCAGGGCGTGGCGGCGGCCTTGGTGTAGGGCGCGAAGGCGCCGCTGTAGTTGCCCTCCGGGCCGAAGTGGTTGTAGACCACGTCCAGCAGCACCGCGATGCCGTGGGCATGCGCCGCCTCGATGAACGCGCGCAGGTCGGCGTAGTTCCCGTAGGCCGCGTGGAGCGCGAACAGGAAGGTGCCGTCGTAGCCCCAGTTGCGCTCGCCCGGAAAGGCCGCCAGCGGCAGCAGCTCGACCACGTTGACACCCAGCTCGCGCAGGTGCGGCAGGCGCGTCTGCGCCGCGGCCAGCGTGCCCTCGGGCGTGAAGGTGCCCACGTGCAGCTCGTAGATGATCGCGTCGGCCATGCGCACGCCCGTCCAGCCCGGGCTGCGCGCGCGCTCGACCTCGACCACCATCGAGGGCCCGTGCACGCCCTGCGGCTGGCAGCGCGAGGCCGGGTCGGGCAGGCGCTGCCCGTCCACCTCCAGCCAGTACAGCGTGCCCGGCGGCAGGGTCTCTGTGGCCGCGTGCCACCAGCCGAGCGCGTCGCGCTGCATCGCCAGGCGCGCGCCGGTCTGCGGCAGCAGCACCGCCAGCTGCTGCTTCAGCGGGGCGAACACGCGGAAGGCCGAGCGGCCCTGCGCATCGCGGTGGTGGCCGACCGGGCTCACAGCCGCTCGTACAGCTGGGCCATGCGGCGCAGGCGCTGCGCGGCCTCCGGCGGCACCTGCGTCCAGTCGAAGCGCCAGGCCCAGTTGCCCTCGCCCTTGCCGGGAAAGTTCATGCGGTGGCGGCCGTCCAGGCCGAGCACGTCCTGCATCGGGTAGACCGCGCTGTCGGCCACGCTCGCGCAGGCGGCGCGGATCAGGTCCCAGTGCACCGCGCGGCCGTCGGTGGCGAGGTATTCGCGCAGGTGGTGGCGCGCCCCCTCGTCGGCCGCGGCCCACCAGCCCAGCGTGGTGTCGTTGTCGTGGCTGCCGGTGTAGACCACCGAATCGGGCTCGTGGTTGTGCGGCAGGAAGCGCCGCTCGGCGCCCTCGCCCTCGCCCCAGGCGAACTGCAGGATGCGCATGCCGGGCAGCCCGGCGCCCTTGCGCAGCGCGTCGACCTCGGGCGTGATCACGCCCAGGTCCTCGGCGATCACGGGCACCGGGCCGAGCGCGGCGGCGAGCGCGTCGAACAACGCCTGGCCCGGGCCGGCGACCCAGCGCCCGTGCATCGCCGTCGGCTCGCTGGCCGGGATCTCCCAGTAGCCGGCGAAGCCGCGGAAATGGTCGATGCGCACGATGTCCACCAGTTCCAGCGTGCGCCGCACGCGCTCGATCCACCAGGCGTAGCCCTCCTGCGCATGGGCGGCCCAGCGGTACAGCGGGTTGCCCCAGCGCTGGCCGGTGGCGCTGAACAGGTCCGGCGGCACGCCGGCCACCACCGTGGGCCGGCCGTGCGCGTCGAGCTCGAACAGCTCCGGCCGCACCCACACCTCGGCGCTCTGGTGGGCGATGAAGATCGGCGCGTCGCCCACCACCTTGACGCCGCGCTCGTTGGCATAGGCGCGCAGCCGGGCCCATTGGCGGAAGAAGGACCACTGGCAGAAGGTCCAGAAGGCGATGCGATCCGCATGCCGCTCGCGCGCCGCCGCCAGCGCGCCCGGCTGGCGCTCGGCCAGGCCGTCGGGCCAGTCGCACCAGTCGCGCCAGTCGTGGTGCTCGGCCAGCGCCATGAAGAGCGCGTAGTCGGGCAGCCAGCTCGCGTGCGCCGCGCAGAAGGCGGCCAGTTCGGCGCGGTCGGCCTCGCTTGCCACGGCCGCGAAGCGCTGCGCGGCGCACGCCAGGCGCTCCATGCGGAACGGATACACCGCGGCCCAGTTCACGGCCTGGGCGTCCAGGCCCGCCACCGGTTCGAGATCGGCCGGCTCGAGCCAGCCGCGCTGCTGCAGCTCGGCCAGGTCGATCAGCAGCACGTTGCCGGCGAAGGCCGAGCTGCTCATGTACGGCGAGTTGCCCGGGCCGAGCGGCGCCAGCGGCAGGATCTGCCACAGGCGCTGGCCGGCGGCGACCAGCCAGTCGACGAAGTGGCGGGCGGCCGGGCCGAAATCGCCCGAGCCGTGCGGGCCGGGCAGCGAGGTCGGGTGCAGCAGGATGCCGCTGGAGCGCGGAAATCGCATCAGAAATCCTCAGGCGTCGGGACCGTATCTGAATCGGTTCAGAAGCGGGTGCTCGATTCTGGGTCCCGCGGAGGCGATGTCAAGCCATGCCCCTCGTGCTGCGTTTCCCGCGCGGCGATTCAGCGCCTCGCGCCAGGGTGCGCCCGTAGACTGGCGGACCTGTCGATCGTCCCGTGATGCGCCGCTCCGCCCCGCCCAAGTCGCCGACGATCGCCGCCGCGGCGCCCAACCCACGCCGGCTCACGCTGGCCGACGTGGCCCAGGCGGCCCGGGTCAGCCGCACCACGGCCTCCAATGCCTTCAACCGGCCCGGGCAGCTTTCGGCGGCACTGCGCGAGCATGTGCTCGAGACGGCCCGCGCGCTCGGCTACTTCGGCCCCGACACCACGGCGCGGGCGCTGCGCCGGCGCGAGCTGCGCGAGGTCGGCGTGGTGTTCCACCACGACCTCGGCTACGCGCTCAGCGACCCGTCGAGCATCGAGTTCCTGCGCGGCGTGGCCCGCGAGCTCGACGAGCGTCGCCTGACGCTGCAGCTGATCCCGAAGATGGGCCGCCAGCTGATGCTCGAGGCGGCCTTCCAGACCACCGCCGACGTGCTGATCGTGCACGCCGAGATCGGACCCGAGTTCGTGCCCGAGCTGCGCGCCGCACGCAAGCCGGTCGTGCTGGTCGATTCCCACGTGCCCGGCATCGCCTCGGTCTGCACCGACGACCGCGTCGGCGCCGCGCTGGCGATGCGGCATGCGCTGCAGGCGCAGCCGGACGTGGTGGTGGTGCTGTGCTTCCTGGTCACCGAGGCCGAGCGCCGGCGCGTGCTGGCGCAGCGCCGGCCGCCGCGCTCGGGCTTCGTCGGCACCGAGCGCGTGGCCGGCTACGCGCAGGCGGCCCGCGCCGCCGATTTCGGGCTCGAGAGGATCCTCTGGGTCGAGGTCGACGACCAGTGGCCCGAGACCGCCGGCGAGCGCATCGCCGAACTGCGCAGCCAGTTGCCCGGCGGCACACGGCTGGCGATCGTGGCGATGAGCGACCGGCTGGCGCTGGCCGCGCGGAAGACCGTGGCGTCCTGGCGCGGCGTGAAGGTGGTGGCGATCGTCGGCTTCGACGACATCCCGGCCGCCGCCGACGTCGGCCTGACGACGATCCGCCAGGACCATTTCCTCAAGGGCCGGCGCTGCGTGCAGGTGGTGCTGGACGGACTGGAGCCTCCCGTCATGCCGGTGCAGCTGGTCGTGCGCGACACCTGAGCTCAGCCCAACAAGATCAGTAACTTATCTTGATTCACCGGTATTCCATCAGTGGATTCCCGGGTTCATCACCCGCAAAGTAGATAAGTAACATAACTATCTACCCTGACGCACGACCCGGAGATCCGCCATGCCCCAGCCTCGCCTGCCTGCCCTGCTCTGCGGCCTCGCCCTCGCGGCGGCGTCGGGCACCGTGCCGGCCCACGATCGCCACGGTCGCGACCTGCCGCGCCTGAGCCCGGCCCAACCCGGTAGCCTGCTCGGCACCTGCGACGAGCTCGCAGCACGCCTGGCCGGCCTCCCGGGCACCACCATCACCGGCTCGAGCACGGTGGCCGCGGGCACGCTGGTGCAAGGGAACACGCCGATCGGCGCCCACTGCCGCGTGACCGGGCGCAGTGCCGAGCACGTGAGCCCGATCGACGGCAAGACCTACGCGATCAGCTTCGAGATGCGCCTGCCGCTGGCCTGGAACGGCCGCTTCTGGCACCAGGGCAACGGCGGCATCGACGGCAGCGTCGTGCCAGCGCTGGGCGCGCTCGGCGGCGGGCCGCTGACCGGCGCGCTCGCCCAGGGCTTCGCGGTGCTCAGTTCCGACGCCGGCCACACGCTCGCCCAGGGCGGCCCGGCCTTCGGGCTCGACCCGCAGGCGCGCCGCGACTACGGCTACCAGGCGGTGGGCACGCTGACGCCGATCGCCAAGTCGATCGTCGCGGCGGCCTATGGCCGCGGGCCGGACCGCTCCTACTTCGGCGGCTGCTCGAACGGCGGGCGCCACACGCTGGTGGCCGCGGCGCGCTACACGCAGGAGTACGACGGTTACCTCGCCGGCGCCCCCGGCTACCGGCTGCCGCTGGCGGCGCTGGCCAACATCTGGGGCGCGCAGCGCTACGCCAGCGTGGCCACCGGCGACCCGAGCACGCCCCCGGGCCTGGAGACCGCCTTCACGGCCGCCGAGCGCCGCGTGGTGGCCGACGCGGTACTGGCGCGCTGCGACGCGCTGGACGGCGCCGCCGACGGCCTGGTGCAGGACACCGCGCGCTGCCAGCGTGTGTTCGACTTCGAGCGCGATGTGCCGACCTGCAGCGGCGCGCGCGACGGAACCTGCCTCTCGGCCGCACAGAAGCTGGCGATCGGGCCGATCTTCTCCGGCGCGACCACGCGCAACGGCACGCCCTTCTACATGCCCTTCCCGTTCGACAGCGGCATCGCCGGCGGCGGCATTCCGTTCTGGGAATTCACCGCGCCGCTGGCGCTCGACTCCGGCGCGGTGGGCACGATCTTCAAGGTGCCGCCCTCGACCGCCGCGCTGACCAACGGCCCGGCCTTCAGCCTCGGCCTGGACATCGACCGCACGCTGGCCGAGCTGTCGGCCACGGATGCGACCTACACCGAATCGGCGCTGGAATTCATGACCCCGCCGGACGCGCTGGACATGAACGACCTGCGCCGCCGCGGCGCCAAGATCATGGTCTACCACGGCGTCAGCGACCCGATCTTCTCGGTGGCCGACACCGAGCGCTGGTACCGCGGCATCGACCGCAGCAGCGGCGGCCGCGCCGACGAGTTCGCGCGCCTGTACCGCGTGCCCGGCATGGGCCACTGCAGCGGCGGCCCGGCCACCGACCAGGCCGACTTCATCACCCCGCTGGTCGCCTGGGTCGAGGGCGGCCGGGCACCGGGCGCGATCACCGCCACGGCGCGCGGCACCGGCAATGCGGGCGGCGTCAACCCCGAGGTGCCGTCGACTTGGTCGCCGGCGCGCACGCGGCCGCTGTGCCCCTATCCCTCGGTGGCGCGCTACAAGGGCACGGGCGACGTGGAGAGCGCCTCGCGCTGGATGTGCGTGCCGTCGCGCCACGGGCGCGGCGGGCACGACGACTGAACAAGGTCGGCGGCGACACACGCACTCGGCGGCGCGATCCGGACATCCGGGCAGCGCCGCCGGGCCACTCTCGCGCGGGATTGACCCTCCGCCGTCGCGGCGGAATGCTGCGTCGATCAGCCAGAGGGGGTCACCCGTGTCGGACACCGAACTGAAGCAGCGCGTCCAGCGACAGATCCAGGACAAGGTGAAGCCGCTGGCCGACGGCGCCTTCAAGCGCATGGCCACCGCCGTGCCCGAGCTGCAGACGGCGATGAAGAAGGTCGACCAGGCGCTGCGCAACGGCGCCAGCTCGGACCTGCTGCAGACCTATCGCCGCGAGCTGGTCATCAAGATGCGCGCCGTCACGCTGGCCCGCAAGTGGGCCGTCGACGCGCTCGACGCGCTGGCCGAGCTGAGCGCCGACGACGAGGCCTTCGAGGCCGACGCCGCGGAGATCGAGGCCTTGCAGGCCAAGCTGGGCAAGGCGCGTGACCTGCTGGCCGACCAGGTGGTCAAGGGCAAGAAGGTCGAGGACCGCGCTGCCCAGGCCGCCGATGCCAACGACCGCAGCGAGGCCAGCGCCCACCGCGAATGGGACCTGCTGATCACCGGCTTCGAGCGCTCGACCGCGGCCTTCGAGAGCCTGCTGAGGGACCTGCGCACCTGGCGCAAGGAGGCCGACGCTGCCGTCAAGGCACGCGACCGCGAGACGCTGGCGAACCGCCAGGAAACGTTCGCCAACCTCAAGCTGGACGACGAGGCGCTGCAGGGCAAGGCGCTGATGAAGCGCACCAACGAGTTCATGTCGAAGTACGAGCTGGACAACTTCAGCCGCGACTTCCTGACCGAGATGGCGCGCGACCGCGCGACCACGGTGGACACCTACGACAAGCGCATCCAGGCGCTGCAGCAGGAGGCGCAGAAGATCCAGGAGGCGGTGCAGCAGCTGGTGATCGAACCGCCGAATGCCGTCAAGGCGACCGCCGAGCTCGGCTTCAAGGCCAACTTCATCACCAAGGTGCGCGACGCGCTGGCCTTGCCGGAGGACCGCTGGCCGAAGGCCCTGGAAGCCATCGCCCGCCAGGCCGGCGACACGAGCTCGACCGGCAAGCAGCTCGTGGAGCGGCTGCGCCGCGCCAAGCTGGTGTGACGGGCGCGCCGGGGCACCGACGCCCTACCGCGTGCCGGCTGACAGGGCGTCGGCCGGCTCCGCGCCCTGCCCCGGCTCGTGGTGCGCGATGCCGTAGTGGCAGTCGATGCAGGTCCTGCCCTCGAGGCCGATCTTCTGGTGCTGCCTCTGCGCCGTGCGGCCCTGCAGTTCGGCGGACATCGCGGCCTGGTCGTGGCAGTGGCGGCACTCGCGGCTGTCGGTCGCCTTCATGCGAGCCCAGACGCGCCTGGCGAGCTCCAGGCGGTGGGCCTCGAACTGCTCGCGTGTCTCGAGCCGCCCCATGACGTGCTGCCAGACGTCGTTGGCCGCGCCGACCTTGCGCCACAGCACGTCCGGGAACTCGTGCGGCACGTGGCAGTCGGCGCAGCCGGCCTTCACGCCGGTCCGGTTGCGCGCATGGATGGTGTCGCGGTACTCGGCGTGGTTGTTCTCGCGCATCTCGTGGCAGGAGATGCAGAACTCGGTGCGGTTGGTGTGGTCCAGCGCGGCCTTGCCCGCGCCGGCCAGGCCCATGCCCAGCAGCACCAGCGCCAGCGCACCGGCCCAGAACGCGATCCGGCCGCGCCTCATTTCATCTGCAGCACGAACGCGATCACGTCGGCGCGCCGCTGCGCGTCGGGCAGGCCGTCGTACTTCATGCGGCCGCCGGGCACGACCGACTTCGGTGCCATCAGGTAGGCGTCGATCTTCTCCGGCGTCCAGGTGATGCCGCTGGACTTCATCGCGTCCGAGTAGCCGGCGAAGCTGGTCACGCTGCCGGCCTTGCGGCCGTTCACGCCGGTCAGCGACGGGCCCTTCTTGTCCTTGCCCGGCACGGCGCTGTGGCAGTCGCCGCACTCTTCGGCGAACACGTCGGCGCCGCGCTTCGGATCGCCGGCCGCATGGACGGCGCCGGCGACCAGCACGCCGGCCAGCATCAGCAGCAGGCGGCTCATAGCGCGAGCCAGACGAACAGCATCGTCGTGTTGTTGTCGCGCGCGCGCCGGTCGTTGCCGTTGTCGTCGAGGTAGTGGCTGCCGCCGTTGAAGCGGCTGTAGCCGGTGTACTGCAGGCCCACCCTCATGTTGGCCCAGGGGGCGCCCCAGGAGGTCTCCTTGCCCCAGGGCGTCCAGTCGGCCTGCAGCACGTAGCCGCGGGTGTCGGGCCGGGCGTTGTACGAGCTGCCGCCATACAGGCCGGCGTCGCTGCTGCCGCGCGCGTCGAACAGCGCGCCGGTCACGCCCCAGGTCTGGCGCCAGTGGTAGGAGGTCGCCAGGCGCAGGGTGTCGAGGTGGTTGCCCGCGTTGCTCGCGCCGCCGTTGGCGAGGCTGTAGTCCAGCTTCTGGCGCTCGTGCATCCAGCTCCCGTTGACCGTCACGATGTGCTCGCGGTTGCCGAGGAACTGGTAGCTGCCGTCCACGCCCCAGTCGGTGTAGCGGTCGGCCGTGCCGAGCTGCGTGCGGTCGGGCTGCAGCGCCGAATGGAAGGCAGTCAGGCCCACCGACCAGTTGTCGCGCTTGTTGTCCTGCACGTAGGCGAAGCGGCCGTACGGCGCCAGGCCCTTGAACTTGCCGGGATCGTCGGCGTTGAAGATGCGCAGGCCCTTGTGCGAGAGCGTGTCGTACAGGCCGAACTCGCCGTACCAGTGCTTGTCCCACAGCGCGTAGGCGTTCAGGCCGAGCACGGTGCTGGCGAGGTTCTCGACCAGCGGGCTCGGGCCCTGGCCGAAGCCGAAGTCCGACGCGGTGTACGGGAAGCGCCACTGGCCGAGCGTGTTGAACGGGTCGGTCAGCGTCGGGTTGCTGTTCAGCGACAGGCCCGCCATCGCCTCCGCGCCGCCGAGCTGCAGCGTGCGGGCATAGCGCAGGTCGAGCTGGTCGAAGGCCCACTTGCGGTCCACGCCCGAGTAGGTGGACTGCACGAAGCTGCCCAGGTGCTCGGCCAGCCGCCCGGCGAGGAACACCGAGAGCTCTTGTGCCGCGCTGTTGTCGTTCGGGTCGAAATGTTCGGGCGGCGCCGGCGAATCGGCCGCGGTGTGGGTGCGGTTGATCACCGCCATGCCCGACAGCGGCACCTTGCCGGGCTGGCCGTCGGTGTCGGCATAGCCGCCGAGCTTGAACTGGATGCCGAAGGGCGTGAGCTGCGGGCCGAAGGCCCCGATGTGGCAGGCCGCGCAATCGCTGCCCGTCTGGCGCGCGTAGCTGGGCACCGCATGCGCACTGCCCGCCGCCACGGCGAGCAGCAGCGCGGCAGCCGGCGCGAGCCGGCGCAGGGGTCGCAGGATCATGGTCCGGAGGTCGGGTTGTCGAGACGCGGTCGATGCTGCGGGCGCGCAGCCTTCAATTCGCTGACAGTGCTGGTAACCCGATGTTCACGCCGGAAACTCGACGCACACCCTCAGCCCGCGGCCGCCCGGGCCATCGTCGAGCGACACCGCGGCCCCGTGGTGCCGCGCGATCTCGCGCACGATCGCCAGGCCGAGCCCGGTGCCCTGGCGGTCCTGCTCCGACAGGCGCACGTAGCGCTGGAACACGCGCTCGCGGTCGGCCACCGGGATGCCCGGGCCGTCGTCACGCACCTCGAGGAAGGGCCGGCCGGCCCGGTTGCGCCCGCAGGCGACGGTGACCTCGGTGCCCGTCGGCGTGTGCGTGATCGCATTGGCGACCAGGTTGACGAGCAGCTCGCGCAGCATCCAGGCCGAGCCGTGCACCGTGGCCGGCTGCGGCTCGAAGCCGAGGTCGATGCCCTGGGCCAGCGCCTCGTCCAGGCAGGCCGAGGCGGTCTCCTGCAGCACGTCGGGCAGGCCGACCTCGCCCATCGGCACGAAGCGGCCGGCGTCGGCATCCGCGCGCGCCAGCGACAGCAGCTGCTGCACCAGTCGGCTGAGCCGGCGCGCGGCATGCGCGACCTCGCCGGCGCGGCGCGCCGCCTCCGGCGTCAGCGGCTCCTGCTCGAGCAGCTCGGCCTGTGCCGTCAGCCCGGCCAGCGGCGTGCGCAGCTGGTGCGCGGTGTGGTTGATGAAGTCCTGCCGCGCCCGCACCGCGCTGCGCAGGCGCTGCATCAGCCGGTTCAGCGCGCGCACCAGCGGCGTCACCTCGCGCGGCACGCGGCGCAGCAGCACCGGCCGCAGTTCGCTGGTGTCGTGCCGCTCGATGCCCTGCCCCAGCTCGTGCAGCGGCCCGAGCGCGAAGCCGATCGCGATCAGCGCGCCGACCAGCGCCGCGAGCGCCGTCGCGGCGTTGCCGGCGGCCGCCGTCAGCAGCGCCTGGCGCACCTCGGCGGCGCGCCGGTGCAGCGTCTCGGCCACGACGATGGTCGCGTGGCCGTCCGGCCCGTCGTAGGCGTAGACCGCCGCGCGCACCGGCTGCTGCTGCACGTTTGCATCCAGCAGCAGCGGGTTGTGCTCGCCGCGCTGCCGGCCGAGCGCGGACAGCGCCGCATCGCCGGAGATCGCCCGGCCGCGCTCGTCCTCGACCAGGTAGTACAGGTGGTCGACCGGGTCGAAGCGGTTCATCGAGCCGATCAGCGCGACCAGGTGGGTCGGCAGGTCGCTGTCGTGGTCGGTCTCCAGCCGGGCGGCGACGCCCAGCGCCAGCCCGACCAGCGCGCGGTCGTGCGAGGTGCACGTCAGCGCGCTGGCGCTGCGGTAGTCCAGCGCCGCCCCGAGGCCCACCAGCATCACGAGCGGCAGCAGCAGCGACCACAGCAGCCGGGCACGCAGCGAAGGCAGGCGCCGGCGGCCGGGCTCAGGCATCGGTCACCTCGAGCCGGTAGCCCAGCCCGCGCACGGTGCGCAGCGCGACGCCGCGCTCGCCGAGCTTGCCGCGCAGCCGCGAGGCGTAGATCTCGACCGCATTGGCGCTGATGTCGGCGTCCCAGCGGCTCAGGCTGTCGATCAGGCGCGCCTTGGCGACCACGTCGGGCGCGGCCAGCACCAGCTGCTCGAGCAGGTCCCATTCGCGCGGGGTCAGCGGCAGCGCCTGGCCGCCCAGTCGCGCCTCGCGCTGGCCGACGTCCATCGCCAGCGCACCGAAGGCCAGCAGCGCGCCGCGGGCCTGGCGCCCGCGCCGCACCAGCGCCTGGCAGCGCGCCACCAGCTCGGGCAGGTGGAAGGGCTTGACGAGGTAGTCGTCCGCACCCTGTTCGAAGCCGCGCACGCGGTCGGCCACGGCGTCGCGCGCGGTCAGCATCAGCACCGGCAGGTGGTTGCCGCGACCGCGCAGGCGCGCCAGCAGCTCGAGCCCGCTCAGGCCGGGCAGTCCGATGTCGAGCACCGCCAGGTCATAGCCGGTGCAGCTGAGCACGGCATCGGCCGGTTCGGCCCGCTCCAGCAGCTCGACCGCGAAACCGGCGCGGCCGAGCGCCTCCGCCACGGCCCGGGCCACGGGCCGGTCGTCTTCCACCACGAGCGCGCGCATGCGCACGAGCCTGCCCGCCTCAGCTTATCCGGGCCTGATCGGCCAAGTGTCGGATTGCGCAGGCTCAACCGGATGGCCTGCCCGGAGGGACTCGAACCCCCGACCTGCTGCTTAGAAGGCAGCTGCTCTATCCAGTTGAGCTACGGGCAGTGTGAGGGGCCGACGCCGCGCGTCGAAGGAATGGTCGGGGTGAGATGATTCGAACATCCGACCCACTGCTCCCAAAGCAGTTGCGCTACCAGGCTGCGCTACACCCCGAAGACGCCGATTATGCCGCGGCGGGTGCCGGCAGCGCGAGCAGGCGTGCCACCGCCATGCACTGGCGGATGTGCTGCTCGCAGACGTACTTCAGGGCCGAGTAGGTCAGCGCCGCCGAGATGGCCTGGCCGGCGATCGGCACCACCTTGGCGGCCTGCTGCGCGGTCAGCCGCACGCCGACCAGGCGCAGCATGGTCATCACCAGCTCGCGCGTCACCAGCCGGCCGATCAGCATGCTGCCGCCGGCCGAGATGGCCTTGTAGACGACCACCTTGCGGTCCGGCGCGAGGCGTTCGATCTGCTCCTCGGTCAACCCGAACGCACGGTTGATCTCCGGGATCAGCTTCATCAGGATGCCGACGTCGGTGACCCAGTCGATGCCCGGCACCGGCACCAGCGCGACGCCGGCCCCGAGCAGCGCGCGCTTGGTGACGAGGCGCCGGCACTCACGCGCCACGGCCTCGATGCGGCCGTCGCTGTCGGGCACCAGTTCCCACTCGGTCGCTTGCGCGGATTCGGCCATGCACTGCCTCCTGAAGCGCGACTCTAGCGCTGGAGCTGTTCCCACGCCTTCTCGAGCCGCTTGACACTGACCGGTTGCGGTGTGCGCAGTTCCTGCGCGAACAGGCTCACGCGCAATTCCTCCAGCAGCCAGCGGAACTCCTCGAGCCGCGCATCCGGCACGCCCTTGCGCTCGGCGAGCGCACGGCTGAAGCGCTGCTCGAGCGGGCGCAGCTCGGCCAGGCGCTGCGCGTCGCGCGCCGGGTCGGCGCGGAACTTGTCCAGCCGCATCTGCACGCCCTTGAGGTAACGCGGCAGGTGGCCGAGCGCCGCCCAGGGCGTGCTCGCGACGAAGCGCTTGGGCACCAGGCGCGCGAGCTGCGCGGCGATGTCGTCGGCGGTCTCCTTCGCCGGCCGGCTGTCCTTGAGCTTTCGGCTGGCGGCGGCCCACTCGGCCAGCACCACGCCGGCCGCACGCGCGATCTCCTGCGCGATCAGGTTCAGGCGGCCACGGCCTTCCTCCAGCCGCCTGGCGAAGCTCGCCGCATCGTGCGGCAGCGGCTCGGCCAGGAAGGCACGCTCCAGCGCCAGGTCCACGATCTGCGTGCGCAGATCCTCGGCCGTGCCCAGCGGCATGTAGGCCACCGCCATCTTCTGCAGGTCGGGGATGTTCTTCTCGAGGTACTTCAGCGCGTCCTTCAGCTGCAGGGCCACCAGCCGGCGCAGGCCGCCGCGGTGCTTGGCGGCGGCGACCTCGGGTTCGTCGAACACCTCGATCTCGACATGGTCGCCGTGGTCGATCAGCGCCGGGAAGCCGACCAGCGACTGGCCGCCCTTGCGCAGCTCGAGCAGCTCCGGCAGCTCGCCGAAGCTCCAGGCGGTGTAGCGCTCGGCCGGGCGATCCGGCACCGGCTCGGCGACGCGCGCCGCCGGCGCGGCCTTGGCGGGCGCCGCGGCGGCGGCCGGCGCGGCCACGGCCGGCACCTTGAGCGCCGCCAGCGCCTGGAAGGCCGAGCGCGCCTGGCCGCCCAGCTCGGCCTTCAGCGCGGCGAGGTTGCGGCCGGTGCCGAGCTGGCGGCCGTGTTCGTCCACCACGCGGAAGTTCATCGCCAGGTGCGGGCTGAGCTGCTCGCGCTTGAAGTCGTTGCGCTGCACCGCGAGCTGGGTGCGCTCGCGCACGTGGCGCAGCAGCACGTCCAGCAGGTCGCCCTGCGCGAACGGCGTCTCGGCGACGAATTCGTCGGCATAGGCCGGCAGCGGCACCAGGCGCGAACGGGGGCGCTGGTGCAGGGTCTTCACCAGCGCGAGCACCTTGTCCTTCAGCATGCCGGGCACGAGCCAGTCGCAGCGCTCCTCGTTGACCTGGTTGAGCACGTAGATCGGCACGGTGACGGTCAGGCCGTCCTTCGGGTCGCCGGGTTCGTGCAGGTAGCTCGCGGCGCAGTCGATGCCGCCCAGGCGGATGGTCTTCGGGAAGGCCGCGGTGGTGATGCCGGCGGCCTCGTGCCGCATCAGCTCCTCGCGCGTGAGCTGCAGCAGTTTCGGCTGCTTCTTCGATTCCTCGCGGAACCAGCGTTCGAGCGTCGCGCCGCTCACCACGTCGGCGGGGATCTGCTGGTCGTAGAAGGCGTGGATCAGTTCGTCGTCGACGAGCACGTCCTGGCGGCGCGACTTGTGCTCCAGCTCCTCCACCTGCGCGATCAGCTTGCGGTTGGCCGCGAGGAAGGGCAGCTTCGACTCCCACTCGCCGTGGACCAGCGCCTCGCGGATGAAGATCTCGCGCGCGGCCTTCGGGTCGACGTTGCCGAAGTTCACCCGGCGGTTGTTGTAGACCACGATGCCGTAGAGCGTGGCACGCTCCAGCGCCACCACCTCGGCGGCCTTCTTCTCCCAGTGCGGCTCGAGCAGCTGCGTCTTGATCACGTGCGCGGCGATGCCGGGCAGCCATTGCGGGTCGATGGCGGCGATGCCGCGGGCATAGAGCCGCGTGGTCTCGACCAGCTCGCCGGCGACGATCCAGCGGCCCGGCTTCTTCGACAGGTGCGTGCCCGGGTGGCGCCAGAACTTGATGCCGCGCGCGCCGAGGTACCACTCGTCGTCGTCGCTCTTGCAGCCGATGTTGCCCAGCAGCCCGGCCAGCAGCGACAGGTGGATCTGCTCGTAGGTGGCCGGGCTGGTGTTGAGCCGCCAGCCGTGTTCGGCCACCACGGTGTGCAGCTGCGCATGCAGGTCGCGCCACTCGCGCACGCGGCGCGGCGAGACGAAGTGCTCGCGCAGCAGCTGCTCCTGCTTGCGGACGCTCAGCTTGTGCTCGCCGTGGCCGCCCTTGCTGTCCTCCAGCCATTTCCACAGCTTGAGGTCGCCCATGAACTCGGAGCGCTCGTCGTCGAACTTCTTGTGCGCCGCATCGGCGGCCTGCTGCTGCTCGAGCGGGCGGTCGCGCACGTCCTGCAGGCTGAAGGCCGCGGCGATCACCAGGATCTCGGTCAGCGCGTGGCGCTCGCGCGCCTCCAGGATCATGCGGCCCACACGCGGGTCGAGCGGGAGCTTCGCCAGCTCGCGGCCGACCGTCGTCAGCTCGTTGGCCTCGTCCACCGCGCCGAGCTCGGAGAGCAGCTGGTAGCCGTCGGCGATCGCGCGGCGCGGCGGCGGCTCGAGGAAGGGGAAGTCCTCGACGTTGCCCAGGCCGAGCGACTTCATGCGCAGGATCACGCCGGCCAGCGACGAGCGCAGGATCTCCGGATCGGTGAAACGCGGCCGGCCGGCGAATTCCTTCTCGTCGTAGAGCCGGATGCAGATGCCGTTGGCCACGCGGCCGCAGCGGCCGGCGCGCTGGTTCGCCGCGGCCTGGCTGACCGGCTCGATCAGCAGCTGCTCGACCTTGTTGCGGTAGCTGTAGCGCTTGACGCGTGCGGTGCCGGCGTCGATGACGTAGCGGATGCCCGGCACGGTCAGCGAGGTCTCGGCCACGTTGGTGGCCAGCACGATGCGCGGAGCGCCGTGCGGCTCGAACACCCGGTCCTGCTCCTGCTGCGACAGCCGTGCGAACAGCGGCAGCACCTCCACGCCCGGCGGGTGGTGCTTGCGCAGGTGCTCTGCGGCCTCGCGGATCTCGCGCTCGCCGGGCAGGAACACGAGCACGTCGCCGGAGCCATCGCGCCAAAGCTCGTCGACGGCCTCGCCGATGGCGTCGTTCAGGTCGAACTCCTTCGACTCTTCGAACGGGTGCCAGCGTTGTTCGACCGGGTAGAGCCGCCCCGAGACCTGGATGACGGGCGCGGGGCCGTGGCGCGACGCGAAATGCTGCGCGAATCGATCCGCGTCGATCGTGGCCGAGGTGACGATCAGCTTCAGGTCGGGCCGGCGCGGCAGGATCTGCTTCAGGTAGCCGAGCAGGAAGTCGATGTTCAGGCTGCGCTCGTGCGCCTCGTCGATGATCAGCGTGTCGTAGGCGCGCAGCAGCGGATCGGTCTGCGTCTCGGCCAGCAGGATGCCGTCGGTCATCAGCTTGACCGAGGCGCCGCGCTGCAGTCGGTCCTGGAAGCGCACCTTGTAGCCCACCACCTCGCCGAGGGGCGAGTTCAACTCCTCGGCGATGCGCTTGGCCACGCTCGAGGCCGCGATGCGGCGCGGCTGCGTGTGGCCGATCAGGCCCTTGCCGCCGGCGCCGCGCCCGCGGCCCAGTGCCAGCGCGATCTTGGGCAGCTGGGTGGTCTTGCCCGAGCCGGTCTCGCCGCAGACGATCACGACCGGGTGCTCGCGGATCGCCTGCGCGATCTCGTCGCGCCGCGCCGAGACGGGCAGCGCCTCGGGGAACTCGATCGGCGGGATGGCGCTGTAGCGCGCAGGCGTGGCGGTGGTCACGGGGCGCGGATTATCCGCGCCGGGCGCGGCCGTCGCCTCAACCGGGTTGCGGCAGGTAGGCCATGACGTTCAGAGGCGCGCCCTGCGGGTCGGCGATCACCGCGAACCGGCCGACGCCGGGGATGTCGGTCGGCGGGTGCAGCACCATGCCGCCGAGCGAGGCGGCGTGCGAGACGGTGGCGTCGACATCGCCCACGGTCACGTAGGGGCACCAGTTCGGCGCCATCGTGCCGTTGCCCGGCGGCATGCCCATGATGCCGCCCACCGGCGTGCCGCCGGCCTTCACCACCCGGTAGGGCCCGGTGGGCATGTCCATGACCTCGATCGTCCAGCCGAACAGTGCGGCGTAGAAGCCGGCGGCAGCCTGCGGGTCCTTGGTCATCAACTCGGACCAGCTGAAGGCGCCCGGGGTGGTGAACGGGTCCATCGGGTACTCCGGGTACAACGGCGAAGACCCATCCTGCGCCGCGCCGGAGGGCCCGTCAACGGCCCGGCGCCGGGGGCTGCGGCACAATCGCGCCAGCCTGCCGAACCGCGCCGATGGACCTCGTCTTTCCCCACACCTTCGTGCCGTGGTTCCGCCACGTCGCGCCGTACATCCACGCCTACCGGGGCAAGACCTTCGTGGTGGCGATCGCCGGCGAGCTGATCGCCGCCGGCAAGCTCGACCGCTTCGCGCAGGACCTGGCCATCCTCCACGCGATGGGCATCAAGCTGGTGCTGGTGCACGGCTTCCGTCCCCAGGTGAGCGAGCAGCTGCGCGTCAAGGGCCACCCGGCGCGCTTCAGTCACGGCATGCGCATCACCGACGCGGTGGCGCTCGATTGTGCGCAGGAGGCCGCCGGCCAGCTGCGCTTCGAGATCGAGGCCGCGTTCTCGCAGGGCCTGCCGAACACGCCGATGGCCAATGCGATCGTGCGCGTGGTCTCGGGCAACTTCCTGACCGCACGCCCGGTGGGCATCGTCGACGGCATCGACTTCATGCACAGCGGCGTGGTGCGCAAGGTCGACGCCACCGCGATCCGCCGCGCGATCGACATCGGCGCGCTGGTGCTGCTCTCGCCGTTCGGCTTCTCGCCCACCGGCGAGGCCTTCAACCTGACGATGGAGGACGTGGCGACGAGCACGGCCGTCGCGCTGCAGGCCGACAAGCTGCTCTTCATCACCGAGGTGCCGGGCATCCAGGAGAAGCCGGGCGACCCGGACAGCGGCATCGACACCGAGCTGGCGCTGGCCGACGCCGAGCGCCTGCTCGCCGGCCTGCCCAACCCGACGCAGCCGACCGACACCGCGTTCTACCTGCAGCACTGCGTCAAGGCCTGCCGCGGCGGCGTGGAGCGCTCGCACATCCTGCCCTTCGCGGTGGACGGCGCGCTGCTGATGGAGGTGTTCACGCACGACGGCATCGGCACCATGGTGGTCGACGAGAAGCTCGAGAGCCTGCGCGAGGCCTCGGTCGACGACATCGGCGGCATCCTGCAGCTGATCGAGCCCTTCGAGGCCGACGGCACGCTGGTCAAACGCAGCCGCACGGAGATCGAGCGCGACATCGGCCACTACACGGTGATCGAGCACGACGGCGTGATCTTCGGCTGCGCCGCGCTGTACGGCTACCCCGAGGCCAAGACCGCCGAACTGGCGGCGCTGACCGTCTCGCCTCAGGTGCAGGGCCAGGGCGACGGCGAGCGCATCCTCAAGCGGGTCGAGCAGCGTGCCAAGGCGATGGGGCTGGACAGCATCTTCGTGCTGACCACCCGCACGATGCACTGGTTCATCAAGCGCGGCTTCGCGCCGGTCGACCCCGACTGGCTGCCCGAGGCGCGCAAGCGCAAGTACAACTGGGACCGGCGCTCGCAGGTGCTGGTCAAGAAACTCTGAAAGGACACGCCATGCCGCGCACCATCCAATGCAGCTACCTGAAGAAGGAGGCCGAGGGCCTGGACTTCGCGCCCTACCCGGGCGACCTGGGCAAGCGCATCTACAACGAGATCAGCAAGGAAGCCTGGCAGCTGTGGATGAAGCACCAGACCATGCTGGTCAACGAGAACCGGCTCAACCTGGCCGACCAGCGCGCCCGCCAGTACCTGGCCCGCCAGATGGAGCGCTTCTTCTTCGGCGAAGGCGCCGAACAGCCGGCGGGTTACGTGCCGCCGGCAGCGTGAGCCGGGTTTGATCCCACGCAATTGAGAACCATTCTCGTTCGTGGTTAGAATGCGGGCTCCCGTCTCCCTGGAGCCCGCATGTCCGCTCTCCGCGCCCTGGCCGCTGCCGCGGCCCTCGCCCTGCCCCTGGCCGCTGCTGCCCAGGAGAAGTTGCTCAACCTCTACTCGGCCCGCCACTACCAGACCGACGAGGCGCTGTACGCCAACTTCACCAAGGCGACCGGCATCCGCATCAACCGCATCGACGCCGACGATGCCGGCATCCTGGCGCGCCTGAAGAGCGAGGGCAGTTCCAGCCCGGCCGACGTGATCCTGCTCGTCGACGCCGCCCGGCTGTGGCGCGGCGAGGCCGACGGCCTGTTCCAGCCGGTCAAGTCCGCGCTGCTGGACCAGCGCATCCCCGCCACGCTGCGCGGCGAGGACAAGGGCCAGGGCCCGTCCTGGTACGGCTTCTCGACCCGCGCCCGCGTGATCGTCTACAACAAGGTCGGCGTGAAGCGCGACGACGTCGACACCTACGAGGAACTGGCCGACCCGAAGAACAAGGGCAAGGTCTGCACGCGTTCGGGCTCGCACCCGTACAACCTGTCGCTGTTCGGCGCGGTGCTGCAGCACCTGGGCGAGCCGGCCACGGAGAAGTGGCTCAAGGGCGTGGTCGACAACATGGCGCGCCCGCCCAAGGGCGGCGACACCGACCAGATCAAGGCCGTGGCCAGCGGCGAATGCCAGATCGGCGTGACCAACACCTATTACCTCGCGCGCATGATGCGCTCGAACAATCCCGACGACCGCGCGGTGGTGGAGAAAGTCGGCGTGGTGTTTCCGAACCAGTCGACCTGGGGCACGCACGTGAATATCGCCGGCGCCGGCGTGGCGAAGAATGCGCCGAACCGCGCGGCGGCCGTGCAATTCCTCGAATACCTGGCCAGCGACTCGGCGCAAACCTATTTTGCCGATGGCAACAACGAATGGCCGGCGGTGGGTGCCGTGCGCAGCGCCAACCCGGCGCTGGCCGCGCTCGGGGATTTCAAGGCCGAGACGATTCCCGTCTCGGTGATCGGCATGAACCAGGCCAAGGTACAGCAGATGCTCGACCGGGTGGGCTACAAGTAGGCTTCCGATAAACTCCCGCCGACATTTTCGACGGGAGGTTTTCATGGCCACGCTGCAGGAATTGCTGGCGCAGAAGGAAGCGCTCGAGCGCGAGATCGAACTGCGCAAGAAGCAGGACCGCGCCGAGGCGGTCGCCAAGGTGCGCGCGCTGATGGACGAATACGGCCTGACCGTGGCCGACCTGAGCATGCGCGGCGGCGCGAAGGCCGCTTCCAAACCCGGCGGCAAGGTGGCCGTGAAATACCGCAACGCCGCCACCGGCGACAGCTGGAGCGGCCGCGGCCTGCAGCCGAACTGGCTCAAGAAGGAACTGGCCGCGGGCCGAAAGCTCGAGGACTTCGCCGTCTGACGGCCTGGGGCGTCCGCGCCCCTCGGTAGACTTGCCGGGTGATCCCACCCGGCTTCATCCAGGAACTGCTGACGCGGGTCGACATCGTCGACCTGGTGGGTCGCTACGTCCAGCTCAAGAAGACCGGCATCAACCACAAGGGGCTGTGCCCCTTCCACGGCGAGAAGACGCCGAGCTTCATCGTCAACGCGTCGCGCCAGACCTACCACTGCTTCGGTTGCGGCGCGCACGGCAACGCGGTCGGCTTCCTGATGGAGCATGCGGGGCTGAGCTTCCCGGACGCGGTGCGCGACCTGGCCCAGCAGCTCGGCATGACGGTGCCGGAGGACGATGCCTCGCCGGCCGAGCGCGAACGCGCCGCCGCGCAGAAGCAGCGCCAGGCTACGCTGACCGAGGTGCTGGCCAAGGCCGCCGAGCATTACCGCAAGGCGCTCAAGGCCGACCCGCGCGCGATCGACTACCTCAAGCGCCGCGGCCTGACCGGCGAGATCGCCGCCCGCTTCGGCCTCGGCTTCGCACCGCCGGGCTGGCGCAACCTGGCCAGCGCCTTCGCGCACTACGACGATCCGCTGCTCGAGGAGAGCGGGCTGGTGATCGTGCGCGAGGCCGACAGCGGCGACGAGGCCGAGCGCAAGCGCTACGACCGCTTCCGCGACCGCATCATGTTCCCGATCCGCTCGGTGCAGGGCGAGGTGATCGGCTTCGGCGGGCGGGTCATCGACCAGGGCGAGCCCAAGTACCTGAACTCGCCCGAGACGCCGGTGTTCAGCAAGGGCCGCGAGCTGTACGGCCTGTACGAAGGCCGCACCGCGATCCGCCAGCGCGGCTATGCGCTGGTGGTCGAGGGCTACATGGACGTGGTGGCCCTGGCCCAGTCCGGCTTCGGCAACGCGGTGGCAACGCTGGGCACGGCCTGCACCGCCGAGCATGTGCAGAAGCTGTTCCGCTTCACCGATTCGGTGGTGTTCAGCTTCGACGGCGACGCCGCCGGCCGCCGCGCCGCCGGGCGGGCGCTGGAGGCCAGCCTGCCGCACGCCAGCGACACGCGCACCGTGCGCTTCCTGTTCCTGCCGCCCGAGCACGACCCGGACTCCTACGTCCGGGAGCTCGGCGCCGAGGCCTTCGAGAAATGCGTCGCGCAGGCGGTGCCCTTGTCGCGCCAGCTCGTCGAGGCCGCCAAGGAGGACGCCGACCTGGCCAGCGCCGAGGGCCGCGCCCGCTTCGTGGTGCAGGCGCGCCCGCTCTGGGCGGCGCTGCCCGAGGGCATGCTCAAGCGCCAGCTGCTGGGCCAGATCGCCTCGGAGGCCGCCCTGCCGGTCGAGGAACTGGCGCAGGCCTGGCAGACCCAGGCGGCGCCGGCCCCGGCACGCCGCCCCGCGCCGGCGCGCCGGCCGCCGGCCGGCGCGCGCCGCCCGATGCCGCGCCAGCCCGAGGATCGGGCGCTCTGGGCCCTGCTGCTCGAATGCGGCTGGTGGGCAGAACTGAGCGCCGAGGACCACGACACCCTGTGCCAGCTGGCGAGCTGGCACGGCGAGGCCTTCCGCCTGGTCGACCGGGCCGCGCACGACGAAGGTGCCTTGCCCTGGGCGGCGCTGCGCGAACGGCTGGGAACCGAGGACTGGGGCCCGCGCGCGCTCGCCCTGGTCGACAGCGAGGATCCGGCGATCGAGCCGACGCTCGACGACCTGCGCAACTCCATTCGGCAGCTGCGCCTGAACGCCCAGCGGCAGGAGAGCATGCGCATCCTGGGCTGGCGCTGAGCGTCGCAGAAGCGCCGGCGCGGCTTCCGCGCCACAGCAGACCGCCGCGCCGTCGCCTATAATTTCGGGCTTCGTACGCGGCAAGAGTGACAGCAGCACCTCCGGGCCCCGGCCACCCTGCAGAACCAGGGTAAAGGGTTCATCCCAAGGCCACCCCTTACCCGCAAGGGCTGCACCGTTCGGAATGTCCACGCCAGCTTGCCCGCACACCGCCGACCGGCAGCCCGCCCAGCGAGCCGCCGGCCGGCTTGCGCATGTCCCCGTCACGCACCCCATGTGCCGCGGGCAGCGCCTGAATTGGCTACCCACCATCCGAGGATCCGCATGACCGCGAAGAAGACCGCCGCCCCCGCCAAGGCCGCGAAGCCTGCCGCCGCGCCCGCCAAGGCGGCCGGCAAGCACGCCAAGGCCGAGCCGGAGGACAAGAAGAAGCCCGTCGCCAAGGCCGCGGCCGAGCCGGTCAAGGGCAAGGCCGCGGAAGCCGCCAAGCCGGCGGCCAAGGGCGCCAAGGCGGTCGAGCCGCCCAAGGGCAAGGGCCCGGCGGCCAAGAAGGGCAAGGTCGACGAGAAGGCCAAGAAGGAGGAGATCGAGGAGGAGGATTTCGTCGAGGACGAGGCCGAGACCGAGGCCGAGCCCGAAGTCGAGGCCGTCGACGAGAAGGCTGAGAAGGCCAAGCCGCTGCGCATGAAGGTCAGCCGCGCCAAGGAGCGCGCGCTGATGCGCGAGTTCGGCCTCGACGAGACTGCGCTCACCGAGGAGGAAGTCGCCAAGCGCCGCCAGGAGCTGAAGACCCTCATCAAGATGGGCAAGACGCGGGGTTTCCTGACGCACCAGGAAATCAACGACCACCTGCCCGAGAAGCTGGTCGACAACGAGATCCTCGAGGCCATCGTGTCGATGCTCAACGACATGGGCATCGCGGTCTACGAGCAGGCGCCCGACGCGGCCACGCTGCTGATCGCCGGCGGCGGCACCACCACCGCCACCGAGGAGGAGGCCGAGGAGGCCGCCGAGGCTGCGCTGTCGACGGTCGACTCCGAGTTCGGCCGCACCACCGACCCGGTGCGCATGTACATGCGCGAAATGGGCACGGTGGAGCTGCTCACGCGCGAGGGCGAGATCGAGATCGCCAAGCGTATCGAGAGCGGCCTGCAGGCCATGATGCTGGCGATCTCCGCCTCGCCCACGACCATTGCCGAGCTGCTCAGCTACGCCGACCGCATCGGCGCCGGCGAGATGCAGATCTCCGAGGTGGTCGACGGCTTCGTCTCCGAGGACGAGGCGGACGACTACGTCGCCGAGGAGGACGTCGACTTCTTCGACGACGACGACGACGACGACGGCGCGGGCGGCAGCAAGGCCCTGACCAAGAAGCTCGAGGAGCTGAAGGCCGCCGCGATGGTGAAGTTCGACGCGCTGCGCCAGAACTTCGACAAGATGCGCAAGGCCTTCGAGAAGGACGGCTACCGCTCGCCCGCCTATGACCGCGCCCAGCACGCCATCAGCAGCGAGCTGATGACGATCCGCTTCACGGTCAAGACGATCGAGAAGCTGTGCGGCATCCTGCGCTCGCAGGTCGACGACGTGCGCCGCTACGAGCGCGAGCTGCGCAAGATCCTGGTCGACAAGTGCGGCATGCCGCAGGAGTACTTCATCAAGCACTTCCCGCCCAACGCGCTGAACCTGAAGTGGGCCGAGAAGGAAGCCGGCTCGGGCAAGCCGTACAGCGTGGTGATGCTGCGCAACCTGCCGCCGGTGCAGGAACTGCAGAAGAAGCTGATCGACGTGCAGGCCCGCGCGGTGGTGCCGCTGGAGGACCTGAAGGACATCAACCGCAAGATGAACGAGGGCGAGAAGGCCTCGCGCGACGCGAAGAAGGAGATGATCGAGGCCAACCTGCGCCTGGTGATCTCGATCGCGAAGAAGTACACCAACCGCGGCCTGCAGTTCCTCGACCTCATTCAGGAAGGCAACATCGGCCTGATGAAGGCGGTCGACAAGTTCGAATACCGCCGCGGCTACAAGTTCTCGACCTACGCGACCTGGTGGATCCGCCAGGCCATCACGCGTTCGATCGCCGACCAGGCGCGCACCATCCGCATCCCGGTGCACATGATCGAGACGATCAACAAGATGAACCGCCTGTCGCGCCAGCACCTGCAGGAGTTCGGCTTCGAGCCGGACGCGCCGACGCTCGCGGAGAAGATGGAGATCCCCGAGGACAAGATCCGCAAGATCATGAAGATCGCCAAGGAGCCGATCTCCATGGAGACGCCGATCGGCGACGACGACGATTCGCACCTGGGCGACTTCATCGAGGACACCAACAACACCGCGCCGATCGACGCCGCGATGCAGGCCGGCCTGCGCGACGTGGTCAAGGACATCCTCGACTCGCTGACCCCGCGCGAGGCCAAGGTGCTGCGCATGCGCTTCGGCATCGAGATGTCCACCGACCACACGCTGGAGGAAGTGGGCAAGCAGTTCGACGTGACGCGCGAGCGCATCCGCCAGATCGAGGCCAAGGCGATCCGCAAGCTGAAGCACCCGAGCCGCTCCGACAAGCTGCGCACCTACCTCGACAACCTGTGACGAGCGTCGTCGAGCGCACCATCCTGTTCGCGGACCTGCGCGGCAGCACCGCGCTGTACGAGAGCATGGGCAATGCGGAGGCGACCGCGGTCGTCACGCAGAGCGTCGCCCTGCTCGCGCGCATCGTCGAGAACCTCGGCGGCCAGGTCGTCAAGACGCTCGGCGACGGGCTGATGGCGATGTTCGATGCGCCGCCGGCGGCGGTGCAGGCGGCCGACGAGATGCACGAGTCGATGGAGCGCATCGGCCCGGGCGCGCGCCCGGTCGTCAACCTGCCGCAGCCGCTGAAGCTGCAGGTGGCGCTGGCGTGCGGCGAGGTGGTCGAGATGGGCGGCGACGTGTTCGGCGACGCCGTCAACGTGGCCGCCCGGCTGCTCGACCATGCCGGCGACAACGAGACGCTGCTGACCGCCAACGTGCTGGCCGGCCTGGACGAGGAACAGCGCGCGCGCTTCCGCAGTCTGGACAAGATGCAGCTGCGCGGGCGTGTCGAGCCGGTGCACGTGCACCTGCTGGAGGCGCGCCGGCAGGGCTTCGATCCGGCGGCCACCGCCTTCGGCGACATCGCGCCTGCCGCCGAACCCGAGGGCATCCGGCTGGTGTGGCTGGACGTCAACCGCATCTACAGCGGTGCCAGTCTGCCGATCGTGCTCGGGCGCAGCCCGCAGGCCACCTACTGCATCGACGACACGCGGGTGTCGCGACTTCATGCACGGGTCGATTGGCACGGCGGCACCTTCCAGCTGACGGACCTGAGCTACAACGGCACCTATGTGCGCTTCGACCACGACCCCGAAGTGATCAGCCTGCGGCGCGGCACCTGCACCTTGCACGGCAGCGGCGTCATCGGCCTGGGGACGCCGCCGGTGGACGACCAGAGCCCGAGCGTCCGCTTCGAGGTCATGAAGTTCGCCGACACCCAGCCGCAGGACCTGCATCGCCGGCCATGAGCGCCGCGACCGCGCCCGGGCCGGAGGAGTTGCGGCGGGCGCTGCAGCGCGAACTCCGCCTCCCCGACGCGACGCTGGCCACGGCGCTGGCCGCGCTGGCGCGCGCCGCCGCCGCGGGCACCGGGGCGGCGCAGGCCGTCATCGTGGTCGGCGGGCCTGAAGACGCCTGGGTGGTCCGCGCCGACGACCGCCTGCCCGTGCCGGCTGAGCTGGCAGTCCGCGAGACCATCGTGCTGCAAGGCCTGCCGTTCGCCGTGCTCGGCATCGCCGGCACGGCGGCGGCCGACGCCGGCCGGTCGGCGCTCCTGCGCGAGCTGGCCCAGGCCGCTGCCGCGCTGCTCGAGGCCCGGCTGCTCGGGCAGCGCCAGGCCCTGCTCGTCGAGCGCATGCGCACGGCGAGCGCCGCCGGCAGCGACTGGTTCTGGGAGACCGACGCGAACGGCGTGCTGACCTGGGTGTCCGACAGCGTCGAGGCGCACACCGGCTGGCCTGCCAGCCGCGAGATCGGCCGCCACAACCTCGAGATCAACTTCCCCCCGCCGGGCGAACTGCGGGTCGCCTGGGACCGTTTCCGCGCCGAGCGCGCCGAACTCAAGCCGTTCCGCGACGCAGTTGCGCTGCGCGACTCGGCGCATGGCCCGATGCTGCTGTCCATCAGCGGCCAACCGCATTTCGACGCGGCCGGCCGCTTCGCCGGCTACCGGGGCGCGGCACGCAACATCACGCGCGAGGTGGCCGAGCGCGCCGCCTCGCAGCGCGCGCAGGAGCTGCTGCTGCAGGCCGTCGATGCGGTGCGCGCGGGGGTGATGATCAGCGGGCCCGACGGCCGCGTGCTGGTCTGCAACCAGGCCTGGCGCGACCAGATCGGGCGCTTCGGCGACGTCGACCGCAACACCTGGGAAGAACTGCTGCGCGCGATGGTCCGCCAGGGCGCCTACCCCGAGGCTGCCGGCCGCGAGGAGGCGTTCGTGCGCTGGCGCCTCTCGCTCGCCTCGCCCGCGGCGACGCCGCACGAGCTGCGCTTCGTGGACCAGGACGTGATCGTCAGCGACCAGCTGCTGCCCGACGGCAGCATCGTCCACCTGTCGCTGAACGTCACCGAGCGGCGCGCCGCCGAGCGCGCGCTGCGGGCCAGCCAGGCCCGCCTGGAGGCCGTGCTGCGCGCCGTGCCGGACCTGTGGATCGTGGTCGACGCCGAGGACCGTTACCTGTACTGCAGCGACGACGCCCACCCCTGGCTGGTTGCCCCGTTCGAGACCCTGCGCGGGCGCCCGTTCGGCGCCACGCTGGAGCCCTGCCTGGCCGAGCTCAACCGTGCGGCGCTGCTGCGCACGCGCGAGACCGGCGAACTGCAGCGCGTCGAGTACGAACTCGTCACCATGGACGGCGTGCGCCGCACCTTCGAGGCGCGCGTGGTGCCGATGCCCGAGGACCAGCTGCTGTTCCTGACGCGCGACATCTCCGAGATCCGCCGGCTCGAGCGCGACATGGTGCTGATGAAGCGCGCCGTCGAGGCGGACGCCGCGCTGCCGATCGTCGTGGCGGACGCGACGCAGCCGGACCTGCCGGTGGTCTACGTCAACCCGGCCTTCGAGCGCATGACCGGCTACCCGCGCGACGAGGTGCTGGGCCACAACTGCCGCTTCCTGCAAGGCGACGAGGCGGACCAGACCGGCCTGCAGACCCTGCGCGCGGCGCTGCGCAAAGGCGAGGCCTGCACCGTGCTCCTGCGCAACCGCCGGCGCGACGGCACGCCCTTCTACAACGAGCTGCACGTGGCGCCGATCGTCGACGCCGCCGGCCACACCGTGCAGTACATCGGCGTGCTGCAAGACGTCAGCGAGCGTGTGCGCGCCGCCGAGCGGCTGCGCATCAGCGAGGACCTGTACCGCTCGGTGGCCGCGACCATCAGCGACGGCCTGCTCGTGATCGGCCCGAACGGCACCATCATCGCCAGCAACCCGTCGGCCTGCGAGATGCTGGGCGTGGCGGCGGCCGAGCTGGTCGGGCATGGGCTGCGCCACCATGGCTTCAGCCTGCACCACGAGGACGGCGAGCCCATCACGCCGGCCGAGCACCCGGTGCGCCAGGTGCTCGTGAACCGGCGCGCCGTGCGCGACGAGCCCTACCTGCTGCGCGGGCGCGATGGCTACGAGCGCCTGATGCTGGTCAGCGTGCTGGCCCTGCAGGTCTCGACCAGCAGTCTGCCGGCGTCCTGCCTGGTCACCTTCCGCGACATCACCGACCAGCGCGCCGCCGAGCGGGCGCTGGCGGCCGCCGAGGCGCGCTGGAAGTTCGCGCTCGACGGCGCCGGCGACGGCGTGTGGGACTACGACGAGGACAGCCGCAGCGCCTACTTCTCGCCGCGCTGGAAGGAGATGCTGGGCTACGCGGAACACGAGCTCGGCACGTCGCTGAACGAGTGGCTGGACCGCATCCACCCCGACGACGTCGCCCGGGTGCGGCAGGCGATCGAGGGCTACCGCGCCGGCACGCTGGCGCAGTACCGCACCGAGCACCGCCTGCGGCACCGCGACGGGCGCTGGATCTGGGTGCTGGACCGCGGCAAGATCGTCGAGCGCCATGCCGACGGCCGGCCGCGCCGCGTGGTCGGCACGCACACCGACATCTCGCTGCTCAAGGCGGCCGAGCAGGCCCTGCTGGACAAGCAGGCGGCCGAGTTGGCCAGCCGCGCGAAGAGCGAGTTCCTCTCGCGCATGAGCCACGAGATCCGCACGCCGCTGAACGCCGTGATCGGCTTCAGCCAGTTGCTGCGCCTGCAGCCCGACAGCCCGCCGGGCAAGGTGGCCGAGTACGCCGGCCACGTGCTGCGGGCCAGCGAGCACCTGCTGGCGCTGGTCAACGAGGTGCTGGACCTGCAGCGCGTCGAGGACGGGCGCGTCCCGCTGAACGTCGAGCCGGTCGAGCTGGCGCCGCTGGTGCAGGACACGCTCGAGCTGGTGCGCCCGATCGCCCAGCAGCGCCGCGTGGCGCTCGACAGCCGCGTGGGCCCGGGCCGCTGGCTGGCCGCCGACGCGCACGGGCTGCGCCAGGTGCTGGTCAACGTGATCTCCAACGCGGTGAAGTACAACCGGCCCGGCGGCTGGGTCTGCGTCACGCTGCTCGAGGGCGCGCCGGGGCGCTGCGTGATCGGCGTCGAGGACACCGGCGTCGGCCTGTCCAACGGCCAGCTGGCGCGGCTGTTCCAGCCCTTCGAGCGGCTCGGCCACGAGACCTCGGGCATCGAAGGCACCGGCCTCGGCCTGGTGATCGCGCGCGGCCTGACCGAGCAGATGGGCGGCAGCCTGACGCTGTCCAGCGTGCCCGAGGCCGGCACGCTCGCGCGCATCGAGCTGCCGGAGGCACAGCCGCCCGAGCGCCCGTCTCCGGCCACGCCACCCGCGCCACCGCCCGGCCCGCCCGTGGCGGCACGCCCGCTGCGCCTGCTCTACGTCGAGGACAACCGCATCAACGCGCTGCTGTTCGAGGAGGCGATGCGCGTGCTCGGCAGCTGCGAGCTGCGCGTCGCAGAGGACGGTGCCGAGGCGCTCGAACTGGTGCGCGACTGGACGCCCGAGGTGCTGGTGGTCGACGCCCACCTGCCCGACATGAGCGGCCACGAGGTGCTGCGCCGCCTGCGCGAGCGCGCCGAGCTGGCCGGCGCGCCGGCCTACATGTGCTCGGCCGATGCGATGCCCGAGGACCTGGCGCGTGCGCGCGAGGCCGGTTTCGACGGCTACTGGACCAAGCCGATCGAGCTCGGCGTGGTCGCGGCCGAACTCGAGGCGCTGCGGCGCCGCCTGGCCGACACTCCCACCCCATGACCTTCGCTCCCGAACCCCCGTACCGGCACGGCAGCGCCGGGCGCACCGGCGTGCTGCTGGTCAACCTCGGCACGCCCGACGCGCCGACGCCGGCCGCGCTGCGCCGCTACCTGGCGCAGTTCCTGAGCGACCCGCGGGTCGTCGAGATCCCGCGCTGGGCCTGGTGGCCGATCCTGCACGGCATCATCCTGCGCGTGCGCCCGGCGCGCTCGGCCAGGAAGTACGCCAGCATCTGGACCGAGGCCGGCTCGCCGCTGGCCGTCTGGACGCAGAAGCAGGCCGTGCTGCTGCGCGGTTATCTCGGCGAACGCGGCCACCCGGTGCTGGTGCGCCACGCGATGCGCTACGGCAACCCCTCG
The DNA here is from genome assembly GCA_003265685.1 of Piscinibacter caeni. Taxonomy (GTDB): domain Bacteria; phylum Pseudomonadota; class Gammaproteobacteria; order Burkholderiales; family Burkholderiaceae_C; genus Piscinibacter; species Piscinibacter caeni. The sequence continues at coordinate 121,182 of KZ836106.1, read as the reverse complement.
ATCGCCAGCCAGCTCGACGCGCTGAAGGCCGAAGGCGCCACGCGCCTGCTGGTGCTGCCGCTGTACCCGCAGTACGCCGGCTCGACCACCGCCAGCGCGCTCGACGCGGTGGCCGACTGGCTGCGCCAGGTGCGCCACCTGCCCGAACTGCGCGTCGTGAACCGCTACCACGACGACCCGCTCTACATCGACGCGCTGGCGCGGCGCGTCGAGGCGCACTGGCAGCGCGAGGGCCGCGGCGAGCGCCTGGTGCTGAGCTTCCACGGCGTGCCCAAGCGCACGCTGCTGCTGGGCGACCCCTACCACTGCGAATGCCTCGTGACTGCGCGGCTGCTGCGCGAGCGCCTCGGACTCGACCCGGCGCAGCTGCTCGTCACCTTCCAGAGCCGCTTCGGCAAGGCCGAGTGGCTGCAGCCCTACACCGAGCCGACGCTGGTCGAGCTGGCGAAGTCCGGCGTGCAGCGCGTCGACGTGATGTGCCCCGGCTTCACCGCCGACTGCCTGGAGACGCTGGAGGAGATCGACCAGGAGGTGCGCGAGGCCTTCCTCGGCGCCGGCGGGCAGGCCTACCACTACATCCCCTGCCTGAACGATGAGCCGGCCTGGATCGCCGCGCTGGCGGCGATCGCGATCCGCCACCTGCAGGGCTGGCCGGTCGAGCCGCCGCCGTCCGAGGCGCTTGCCGCGCAGCGCGAACGCGCGCTGGCGGCCGGCGCCGCCGACTGACTCAGTAGCGGTGCCGGCGCCGCATGCGGATCAGGCGCGGCAGCACCAGCACCGCGACGATCACCGCGAGCAGCAGGATCGAGCCCGGGCGCTGCACGAAGACCGCGAAGCTGCCCTCGCCGATGGCCACCGCGTTGCGCAGCTGCGCCTCGGCCAGCGGCCCGAGGATCATGCCCACCACCACCGGGGCGGCCGGGAAGTCGAAGCGCCGCATCACCAGGCCGAGCACACCGATCACGTACAGCAGCACCAGGTCGAAGGCCGACTGGCGCATGCCGTACACGCCCACCGTGGCGAAGATCAGGATGCCGGCGTACAGCGGCGCCTTGGGGATCTTCAGCAGCTTGACCCAGAGGCCCACCAGCGGCAGGTTCAGCACCAGCAGCATCACGTTGCCGATGTAGAGCGAGGCGATCAGCGCCCAGACCAGCGCGCCGTTGGTGTCGAACAGCTGCGGCCCCGGGTTGATGCCGTAGTTCTGGAACGCGCCGAGCAGGATGGCCGTGGTGTTGGACGTCGGGATGCCGAGCGTCAGCAGCGGGATCAGCGTCGCGGTGATCGCGGCGTTGTTGGCCGCCTCCGGCCCGGCCACGCCCTCGATCGCGCCGGTGGTGCCGAACTCCTCCTTGTGCTTGCTGAGCTTCTTCTCGGTGGCGTAGCTGAGGAAGGTCGGGATCTCGCTGCCGCCGGCCGGGATGCAGCCGAAGGGCGTGCCGATCACGGTGGCGCGCAGCCAGGCCGGCCACGAGCGGCGCCATTCCGCGCCGGTCATGTGCACCTTGGTGAGCTTGTTCTGCGACTCGTCGCTGCGGCCCTCGTACAGCACCACGTAGAGCGCCTCCGAGACCGCGAACAGGCCGACCGCGATCAGCACCACCTCGAGGCCGTCGAGCAGCTCGGGCACGCCGGCGGTGTAGCGCGCCTGGCCGGAGATCTGGTCCAGCCCGACCAGGCCCATCGCCAGGCCGATGAAGAGCGAGGTCAGTCCGCGCAGCGTGCTCTTGCCCAGCACCGCACTGACGGTGCAGAAGGCCAGCAGCATCAGCAGGAAGTACTCGGGCGGCCCGAGCTTGACCGCGTGCTTGGCGATGAAGGGCGCGAACAGCGTGACGATGACCGTGGCGATCGTGCCGGCCACGAAGGAGCCGATCGCCGCGGTGGCCAGCGCCGCGCCGGCGCGGCCGTGCTTGGCCATCAGGTTGCCTTCCATCGCGGTGACCATCGAGCCCGCCTCGCCCGGCGTGTTGAGCAGGATCGAGGTGGTCGAGCCGCCGTACATCGCACCGTAGTAGATGCCGGCGAAGAAGATCATCGACGCCGTCGGGTCGACCTTCATCGTGATCGGCAGCAGCATCGCCACCGCGGTGGCCGGGCCGATGCCCGGCAGCACGCCGACCGCGGTGCCGATGGTGCAGCCGAGCAGCGCCCACAGCAGGTTGATCGGCGTGCCGGCCGTGATGAAACCCTGCAGCAGGTTGTTCAGGATGTCCATCAGATCCAGCCCGTCGAGGTGAGGCCCGGCAGGTTGATCGCCAGGAGCTTGCCGAACATCCAGTACACCGGGGCAGCGATGGCGGCACCGACGGCCAGGTCGACGATCCAGCTGCGCGGCGAGAAGTCGAGCCGGCCCTCGGACGACTTGAAGCCGCGCACCGCGAGCACGAAGCACAGCGCGCAACTCAGCACGAAGCCGATCCGGGTGATCAGCGCCGCGTTCAACAGGATGCCGGCCGACACCCAGGCGAAGCCGGCCCAGTGGCCGGGCTCGCCGTCGTCGCCCTCCTCCATGTCGCGGAAGCCGCCGCGGGCGGCCTGCCAGGCGAGCCCGGCACCACAGCCGAGCAGCGCCAGGCCGACCACCCAGGGCAGAAAGTTCGGCCCGACGCCGCCGTAGCCGGCCTCGCCCGGGATTAGGGTGGCCCCGCCGACGATCACCGCGGCGATCAGCAGTGTTCCTGCCGCCACCGCGGCGTGCCGGGCGTTCATGACGGCACCCTACGGCCTGCGGCCGGTCCCGCCGAGCGGGAGCATTCGCACTTGGGGCGGCCCGGCGTGCTCATCAGATCATCCCGGACTTCGCCATCACGGCCCGCAGGCTCGCGAACTCGTTGTCGACGAACTTCTCGAAGTCGGCGCCGGCCATGAAGGCGGGGGTCCAGCCGTTCTTCTCGACCGCCTCGGCCCAGGCCTTGGTCTTGGTGGCCTTGGTGATCATGTCGGTCAGGGCCTTGCGCTGCTCGGGCGTGATGCCGGCCGCGCCGTAGACGCCGCGCCAGTTGCCGATCTCGATGTTCATGCCCAGTTCCTTGAGCGTCGGCGCGTCGACGCCCTTGATGCGGGTCGGCGAGGTCACCGCGATCGCGCGCATCTTCTTCGTCGCGATGTACTCGCCGAACTCGGTGTAGCCGCTGCCGCCCACCGTCACGTTGCCGCCCAGGATCGCGGCAACCGCCTCGCCGCCGCCGCGGAAGGCGACGTAGTTGATCTTGGCCGCGTCGACGCCGACCTCGCGCGCGATCATCGCCGCGGCGATGTGCTCGGTCGAGCCGCGCGAGCCGCCGCCCCACTTGACGCTGGCCGGGTCCTTCTTGAGCTGCTCGACCACGTCCTTCATCGACTTGAGCGGCGACTCGGCCGGCAGCACGAACACCTGGTACTCGCTGATCAGCCGGGCCAGCGGCGTCACCTGCGAGAGGCTCACCGGCGGCTTGCCGGTGATGATGCCGCCGACCATCACCGCGCCCATCATCAACAGCGCGTTCGGGTCGTTCTTGCTGCCGTTGGCGAACTGCGCCAGCCCGATCGCGCCGGCCGCGCCGCCCTTGTTCTCGTACTGCACGGTGGCCGCACCCGCCTCCTGCAGCGCCTTGCCGAGCGCGCGGCCGGTGGTGTCCCAGCCGCCGCCGGGGTTGGCGGGGATCATCATCTTCAGGTTCTCGCCGGCCGCGCGGGCCGCGAGCGGCAGGGCGCCGGTGGCGGCAAGGGCGGCAAGGCTGCGCAGGAAGGTGTCGCGACGCATGAGGTGGTCTCCTTGTGGCTTGTCGATACGGATGGTCGAGGTTCTAGCTGTCAGTCGGCTGTCCGTCGGCCTAGGGAAAGCACGGGGTGCACGGCGGCGGACCGGGCGCGCGGATGACCGAGACTCGCCCCGCCGATGAAGCTGCTGCTGATCGAGGACAACCCGGCGATGCAGACCACCCTGCAGCGTTCGTTCGAGCGCCGCGGCATCCAGGTGCTGCTGTGCGCCGACGGCGCCCGCGCACTCGACCGCTGGCGCGCCAGCCTGCCCGACGTGATCGTGCTCGACCTGAGCCTGCCCGGCCTGGACGGCCTGCAGGTGCTCAGCCAGGCGCGCGCCGAGGGCCTGCGCACGCCGGTGCTGATCCTCACCGCGCGCGGCACGGTGGGCGACCGCATCCTCGGCCTGAACACCGGCGCCGACGACTACCTGCCCAAGCCCTTCGACCTCGACGAGCTGGAGGCCCGCGTGCGGGCGCTGGCGCGCCGTGCCGGCGCCGAGGCCACCGAGCCAGATCACACCGAGTTCGCCGGCCTGCGCTGCGACACCGCCAGCGGTGCGGTCTACTGCCGCGGCGCGCCGCTCGAGCTGGCCCCGCGCGAAGGCGCGCTGCTGCGGGCCCTGCTCGCGCGCGGCGGCCGCGCGGTGGCCAAGGAGCAGCTGGTCGAGGCGGTGTTCCCGGGCGAGGACGTGCAGGCCGACGCCATCGAGGTGGTGGCCTACCGGCTGCGCAAGAAGCTCGCGGCTACCGGGGTGCAGCTGGTGACGCTGCGCGGGCTGGGCTACCTGCTCAAGGCCGAGGCTTGAATTGCGGCTCTCGTTGAGAAGCCAGCTGCTGATCGGCATCCTGGTGCCGGTGCTGCTGCTGGTGGCGATCAACACCGCGAGCCTGTACCGCCAGGCACTGCGCGCCGCCGACACGGCCTACGACCGCACGCTGCTGGCCAGCGCCAAGTCGATCGGCGAGCAGCTCGCGGTGGTCGGCCGCGGCGACGCCGCCGAGCTGCAGGCCAACGTGCCCTACTCCGCGCTGGAGGCCTTCGAGGCCGACAACCGCAGCCGGCTCTACTACCGCGTCACCGGCTTCCGCGGCGAGATGGTCTCGGGCTTCGAGGACCTGCCGGCCTGGCAAGGCCGCATCCCGGACAAGGGCCCGTACGCCGCGCTGGTGGACTTCTACGACGCGCGCTACCGCGGCGAGCCGGTGCGCATGGCGGTGCTGCTGCAGCCGGTGGCCGGCCCCGAGGGCCGCGGCATGGCCACCGTGCAGGTGGCCGAGACACTCGAGCTGCGCCAGACCCTGGCGCGCCAGATCCTGCTCGACACGCTGTGGCGCCAGGCCGCGCTGCTGGCGGTGCTGACGGCGGTGGTGCTGCTGGTCGTGCAGTTCGCCACCCGCCCGGTGCGTGCGCTCAGCGCGCAGCTGCGCGAACGCGCCGAGGACGACCTCTCGCCGATCGAGGCCGGCAGCGCGCCGCGCGAGCTGCAGCCGCTGCTGGACGCGACCAACCACGTGATGGGCCGGCTGGCGCAGCTGCTCGAGCACCAGAAGCGCTTCGTGCGCGACACCGCGCACCAGCTGCGCACGCCGCTGGCGGTCTTGAAGGCGCAGCTGCAGTCGGCACGCCGCGGCGATGTCGAGCCGGCCCAGGCGCTGGCCGAGGTGGCACACACCGTGGAGCGCGCCACCGAGCTGGCCAACCAGATGCTCGCGCTGGCCAAGGTCGAGCAGATGCGCCAGCAGGGCGACGCACCGGTCAGCGACTGGGCGGTGGCCGCGCGCAGCGTCGCGCTCGACCTGGGCGCGCTGATCGCCCAGGCCGCGCTGGAGTTCGAGATCGAGACGGCACCGGCGTCGATCCGCAGCCACGACTGGGCCCTGCGCGAGCTGACGCGCAACCTGCTGCACAACGCGATCCGCCACGCGCCGCCGGGCAGCCCGCTGACCCTGCGGCTGGCGGCCCGCGACGGCACGGCCGAACTGCGCGTGGAGGACCGCGGCCCCGGCCTGTCGGCCGAGCAGCAGGCGCGCCTGTTCCAGCCCTTCGCGGCCGGCAGCGGCGGCGGCACCGGGCTCGGCCTGGCGATCTGCCACGAGATCGTGCGCACGCTCGGCGGCAGCATCGCCCTCGTCAACCGCGAGGGCGGCGGGCTGGCCGCGGTGGTGCGGCTGCCGCTGGCGCAGAATCCCGCCCCGTGAAGGACGTGCACGTGGACGAGGGCGACGCCGGCGGCGACGGCCGGGTGCGGCTGGACAAGTGGCTCTGGGCCGCGCGCTTCTACAAGACCCGCAGCCTGGCGGCCGAGGAAGCCGCCAAGGGCCGGGTGCAGGTCAACGGCCAGGCCGCCAAGGCCTCGCGCGAGCTGCACGAGGGCGACACGGTGGCGCTGCGCCAGGGCCAGGTGCCGCGCACGGTGGTCGTGCGCCGGCTCGCCAGCGTGCGCGGGCCCGCGCCGGTGGCGCAGACCCTCTACGAGGAGACGGCCGAGAGCCTGGCGCTGCGCAGCCGGCTGGCCGAGCAGCAGCGCCTGGCCGCCGAGCCCGCGCTGGCCATCGAGCAGGGTCGGCCGACCAAGCGCGACCGCCGCAAGCTGGCCGAGTGGGAGCGCTGGAGCGCCTCGGCCGAGTCGCCGCGGCGCGGGCGCTGAGCCGACTGCCGGCGCTCAGCCGATCTGCCAGAGGTCCGCGGGCGCCAGCCCGGCGGGCCGGTCGAGCCGCTCGCGCGCGGCGCCGTCGCCGAGCAGGGTCCAGCGCCACCAGTCCGTCGTCACGGCCGCCACCACGCGCTGGTGTTCGGGTTCGCGCTCGGCCGCGCCGGGTGCGCGGCGCAGCAGCCGGGCACCGCCGGGGCGTTCGGCCACGCCCGAGCCGCCGCCGAAGGTCATGTGGTCGGCCCCGTCGAGCACCAGCTGGGCGCGCCGGCCCGGCGGCAGGCCGCGGTAGACGGCACGCCGGGTGGCGTTGCTGGCGTCGCCGATGATCATCGCGTCGTCGCGCGTGCCGGTGACGCACAGGAAGGGCCGCGTGATCGCGCCGAAGCGGCGCTGCAGCACGGCATCGTCGAGGCCCTCGCGCTCGGCGAAGCCCGGGCTGAAGGCGATGAAGGCCCGCAGGCGCGGCTCGGCCAGGCGCTCCAGGGCCTGCGCCGGCGCCCGCGGCGGGCGCTCGCCGGCCAGCACCTGGGTCAGCCGCGCGCCGAAGGAATGGCCGGAGAAGCCGATCGCCTCGGGCCGCAGGCGCGCCCACGGGCCGCCAACGGCGCGCCGGCGCAGCAGTTCGTCCAGCACGAACTGCGCATCGCCCACGCGCTGCAGATAGGCCTTCAGCCCGGCCGCCCGGCGCAGGCCGAGCACGCCGTCCTCGCGCAGCGTCTCGGTGTCGCTGCCCGGGTGCTGCAGGTGGATCACCGCGAAGCCGGCCGCCTGCCAGGCCTCGCCCCAGGCCGCGCCGCCGGCCCGGTTGCCGCCCAGGCCGTGCGAGTGGATCACCGCGGCGCAGGGGCCCTCGCCGGCCGGCCAGCGCAGGCGCAGCGGCAGGGCGCGGCCGGGGCGGGCCGGATCGGCCCAGGTCTCGTCGACGAAGGCCGCGGCCGGGCGCGCCAGCCCCGACAGGCCGGTGGCCGCGGCCAGGGTCAGCACGTGGCGGCGCCGCATGGGCGATTATTTTCGAAAGCCCTCTTGAAACCGGGGAGAAGCACCCCAAGGTGCCCGGCTGAACTTGTTTCGCACCGTGTCATGACGCCCAACGAGAACCCCGCGACCGACCTGCCGGCGGCCAGCGCCGCCCCCGAGAACACCCCGGCTGCTGCCGCACCGGAAACCGCCGCTGCGGCCCCCGATACGCCGGCGGCCCGCTTGGCCGAGCTGGAGGCCAGGCACCGCGAACTGAACGACGCCTTCCTGCGCGCCAAGGCCGAGACCGAGAACGTGCGCCGCCGCGCCGAGGAGGAGATCGCCAAGGCACGCAAGTACTCCGTCGAGAGCTTCGCCGAGAGCATGGTGCCGGTGAAGGACAGCCTGGAGGCGGCCATCGCGATCCAGAACGCCACCAACGAGCAGCTGCTCGAGGGCGTTCACGCGACGCTGCGCCAGCTGGCCTCGGCGCTCGAGCGCAACAAGGTAGTCGAGCTGAACCCGGCGCCCGGCAGCCGGTTCGACCCGCACCAGCACCAGGCCATCAGCATGGTGCCGGCCGAGCAGGAGCCCAACACCGTGGTGATGGTCCTGCAGAAGGGCTACCTGATCGCCGAGCGCGTGCTGCGCCCGGCACTCGTGACGGTGGCCGCGCCGAAGTGAGCCGTCCACAGCGCCGTTCACCTTGAAATCGGCGCGGTTATCCACAACTCGAAGACAACCAGATTCAGTCCCAGGAGAACTCCCCATGGCAAAGATCATCGGCATCGACCTCGGCACGACCAACTCGTGCGTGGCGATCATGGAAGGCAACACGACCAAGGTGATCGAGAACAGCGAGGGTGCGCGCACCACGCCGTCGATCGTCGCCTACCAGGAAGACGGCGAGGTGCTCGTCGGCGCCTCGGCCAAGCGCCAGGCGGTGACCAACCCGCGCAACACGCTGTACGCGGTGAAGCGCCTGATCGGCCGCAAGTTCACCGAGAAGGAAGTGCAGAAGGACATCGACCTGATGCCCTACAAGATCTCGGCCGCCGACAACGGCGACGCCTGGGTCGAGGTGCGCGGCAAGAAGCTCGCGCCGCCGCAGGTGTCTGCGGAAGTGCTGCGCAAGATGAAGAAGACCGCCGAGGACTACCTCGGCGAGACGGTCACCGAGGCCGTGATCACGGTGCCGGCCTACTTCAACGACAGCCAGCGCCAGGCCACCAAGGACGCCGGCCGCATCGCCGGCCTGGAGGTCAAGCGCATCATCAACGAGCCGACCGCGGCCGCGCTCGCCTTCGGCCTGGACAAGCACGGCAAGGGTGACCGCAAGATCGCCGTGTTCGACCTCGGCGGCGGCACCTTCGACATCTCGATCATCGAGATCGCCGATGTCGACGGCGAGAAGCAGTTCGAGGTGCTGTCCACCAACGGCGACACCTTCCTCGGCGGCGAGGACTTCGACCAGCGCGTGATCGACTACATCATCTCCGAGTTCAAGAAGGAGCAGGGCGTCGACCTGAGCAAGGACGTGCTGGCCCTGCAGCGCCTGAAGGAAGCGGCGGAGAAGGCCAAGATCGAGCTGTCCAACAGCACGCAGACCGACATCAACCTGCCCTACGTGACGGCCGATGCCTCGGGCCCGAAGCACCTGAACATCAAGCTCACGCGCGCCAAGCTCGAGGCCCTGGTCGAGGACCTGATCGAGCGCACCATCGAGCCCTGCCGCATCGCGATCAAGGACGCGGGCGTCAGCGCGAGCGCGATCGACGACGTGATCCTGGTCGGCGGCATGACCCGCATGCCCAAGGTGCAGGAGAAGGTCAAGGAGTTCTTCGGCAAGGAGCCGCGCAAGGACGTCAACCCCGACGAGGCCGTCGCGGTGGGCGCGGCCATCCAGGGCCAGGTGCTGGGCGGCGAGCGCAAGGACGTGCTGCTGCTGGACGTGACCCCGCTGTCGCTGGGCATCGAGACGCTCGGTGGCGTGATGACCAAGATGATCAAGAAGAACACCACGATCCCGACCAAGTTCTCGCAGGTGTTCTCGACGGCCGACGACAACCAGCCGGCCGTGACGATCAAGGTCTACCAGGGTGAGCGCGAGATGGCCTCGGGCAACAAGAGCCTGGGCGAGTTCAACCTCGAGGGCATTCCGCCGGCGCCGCGCGGCCTGCCGCAGATCGAGGTGAGCTTCGACATCGACGCCAACGGCATCCTGCACGTCGGTGCCAAGGACAAGGGCACCGGCAAGGAGAACAAGATCACCATCAAGGCGAACTCCGGCCTCACCGAGGACGAGATCCAGAAGATGGTGAAGGACGCCGAGCTCAACGCCGCCGAGGACCACAGGAAGTTCGAGCTGGTGCAGGCCCGCAACCAGGCCGACGCGCTGGTGCACAGCGTGAAGAAGAGCCTGGCCGAGCACGGAAGCAAGCTCGACGCCGGCGAGAAGGAGAAGGTCGAGGCCGCGCTGAAGGAGGCCGAAGAGGCGCTCAAGGGCGAGGACAAGGCCGCCATCGAGGCCAAGACCGAGGCGCTGATGGCTGCCAGCCAGAAGCTCGGCGAGAAGGTCTACGCCGACGCGCAGGCGGCCGCCGGTGCCGCGGGCGGCGGAGCCGAGGCGCCGCAGGGCGCCCAGGCTTCGGCCGGCGCCAAGGCGGCGGACGACAACGTGGTCGACGCGGAGTTCAAGGAAGTCAAGAAGTGATGAGCCGGACAGCCGGCCCCGGGCCGGCTGCCGTTCACTCTCGCCGCGTTCGAAGCGCCAGGCTCCGCCTGCGCATCGACGCGGCGTTCTGCGTTGAGTTGCACTGAGAGTTTCCATGGCAAAGCGCGACTACTACGACGTCCTCGGCGTGGCCAAGAACGCCAGCGAGGACGACATCAAGAAGGCCTACCGCAAGCTGGCCATGAAGTACCACCCGGACCGCAACCAGGGTGACGACGCGAAGAAGGCGGAAGAGAAGTTCAAGGAGGCCAAGGAGGCCTACGAGATGCTCTCCGACGCGCAGAAGCGCGCGGCCTACGACCAGTACGGCCACGCCGGGGTCGACCCGAGCATGGCCGGCGGCGGCTTCCGCCCCGGCGGCCCGGGCGCGGACGGCTTCGGCGGCTTCGCCGAGGCCTTCGGCGACATCTTCGGCGACATCTTCGGCGGCGGCCAGGGGGGCGGGCGGCGCGGCGCGGGCGGCCAGCAGGTCTTCCGCGGCAGCGACCTGAGCTACGCGATGGAGATCACGCTCGAGGAGGCCGCCGCCGGCAAGGAGACGCAGATCCGCATCCCGAGCTGGGACACCTGCGACACCTGCCACGGCAGCGGGGCCAAGCCGGGCACCAGCCCGAAGACCTGCAGCACCTGCGGCGGCGCCGGCACGGTGCACATGCGCCAGGGCTTCTTCAGCATCCAGCAGACCTGCCCGCATTGCCACGGCAGCGGCAAGATCATCCCCGAGCCCTGCACCACCTGCAGCGGCCAGGGCAAGATCAAGCGCCACAAGACGCTGGAGGTGAAGATCCCGGCCGGCATCGGCGAGGGCATGCGCATCCGCTCGGTCGGCAACGGCGAGCCGGGCACCAACGGCGGCCCGCCGGGCGATCTCTACATCGAGATCCGCATCCGGCAGCACGACATCTTCGAGCGCGACGGCGACGACCTGCACTGCACCGTGCCGGTGGGCCTGACGACCGCGGCGCTGGGCGGCAGCATCGAGGTGCCCACGCTCAGCGGCAAGGCCGAGATCGATCTGCCCGAGGGCACCCAGCACGGCAAGACCTTCCGCCTGCGCGGCAAGGGCATCAAGGGCGTGCGCTCCAGCTACCCGGGCGACCTGTACTGCCACGTGCAGGTGGAGACGCCGATCAAGCTGACGGAGCACCAGCGCAAGCTGCTGAAGGAGCTGGACGAGTCCTTCCGCAAGGGCGGCGAGAAGCACTCGCCCAACGCCAAGAGCTGGACCGACCGGGTGCGCGACCTGTTCAAGTAAGCGCGCCGGGCGCCGATATCGAGGCACTGGCACCCTGCCCCGCCTCGATGGCCCGACTGCTCTACCCCGACATCGGCGACTGCCGCGCGCTGATCGTCGACCCGAACCCGACCTCGCGCAGCATCCTCGCCGCGATGCTGCGCGACATGGGCGTGGGCGAGGTGGCGCAGACCGGCAAGGTGGCCGACGCGCGCCGCCAGCTCGAGCACCGCAGCTTCGACGTGGTGCTGTGCGACTACCACTTCGACCACGCCGCGATGTCGGGCCAGGACCTGCTCGACGACCTGCGCCGCGCCCAGCTGCTGCCCTACTCGACGGTGTTCGTGATGGTCACCGGCGAGGCCTCGTACGCGCGCGTCGCCGAGGCTGCCGAGGCGGCGCTCGACAGCTACCTGCTCAAGCCGCACACCGCCACCGCGCTGGAGCAGCGGCTGCTGCAGGCACGCCACCGCAAGAAGGTGCTGGGGGAGATCTTCGCCGCCATCGAGGCCGGCGAGTTCGCCGCCGCGGCGCAGCTGTGCCGGGCGCGCTTCGAGCAGCGCGGCGAGTACTGGCTGTACGCGGCGCGCATCGGCGCCGAGCTGCTGCTGCGCGAGGGCGACCATGCGGCCGCCCGCACGCTCTACGAGGCGGTGCAGGACACCCGCGCCCTGCCCTGGGCCAAGCTCGGCATCGCGCGCGTCGAGCTGGAATCCGGCCAGACGCATCGTGCCTGCCGCACGCTGGAGAGCCTGATCTCGGAGCAACCCAGCTACGCGGACGCCTACGACGTGATGGGCCGCGCCCAGCTCGAGCGCGGCGAGGTCGAGGCCGCGCTGGACACCTATCGCAATGCCAGCCGGCTCACCCCGGGCAGCGTCACCCGGCTGCAGAAGCAGGGCATGCTCGCCTTCTACGCCGGGCAGCGGGCCGAGGCCATCGACAGCCTGGAGCGCGCCGTGCGCGTGGGCATCAGCTCGAAGATGTTCGACTGCGAGTCGCTGGTGCTGCTGGCACTGCTGCAGTTCGACCAGCGCGACCACCGGGCCTTCATGCGCACGCACGCCAACCTCGCGCTGGCCGTCGAGCGCCGCCCCGACAGCGCGCGGCTGCGGCGCTTCCTGCGCACCGCCGACGTGTTCAAGGCGCTGCTGCAGCGCCATGTGGCCGATGCGCTGGGCGCGGCACGCGAGCTGGCCGGCGAGATCCGCGCCGAGGACTTCGACTTCGAGGCCGCGAGCAACCTGCTGGCCGCCGTGGCCCGGTTGTCGTCCACCGAGATCGAGCTGCCGGACCGCGAGGACTGGGTGGCCAAGGTGGCACTGCGCTTCTGCGTCTCGCGCGCCGCCACGGACATGCTCTGCCTGGCCGTGCAGCCCGACGCGTCGCTCGAGGCGGTGGTGCGCCAGACGCACCAGGGCATCACCGGCATGGCCGAGCAGGCGATGACGCACAGCGTGTCGGGCTCGCCCGAGGCCGCGGTCAAGGCGCTGATGGTGCGCGGCCGGGAGACCTTGAACGCCAAGCTGATCGACATGGCCGGGCTGGTGCTGCAGCGGCATGCCGGGCGAATCGCCACCAGCAGCGACCTGGGCGAGATGATCGGCGACCTGCGCCAGCGCTATTGCAGCAAGGGCATGCAGGTCGCCCTGGGCGCCGGCGCGGGCCGGGCGGCCGGCGGCCTGGCGCTGCGCAGCTGATCAGAACAGCTCGCGCTGCGGCGCCGACCCCGGCGGCGGGCGGAAGCGCGTGACGTCGAGCGCCTCGCGCTCGCGGTCGAGCCCGAGCCGCGCCACGGCCTTGCGGAAGCGCTGCTGCAGCAGCTGCGCCCAGACACCCTCGCCCGTCATGCGCTGCGCGAAACCGGCGTCGTAGTCGCGCCCGCCGCGCATCTCGCGCACACGCGCCATCACGCGCTCGGCACGCTGCGGGTAGTGGCGCTGCAGCCAGTCCTGGAAGATCGGGTTCACCTCCCAGGGCAGGCGCAGCACCACCATGAAGGCCGAGCTGGCGCCGGCCGCCGCCGCGGCCTCGAGGATGCGCTCGAGCTCTGGCTCGTTGATGAAGGGGATCATCGGCGAGACGCTCACGCCCACCGGCACGCCGGCCCGGGCCAGCGTCTCGATCGTGCGCAGCCGGCGGTGCGGCGCGGCGGCGCGCGGCTCGAGGATGCGCGCCAGCCCGCCATCGAGCGAGGTGACCGACACGTACACCGCGGCCAGGCGCTGCGCGGCCATCGGTGCGATCAGGTCGAGATCGCGCTCGACGCCGGCGGACTTGGTGACCACCGAGAACGGGTGCTGCCAGTCGTGCATCACCTGGAGGACCGAGCGCGTGATGCGCAGCTCGCGCTCGACCGGCTGGTAGGCATCGGTGGCCGCGCCGATGTTGATCAGCGCAGGCCGGTAGCCGCGTTTGCCGAAGGTCTCCTGCAGCCGTTCGGCGGCATTGACCTTGGCGACGATGCGCGTCTCGAAATCGAGCCCGGGCGAGAGGTTCAGGTAGCTGTGCGTCGGGCGCGCATAGCAGTAGACGCAGCCATGCTCGCAGCCGCGGTAGGGGTTGATGGAGAAGTCGAACGAGATGTCGGGCGAGTCGTTGCTCGCGACGATGCTCTTGACCCGCTCCTCGATCACCTGGGTGCGCGGCGGCAGGTGCTCTTCGCTCGCCTGCTGGTCGAGCAGGCCCCAGCCGTCGTCCTCCGGCACGTGGGTGGCGGCGCTGAAGCGGTGCTCGATGCGCCCGGCCGCGCCGCGGCCCTTGATCGACTCGGCCGGGATCAGCTCGATGTGGCGGCGGTGGCGCATACTGTAAATATATACAGTCTTTCAGGGCTCGGCTAGCATGGCCCGCATGACGACCTCGCTCGACGACCGGCTCGACTTCGTCGCCCGCTTGGCCCGCCGTGCCGGCGAGCTCGCGCACGGCGGCTTCGGCACCGCGGCCAGCTCGCTGAAGGGCCGGCACGACGTGCTCACCGAGATGGACCCGAAGGTCGAGCGCCTGATCCGCGCGGCGATCGCGCAGGCCTACCCCGGCGATGCCTTCCTCGGCGAGGAGGAAGGTGTCAGCGGCGGCAGCCTGGCCGGCGCAGGCCGCGTCTGGGTGGTCGACCCGATCGACGGCACGGCCAACTACGCGCGCGGCATCGACCGCTACTGCGTCTCGATCGCCTGCGTGGAGGACGGCCGGCCCTGCCTCGGCGTGATCCACGATCCCTGCCACGATCGGCTGTACGCCGCACGCGCGGGCGGCGGCGCCTGGCTCGGAGCGCAACGACTGGCGGTCAGCCCGGTGGACCGGATGGACGCGGCCGCGATCGAATGCGGCTGGTCGACGCGCCGCCCGGCGCGCGACTGGCTGGCGATGGTGACGCGCGTGATGGACGCCGGCGCGCAAGTGCGGCGCTCGGGCAGCGGCGCGCTCGGGCTGGTGGACGTGGCGGCCGGCCGGCTCGAGGGCTACGCGGAGCTGCACATCAACTCGTGGGACTGCGCGGCCGGGCTGCTGCTGGTGCGCGAAGCCGGCGGCCGCACGAACGACTTCTTCGCCGGCGACGGACTCGCCGCCGGCAATCCGCTGCTGGCGGGCAACGCAGCGCTCTACGACGAGCTCGCCGCCCTCACCCGCCTCGGCTGACGATCGACGACAACCCGGAGACACGCATGTTCAAGCCACTGATCGCCGCCGCGTTGGCGGCCACCGCGTTCGCCGCCCGCGCGCAGGGCGAGCTGGTGGTCTACTGCGGCGTGCAGGAGGAATGGTGCCGCCCGATGGTGGCCGCCTTCGAGAAGGCCACCGGCATCAAGGTGGCGATGACGCGCAAGAGCGCCGGCGAGGTGTACGCGCAGCTCAAGGCCGAGGCCGCCAACCCGCGCGCCGACATCTGGTGGGGCGGCACGGGCGATCCGCACATGCAGGCCGCCGAGGAAGGCCTGACCGAGGCCTACAAGTCGCCGCGCCTCGCGGAATTGCAGGACTGGGCGGTGCGCCAGGCGGAACAATCGAAGTACCGCACCGTCGGCATCTACGCCGGCGCGCTCGGCTACAGCGTCAACGAGGCCGAGCTGAAGAAGCGCAAGCTGCCCGAGCCCAAGTGCTGGGCCGACCTGATCAAGCCCGCCTTCAAGGACGAGGTGCAGGTCGCCAACCCGAACTCCTCCGGCACCTCGTACACCATGCTCGCGACGCTGGTGCAGCTGATGGGCGAGGACAAGGCCTTCGACTACCTGAAGGCGCTGCACCGCAACGTCAACCAGTACACCAAGTCCGGCGCCGCGCCGGCACGCGCGGTGGCCACCGGCGAGACGCTGGCCGGCATCACCTTCCAGCACGACGCGCTGATCCAGGCGCTGGCCGGCGCGCCGGTGAAGGTGGTGTCGCCCTGCGAAGGCACCGGCTACGAGATCGGCAGCATGAGCCTCGTGAAGGGCGCCAAGAACATGGAGAACGCCAAGAAGTGGTACGACTGGGCGCTCTCGGTCGAAGGCCAGAGCGTCGGCGCCGCGAACAAGGTGAGCTACCAGGTGCCGTCGAACAAGGCCGCGCCGATCCCGCCGCAGGCGCCCCGGCTGAGCGAGCTGAAGCTGATCAACTACGACTTCGCGAAGTACGGCTCCTCGGCCGAGCGCAAGCGGCTGCTCGGCCGCTGGGACGCCGAGGTCTCCAACCTGCCGAAGTGAGCCGGCCGGCGTGACCGCCTGGCTGACGCTCGCGGCCGTGGTGCTCGCGGCCGCCGGGTTCGGGCTCGCGCTGGCGCGCAGCGGCCGCTTCGGCGGCGACCGCGTCGTGGCCGCGATCGTCACGACCATCGCGACGCTGCTGCTGCTGTTCGTCTTCTACCCGGTCGGCCGCGCGCTGCTGGCGGCGCTGCACGACGAACAGGGCGGCTTCGCGCCGGCGCTGGCCTTCGCGCGCCTGGCCGCGCCGGAGATCTGGAGCCTGGCCTGCGTCGCCGGCGGGCCGCGCTGCGGCGTGGCGATCCATTCGCTGACGCTGGCCGTGCTGGCCGGGCTCGGCTCGACCGCGCTCGGCCTCGTGCTCGCGCTGGCCGCGCTGCGCGGCGGCGCCAGGCCGGCCGGCTGGGTGCGGCTGATGTCGGTGCTGCCGATCGTCACGCCGCCGTTCGTGATCGCGCTCGCGCTGGTCGTGCTGTTCGGCCGCACCGGGCTCGTCACCGGCTGGCTGTCGGCGCTCTTCGACATCCCGCGCTCGCGCTGGATCTACGGCCTGCCGGGCGTGCTGCTGGCGCAATTGCTGAGCTTCACGCCGCTCGCGTTCATGATCCTGCACGGCGCGCTGGCCGCGCTCAGCCCGACGCTCGAGGAGGCCGCGCAGACGCTGCGCGCCGCGCCGGCGCGGGTGTTCCGCACGGTCACCTGGCCGTTGCTGCGGCCGGCGCTGGCCAACGCCTTCCTGCTCGGCTTCGTCGAGAGCCTGGCGGACTTCGCGAATCCGATCGTGCTGGCCGGCAACTACGAGGTGCTGTCCACGCGCATCTTCTTCGCGATCGCCGGCGCGCAGAACGACCCGGCGCGTGCCGCGGCACTGGCCACCGTGCTGCTCGCCTTCACGCTGGTCGGCTTTGCGCTGCAGCAGCGCTGGCTCGGGCGGGCGAGCTACGTCAGCGTCGGCGGGAAGGGCGACGGCGGGCTGCACGCGCCGCTGCCGGCCGGGCTGCGGCGCGGCTGCATCGGGCTCGGCGCGGCCTGGATCGTGTTCACGCTGGCCTGCTACGCGGTGATCGCGGCCGGCGGCTTCGTGCGCGACATCGGCCGCGGCGACATGACGCTCTCGCTGGCACACTTCGGCGCCGGCTTCGGCCTCGAGTGGCGCGACGGCGCGCCCGCCCTCACCGGCTCGGCCTGGCCCAGCTTCTTCACGACGGTGGAGGTCGCCGCGGTGGCCGCGCCGCTGACGGCGATCGTCGGGCTGCTCGCGGCCTACGTCGTGGCGCGCCAGCGCTTCGCCGGGCGGCGCGCGTTCGAGTTCCTGACGCTCGTGGCCTTCGCGGTGCCGGGCACGGTGATCGGCGTGGCCTACATCGTCGCGTTCAACGTCCCGCCGCTGGAGCTGACCGGCGGCTTCGGCATCCTGGTGCTGTGCTTCGTGTTCCGCAACATGCCGGTGGGCGTGCGTGCCGGCATCGCGGCGCTCGCGCAGGTGGACCGTTCGCTCGACGAGGCCTCGGCCACGCTGCGCGCCGGCACCTGGCGCACGCTGCGCCAGGTGCTGCTGCCGCTGCTGCGGCCGGCCATCGTCGCGACGCTGCTGTTCAGCTTCACGCATGCGATGACGGCGGTCAGCGCGGTGATCTTCCTGGCCACCGCGAAGTACAACCTGGCGACGGTCTACATCGTCAACCGCGTCGAGGCGGGCGAATACCCGCTCGCGATCGCCTACTCGACGGTGCTGATCGTCTTCATGGGCAGCGTGCTGCTCGTGGTGCAGAAGCTCGCCGGCGAGAGCCGGCTCGGCCGGCGCGGCGCGGCCGAGCTGACGGCGGGACATTGATCGGGGAGCGGCGATGGCACAGCCGGGCGGCGTGGTGTTCGAAGGCGTCAGCAGGCGCTACGGCGACGTGGCGGCGGTGGACGACGTGTCGTTCACGATCCCGCCGGGCGAGCTGGTCACGCTGCTCGGCCCCTCGGGCTGCGGCAAGACGACCACGCTGCGGCTCGTCGCCGGCCTGGAGGCACCGAGCGCCGGCCGCATCCTGATCGGCGGGGCCGACGTGACGCGACGCGCCGCGAGCGAGCGCGACGTCAGCATGGTGTTCCAGTCCTACGCGCTCTTCCCGCACATGACGGTGCTGGAGAACGTCTGCTATGGCCCGCTGTCGGTGAACCCGGACCGTGCGCGCGCGCGTGATCTCGCCCAGGCGAAGCTCGCGCAGCTCGGCCTCGCCGGCCTGGAGCAGCGCCTGCCCTCCGAACTCTCCGGCGGCCAGCAGCAGCGCGTGGCGGTCGCGCGTTCGCTGGTGCTCGAGCCGGCGGTGCTGCTGTTCGACGAGCCGCTGTCCAACCTCGACGCCAAGCTGCGCCGCCGCGTGCGCCAGGAGATCCGCGAGTTGCAGCAGTCGCTGCGCCTGACCGTGCTCTACGTGACGCACGACCAGGCCGAGGCGCTCGCGGTCTCCGACCGGATCATCGTGATGGACCGCGGCCGCATCGCGCAGCAGGGCACGCCGGCGGACCTCTACGAGCGGCCGGCGAGCCGCTTCCTGGCGGACTTCATCGGCGATGCGAACCTCGTCGCCGGCGAGCTGACTGCGCAGCGCCGCTTCATGGCCGGCGGTGCCGGCTTCGCGGTGGTGCAGGACGGCGTGCCGCCCGGCCGCGCGACGCTCGCACTGCGCCCGCACCGGCTGCGCCTCGTCGCGCCCGGCGCCGGCGTGCTCGACGGCCGCTGCCGGCGTGCCGACTACCTGGGCAGCCACCTGGAGCTGCTGGTGGACAGCGCCTGGGGCGAACTGCTGCTGTTCGCGCCGGTGGGCGATCCGCACGCCGCGGCAGGCTCGGCGGTCGGCCTCGCATTCGACCCCGCCGATGCGCTGCTGCTGGCGGGGTGAGCCGCGGCCTCGCCCGGCTGCAGATCGCCGTGGTCGAGGTGGCCGCCTTGACCAACACCCGGTTCGGCGTAGGATTCGGGCTTGAAACTGGTTTCAGATCTGCTGCCATGAATGCCGGACTCCCGCCCGCCGCCAAGCCCGAAGGCCGCGCAACGATCGCCGACGTCGCCCGGGCCGCCGGCGTTTCCAAGGCGACCGTCTCGCGCTTCCTCAACCACCGCGACACCCTGCTCACGCCCGAGATCGCGAGCAAGGTGGAGAAAGCCGTCGCCGCGCTGGGTTATGTCCCGAGCCCGATGGCGCAGGCGCTCAAGCGGGGGCGCTCGCGTCTCATCGGGCTCGTGGTGGCCGACATTGCCAACCCGTTCTCGGTGGCGGTGCTGCGCGGCGCCGAGAAGGCCGCGCAGCAGGCCGGCTACCTGGTGATGCTGTTCAACCTCGGCAACGCCAGCGCGCGCGAGCGCGAAGGCATCGAGGCGCTGGCCGCGTACCAGGTCGAGGGCTTCATCCTCAACACGCTCGGGGCCGACCCAAGTGCCGCCGGCGAGGTGGCACGGCACGGCAAGCCGGCGGTGCTGGTCGATCGCCGGCACCCGGGCATGCTGGCCGACTTCGTCTCGCTCGACAACGCGGACGCGGTGCGCCAGGCCGTCGGACACCTCCTGGGCAACGGCTATCGCGAGCTGCTGTACGTGACCGAGCCAGTCAGCGGCGTCAGTTCGCGGATCGAACGCGAGAGTGCCTTCCGCGCCTGCCTCGCCGGCCGCGACGACAGCTCGGCGGGGCGGGTCATCGAGCTCGCCGACGGCGACGACGCGGCGCTCGACCAGGCCCTGCGCGAGCTGAAGCGACGCGCCGGCGCGCGACCGGCCGCGGTGCTGTCGAGCAACGCGCCGGTCACGCTGCGCGTGGCGGCGGCGGTGGCGCGCCTGGGCTGGCAGTTCGGCAGCGAACTCGGCTTCGTCGGCTTCGACGAGACCGACTGGGCCCCGCTCGTCGGCGCCGGCCTGAGCACCATCGAGCAGCCGACCGACGACATCGGGCGCGTGGCCACGAGCTGCCTGCTCGAGCGGCTACAGGGCCGCGACCTGCCGCCGCGCCAGATCCTGCTGGCCGGGCGCCTCGTGCCGCGCGCCTCCTCGCGCGTGCCCGGCACACGCGCCTGACCCCGCTTTCCTGCGCAACCTAGGGTTTGTCCTGATCGCTATCTGAAACCGGTTTCCTAGACTAGAAACCGGTTTCAGTCGAAAGGGCTCCCCGTGAACTACAGCTTCCAATTTGCCGACGTGGTGGCCGCCTGGCCGCTGCTGCTCAAGGGCACGTGGATCACGGTGCAGCTGTCGCTGCTGGCCACGCTGCTCGGCCTGCTGGTGGCAATCGCCTGCGCCTGGGCCAAGACCGCCGGACCGAAGCCGCTGCGCTGGGTCGTGCAGGCCTACATCGAGCTGATCCGCAACACGCCCTTCCTGGTCCAGCTGTTCTTCTTCTTCTTCGCGCTGCCGGCGATCGGGCTGCGCTGGTCGCCCTACACCGCGGCGCTGACGGCAATGGTCGTCAACCTCGGTGCCTATGCCACCGAGATCATCCGTGCCGGCATCGAATCGATCCCGAAGGGCCAGATCGAGGCGGGGATGGCGCTGAACCTGAAGGCGCACCAGATCTTCCGGCTGATCATCCTGAAGCCGGCGCTGCGCGCGATCTTCCCGGCGCTGACCAGCCAGTTCATCCTGCTGATGCTGAGCTCCGCAGTGGTGTCGGTGATCTCGGCCGACGACCTGACCTCGGTGGCCGCCAACCTGCAGTCGCAGACCTTCCGCAGCTTCGAGATCTACATCGTCGTCACCGCCATCTACCTGGCGCTGGCGCTCGCCTTCTCGGCGCTGTTCCGCCTGATACAGCGCCGCGCGCTGTCCTACCCCGATCGCCGCTGAGCGAGGCCCCCATGCGAACCTTCGGCATCCAAGACTTCTGGTTCATCCTGCAGGCCGCCCAGTGGACGGTGCTGCTGTCGCTGATCGCCTTCGTCGGCGGCGCGCTCGGCGGGCTCGCGGTGGCGCTGGCCCGCACCGCCGAGAACGCGGTCGCGCGGCGCCTGGCCACCGCCTTCATCCAGGTGTTCCAGGGCACGCCACTGCTGATGCAGCTGTTCCTGGTGTTCTTCGGCGCGCCGGTGCTCGGCCTGGAGATCAGCCCCTGGGTCGCCGCCGGCGTCGCGCTGATCCTGAACACCAGCGCCTTCCTGGGCGAGATCTGGCGCGGCTCGATCCAGGCCATCCCGCGCGGTCAGTGGGAGGCGGCCGAGGCGCTCGGCCTGCACTACGCCGCACGCATGCGCCACGTCGTGCTGCCGCAGGCCTGGAAGATCGCGCTGCCGCCGACCGTCGGCTACATGGTGCAGGTGATCAAGGGCACCTCGCTGGCCGCGATCATCGGCTTCACCGAGATCACCCGCGCCGGGCAGATCATCAACAACGCCACCTTCCAGCCGCTGATCGTCTTCAGCGTCGTCGGGGCGATCTATTTCGCGCTGTGCTGGCCGCTCTCGCTGTGGGCCGGCCGCATCGAGAAACGCCGCGCTGCCGTGTTGGCGCGCTGACCCCTCACTTCCGCACCCCCCAGGAGACCCGTCCATGAACCGCCGCCAATTCGCCGCCGCCGCCCTCGCCCTCGCGCTCGTTCCCCTGTTCGCGTCGGCCCAGTCCGCCGACGAGATCAGGAAGAAGGGATCGATCACGGTCGGCATGCTGGTCGACTTCCCGCCCTACGGCACGGTCGACGCGTCCAACAACCCCGACGGCTACGACGCCGACGTCGCCAGGCTGCTGGCCAAGGACCTGGGCGTCAAGCTCAACCTCGTGCCGGTGACCGGCCCGAACCGCATCCCGTTCCTGCTGACCAACAAGGTCGACGTGCTGGTCGCCTCACTCGCGGTCACGCCCGAGCGGGCCAAGCAGGTGCAGTTCTCGCGCCCCTACTCGGCGGCGACCATCGTGCTCTACGGCGCCAAGGCCAAGGCCATCAAGGCGCCGGCCGACCTGAAGGGCGTGCGCGTCGCCGTGGCCCGCGCCAGCACGCAGGACACCGCGCTGACCGCCATCGCGCCCGAAGGCACCGAGATCCGCCGCTTCGACGACGACGCCTCGGCGATGCAGGCGCTGCTGTCGGGCCAGGTCGACGCGATCGGCTGCTCGACGACCGTGGCCGCGCAGATCGCCAGGCGCGCCGGCGACGCGTACGAGAACAAGCTGGTGCTCAAGCAGCAGTTCATGGCCGTGGCAATGCGCCAGGGCCAGGCCGACCTGCTGAAGACGGTCGACGCCTTCGTGGCCAAGAACACCGCCAACGGCGAGCTCGGCAAGCTCTACAAGAAGTGGCTGCAGTCGGACCTGCCGGCGCTGCCGGCCGCCAACTGAACCCGCCCGCCACCTTGCACCGGACACCACGATGAACACCGACGATCCCATCATCCGCATCGAGAAGGTCAACAAGTGGTACGGCCACTTCCAGGTCCTGACCGACGTCGACCTCGACGTGCGCCAGGGCGAGCGCATCGTCATCTGCGGGCCCTCGGGCTCGGGCAAGTCGACGCTGATCCGCTGCATCAACCACCTCGAGAAGGTGCAGAAGGGCCGCATCCTCGTCGACGGCATCGAGCTCACCGGCCACCACCGCAAGAACGTCGACCTGGTGCGGCGCGAGGTGGGCATGGTGTTCCAGCAGTTCAACCTGTTCCCGCACCTGACGGTGCTGCAGAACTGCACGCTCGCCCCGATGACCACGCGCGGTGCGAGCCAGGCCGAGGCCGAGGCGACGGCGATGAAGTACCTCCAGCGGGTGCGCATCCCCGACCAGGCGAACAAGTACCCGAGCCAGCTCTCCGGCGGCCAGCAGCAGCGTGTCGCGATCGCCCGCGCGCTGTGCATGAGCCCGAAGATCATGCTGTTCGACGAGCCGACCTCGGCGCTCGACCCCGAGATGGTCAAGGAGGTGCTCGACACGATGATCTCGCTGGCCGACGACGGCATGACGATGCTGTGCGTCACCCACGAGATGGGCTTCGCGCGCAGCGTCGCCGACCGGGTGATCTTCATGGCCGACGGCCGCATCCTCGAGCAGGGGCCGCCGCAACAGTTCTTCTCGAAGCCCGAGCACCCGAAGCTGCAGGCCTTCCTGGGCCAGATCCTCACGTCGCACCACGGCCAGCCGGTGCCGGCCTGACATGAGCAGCATCCTGATCTCGCTGTCCTCGTTCGGCGCCGCCGAGGTGCGGCGCCACGGGCAGCTCTGGTTCACGCGCCTGGCCGCGCAGGCCGGCGCCGATGGCGTCGAGGTGCGCGGCGAGCTGCTCGTCGACGGCGACGCCGAGCTGTCGGCGATCGCCGATGCGGCCGGACCGCTGCAACGGGTCTACTCCAGCCCCGAGGGCCTGTGGACCGAGGCCGGCGTGCCGGACCACGGCGCGCTCGACCGCGGCGTGCGCGCCGCGGCCCGGCTCGGCGCCACGCGCCTGAAGATGTCGATCGGCGGCTGGACACCCGCGTGCGCGCACTCGATGACCACGCTGCGCGAGCGGCTCGCGGACACGGGCGTCGAACTGCTGATCGAAAACGACCAGACCGCCGGCGCCGGAGCGCTCGGCGCGCTGCGGCGCTTCTTCGACACGGCGCAGGCCCTCGGGCTGCCGCTGGCCATGACCTTCGACATGGGCAACTGGCACTGGACGGGCGAATGCCCGCTGCAGGCGGCCGCCGCACTGGCGCCCCGCGTGGCCTACGTGCACTGCAAGGGCGTGCAGCGCCAGCCACAGCGCTGGGTCGCGGTGCCGCTGGCCGAATCGGCCGCGCCGTGGCGCACGGTGCTGCGCGGCATGCCGGCGGGGCTGCCCTGGGCGATCGAGTACCCGCTCGCCGGAGACGATCTGTTGGCGGTGACGCGGTGCGAGATCGAGCGGCTGCGCGCCCTCGCCGGGAGCCGGGAATGAGCCTGGACGTCGTCACCTTCGGCGAGGCGATGCTGATGCTCGTCGCCGACCGGCCCGGGCCACTCGAGGACGCCCAGTCCTTCGTCAAGCGCACTGCCGGCGCCGAGACCAACGTGGCCATCGGCCTGGCGCGGCTCGGGCTCGCGGTCGGCTGGGTCAGCCGGCTCGGCACCGACTCGATGGCGCGTTACCTGCTCGGCACGATGCAGCGCGAGGGCATCGACTGCTCGCACGTGGTCTGCGACCCGACCCAGCGCACCGGCTTCCAGTTCAAGGGCCGTGTGGCCGGCGGTGGCGACCCGGCGGTCGAGTACCACCGCCGGGGTTCCGCGGCGAGCCGGTTCGAACCCGGGCAGATCGACCTGCCCTGGCTCACCTCGGCGCGCCATCTGCACGCCACCGGCGTGTTCGCCGCGCTGTCGGACAACTGCCTCGCCACGACGCGGCGCGCGCTGGCGGCGATGCGCGAGGCCGGCCGGACGATTTCCTTCGATCCCAATCTGCGGCCCACGCTGTGGCCCTCGCCCGAGCGCATGCGCGAGGTGATCAACGAACTCGCGGCCCAGGCCGACTGGGTGCTGCCGGGCATCGAGGAAGGCCGCTTCCTGACCGGCGCGGACACGCCCGAAGGCATCGCGCGCTTCTATCGCAAACGCGGCGCCAAGCTCGTCGTCGTCAAGCTCGGGCCCGAGGGGGCCTACGTCGACGGCGAGGCCGGCAGCGGGCGCATCGCGGGATTTCCGGTGGCGCAGGTGGTCGACACGGTCGGAGCCGGCGACGGCTTCGCGGTCGGCGTGATCAGCGCGCTGCTCGAAGGCCGCAGCGTCACCGACGCCGTGCGGCGCGGCGCCTGGATCGGCGCGCGTGCCGTGCAGGTGCTCGGCGATACCGAAGGCCTGCCGACGCGGGCGCAACTCGAGGAATCCGGACCATGACCCGCAAGAACGTGCTCGTCTTCCGCGAGCTGCCCGACGACCAGCTGGCGCGAATCCAGGCGGACCACGAGACGACGGTCGCCAACCCGCGCGTGCCGGCGCAGCGCGACGCCTTCTTCGCCGCGCTGCCGGCGGCGCAGGGGCTGATCGGCTCGAGCTTCCGCATCGACGACGCGGTGCTCACCCGGGCGCCGCGGCTCGAGGTGATCTCGAGCATCTCCGTGGGCGTGGACAACTACGAGCTCGCGGCGCTGAAGCAGCGCGGCATCCTCCTGTGCAACACCCCGGGCGTGCTGACCGAGACCACCGCCGACACGATCTTCGCGCTGGTCATGGCGACCAGCCGCCGCCTCGTCGAACTCGCCCTGCACGTGCGCGAGGGCCGCTGGACGCGCAACATCGACGAGTCGCTGTTCGGCTGGGACGTGCACGGCAAGACACTCGGCATCCTCGGCTTCGGACGCATCGGCCAGGCCGTGGCCCGGCGCGCGGCGCTCGGCTTCGGCATGCCGGTGCTCTACCACAACCCGTTTCCGGTCGACCTGCCCGAGCTCGCCGGGCGGGCCCGACACGCCGCGCTCGAGACGGTGCTCGGCGCGGCCGACATCGTCGTGTCGACCCTGCCGCTCACGGAAGAGACACGCGGGCTGATGGATGCCAGTCGCTTCGCGGCCATGAAGGCCGGCGCGATCTTCGTGAACGGCTCGCGCGGCGCGATCGTGAACGAGGACGACCTGCTCGCGGCGCTCGACGCAGGCCACCTGCGCGCCGCCGGGCTCGACGTCTTCGGCACCGAGCCGCTGCCGCTGGACTCGGCGCTGCGCGGCCACCGGCAGGTCACGGCACTGCCGCACATCGGTTCGGCCACGCACGAGACGCGCCACGCCATGGCCGTGCTCGCGACCAGCAACCTGCTCCAGGCCCTGCGCGGCGAGAGACCCGCGGCGAGCGTCGACTGAGTCGTCGAGCGCGCCGGGCGGGTGCGCCCCGGCTCAGTCCTTGTCCGGCCCCGACAACAGCGGGATCGCGCCATCCGAGCTGCCGCCCAGCAGCCCGGCCTGCGTGTAGACGCCCAGCTTGCCGCGCGTGTCCTGGATGTCGAGGTTGCGCATGGTCAGCTGCCCGATGCGGTCGGCCGGCGTGAACGCGCCTTCCACCTTCTCCATCGACAGCCGCTCGGGCGCGTAGGTCAGGTTCGGGCTCTGCGTGTCGAGCAGCGACCAGTCGTTGCCGCGCCGCAGCTCGAGCCACACCTCGCCGGTGATGGCGCGCGCCACCCAGCGCTGCGCGGTCTCGCGCAGCATCAGGCATTGCGGGTCGAACCAGCGGCCCTGGTAGAGCAGCCGGCCGAGGCGGCGGCCGTTGATGCGGTACTGCTCGATCGTGTCCTCGTTGTGGATGCCGGTGACGAGGCGCTCGTAGGCGATGTGCAGCAGCGCCATGCCCGGGGCCTCGTAGATGCCGCGGCTCTTGGCCTCGATGATGCGGTTCTCGATCTGGTCGCTCATGCCCAGGCCGTGCCGCCCGCCGATCGCGTTGGCCTCGGCGAACAGCTCGACGGCGCTGGCGAAGGTGCGGCCGTTGAGCGCCACCGGCACGCCCTCCTCGAAGCGCACCGACACGGTCTCGCGCTTGACCTCGACCTCGTCCTTCCAGAAGGCGACGCCCATGATCGGGTTGACGATGGCCATGCCGGCGTTCAGGAACTCCAGGTCCTTCGCCTCGTGCGTGGCGCCCAGCATGTTGCTGTCGGTCGAGTAGGCCTTCTCGACGCTCATCTTGTAGTCGAAGCCGTGCGCGATGAGGTACTCGCTCATCTCCTTGCGGCCGCCCAGCTCGTCGATGAAGGTCTGGTCCAGCCAGGGCTTGTAGATCTTCAGCGCCGGGTTGGCGAGCAGGCCGTAGCGGTAGAAGCGCTCGATGTCGTTGCCCTTGTAGGTGCTGCCGTCGCCCCAGACGTTGACGCCATCCTCCTTCATCGCCACCACCAGCGCGGTGCCGGTGACGGCGCGGCCGAGCGGCGTGGTGTTGAAGTAGGTGGCGCCGCCGGTGCTGATGTGGAAGGCCGAGCACTGGATCGCCGCGATGCCCTCGGCCACCAGCAGCGCGCGGCAGTCGACCAGGCGCGCCGTCTCGGCGCCGTAGGCCAGCGCCTTCTTCGGGATGGCGTCGTAGTCGCTCTCGTCGGGCTGGCCCAGGTTGGCGGTGTAGGCGCAGGGGATCGCGCCCTTGGCGCGCATCCAGTGCACCGCGGCGCTGGTGTCCAGGCCGCCGGAGAAGGCGATGCCGACACGCTGGCCGGCGGGAAGCGATTGCAGGATCGTGGCTGACATGGGAATGCGGTCCTCGGGAGCGAACCCCCGATTGTCGCAAGGAAGCGGGGCACGCCCGCGCGCCGCTACTTCAGCCGCGACCAGGCCAGCGGCGTGCAGACGGTGGACTGCATGCGCGTCAGCGAGGCCGGCCCGCCCTTCGGCGGCCACAGCCCCTGCGCCACGGCGTCGGCACGCACGCGGGCGCGCGCGTCCAGGCTCTGGTAGGCCCAGATGTTGAGGAAACGCGGCTGCTCGCCGTCCAGCGCCGTGAAGGCCCCCACCAGCGGCGAGAGCGCGTGCCGCTTGGGCACCGCCTCCTCCCAGGCGGCGATGGTCTGCCCGAGCAGCCCTTGCTTCAGCCCGTAGGTGCGGAACTCGTACCAGCGGCCGAGCTGCGCCGGCTGCGGCGGCGCGAGGAAGGGGAACAGCGCATGGGCATTCGACGCGAGCGACACCAGCCACTCGCCGCAGCCGAGCGGATCGGCCTGCATCAGCAGGCGCTGGCGTGCCTCGGCGAGCCGGTTCGCATCGTCGAACGAACGCAGCAGCAGCACCCGGCTGAGCTCGCCGATGTCGGTGGCGAAGGCGCCGATCAGCGTGCCGCCGGCCTCGGGCAGGTTGCGCTGCAAAGCCTCGTAGACCTTGGCGTTGCTGAAGACCTTGATCTCCAGCGTGGTGAGTTCGTAGAGCGTCATGGTTGGGCCAGGTAGAAGTCGACGATGCGGTCGCGCACCGCCTCGAACATGCCGATGCCGTTCATCGTGCCGCAGCCGCGCCCACGCGCCGCCTCGATCAGCGGCGGCACGGCGGGGACGGTGACCACGTCGCCGACGAAGGTGGCCGGGTTCAGCCGGCTCACGTCGATCGGCAGCGGGTCGCCTGGCTGCATGCCCATCGGCGTGGCGTTGATGGCGAGGTCGACGCCGGACGGGTCCGCGCTGCCGACCGTCGGCACCAGGTCGCCGTAGCGGCGCAGCTTGGCCAGCAGCGCCTCGCGGCGCTCGAGGTCGGCCTCGTGGATCGCGAGGGACGCGACCCCCGCATCCACCAGCGCATGCGCGATCGCCGAGCCCGCGCCGCCGGCGCCGACCAGCAGCGCCCGCCGGCCGCGCGGTTCGCAGCCCGCCTTGCGCAGGCCGGCCACGTAGCCCTCGCCGTCGCAATGGTCGCCGTGCCAGCCGCCCGTCGCCGAGCGCTTCATCACGTTGACCGCGCCGATCGAACGCGCGCGCGGCGTGAGCGAATCGCACAGCGCCAGCGCGGCGAACTTGTGCGGCACGGTGACGATGATGCCGTCGCAGTTGGACATGCGGGTCGTCGCGGCCACCCAGGCCGCGAGGTCGCCTGGGGCCACGTGGGCCGGCACCACCACCGCGTCGAGCCCGCGCTCGCGCAGCGCGGCGGTGACCTGTGCCGGAGATTTCACCTGGGCGATCGGGTCGCCGACGATGTAGATGACGCGCGTGGCGCCGCTGTAGGTATCGAGCATGGTGGCCGCAGCTTAGCACCTTGACGCAATAAATGGAATACTATTCCGTTATCGAAGTTTGTTTCATAATTGGACCATGAACACCAGCCCCTTGCCGATCGCGCTGATCGGCGCCGGCCAGATCGGCCGCGCGCACGCCGAGCACGCCCTGCGCGGCCAGGACCTGCGGGTCGCCGCCGTCTGCGACCCCGGCCCGGCCGCCGCCGAGCTCGGCGCGCGCCTCGGCGTGCCGCACTTCGCCGACGCACGCGCGCTGCTCGAGGCGGTGCCGGTGCGTGCGGCGATCGTGGCCACGCCCAACCAGGCGCATGCGGACGCGGCGCTCGCCTGCATCGAGCGGCGCATCCCGGTGCTGGTCGAGAAGCCGGTCACCGACAGCGTGGCCGAAGGCGAGCGCCTGTGCGCCGCGGCCGAGGCGGCCGGCGTGCCGCTGCTCGTCGGCCACCAGCGCCGTCACAGCCCGACGATGCAGCGCGCCCGGCAGCTGATCGACGGCGGCCTGCTCGGCCGGCCGGTCAGCGTGCATGCGATGGCGGTGTGGCTCAAGCCCGACCCGTACTTCGACGTGGCCTGGCGCCGCCAGCCGGGTGGCGGGCCGGTGCTGATCAACCTGATCCACGACATCGACATGCTGCGCTTCCTCGTCGGCGAGATCGTCGAGGTGCAGGCGATCGCGTCGAACGCGCAGCGCGGCTTCGCGGTCGAGGACACGGCCGCGATCGCGCTGCGCTTCGCCAACGGCGCGCTCGGCACGATGGGTGTCACCGACGCCGCGGTGGCGCCGTGGAACTGGGACCTGGCCGCCGGCGAGGCCGCGCACTACCCGCCGCAGGACATCGACTCGCACTTCTTCAGCGGCACCGAAGCCTCGCTGACCCTTCCGCGCCTGAACGTCTACCGCTACCGCGATCGGCGCGGCTGGCACGAGGAGCTGACGCAGGAGCGCACCATCGTGCACCGCGCCGACCCGTACCTCGAGCAGCTGCGCCACCTGCGCGCGGTGGCCGAGGGCACCGAGGCGCCGCGGTGCAGCGGCCGCGACGGGCTGCGCACGCTGCAGGCCACGTTGGCGGTGCTCGAGGCGGCGCGCACCCGGGCGCCGGTAAGCTTGGCCGCATCCTGATACCCCACGGAGGCTGCGCATGTCCGGCGTGATGGAGCGAACCCTGGCGATCCTCGAGCGGCTTGCGGCCGACGTGCGCGGCGTCTCGCTGGCGACCCTGGCCGACGACCTCGACATCCCGCGCAGCGCCATGCACCGGCTGCTCTCCGACCTGGCGGCCCAGGGCTACGTGCGCCAGACGCGCGAGCGCGGCGACTACGTGCTGACCACCAAGCTGGTCTCGCTCGGGCTGAACTACCTCAAGCACTCCGGCGTCGTCGATCTCTCGCAGCCCATCCTCGACCGCCTCGCCGAGAGCAGCGGCGAGCTGTGCCGGCTCGGCGTGGTCGACGTCGACCACATCACCTGGGTCGCGCTGTCGCAGGGCGCGCGCAGCGGCCTGCGCTACGACCCCGACATGGGCCTGGACGTGCAGCTCTCCTGCACCTCGTCCGGCCACGCCTGGCTCGCCACACTGCCCGAGGACGACGCGATCGCACTGGTCTCTAGGCAGGGCCTGGCCAAGCCGGCGGCCTACGGCCCGAACGCGCCCGGCTCGATGCAGGCCGTGCTGAAGGCCATCCGGCAGGCGCGCAAGCAGGGCTACGCGATCACCGTCGAGACCTATGCACAAGGCCTGTCAGCCATCGCCACCACGCTGCAGCCGGCGGGCCGGGGGGCGGTCGGTGTGCTGGCGATCTCCGGGCCCTCGGTGCGCCTGACGGAGCAGAAGATGCTGTCGCTGGTGCCCGACCTGAAGGCCGCCGCCGCCGACATCGCCAACGCGAGCGCGGCCTCGCCGCTGTTCGACCGCGCGTACGCACGCGCCGGCTAGCCACGTCGATGGCCGAGACGGGCACCCTTCCCGCCGATTGCGACCTGCTCGTCGTCGGCTCCGGCGCCGGCGGCCTCGGCACGGCCGTGGTGGCCGCCCAACTCGGCCTGCGCGTCGTGGTGGTCGAGAAGGAGGCGCAGTTCGGCGGCACCACCGCCTGGTCGGGCGGCTGGATGTGGGTGCCGCGCAACCCGCTGGCGGTGCGCGCCGGCATCGTCGAGCCGCTCGACGAGGTGCGCCGCTACCTCCACCACGTGATCGGCGCGCAGTTCGACGAGCCCCGCATCGAGGCCTTCCTCGCCCATGCGCCGGCGATGCTGCAGTGGCACCTCGAGCACGGCACGCTCGGCTTCGTCGACGGCAACGCGGTCCCCGACTTCCACGGCCACGCGCCGGGTGCGCGCAGCGGCGGGCGCTCGGTCTGCGCCGCACCCTTCGACGCGGCGCGGCTCGGGCCGCTGCTGCCGCTGCTCAAGCCGCCGCACCCGCTGATGTCCTTCCTCGGCATGAGCATCGGCGGTGACCTGCGGCATTTCCTGCGCGCCAACCGGGCGCTCGATTCGGCCTGGTACGTCGGCCGGCGCATCGTGCGCCATCTCTGGGAACGCGCGACGCTCGGCCACGGCCGGCTGCGCCTGGGCGGCAACGCGATGGTCGCGGCGCTGCTGTGCGCGGCCCGGGAACGCGGCGTGACGCTGCTGGCCTCGCACGCGGCGCGCTCGCTGCGCTGCGAATCGGGCCGGGTGCTCGGCGCGGTGGTCGCAAGCCCTGGCGGCGAGCGCAGCATTGCCGCCCGCCGCGGCGTCGTGCTCGCCTGCGGCGGCTTCCCGCACGATCCGGCGCGGCTGGCGGCCCTGTTCCCGCATGCGCCGACGGGGCACGAGCACCACTCGGCCGCGCCCGCAGGCAACACCGGCGACGGGCTGCGGCTGGGCGAGGCCAGCGGCGCACGATGGGGCACCGGGCTCGCCGATGCCGGCGCCTGGGCGCCGGTCTCGCGGGTGCCGCACGCGGGTGGCATGCTCAACTTCCCGCACCTGGTCGAGCGCGGCAAGCCCGGGCTCATCGCGGTGGATGCACGCGGCGAGCGCTTCGTCGACGAGGCCGGCAACTACCACTCGTTCATGCGCGCGCTGTTCGCGAAGTGCCGCGCGCATCCGGACCGGCCGGTCGAGGCCTGGCTGCTGTGCGACGCGCGTTTCATCCGCCGCTACGGCCTCGGCGCGGTGCGCCCCTGGCCCTTCCCGCATCGCCGCCGCCTGGCCGACGGCTACCTGAAGCGCGGCCGCACGCCACGCGAGCTGGCGCAGGCCTGCGGCATCGATGCGGACGGCCTCGTGCGCACGCTCCGTGCCTACAACGAGGCCGCGCGCGCCGGGACCGACCCCGCCTTCGACCGCGGCGGCACGCCCTACGACCGCATGCAGGGCGACGCCGAGCACCACGGCCCCAACCCATGCGTGGCGCCGCTCGAGCGCGGCCCCTTCTACGCCGTGCGCATCGTGCCCGGCAGCCTCGGCACCTTCGCCGGCCTCGCGGTGAATCAGCACGCGCAGGCGCTCGACGCGGCCGGCGCCGCCATCCCCGGCCTCTATGCCGCCGGCAACGACATGGCCAGCGTGATGGGCGGCCACTACCCGAGTGGCGGCATCACGCTCGGACCGGCCCTCACCTTCGCCTGGCTGCTGGCGCACCACGCGGCCGGCCGCCCGCTGCCGATGCCCGCCGCCGCACAGACCGAACCCACCCTCGAAACCCATTGACCATGACGACCCGCCCCTACTCACTGGCCCAGCTCACCGCCCTGCCCTACGCGCCCCCCCAGATGGTCCGCCTGGCCGCCGCCAGCGGCTGTGCCGCCGCCGGCATCCGCCTGCTGCCGGCCTCGCCCGGCGGCACGCACTACCCGCTGATGGACGACGCGCCGCTGCGCCGCGAGACGCTGGCCGCGATCCGCGACACCGGCGTGCGGGTGCTCGACCTCGAGGTGCTGCGCATCGGTGCGGACTTCGACCCGGGTGCCTGCGCTGCCTTCCTCGCCACCGGCGCCGAACTCGGCGCGAAGCACATCCTCGTCGCCGGCGACGACCCCGACGAGGCCCGCCTGACCGCACGCTTCGCCGCGCTGTGCGAGGCCGCCGCCCCCTGCGGCCTCAGCGCCGACCTCGAGTTCATGCCCTGGACCGCCGTGCGCGACTGCGCGACGGCGCTGCGCATCGCCGAGGCCGCGGCCCAGCCCAACGGCGGCGTGCTGGTCGACGCGCTGCACTGGTCGCGCAGCGGCAGCAGCCTGGACGACGTCTCGGCGATCCCGCGCACGCGCCTGCACTACGCGCAGATCTGCGACGGCGCGGTGCCCGGGCCGGCCACCACCGAGGGACTGATCTTCGACGCCCGCTGCGAGCGCGGCCTGCCCGGCGAAGGCGGCATCCCACTGCGCGCGCTGTTCGAGCGCCTGCCGGCCGACCTGCCGGTCAGCATCGAGATCCCGAGCGACTCGCGTGCGCCGGCGATGGGCTACGAGGCCTGGGCCCGGCTCGCGGTCTCCGCCGCGCGGCGGGTTCTGGAAGGCGCGATCGTCTGAGCCGTGCCAGGCCCCTTTTGGCCGGATCCCCCCTGCACAATGTCTGGGCTGCCATCTATCGGAAGGCGGTGCAGGCGCGCAGAGTGGCGGCTCCTCCAACCATGCTCCTGTCGGAGCCCATCTCATGAAACGCTACGTGATCGAACGCGACATCCCCGGCGTCGGACAACTCGATGCCGGGCAGCTGCGCGGCGCCGCCGCCACCTCGAACGACGCGCTGGCGCGCCTGCACGGCAAGGCGCAATGGGTGCAATCCTTCGTCGTGGCGGACAAGACCTTCTGCATCTACCTGGCCGAGGACGAGGCCGCGGTGCAGGAACATGCGCGCATCAGCGGCTTCCCGGCCAGCAAGGTGACCGAGGTGCGCAGCATCATCGATCCGATGACGGCGGTGTGATGAGCGGCGGCTTCTGCTGGCTCGACCTCGCGGCGCGCGACGCCGCGGCGGCGCGGCGCTTCTATGCCGACGCGTTCGGCTGGAGCGCCCACGAGCAGCAGGCGCATGGCGGCGTCTTCACCCGGCTGCGCAGCGGGGAGGCCGACGTCGGCTCGCTGTACCAGCTGCCGGTGCGCCAGTTGCGCGCCGGCGTGCCCTCGCACTGGACACCCTACGTCGCGGTGGCGGACGCCGACGCCGCGGCCCGCCGCGTCGTCGCCGCCGGCGGCGCGGTGGTCGTGCAGCCCTTCGAGATCGACGGGGTGGCCCGCATCGCCCTCGTGAACGACGGCGTGGGTGCACTGCTGGGCCTGTGGCAGGGTGCGACGCGCCCGTGAAGACGCCGATCGACGTCACGGTGGTGCTGCTGCCCGGCGGCTGGGTCTCGACCTCGCTCGGCCCGATCGAGGTCTTCCACGCCGCCGGCCGGCTCTGGAACGGCCTGCAGGGCACGCCACCGCAGCCGCGCTTTTGCGTGCGCACCGCGTCGATCGACGGCCTGGCCGTGCCCTGCACCTACGGCGTGTCCTTGTCGCCGCAGTGCCGCATCGGCGCCATCACGCGCACGGATCTCGTCGTCGTCGGCGCGCCCAGCCCGGCCCTGCTGGAGACCTCGGCCTACGACCCGGCGCTGATCGACTGGCTGCGCCAGGTGCGCCGCGGCGGAGCGCAGATCGCGGGGGTCTGCTCCGGCGTGGCCTACCTGGCCGCGGCCGGACTGCTGGACGGCCGGCGCGCCACCACGCACTGGGCCGTCGCGACGCTGCTGCAGCAGCGATTCCCGTCGGTGCGCTGGCAGCCCGAGAAGTTCGTCACCGAGGACCACGGCCTCTACTGCGGCGGGGGCATGTACTCGTCCATCGACCTGAGCCTGTACCTGGTCGAGAAGTTCTGCGGCCGCACGGTGGCGCTGGAGGCGGCCCGCGCGCTGCTGGTCGCCATGCCGCGCACCAGCCAGGCAAGCTACGCCACCGTCCCGCTGTCGCGCCCGCATGCCGACGAACGCATCCGGGCGGTCGAGGAGATCCTGCAGCGCAAGCAGCGCGAGGGCATGACGCTGGATGCGCTGGCGCAGCAGGTCGGCATGAGCCCGCGCAACCTGGTGCGGCGCTTCAAGGCCGCCACCGGGCAGCTGCCGGGTGCCTACCTCCAGCACCTGCGCATCGCCGCGGCGCGCGAGCTGCTGGAAGGCGGCACGCAGGCGATCCAGACGATTGCCGCGCAGGTCGGCTACGACGACGCGGCGCATTTCCGCCAGGTGTTCAAGCGCCTGTGCGGCGTCACGCCGGCCGACTACCGGCGCCGCTTTGGCCCGATCGCGGTGCCGAGCGGCGAGCTGCCGGACCGCTCGGCACAGCCGCCGATGTAGGGCCGCGCCGGGCTTGGGCAGAATGCCTGCCATGCCCGCCGACCCGATGAACATCCCGCCGGTCTCGATCGCGGCGGCCAAGGCCGCCTTGATCGAGCAGTACGCCGACCCGGTGCTGCGCCGGCGCGCGACGATGCTGTGGGGCACCCGCGGCGTCGGCAAGTCCTCGGTCGTGCTGCAGGTGGCGCGCCACTTCGGCGTGCCGCTCGTGGACCTGCGGCTGACGACGATCGAGCCGGTGGACATCCGCGGCGCCATCTACGCCGACGAGGTGCGCGGCCAGACGGTCTGGTTCCCGCCGGAGTTCCTGCCCGCGGCGGACCAGGGCGAAGGCATCCTGTTCCTCGACGAGCTCACCGCCGCCGACCAGCGCCTGCAGATCTCGGCCTACTCGCTGATCCTCGACCGGCGCGTCGGCCATTACCGCCTGCCCGACGGCTGGCAGGTGATCGCCGCCGGCAACGCCAGCTTCCACGGCGCGGTCTCGCACGACATGGGCACGGCGCTGGCCGACCGCATGTTCCACTTCAACGTGCAGACCGCCATCGACGCCTTCCTCGAGCATGCGCTCGCGCAGGGCTTCGCGCCGGCGGTGCTGGCCTACCTGAAGGTGCGCCCCGACCGGCTCGACGACACGGCGAGCCAGCTGGCCAACGACCACCTCGTCGGCGCCAGCCCACGCGGCTGGGAAGACATCTCGAACGTGCTGAAGTCGGGCCTGTCCGAGCGCGCGCAGCGCCTGTTCGTGCAGGGCCGCATCGGCGCGGCCAACGCGGCGGAGTTCTTCGGCGTGCTGCGCGAGATCCAGGCCGGCGTCGACGTGCTGCGCCTGCTCGCCGCGCGCCCCGGCGCCGAGACGGCGGCGCTGCTGCCGCGAACGCTCGACGGCCTGTACGGCATGCTCTACGGCCTGATCGCGGCGACCGGCGACGACGCGGTACTGCTGCGCGCGCTCGAGATCATCGAGCAGTGGCCCGACATGCGCGGCACCACGCCCCTGCCGATCCGCGAGGCGCAGACGCTCGCGATGGAACTGCTGATGCAGCGTGCACTCGGGCGCGGCCTCGAGGCGGCGCTGTTCGACAGCCCGGCGTATCGCCGCTACGCCGAGCGCCGGCGCTCGGAAGGCCTCGATGGCTGAGGAACGCGCGCTGCACAGCCACCGCGGCACGCGCGCGGTGCAGCGCCTGGTCGAGCACGCGCCCTCGAGCGGCGGCCTCGCGTTGTGGGTGCACCACCGCGACCTGCAGGCGCATGCCCCCGTGGATGCCGCGGCGGTTGTGCCGCCGGTAGCGACCGACGGCCACACGGTCTTCTACGCACCCGCCTTCGAGCAGCTGCCCTTGCCGCGCCAGGCCGCGCTGGTGGCGCACGAGGTGCTGCACATCGCCCTGCGCCACGCGCAGCGCTACCTGGCGCTGCAGCAGCGCACGGGCGACGCCGACCTGCAACTCTTCAACGTCTGCGCCGATGCGATCGTCAACAGCGCGCTGGCGCACCTCGCCTGGCTGCAGCTGCCGCGCGACGCGGTGCAGCTCGACCGGCTGCTCACCGGCGTGCTCGGCCTGCCGCAGGATGTCGAGGCGGCGCTGCTGGAATGGGACGTCGAGCGCCTGTACCGCGCGATCGACGACCGCGCCGGCGCCACGACCTCCACGCGCCAGCGCCGCGACGGTCCGCGTGCGGCGCAGGTGCGGGCCCTGGCGCGCGAGGAAAGCGCCGACCTGGTGCCCAGCGCGGACACCCGCGGCGCGCCCGAGGACGAGGCCGCTGCCGCACGCGAGTGGGCCGAACGGCTGCAGCGCGCCCATGTGGGCGACGGCGCCCACTCGCTGCTGCGCACGCTGCTGGCCGATCTGCCGCGCCCGCGCACGCCCTGGGAGCAGGCGCTGCGCGCGCAGCTCGCCCATGGCCTGGCGCAGCGGCCGGGGCTGTCGTGGTCGCGCCCGGCGCGCTCCTGGCTGGCCAACCAGGGCCGCACCCGCGCGGGCCGGCGCCTGCCCTGGGAGCCGGGCACCACCGCCTCCACCCGCGTGCCGCGGCTCGCGGTGGTGGTCGATGTCTCCGGCTCCATCGACGCGGCGCTGCTGGCCCGCTTCGCCGGCGAGATCGAGTCGATCACGCGCCGGCTCGAGGCCGGGCTGGTGCTGGTCGTCGGCGACGAGCGCGTGCGGCATGTCGAATCCTTCGAGCCCGGCCGCAGCGGGCTGCAGGAGATCAGCTTCCGCGGCGGCGGCGGCACCGACTTCACGCCGCTGCTCGAGGAGGCGCAGCGGCACCGCCCCGACATCACCGTCGTGCTGACCGACCTGCAGGGCCCGGCCCGCCTGCGCCCGCGCTGCCCGGTGATCTGGGCCGTGCCCGAGGCCTTCCGGCACGCCGTGCCGCCCTTCGGCCGGCTGCTGGCACTGCACTGACTCACCCGCCCCGCCCGATGGCCGCGCCACCGCTCACCCACCACGAGATCGTCCGCCTGGTCGAGCCCTTCGTGCGCCAGGGCCGGCACGTCGATCTCGGCGCGACCGACCGCGTCGCGCGGCGCATCGCCTTCCGGCCCCGCGAGCGGGCGACGGACATGGGCGTGCTGCGCGAGACGCTCGAACTCGAGGCCCGTGGCGCGGGCGACTTCGTGCTGCGCCGCACCCTCGCGCCCGCCGACGGGCCGGCGGCCCGCCTGCAGGCGAGCGGCGCCGAGCCGGCGGCGCTGCTGGAACGCATCGACGCGGTGGCGCCGGCACGGCATTTCAGCGCCGGAGGCGGCTACCGCGTCGTGCGCAGCTACGACGCGCTGCCGCACGGCGGCGAGGCATCGGCCCTCGCGCTGACCGAGGCGCAGCTGTGTGTCGACGGCCTGACGCTGACGCTGGTGATCGCGCTGCCGCGCCAGCGCAGCGTGGCCGCCGACCTGAGCCTGGCGCCGGCCGGCGACCAGGCGCTCGAGCTGCCCGAGGACCTGCTCGCCGTGCTCGGCTGGGACTGGGCGCGCCTCGTGGCCACCGACACGGGCTGGAAGAGCAAGCTGCGCCTGCGCGGCGCGGTACTGCGGCGCAGCCGCACCGCGGAGGCCGCGCTCGAGCGGGCCGGCGCGCACCTGGTGCAGGTGCTGGCCGAGCCGCCGGCGGCGTTCCACGACCGGCACCGCTGGGCCCGCTGGGGCGTGGTGCTGCGGCGCGGCATCCCTTCGCTCACCGCGCTGGGCATGGTGGGCGGCGCACTCGCGCTGCCCTATCTCACCGACCCGTCGAACTCCGGTCTGTGGATGGCGCTGCACTACGTGCCGATCGCGGTGCTGGCGCTGAGCTTCAAGCTGCAGGAACTGCCCCGCTTCGAGATCCCGCCATGGCCGCGCCGCTCGCGTGCGCCGGCGTGGCGCGTGGCGCCCGCCGCTGTGCCGGTGCGGTGAGTTCCCCCCCGGCGTCGCCCGTGGTCGCCCTGGCCAGCGCGTGGCCGGCCGCCAGGTACGCAAACACCAGCCCCGGCCCGATCGTGATGCCGGGCGCCGGGTAGGTGCCGCCCATCGCCGAGTGCATGTCGTTGCCGACCGCATAGAGGCCCGGGATCACCGCGCCTTGCGCATCGAGCACCCGCGCCGAGGCATCGGTGCGCAAGCCCGTGGCCGCGCCGATGTCGCCCGGGTAGAGCTTGACGGCGTGGAACGGCGCCTGCGCGATCGGCCCGAGGCTCGGGTTCGGGCCGTGCCAAGCCGCATCGCCGTTGGCACGCTGGTAGAGCGTGCTGCCGCGTCCGAAGTCGGGGTCGATGCCGGTCTGCGCCGCGGCGTTCAGGCGTTCGACTGAGCGCTTCAGCCGCTCGGGCGGCAGGCCGAGCTTGCGGGCCAGCTCGTCGAGGCTTGCCGCGCTGGTGACGTAGCCGTCCGCCTGCGCGGCAGCCAGGCCCATGCCCCTGGGTCGCACCATGCCGAGACCGTACTTGCGCATGCCCTGCGCATCGGTGATCAGGCAGGCCGGGATGCTGGGGGTCGTCGCGTTCGCCTGCTGCATGCCGATGCCGAACAGGTGGTACGAGGTCGATTCGTTGAGGAAGCGGTCGCCGCGCTGGTCGACCGTCACCATGTGCGGCTTGGCGCGGTCGAACACGAAATGCGGGAACACCGCCGTCGAGCCGTCGGGGCGCTTGCGCAAGGACACCGGGGCCCAGAAACAAGGGCTCAGCGCCCCCTCCCCGTACGTGGCGCCGACCTGTTCGGCCAGATCGTGCGCCTGGCCGGTGTGGCCGGGCGCCCCCGGGCACCAGGCGCCGGCGATGCCGGGCAGCAGCGCCGCGCGGCGCTGCGGGTGGCGGTTGAAGCCGCCGCTGGCCAGCACCACGCCGCCGCGCACGCTCAGCGTGCGCACCGTGTCGCCTTGCCGGAGGGTGATGCGCGAGACGCCGGCGGCATCGCGGTGCAGCTGCGTCGCGCGCGTCTGCATCAGCAGCGTCACGCCACGCTCCTTCAGGCTCAGCAGCAGCCGGCCGACCAGCGCGTTGCCCATCAGCAGGCGGGTGCCGCGGCCGTGGCGCAGGCGGTCCAGCAGGTGGCGCGCGACGATGCGCGCCGAGTAGGCGAACGAGGTCCACGAACGCCACGCCTTGAGCAGGTGGCCGATGTCGTCGCGGTCGACCATCATGCCGCCGAGCACCGTGAACTCGGGGATCGGCGGGCGCACCAGCGCGAGCTGCTCACCGAGCAGCCGCCCGTCGAAAGGCAGCGGCTCGAGCGCCCGGCCGCAGGTGGTCGAGCCTTCGAGCTCGGAGAGGTAGTCCGGGTGGAAGGGCCGCGCGCGGTAGCGCAGCTGCGAGTTCGCCTGCATCACCTCGACGGCCTTCGGTCCGTTCTTCAGCAGTGCCGCACGCAGCGCCGGATCCGAGCGCGCGCCGACGGCCGCATCGAGAAAGCGCTCTGCCGCAGCCAGCGTGTCCTGCGGGTTGACGGTCGCGCCGAGCGCGGTGCCCGGCACCCAGGTCGTACCGGCCGACCAGGCGGTCGTGCCGCCGACGTATTCGGTCGATTCGACCAGCACCACACGCGCGCCCGCGATGGCCGCGTAGACCGCCGCCGACAGGCCGGCCCCGCCGGCCCCGAGCACGACGACATCGACTTCGGCGCCATCCGCCAGCGACGCCAGCTTGGCCGGCATGTCCATCGTCATGCCCCTCAGCCCGCCGCGGCCAGCTTGCACGCCGGCGAGGCCGGCGGCATCAGCGCGGGCGGAAACTGCTGCTCGACCACCGGGCGCAGCGCGCCGTCCACCACCTTGGCGCGGCCGACCAGGTTCGGGATGACGAGCTGGTTGTCCGCCGCGCGCAGCTGCGCGCTGCCGTAGATCGTGTCCAGCGTCTGGCCGGGCAGCGCCTTGGCGACGTCGCCCGGCTTGCTGCTCCTGGCGAGCCTGACGCCGTCGAAGATCACCTGCGTGCCGTTGTAGGCCAGGCCCTCGTTGTCGGTCGGCAGGCGGTTGAACTTCGCCCGCCACGCGGCGACGAAGGCCTTGTTGCGCGGGTTGTCCAGATCCGGCGAGTAGGTGAGGTTGCCGGGGGTGCCGTCGAGCGACTTGCCGGTGGCCTCGATCATGAAGTTCTGCAGCAGCGAGTGGCCGATGATCTTGACCTTCGGCAGCAGGCCGAACTCCTGCGCCTGCTTGACGAAGGCGATCGCGTCCCGGCCGGTCTCGGCCACCCACACCGCCTCGACATTGGCCTCCTTCAGCTGCGCGATGAAGGGCGAGAAGTCCTTGGTGCCCATCGCGGGGTAGAGCTGCAGCTTGACTTCCTTGCCCTGCGCCTTGACGGCGCGGGCGAAGCTCTCCGCCGAATCGCGGCCCCAGACGTAGTCGGCTGCCAGCGTGGCGTAGCTCTTCTCCTTGAAGCCCTTGGCCCACTCGCCGATCATCGCGATGTCCATCGCGTCGCTGTGGTTGGTGCGGAACATGCGCGGCTTGCACGAGTCGCCGGTGATCTTGTCGCTCTTGCTCGCGACGACGAAGTAGGCCGCGTCCCAGCGCTCGAGGTTGGGACCGAGCGCCAGCGAGATCGACGACGGGATCGCGCCGATCAGCAGGTTGAAGCCGTCGCGCGCCAGCTTCTCGGCCGCCTTGCGGCCGGCGTCGGGCGTGCCTTCGTCGTCGGCCACCTGCACCTCGACCTTGCGGCCGTCGACGCCGCCGCGGGCGTTGGCCTCCTCCACCGCGAACTGCACCGCGCGGATCACCTCCTCGCCCTGCTGCGCAAAGACGCCGGACTTGGAGCTGACCAGGCCGATGCGGACCGGGTCCCTGGCCTGGGCGAGCGCGGCCAGCGGCAGCGCCGAAACGAGTGCCGCGGCGGCTAGCGCGCGGCGCGTGAAGTCGAACGGGGTCATGTCTGTCTCCTGGGGAAGGTTCACACCATCACGTGGCGGTGCAGTCCATCGAGGCCGGTGTCGTCGACCCGGCCTTCGGCAACGACGGCCCCCTTGGCCATCGCGCAATAACGCTCGGCCACGCGGGCCACGAGCGTCATGTTCTGTTCGATCAGCAGCAGCGCCGTGCCCTGCGCGGCCACCTGGTTGAAGATCACGCCGAGCTGGTCGACGATGATCGGCGCGAGGCCCTCGGTCGGCTCGTCGAGCAGGATCAGGGCCGGGTTGGCCATCAGCGCGCGGCCAACCGCGAGCATCTGCTGCTGGCCGCCCGAGAGCGCGGTGCCGGGCGTGTGGGCACGCTCGCGCAGGATCGGGAACAGCTCGTAGACACGCGGCACGGTCCAGTGGCCCTTGCGGCCGGTGGCCGCGCCGAGCAGCAGGTTCTCCTCGACCGTCAGGTTGGCGACGATGCAGCGGCCCTGCGGCACCACCGCCACGCCGCGCTGCGCCGCCATGTAGCTGCGCGGGCGCGGCAGCAGCCGGTCGGCGATCTTCACGTGCCCGCCCTTCAGTGACGCGAGGCCGAGGATGGTGTTGACCACCGTGGTCTTGCCGACGCCGTTGCGGCCGATCAGCGCGACCTTCTCGCCTTCGGACACGTGCAGCGAGAGGCCGTGCAGGATGTGCGCGGCACCGTAGAAGGCGTTCACGCCCTCGAGTGCAAGCAGGGTCTTCATGCGGCGCTCCCGAGATAGGCCTCGCGCACGCGCGGGTTCGCGCGCACCTCGGCGGGCGAGCCGGACGCGATCACGCGTCCCAGCTCGAAGCAGGTGATGGCGTCCGAGATGCCGAACACCACGTCCATGTCGTGCTCCACCAGCAGCACCGAGACCTGGCGGCGCGTGGTCAGCGCCTGCAGGTGCCGCGCGAGCTCGTTCGACTCCTGCACCGAGAGCCCGGCCATCGGCTCGTCGAGCAGCAGCACGCTGGGGCGGCCGACCAGCGCGAGCGCCAGGTCGAGCCGCCGCTGCTCGCCGTAGCCGAGGTCGGCGGCGGTCACCGCGGCCAGGCGGTCGAGCGCGAGCTCGTGCAGCACCTCGTCGGCATCCTCGCCCGGGTTCTCGGCGCCACTCTGATAGGAGGCCAGCTCGACCTGCTTCCTCACCCCCATCTGGCCGAAGATGCTGGTGCGCTGGAACGAGCGCGACAGGCCGCGCTGGCGCCGCTCGACGACGCCGAGCGCGGAGACGTCCTCGCCGTTCAGGCGCACCCGGCCGCGCGTCAGCTTCGAGCGCCCGGTGATGGCGTTGATCACGGTGGTCTTGCCGGCGCCGTTCGGGCCGATCAGGCCGCGGATCTGGCCGCGTGCCAGCGTCAGCGCGACCCCGTCGACCGCCTTGACGCCGCCGTAGTGGATCGCGACGTCCTCGGTCTCGAGCACATGGTCGGTCATGCCGTCCTCCCTTCGCCGTGCGCGGCATGCGTGGTGGGTGCCGTCTGCGGCAGGCGCGGGCGGCGCAGCCAGAACCGGCCGAGCAGGCCCGACAGGCCTTCGGGC
Source organism: Piscinibacter caeni (assembly GCA_003265685.1). Classification (GTDB taxonomy): domain Bacteria; phylum Pseudomonadota; class Gammaproteobacteria; order Burkholderiales; family Burkholderiaceae_C; genus Piscinibacter; species Piscinibacter caeni. The sequence goes on along the minus strand of KZ836106.1, from coordinate 78,343 downwards.
GCAAACACGATCACGACGATCAGGGCGATGCCGAAGACCGCCATCCAGTGCTGCGAGTGTTCGCCAAGCACGTCCTTGGCGAAGAAGTACACGGCCGCGCCGAGCGCCGGGCCCCACAGCTTCTTCGTGCCGCCGACCACGACCATCATCAAGGCGACGCCCGAGAGGCTCCAGTGCAGGCTCTCGGGCGACACGAAGCCGGTATTCAGCGCCGCGAGCACGCCGGCCAGCGCGGTGATGCCGGCCGACAGCGCGTACAGCGCGGCACGCGGCAGCAAGGTGCGCAAGCCGATGAAACGGGCCCGCTCCTCGTTGTCACGCACCGCCTCGGTGACGGCACCGAAGCGCGTGGCCAGCAGCAGCGACACGCCGAGCAGCGCGAGCACCAGCACCGTCCAGCTCAGCATCAGCAGGCTGGCGGGTTTGAGCAGCGCCGCGGTGCTCAGCCCGAAGAGCGTCGTCGGGAAGTCGATCGTCATGCCGTCGGCGCCGCCGGTCAGGCCGCGCGAGCGCGAGGCGCTCAGGAAGGCCATCTGGCCGACCGCGAGCGTGAGCATGCTGAAGGCCACGCCGGGCACCCGCACGATCACCAGGCCGATCAGGAAGGCACCGAGCGTCAGACCGGCGAGGGCCGCGAGGATCGCCAGCTCGGCACTGACGAGGCCCGTGGTGATCAGGATGGACACGATGTAGCCGGCCGCGCCGAAGTACAGCGCATGGCCGAAGGACACCATGCCGTTCTGGCGCAGCAGCAGCCCGAGGCCGAGCGCGAACACGGCGTAGATGGTGGCCTGCGTCAGCAGCGACAGCAGCGCGGCGGAGCCGATGGCCGTGGCGGCCGCGGCACCGAGCGCGATCGCCCCGGCGGACAGCGAGAGCTTGCGGAAGGTGTGCATCGTCGCGCTCCCCGTTCAGGTGCGGCTGCCGGCCAGGCCGGCGGGTTTGAACAGCAGCACCGCCGCCATGATCAGGAAGGGCAGCAGCACCGAGGTGTCGGGCAGCCACACCGCGCCGAGTGCCTGCACCAGGCCGAGCAGCAGCGCGGCCGCGAAGGCGCCGGCCAGGCTGCCGAGCCCGCCGATCACGACCACGACGAAGGAATCGATGATCACGTCGCTGCTCATCGACGGTGACAGCGAGAGAAACGGTGCGGCCACCACGCCCGCCAGACCGGCCAGTGCCGTGCCCAGGCCGACCACCATCGCCGACAGGGCATCGGTGTTGACTCCCTGCATCGCGGTCGTGGTCGGGTCGGTCGAGGCGGCGCGCACGAACAGGCCGACCTTCGAGTGGCGCAGCCACAATGTCAGCCCGAGCGCGACCGCCGCGCCGACGACGATCACGCCGATGCGGTAGGCCGGCAGCGAGGCGCCGAGAAACTCGACCGAGAAGGCGAGTTCCGCCGGCGTCGCCACCGACAGGTTGCTCTTGCCCCAGACCGACTGCACCAGGTCCTCGATGACCAGCAGGCCGCCGAAGGTGACCAGCACCACGACCAGCGGGTCGCGGTCCTGCAGCAGGCGGAAGCCCCAGCGGTCGATCGCGACGCCCAGCAGCGCCATCAGCGCCGGCGCGGCGAGCAGCGCGACCCAGAAGTTGCTTTGCAGCGCGATCGAGTAGCCGAGGTAGGCGCCCAGCATGTAGAGCGAGCCGTGCGCGAAGTTGACGACGCGGCGCAGGCCGTAGATGAGCGCCAGGCCGGAGCACATCACGATCAGCAGCGCGCCATAGACCAGACCGTTGAAGAGATGGATGGTCATGCGGGCTCCCTTGTGGCAACGATCGGCGCAACGGCGGGGATGGCGGCGCCGAAGGCGATCCAGCCGCCGTCCACCGCGAACACCGCTCCGGTGACGAACGAGGCTGCCGGCGAGGCCAGGAAGGCGACAACCTCGGCGATCTCGTCGGGCGAGCCCATGCGCGCCATCGGCGTGCGCGCGTGGATCGCCTGCACGTTCAACGCACCTTCGCGCTCGAGCTTCTCGACCAGCGCGGTGCGCACGTAACCCGGGGCGACCGCGTTGACGCGCACGCCGCGCGCCGCCCACTCGCAGGCCATCGAGCGCGTCATCGCGGCGATACCGGCCTTGGCCGCGCCGTAGGCGTTGCGCCCGGGGATGCCGTGCGAGGCGGCGATCGAGGCGATGTTGACGATCGCGCCGCCGCCCTGCTCGAGCATCGTGCGGGCACATTCGCGGCTCATCAGGAAGCTGCCGCGCAGGTGCACGCCGAGCACGCGGTCGAACCCATCGACGCCTTGCGCCAGCGTGGCGCAGGACTGATCGCCGATGCCGGCGTTGTTGACCAGCACGTCGATGCGGCCGCAGCGCTCGAGCACGTCGCGCACCAGCGCCATCACGCTGTCCTCGCGCGACACGTCGCAGGCCAGGCCGAGGTGGCCGGCGCCGAGTTGAGCGGCGCGTTCGCGCGCCTGCGGTTCGCGCAGATCGGCGAGCACGACGCGGGTACCGGCATCGCGGGCGAAACGCTGCGCGGTGGCCCAGCCGATGCCATCGGCCGCGCCGGTCACCACGACAACACGGCTCACAGCCGGCCTCCCAGGCTCTTCATCTCGACGCGCCGGATCAGGCGTGTCTCCTGCGCGGCGATCAGGTGTTCGCTCGCGGCCAGGTAGGCGGGGAAACCGGGATGCCGGTCGCGCGCCTCGCAGCGGCGCTCGTAGTCGGCCAGGCTCCCGTAGGCCCAGCAGTGCACGAACTGGTTCAGCGGGCCGACCTGGCTGGTCCAGAAGCCGACGGGCGTGCCGAGCGTCTCCAGCAGGATGGGCATCGCGAGGCGGTCGAACACCTCGATGAATTCGCCCATCTTGCGCAGGCGGATCGTGTAGATCCGGTGGTCGACAAGCGGCAGGGGGGCCGGGGAGCGGGTCATGAACACCTCACTTCGGAATATACATCCATACTGGAATTAGATTCCACTTTATTGGCGGATCGATGCGTGTCGCTGCTCGTGCGATCGGCCGATCAGGCCGCCAGCGTCGCCGTTTCGGGCCGGTCCAGGTGCCGAACCGCTTCGGCGCCGGCCAGGTGCAGCCCGGTCACGTAGCCGAACGTCAGGTTCGGCCCGAGCGTGATGCCTGCGCCGGGGTAGTTGCCGCCCATCAGGCTGGCGCGGTCGTTGCCGACGGCGTACAGGCCGTCGATCGGCGCGCCGTGCGGGGCAAGCACGCGCCCCAGCACGTCGGTGCGCAGGCCGTCGAAGGTGCCCAGGTCGCCCATCAGCACCTTGACGGCGTAGAACGGGCCTTTCGCGAGAGGCGCCACGCAGGGATTCGGCCGGTTCTCGGGGTCGGCGAGGTAGCGGTTGAAGCTGGTACGGCCGCGGCCGAACTGGGTGTCCTCGCCGCGCGCCGCGCCTTCGTTGTACTCGCGCACGGTGCACTCGAGCGCCGCGGCGTCGATGCCGCACTGCTGGGCCAGTTCGGCCAGGCTTGCGCCGCGCTTCAGGTAGCCGTTCTTCAGGAAGCGGCCGATCGGCATCGGCGCCGGCTTCACGAAGCCGAGCCCGTACTTGGCCAGCGCGACCTGGTCGCACACCAGCCACATCGCCGTCTCGGGCTCGCCGGCGCAGGCCCGGATCATCGCGGCGCCGACATCGTGGTACGACTCCGACTCGTTGCAGAAGCGCTGCCCCCGGCGCGTGACGCCGATGATCCCGGGCTTGTAGCGGTCCAGCAGGTGCGGGAACACTCCGTGCGTGCCGTCGGCATACGGCACCTTCGACACCGGCATCCAGGCCGAGGTGGATGGGTAGCGGATCTCGAGCCGGGCGCCGGCCTGCTCGGCCAGCGTGATGCCGTCGCCCGTGTTGCCCGCGGGCACCGGCGAGAGGTGCTCGCCACCGCTGCGCAGGTGCGGGTACGCCTGCGCGATGCGCCCGGCATCGTGCGGGAAGCCGCCGCAGGCCAGCACCACGCCGCGCCGGGCGCGCAGCTCGATGGTGGCGCCCTCGCGCTCGACCACGGCGCCGCACACCACGCCGCGCTCGACGATCAGGCGCTTGGCCGGGGTACCGGTCCAGATCGGTACGCCGGCATCACGCGCCGAGGCGGCCAGCCGCGCCGCCAGCGCATTGCCGCTGGTGACGTTGACGCCGCGGCCGTAGCGCAGCATCTCGACCAGGTGCTTGGCCAGGCGCTTGGCGACGTAGACCGCCGAGTTCAAGGACTTGGTCGCGCGGAAGAAGTGCTTCAGGTCGGCGTTCGACGAGTTGAACATCATGCCGACGAAGGTGATCGTCGCGAGCGGGGGCCGCAGCCGGGCCATGTCTTCGCCGAGGCCGCGGATGTCGTAGGGCGCGGCGAGGATCGAGCGGCCGACGTCGACGCCGCCGCGCACCGTCGGGTGGTAGTCCGGGTACAGCGTCGGCACGAACCTGACCTGCGTCTCGCGCTCGAACCAGGCCACCGCCTGCGGCGCGAACTCGAGGAAGGCATCCACCGCCGGTGCATCGAAGAAGGCACCGGTCTCGCGCTGCAGGTACTCGCGCGCCGCGGCTCGGGTGTCGCTCTTCGCCGCCGGGCAGGCGCTGTTGCCGGGGATCCAGAGCACGCCGCCGGAGAACGCGGTCGTGCCGCCAAACACCGGCTCCTTCTCGACCACCAGCACGTCCAGGCCGTGCCGGCCCGCGGTCACCGCGGTCGAGAGGCCGCCGGCGCCGGAGCCGATCACCAGCACGTCACAGTCATGCCTGCGCATGGTCGCGCTCCTTCGTGTCGGGGGCGGCCGCGGCCGCCGGGTCGTTGAAGCCGGGCCGCGGCACCATGTCCATCAGCATGCAGTCGAGCCCGCCGTCGACCACCAGCTCGGTGCCGTTGACATACCCGGCGCGCGCGCTGAGCAGGAACAGCACCGGCTCGGCGATGTCCCGCGGTTCGCCGACACGCCGGCTCGCCGTCACCGCGGCACGCCGGGCCTCGAAGCCGGGCTCCTCGTAGAAGCGGGCCGACAGCGGAGTGCGGATCATCCCGGGGCAGACCGCATTGCTGCGTACGCCGCGCGGGCCCCACTCGGCGGCCAGCTGCTTGCTCATCAACAGCACGCCGGCCTTGCTCGCGCTGTAGGCGCCGCTGCGCGTCTGCGGGTGCAGTGCGGCGACCGAGGCGATGTGCACGATGCTGCCCTGCCCGCGCGCCAGCATGTCGCGCCCGAAGGCGCGGCTGCACAGCAGGTGGCCGGTGAGGTTGACCGCGAGCACGCGGTTCCAGGCCTCGAGCGGGACCTCGTCGAGCGCGCCGGCGCGCAGCAGCCCCGCGTTGTTGACCAGGCCCTGCACCGGCCCGAGCTCGGCGCGCACCCGCGCGGCGGCGGCGTGCACGGCCGCCTCGTCGCTGATGTCGCAGGCCACGGCGCACACCGCGGCAGCGCGCGCCCGCAGGGTGTCGGCCACGGCCTGCAACGCGACCTCGTTCTGGTCCAGCAGCGCCACGGCGGCACCGGCGTCCGCGAGGGCTTCGGCGACGGCACGGCCGATGCCGCTGGCCGCACCGCTCACCACGCAGACGCGGCCGGCCAGGCCCAGCCAATGGGCGTCAAGGGCACCCGACGATTCGGGCTGGCCCGGTGGGGCGGGGGGTGTGCGCGGCACGTCTTGTCTCCTCGGTGATCTTGTGCGGCATCGTAGGAAACCCGGCCCGCCGGGCCAATCGACAAACAGTGCACGGGCCCGGACAATTCGTGCATGGCTTCGAGGGGAAACCCGCATGCCGACGACCATCCCGAACTACGCGCTCTACGGTGACGAAGCCGGCTCCGGCTGGCTCGAGCGGGTGCACATCGAGCAGATCCACGAACGCTCGTCGCTGTACCACTACGACATCGCGCCGCACGTGCACGAGGGCCTGGTGCAGGTGCTCTACGTCACCGTCGGCGGCGGCGAGGTGTTCGTCGACGGCCGGCAGTGGCAGGCCGACGCGCCCGCCCTGATCGTCGTGCCGGCGCAGCATGTGCATGGCTTCCGCTTCCGGCCCGAGATCGACGGGCCGGTGGTGACGGCGGCGCAGCGGCCGCTCGAGTCGCTCGCCGCCGTGGGGGCACCGGAACTGCTGCCGGTGATCCGCCGCGCCGCGGTGATCGACGCCTCGGGCGCGCCGCGCCAGGCCGAGGCGCTGCTGCCGCTGTTCGAGGCGATCCGGCGCGAATCGCACATCCAGCATGGCGGCGGCGCCGGCGCCGGCGCAGCGCTGCTGATGGCGGTGTTCGTGCAGATCGCGCGCATCGCGGCGATGCGGGCGGCCGAGGGCGACGCGGCCGATGCGGGCCGCACGCGCCGCTCGGCGCAGGTGGAGCGCTTCCGCGCGCTGGTGGATGCGAACTTCCGCGCGCGCTGGTCGGTCGAGCAGTACGCGCAGGCACTCGGCGTCAGCGCCGGCCAGCTCTCGCGCCTGTGCCGCGCGCTGCTGGGGGTCTCGGCGCTGGATGTCGTCAACGCGCGCACCGTGCACGAGGCCGAACGGGAACTCGTCTACTCGGCGCTGACGATCAAGCAGATCGCCGGCTGGCTGGGCTTTGCCGACGAGGCCTACTTCGGTCGCTTCTTCCGCAAGCACACCGGGCGCACGCCGTCGGAGTTCCGCGCAGCGGCCCATTCGCAGCTCGCGCGCCACGGGGCGCAGGACGCGCCCGACCGGCTCGCCACGCGGCTGCGCCGCGCGTAGCGAAGTGGATCAGTAGTCGTCGCTGCCGACGCTGCCCGGGGCCAGGTTGTCGAACTTGGTCAGCGGCTTCAGGAAGGTCAGCTTGCAGGTGCCGGTCGGCCCGTTGCGCTGCTTGCCGATGATGATCTCCGCGACGCCCGGCTCCTTGCAGGCTTCCTTGGTGTAGTACTCGTCGCGGTAGATGAACATGATGACGTCCGCGTCCTGCTCGATGGCGCCGGACTCGCGCAGGTCGCTCATCATCGGGCGCTTGTCGGTGCGGGTCTCGACGCTGCGGTTGAGCTGCGAGAGCGCGATCACCGGGCACTTCAGCTCCTTGGCCAGCGACTTGAGCCCGCGCGAGATCTCGCCGATCACGGTGGCGCGGTTCTCGTCGCTGGTGCCGCCGCTGCCGCTCATCAGCTGCAGGTAGTCGACGATGATCAGGCCGAGCTGGCCGCATTGCCGCGCCTGGCGGCGCGCCCGGGCGCGCACCTCGCTGGGCGTCAGGGCCGGGCTCTCGTCGATGTAGAGGCTGACCTTGCCGAGCTTCTCGACCGCCTCCGACAGCCGGCTCCATTCGTCGTCGCGCAGCGCGCCGGTGCGCAGGTGCTGCTGGTCGATGCGGCCGAGCGAGCCCACCATGCGCAGTGCCAGCTGCGCCGCGCCCATTTCCATCGAGAACACCACCACCGGCAGGCCCTCGTTGACGGCCACGTGCTCGCCGATGTTCAGCGCGAACGCGGTCTTGCCCATCGACGGGCGCGCCGCGAGGATGATCAGGTCGCCCGGCTGCAGGCCGGCGGTCATGCGATCGAGGTCGTAGAAGCCGGTGCGCACGCCGGTCACTTCCTCCGCACCGTTCTCGTGCAGCTCGTTGACGCGGTCGATCAGCTGCACGACCAGCTGGTCCATGCTCTGGAAGCCCTGCTTCGAGCGTGAGCCCTCCTCGCCGATGCGGAAGATCTTGCCCTCGGCCTCGTCGAGGATCTCCGAGACGGCGCGACCCTGCGGATTGAAGGCGTTGGTGGCGATCTCGTCGGCGGTGGCGACGAGCTTGCGCAGCACCGCGCGCTCGCGCACGATCTCCGCGTAGCGGCGCAGGTTGGCCGCGCTCGGCACGCTCTGCGCGAGCGCGTTCAGGTAGGTGAGCCCGCCGCACTCCTCGGCCTTGCCCAGGCTCTGCAGCTGCTCGTAGACGGTGATCACGTCGGCCGGCCGGGTGGCATTGACCAGGCCGCCGATCGCCTGGTAGATCAGCCGGTGCTCGTAGCGGTAGAAGTCGCTCTCGGTGAGCAGGTCGCCCGCGCGGTCCCAGGCGCTGTTGTCGATCAGCAGGCCGCCGAGCACGCTCTGCTCGGCCTCGATCGAGTGGGGCGGGATGCGCAGGCGGGCGACGTCGTCGTCGGTCCGCACGTCGTTCGACGCGCTGGAGGAGAACACTGCGGACATCACGAGATCATAGGGCGCACGAACCGGATCGCCTGTGCGCAAGCCTGTGGAAATTCGGGGGTCAGCTGTTGAAAACCGGCGCCCCCAAAGAGAAGGGGCCGGCATGGCCGGCCCCGTTCGCGCGTCGCGGTCGACGGCCTCAGTCGGTCTCTCCGACCACGACCACCTTGACCTCGACGGCCACGTCGCTGTGCGGCACCACGCCGACCGTGTGCTCGCCAACATGCTTCAGCGGGCCGTTGGGCAGGCGGATCTGCGACTTCTGCACCTTGAAGTCGATGCGGTTCAGCGCCTCGGCGATGTCGAAGTTGGTCACCGAGCCGAACAGGCGGCCGTCCACGCCGGCCTTCTGCGTGATGTGCACGGTGCGGCCGTTGAGCTTCTCGCCCAGCGCCTGCGCGGCGGCGAGCTTGTCGGCGGCGGACTTCTCCAGTTCGGCGCGCTTGGCTTCGAATTCCTTGATCGCGGCCTCGGTGGCGCGGCGCGCCGCCTTGGTCGGGATCAGGAAGTTGCGGGCATAACCGTCCTTGACCTTGACGACGTCGCCGAGGTTGCCGAGGTTGTGCACCTTCTCGAGCAGGATCACTTGCATGGTGTCGGCTCCTTAGACCTTGTGCTGGTCGCTGTACGGCAGCAGGGCCAGGAAACGCGCGCGCTTGATGCAGTTGGTCAGCTGGCGCTGGAAGAACGCGCGCGTGCCGGTCAGGCGGGCAGGCGTGATCTTGCCGTTCTCGCTGATGAAATCGCGCAAGGTGTCGATGTCCTTGTAGTCGATCTCCTTCACGCCAGTGACGGTGAAGCGGCAGAACCGCTTGCGGCGGAAGAGCAGCGACTGCTGGTTGCGCTTGGGCTTGCGATCCTTGCCGAAACGGCCTTTACCACGGGGCGGGGGCATGGTGTACCTCTTTCAGAAATCAGTTCAATCGAGTTCGATGACGTGGAAGACGATGCCGCGGCCGTTGCGCTGCGAACCGAGGAAGCCGGCGAAGCCGTGTTCGCTTCCGAGGTCCAGGCCGGCGAGCCGCTGCGTGATCTCCATCCCGATCGCCCGCGCCTTGATGTCGAGAGACACCTTGCGAGGCTGGCCGTCCTGCGTCACTTCGGATTCGTGCCGGAGCACGAGATCCAGGGCGGGCAGTCCGGCGGGGGTGTAGCGCAGTGCGGCGCGTTCGACCAGCGTGGCCGTCAGCAGCAGCCGGTTCAGGCCGCCGACTCCTGCGGCGCCTTGCGGGCCTCTTCCTTCTCGACCATCTTCATCATCACCGAGGGCGTGGTCTCGGCCTGCGCCTTCACGACGGTCAGGTGGCGCAGCACCGCGTCGTTGAAGCGGAAGGCGGTTTCCAGCTCGTCGAGGACGGCCTTGCCGCACTCGATGTTGATGCACAGGTAGTGCGCCTTGGCGAGCTTCTGGATCATGTAGGCCAGCTGGCGCCGGCCCCAGTCCTCCACCCGGTGCACCTTGCCGCCGCCGGCGGTGACGATGCCCTTGTAGCGCTCCAGCATGGCCGGAACCTGCTCGCTCTGATCCGGATGGATCAGCATGACGATTTCGTAGTGACGCATGGATCTCCTTCGGGTTTCCAAGGGGTTTGGAAGCCACCCCGCAGCGTCTATTCGCAGGTGTGGCAGGAAAAGCCCGCGAGTATACCCCGGTTCAGCCGCGGCTTACCCGGAAAGGCCGTAGACCTTGTCCTTGCGGCTGCGGGCGCGCCGCACCAGCACGGTGGGAAAGCTCACCGGCAGCGTGTTCGGGAAGTCGCGGCTGTAGTGCAGGCCGCGGCTTTCCTGGCGCATCAGCGCCGAGCGCACGATCAGCTCGGCGCAGTCGACCAGGTTGCGCAGCTCGAGCAGGTCGCGGTTGACGCGGAAGTTGGCGTAGTAGTCGTCGATCTCGGTCTTCAGCAGCTTGATGCGGTGCAGCGCCCGCTCCAGCCGCTTGGTGGTGCGCACGATGCCGACGTAGTTCCACATCAGCAGGCGCAGCTCGTCCCAGTTGTGCGCGATGACGACCTGCTCGTCGGCGTTCTCGACCTGGCTCTCGTCCCAGGGCGGCAGCAGCGGATCGTCGGCCGGCGGCCGCGCCAGGATGTCGTCGGCGCAGCTGCGCCCGAGCACCACGCACTCCAACAGCGAGTTGCTGGCCAGCCGGTTGGCGCCATGCAGTCCGGTGTAGGTGGTCTCGCCGACGGCGTACAGGCCGGGCACGTCGCTGCGCCCGCTCAGGTCGGTGACCACGCCGCCGCAGGTGTAGTGCGCCGCCGGCACCACCGGGATCGGCTGGCTCGTGATGTCGATGCCGAGCTGCAGGCAGCGCGAGTGGATGGTCGGGAAATGCTCCTTCAGGAACGCGGCGCCGAGGTGGGTCGCGTCCAGCAGCACGTAGTCCAGGCCGTGCTTCTTCATCTCGAAGTCGATCGCCCGGGCCACGATGTCGCGCGGCGCGAGCTCGCCACGCGCGTCGTGGTTCGGCATGAAGCGCGTTCCGTCCGGCAGCTTGAGCTGCCCGCCCTCGCCGCGCAGCGCCTCGGTGATCAGGAAGTTGCGCTCCTGCGGGTGGTACAGGCAGGTCGGGTGGAACTGCACGAACTCCATGTTCGCCACCCGGCAGCCGGCGCGCCAGGCCATCGCGATGCCGTCGCCGGTGGAGGTGTCCGGGTTGGTCGTGTAGCGGTACACCTTGCCGGCGCCGCCGGTGGCCAGCACCACGGCGCGCGCCGGCAGCGTCTCGACGCGCTGGCGGTCGATGTCCAGCGCGTAGATGCCGTAGCAGCGCGGCGACTCCTCGCGCCGCAGGTGGCGCGAGGTGATCAGGTCCAGCGCCATCCAGCGCTCGCGCAGCGTGATGTTCGGGTGCCGCCTCACCTCGGCGAGCAGCACGTCGTGGATCGCCTTGCCGGTGGCGTCCGCCGCGTGCGCGATGCGGCGCACCGCATGGCCGCCCTCGCGTGTCAGGTGCAGGCCGAGCGGGCCTTCCGGGTCGGCCGAGAACGGCACGCCGCGCTCCACCAGCCAGGCCACCGCCTCGGCGCTGTGGCGCGCGATGTAGCGCGCGGTGTCCTCGTCCACCAGCCCGGCGCCGGCCTCCTGGGTGTCGCGCACGTGCGATTCGATGCTGTCGTCGCTGCCCAGCACGCCGACGATGCCGCCCTGCGCCCAGGCCGTCGCGCCCTCGTCGAGCTGGCGCTTGGCCAGCACCACCACCGGCAGGGTCTTCGCCAGGTGCAGCGCGACGGTCAGCCCGGCCAGCCCGGCGCCGACGATCACCACGGGCTCGGAGGAGGTGTCGGCAGGTCGGTTCATGGCTGGATCGGTCGGCGAAACAGGCCATTCTATCGACGCACCATGGCGGGGCCGGGTGGCCGTGGCGCCGGGTCCGAAACGGGGAAATGCACGCCAAATGCAGCGTGCCGGCGACGATCGGCGGCGCGCCGGCCGCTTACACTGGGTCGGGCGCAGGTTTGGAGACGGAGACCACGATGAGCAGCAGCCCCCCCGGCAGCCCGTGGATCGGCAGCGACGCCGGCAGCCCGGACACGCCGGAAGCCTGGCAGGCCACGCGGGCACAGACCGCGCTGGCCACGCAGATCATGCGCCCGGAGGAACTCGAGTCCCTCGGGCAGCGTGACATCGGCCGCCAGGTCGGCAACAACGAGCGCGAGCTGTTCGTCTCCTGCGCGCCGCCGGAGGCGCTGCAGCAGCAGTTCGAGCACCTGAACCCCGAGTTCATCGCGGTGCACGACATCGGCACGACCTCGTCGCGCAAGCTGCTGGCCGGCATTGCCGCGGCAAGCAAGCGCTCGGTGCAGAAGCTGTTCATCCGCCGCCAGGGCTACGGCACGCCGCTGGCAACGCTGGAATACGTCGAGCTGCCCACCGCCGACGGCTCGGCGCTGCGCATGTACTCGACCGAGGCGGATGCCGACACGGTGGCGCGCCACGGCCTGGCGCGCACGCTGCTCGCCTTCAGCCGCCTCGGCGTGGTGATGGTCGGCGACCTGCCCACGCATGCGCTCGAGGCCGCCTTCAAGCCGCTGCGCGACGACATGCTGGGCGGCACCTGGCACAACCGCCACCTGCTGCTGCTGCCGCTGGCCGGCGCCGCGGCGGTGTCCAGCCAGGGCGCCGAGCTGGGCCGTGACACCCGGGTCGAGGTGCGTACCACCCCGCTGGTGACGCGCCCGGCCGACGCCTGGAGTTTCATCAACGGCACCTGGGCGCGCATCCGCGAGCAGTCGCCGGCGCCGGCCCGGGCCGCGGCCGCACCCGCGGCGGGCAGCCGCTTCCCGCGCATCTCGGAAGAGCCGGTCATGCCGGTGCGCGGCGCCCCGCCGCCGATGACCGAGCGGGCCATGGCGCCGACCATGCCGATGCCGCTGGAGATGCGGCCGATGCCGGAAGTGCCCACCACCAAGGCGCAGGCGCAGGCGCGTGCCACCGCCTCGGGCCTGCTGGACCGCTACGTGCACCAGCTGAGCGAACTGACCGGCATGGTGAGCGTCTGCGTGCTCGAGCTGTCGAGCGGCCGGCCGGTGGCGCACGCCGGTGCGAGCCCGGGCCCGGCCGACCTGGCGGCCGCCGGCACCGAGCTGCTCGCCTCGATCAGCGCCGCCTGCCGGCAGCTCGGCCTGGGCCATGCCCTGCCCGACGCGGCGATCACGCTCGGAGCGCACCACCTGCTGCTGCGCGCCGTGCCCAAACACCCGGGCCTGGCGCTGCACGCCGTGCTGGACAAGAGCCACGCCAACCTGACGCTGGCGCGGCTGCAGGTCCAGCGTATGGACGCGCTGTTCGACGAACCGGCGGCCTGAACCGCCGCCGGCCGCCGCGGGTGCTCAGTGCACCACGCGGCCGAAGCGGAACTCGCCGCCTTCGACGTCGACCGGGATCACGTCCTTCGGGCCGAAGCGGCCCTCGAGGATCAGCTTCGACACCGGGTTCTCGATGCGCTGCTGGATCGCCCGCTTCAGCGGCCGGGCGCCGAATACCGGGTCGAAGCCGGCCTTGGCGAGCTCGGCCAGCGCGGCCGGCGTCACCTCGAGCTTCATCTCCATCTTCTCGAGGCGTGACTCGAGCACCTTGAGCTGGATCTTCGCGATCGCCTCGATGTTCTTCGCGTCGAGCGCGTGGAACACCACGGTCTCGTCGATCCGGTTCAGGAACTCGGGCCGGAAATGCTGCTTGACCTCGACCCAGACCGCATCGCGGATCTCCTCGCTCGGCCGGCCCGCCATCTGCATGATCTGGTGCGAGCCGAGGTTGCTGGTCATCACGATGACGGTGTTCTTGAAGTCCACCGTGCGGCCCTGGCCATCGGTGAGCCGTCCATCGTCGAGCACCTGCAGCAGCACGTTGAACACATCCGGGTGCGCCTTCTCCACCTCGTCGAGCAGCAGCACGCTGTAGGGCTTGCGCCGCACCGCCTCGGTCAGGTAGCCGCCTTCGTCGTAGCCCACGTAGCCCGGCGGCGCGCCGATCATGCGTGCGACCGAATGCTTCTCCATGAACTCGCTCATGTCCAGGCGGATCAGGTGCTCCTCGCTGTCGAACAGGAAGGCCGCCAGCGCCTTGCACAGCTCGGTCTTGCCGACGCCCGTGGGGCCGAGGAACAGGAACGAGCCGGTCGGCCGGTTCGGGTCCGACAGGCCCGAGCGCGAACGGCGGATCGCGTTGGCCACCGCGCCGATCGCCTCGTCCTGGCCGACCACGCGCTCGTGCAGCTTGCCTTCCATCTGCAGCAGCTTCTCGCGCTCGCCCTGCATCAGCTTGGAGACCGGGATGCCGGTAGCACGCGCCACCACCTCGGCGATCTCCTCGGCGCCGACCATCGTGCGCAGCAGCTGCGGGCGGCCCTTGTCGGCGCCCTTCTTGGCCTCCTTGGCCTGCGCGTCCTTCAGCGTCTTCTCCAGCTCGGGCAGCTTGCCGTACTGCAGCTCGGCGACCTTGTTGAAGTCACCCTTGCGCTTGAACTCCTCGATCTGCGTGCGGATGCGGTCGATCTCTTCCTTGACGTGCGCCGAACCCTGCGCGGCCGCCTTCTCGGACTTCCAGATTTCCTCCAGGTCGGCGTACTCGCGCTCGAGCTTGGTGATCTCGTCCTCGATCAGGCCGAGCCGCTTGATCGACGCCTCGTCCTTCTCCTTCTTCACCGCCTCGCGCTCGATCTTCAGCTGGATCAGCCGGCGGTCGAGCTTGTCCATCGCCTCGGGCTTGGAGTCGATCTCGATCTTGATCTTGCTGGCCGCCTCGTCGATCAGGTCGATCGCCTTGTCGGGCAGGAAGCGGTCGGTGATGTAGCGGTGGCTCAGCTCGGCCGCGGCGACGATCGCCGGGTCGGTGATCTCCACGCCGTGGTGCACCTCGTACTTCTCCTGCAGGCCGCGCAGGATGGCGATGGTCGCCTCCACCGTCGGCTCGCCAACCAGGATCTTCTGGAAGCGGCGCTCGAGCGCGGCGTCCTTCTCGATGTACTTGCGGTACTCGTCCAGCGTGGTGGCGCCGATGCAGTGCAGTTCGCCGCGCGCCAGGGCCGGCTTGAGCATGTTGCCGGCGTCCATCGCGCCTTCGGCCTTGCCGGCGCCCACCATGGTGTGCAACTCGTCGATGAAGACGATGGTCTGGCCCTCGTCCTGCGCCAGTTCCTTGAGCACGTTCTTCAGGCGCTCCTCGAACTCGCCGCGGTACTTGGCGCCGGCCAGCAGCAGCGCCATGTCGAGCACCAGCACGCGCTTGCCCTTCAGCGAATCGGGCACCTCGCCGGCCACGATGCGCTGCGCCAGGCCTTCGACGATGGCGGTCTTGCCCACACCCGGTTCGCCGATCAGCACCGGGTTGTTCTTGGTGCGCCGCTGCAGCACCTGGATCGCGCGGCGGATCTCGTCGTCGCGGCCGATCACCGGGTCGAGCTTGCCGTTGCGGGCGCGCTCGGTCAGGTCGAGCGTGTACTTCTTCAGCGCCTCGCGCTGGCCCTCGGCCTCCGGGCTGTCGACGGTCTGGCCGCCGCGCACCGCCTCGATCGCGGCTTCCAGCGCCTTGCGCGTCAGGCCGTGGCCGCGCGCGATGCCGGCCAGGTCGGTCTTGGCATCGGCCAGGGCGAGCAGGAACATCTCGCTGGCGATGAACTGGTCGCCGCGCTTGTTCGCCTCCTTCTCGGCCGCCTGCAGCAGCGAGACGAGGTCGCGCCCCGCGCCGACCGGCTCGCCGCCCTGCACCTGCGGCAGGCCGTTGAGCGCCGTCTCCACCGCGGTCTGCAGCGGCTGCACGCGCACGCCGGCGCGCTGCAGCAGCGCCCTGGGGCCGTCGTCCTGGGCCAGCATCGCGGCCAGCACGTGCACCGGCTCGATGTACGGGTTGTCGCGGGTGACGGCCAGGCTCTGCGCCTCGCTGATGGCTTGCTGGAAGGGGCTGGTGAACTTGTCCGGTCGCATGGATAACCTCCGATTGCGTCGGATTTGAGGCGGCCTGGCCGGCATTTCAAGCCGGAACGTGGCCGCGTGTGATTCAGATCAACCGAGCAGCCGGTCGACCGCCACGAAACCCAGCGCCGCACAAGCCAGCGCGCCCAGCACATGGGCCAGCGTGTGCCCTGCGGCCAGGCCGAACTGGCCGCGCTGCAACATCAGCAGCGACTCGGCGGAGAACGACGAGAAGGTGGTCAGCCCGCCCAGGAAGCCGGTGACCAGCAGCAGCCGCAGCAGTTCGTTCGGGCTGCGCTCGAACCAGGCCAGCGCCATGCCGATCAGCAGGCCGCCGACGGCGTTCACGGCCAGCGTGCCGAGCGGGAAGCCGGCCCAGCGGGCGTTCAGCCACAGCCCGGCGCCCCAGCGGGCCAGCGCACCGACGGCCGAGCCGGCCGCCACCGCGGCCAGCTGCAAGCCGAGCGCGGCCGAGTTCATGGCGCCGCGTTGCCCGCCTCGATGCCCCAGCGCGCCAGCGCCGCGTCGTCGGCCACGCGGGCGTCGACCCAGCGCGCGCCTTCGGGCGTGGTCTCCTTCTTCCAGAACGGTGCCTGGGTCTTCAGATAGTCCATCAGGAACTCGCAGGCCTGGAAGGCCGCGCCGCGGTGCGCCGAGGTCACGGCCACGAGCACGATCTGGTCGAGCGGCTTGAGCGGCCCGACCCGGTGGATCACCCGCGCGGCGCGGATGTCGAAGCGCCGGAACGCCTCGTCGATCATCGCCTCGATGGCCTTCTCGGTCATGCCGGGGTAATGCTCGAGTTCCATCGCGCTGACGCCGGTGCCGTCGTTGCGGTCGCGCACCGTGCCGACGAAGCTGGCCACTGCCCCCACGCCGGGGTCGTGCGCGCGCAGCGCCGCCACCTCGACGCCGAGGTCGAAGTCGGCGGTTTGGATTGTCACCCGCGGGGCGCCCATGCTCAGCCTCCCGTCACCGGCGGGAAGAAGGCCAGCTCGGCGCCTTCGGCCAGCGCGGCCGATTCGTCGCACAGCGCCTGGTTCAGCGCGCTGCGCAGCGCCCTGCCGCGCGCCAGCACCTGCGAGTGCAGGCCGCCGCGCTCGATCAGCTGGTTGCGCGCCTGCGCCACGGTGGCGCCGGCCGGCAGTTCGAGCACCTCGCCCGGGCCGAGTGCCTCGCGGATCGAGGCGAAGTAGCGCACGTTCACCTTCATGAGAGCAGCTCGGAGAAAGGGAGGTAGTGCACGAGGTCGCCACGCCGGATGGCCTGATTGGGTGGATTGTCGACCAGCCCGTCGCCCCAGACCGTGGAGGTGAGCACGCCCGAGCTCTGGTTCGGGAACAGCTCCAGGCCGCCCTCGGCATGGCGCCGCACGCGCAGGAACTCGCGCCGCTTGTCGGGCCTGGGCCAGTCGAAATCGGCACGCAGGCGCAGCGGCACGGGGGCCAGCGCGGTGGCGCCCTGCAGCTTGAGCAGCAGCGGCCGCACCGCCAGCGCGAAGGTGATCAGGCTCGACACCGGGTTGCCCGGCAGGCCGACGAACCAGGCGCTCGAGCCATCCGGGCGGCGCACCGCGCCGAAGGCGAGCGGCTTGCCGGGCTTGATGGCCACCTGCCACAGGTCGAGGTGGCCCTCGGCCTGCACCGAGGGGCGCAGATGGTCCTCCTCGCCGACCGAGACGCCACCCGAGGTGACGATCAGGTCGTTGCCCAGCGCCGCCTCGCGCAGCGCGGCGCGGGTGGCCTCGCGCCGGTCCGGCACGATACCCAGGTCGTTGCACTCGGCACCGAGCGCCTGCACCAGCCCGCGCAGCGTGAAGCGGTTGGAGTTGTAGATCGCGCCCGGGCGCATCTGCTCGGGCGGCACCTCGCCCGGCATCACCAGCTCGTCGCCGGTGGAGAACACCGCCACGCGCGGGCGGCGCGCCACGCGCAGCCGGGCCGCGCCGACCGAGGCCGCGAGGCCCATGGCCGCCGGGCCGAGCCGCTGGCCGGCCGCCAGCACCACGGCGCCGCGCTGCACGTCCTCGCCGCGGCGCCGGATCCACTGGCCGGGCACGGGCACGATGCCGACGCGCACGCCCTCGTCCTCCGCCTCGCACTGCTCCTGCGGCACCACCGCATCGGCGCCGGGCGGAATCTGCGCGCCGGTGAAGATGCGCGCGGCGCTGCCCGGCTCGAGCGCCCGGCCCACCTGCCCGGCCGGAATGCGCTGCGTCACGCGCAGCAGCGTGCCGGCAGCCGGCACGTCGGCGCAACGCAGCGCGTAGCCGTCCATCGAGGTGTTGTTCTGCGGCGGCACGTCGAGTGCCGAACGCACATCCTCGGCCAGCACGCGGCCGAGCGCGTCGAAGGTGGCGACCTGCTCGGTCTCAGCCAGCGGCCGGATCGCGCCGAGCAGGCGGCTCAGCGCCTCGTCCAGGCTCAGCATCGGCGGCCGGCCCGGGGGCGGCGAGTTCGAAGGGGGAACGGTACTCATGGCGGTCGGCGTTCTCGAGCAGGAATCGGGTCACCGCATCCGGGTCGTTCAGGTCCAGCAGCGGCAGGCCGGTCGGCTCGGGCAGGCGGTCCGGGCTGTCAGTGCACAACGCGACGACATACGGGTCGTACGGATACTGCACCGGTTTGCCGGTGTCCGCACGCCAGACCTCGAGCTTGAGCACGTCGGCATGCTTGAAGCCCTCGACCAGCACCCAGTCGCAGTCGTACAGCTCGGCGATCAGCTGGTGCACCGTCGGGTCGGCGCGCAACTCGTATTCGCGGATCTTGGCCAGGCGCCGGTCCGAGGCGATCAGCACCTCGAAGGCACCCGCCTCGCGGTGCCGGTACGAGTCCTTGCCCGGGTGGTCGATGTCGAACTCGTGGTGCGCATGCTTGACCACCGAGACACGCTGGCCGGCCAGCCGCAGGCGCGCGATCAGCTGCTCGACCAGCGTGGTCTTGCCCGATCCGGAATAGCCGCAGAAGCCGACGACCTTCATTCAGCCATTCTTGGCGATGTAGTCCTTCACCGCCTGCACGTCCACGGGCATGACCTTGAACCGCTTGGGGAGTTGCTCGATGCCCACGAGCGCCGCCGGCCGTTCCGGCTCGCGCCCGAGCGCCTCGACGATGGTCGCCGAGAACTTGGCCGGCAGCGCGGTCTCCAGCACGATCATCGGCGTGCCGGCCTCGCGGTGCTCGCGCGCCACCTTCAGCCCGTCGGCGGTGTGGGTGTCGACGACCACGCCGCAGCGCCGCGCGGTGTCGCGGATGGTCGCGAGCCGGTCGGCATGCGTGCTGCTGCCGGAGACGAAGCCGTAGTCGGCGATGCGCGCGAACTCGTCCGGCGTCAGGGTGAAGGAGCCCTTGGCGCCGAGCTCGTCCTGGAACAGCTGCTTCGTGCGTACCGCATCGCGGCCGAGCAAATCGAACACGAAGCGCTCGAAGTTGCTCGCCTTGCTGATGTCCATCGACGGGCTCGAGGTCTCGTAGGTCTCCGCGCCGCCGCGCACCCGGTAGGTGCCGGTGCGGAAGAACTCGTCGAGCACGTTGTTCTCGTTGGTGGCCAGCACCAGGCGGCGGATCGGCAGGCCCATCAGACGCGCCACGTGGCCGGCGCAGATGTTGCCGAAGTTGCCCGAGGGCACCGCGAAGCTGACCCGCTCGTCGTTGGTCTTCGTGGCCTGGAAGTAGCCGGCGAAGTAGTACACGACCTGCGCCAGCAGGCGCGCCCAGTTGATCGAGTTGACGGTGCCGATCTTCCAGCGGCGCTTGAACTCCAGGTCGTTCGAGACCGCCTTGACGATGTCCTGGCAGTCGTCGAACACGCCCTCGACGGCGAGGTTGTGGATGTTCGGGTCCTGCAGGCTGAACATCTGCGCCTGCTGGAACGGGCTCATGCGGCCGTGCGGGCTGAGCATGAACACCTTCACGCCCTTCTTGCCGCGCATCGCGTACTCGGCCGCGCTGCCGGTGTCGCCCGAGGTCGCGCCGAGGATGTTCAGGCTCTCCCCGCGCCGGCCGAGCTCGTACTCGAACAGCGCGCCGAGCAGTTGCATCGCCATGTCCTTGAAGGCGAGCGTCGGGCCGTTGGACAGCGCCTCGAGGTACAGGCCGTCCTCGAGCTTCTTCAGCGGCGTGATCGCCTTCGTGCCGTAGACCTGCTCGGTGTAGGTGCTCGAGACCAGGCGCTTCAGGTCGGCGCCCGGGATGTCGTCGATGTAGAGGGACAGGACCTCGAACGCCAGCTCGGCATACGACAGCCCGCGCCAGCGCGCGAGCGTCGCCGCATCCACCTTCGGGTAGTGCGTCGGCAGGTACAGGCCACCGTCCGGGGCCAGGCCCTCGAGCAGGATCTCGGAGAAGCCGCGCAGCGTGCGGTCGCCGCGGGTGCTGATGTATTTCACTTCAGTTCTTCTTTGCGGATCTTCACGATCGGCGCCAGCACCGTCGGCAGCGACTGCATCTGCGCGATCGCCTTGTTCATCTCGCCCTCGAGCGTGTCGTGGGTCAGGATGATCACGTCGGTCTGGTTCTCGCCCTCGCCCGGTTCGCGCTGCAGCAGCGCGTCGATCGAGATGCCGTGCTCCGCCAGGATGCCGGTGACGCGCGCCAGCACGCCGGCCTCGTCGACCACGCGCAGGCGCAGGTAGAAGGCGGTGACCACCTCCTCCATCGGCAGGATCGGCGTGTCCTGCATCGCCCCGGGCTGGAACGCGAGCGAGGGGACGCGGTGGTCGGGGTCGGCCGTGGCCAGGCGGGCGATGTCCACCAGGTCAGCGATCACCGCCGAGGCGGTGGGCTCGGAGCCGGCGCCCTTGCCGTAGTAGAGCGTGCTGCCGACCGCGTCGCCCTGCACGACGACCGCGTTCATCGCCCCTTCGACGTTGGCGATCAGCCGCGTCGCCGGGATCAGCGTCGGGTGCACGCGCAGCTCGATGCCGTGCTCGCGGCGCTTGGTGATGCCCAGCAGCTTGATGCGGTAGCCGAGCTGTTCGGCGTAGCGGATGTCGGCCGCCTGCAGCCGGGTGATGCCCTCGACATGCGCCTTGTCGAACTGCACCGGCACGCCGAACGCGATCGCGCTCATGATGGTCGCCTTGTGCGCGGCGTCCACGCCCTCGATGTCGAAGGTCGGGTCGGCCTCGGCATAACCCAGGCGCTGCGCCTCCTTCAGCACGGTGTCGAAGTCCAGGCCCTTGGCCCGCATCTCCGACAGGATGAAGTTGGTCGTGCCATTGATGATCCCCGCGATCCACTCGATGCGGTTGGCGGTCAGCCCCTCGCGCAGCGCCTTGATGATCGGGATGCCGCCGGCCACCGCGGCCTCGAAGGCCACCACCACGCCCTTGGCGCGCGCCGCGGCGAAGATCTCGCTGCCGTGCACCGCCAGCAGCGCCTTGTTGGCGGTGACCACATGCTTGCCGGCGGCGATGGCCTCCAGCACCAGCGTGCGCGCGATGCCGTAGCCGCCGATCAGTTCGACGACCACGTCGATCGCCGGGTTGGCGATCACCGCGCGGGCGTCGTTCACCACCTCGGCGGCGTCGCCGACGATGGCGCGCGCGCGGGCCGTGTCGAGGTCGGCCACCATGGTGATGCGGATGGCCCGGCCGGCGCGGCGCTGGATCTCCTCCTGGTTGCGCTGCAGCACCTTGAAGGTGCCGCTGCCGACGGTGCCGATGCCGAGCAGGCCGACTTGGATGGGTTGCATGACTTTTACTGGGAGTGGCGCTTGCGGTAATGCTCGAGGAAGCGGGCGATGCGGCCCACGGCCTCGGTGAGGTCGTCCGAGTTGGGCAGGAAGACGAGGCGGAAGTGGTCGGGCGTCGGCCAGTTGAAGCCGGTGCCCTGCACGATCAGCACCTTCTCCTCGGCCAGCAGGTCGTAGGCGAACTGCTGGTCGTCCTCGATCGGGTAGATCTTCGGGTCCAGGCGCGGGAACATGTACAGCGCCGCCTTGGGCTTGACGACGCTGACACCCGGGATCTGCATCAGCAGCTCGTAGGCCAGGTCGCGCTGGCGGCACAGCCGGCCGCCGGGCGCGACGAGATCCTTGATGCTCTGGTAGCCGCCCAGCGCGGTCTGGATCGCGAGCTGCCCCGGCGTGTTGGCGCACAGGCGCATCGAGGCCAGCATGTTCAGGCCCTCGATGTAGTCCTTCGCCGGGCGCTTGTCACCCGACACCACCATCCAGCCGGCGCGGTAGCCGCAGGAGCGATAGTTCTTCGACAGGCCGTTGAAGGTGACGAACAACAGGTCGTCGGCCAGCGAGGCGATGCTGGTGTGGGTGTTGCCGTCGAACAGCGTCTTGTCGTAGATCTCGTCGGCGAACACGATCAGCTTGTGCTGCCGCGCCACCTCGACCAGTTCCTTCAGGAAGGCCTCGGGGTAGAGCGCGCCGGTCGGGTTGTTCGGGTTGATGACGACGATGCCGCGCGTGTTCGGCGTGATCTTGCGCCGGATGTCGTCGAGGTCGGGCAGCCAGCCCGACTGCTCGTCGCACAGGTAGTGCACCGGCGTACCGCCGGAGAGCGACACCGAGGCCGTCCACAGCGGGTAGTCGGGCGCCGGAACGAGGATCTCGTCACCGCCGTTGAGCAGTGCGTTCATGCTCATCGTGATCAGCTCGGAGGCGCCGTTGCCGAGATAGACGTCGTCCACCGTCACGCCGGCGATGTGCTTCTCCTGCGTGTAGTGCACCACCGACTTGCGCGGCGCGAACAGGCCCTTGCTGTCGGTGTAGCCGGCCGCGTGCGGCAGGTTGCGGATCATGTCCTGCACGATCTCGTCGGGCGGCTCGAGGCCGAACACGGCGAGGTTGCCGATGTTCAGCTTGATGATCTTGTGGCCCTCCTCCTCCATCTGGCGGGCCTTGTCGAGCACGGGTCCGCGGATGTCGTAGCAGACATTGGCGAGCTTGCTCGATTTCGCAATGGGCTTCAAAAG
Organism: Piscinibacter caeni; assembly: GCA_003265685.1. Lineage (GTDB taxonomy): Bacteria > Pseudomonadota > Gammaproteobacteria > Burkholderiales > Burkholderiaceae_C > Piscinibacter > Piscinibacter caeni. The sequence goes on along the minus strand of KZ836106.1, from coordinate 55,895 downwards.
GCCTCCGGCAGGGGCAAAGGTGGCAGCGAACCTAGAATTTGACCATGAAAATGCAGCCCGACCGCCTCGAAGGCGGCAACGCGATCTCCCGTCACGGCCCCGAGGGCGTAATCGTCAACGGCACCGAGTACCGCGCCAGCGTCATCGTGCCCTGGCGCGGCGAGATCCGGCCCTGGGGCGTGCCGCGTTTCGACGCGCTGGACGAGGCGGCCTTCGAGGCGCTCGCGGCACTCAAGCCCGAACTGGTGCTGCTGGGCAGCGGGGCGCGGCTGCGCTTTCCCAGGCCGGCGCTGCTGGCCCCGCTGATGGCCGCGCGCATCGGCGTCGAGACCATGGATACACCCGCCGCCTGCCGCACCTACAACGTGCTGCTGGCCGAGGGCCGCGCGGTGGTCGCGGCACTGCTCTTCGAACTGGGGGGATGAGGCCGGGGCGGCAGCGGCACTCCCGGGCGGCACGGCCGCTCGCCTTATAATCTACGGCTACGCCCGCCGGGGCGGAACAAAAGAGCATACTCGATGACGCCAGCCCTCAATAAGCCTCTCCCGGAATTTGAAGCGCTAGCGACCGGCGGCGTGAAGTTCACGCCGCAGGCCTATGCCGGGAAGATGGTCGTGCTGTACTTCTACCCGAAGGACAACACGCCCGGATGCACCACCGAGGCGATGCAGTTCCGCGACCATCACAAGGATTTCCTCAAGGCCGGCGCCGTGGTGTTCGGAGTCTCGCGCGACAACATGGCCTCGCACGAGAAGTTCAAGCAGAACCTGGAACTGCCCTTCGAGCTGATCGCCGACACCGAAGAGAAGCTCTGCCACATGTTCGGCGTGGTCAAGAACAAGATCATGTACGGCAAGAAGGTCAAGGGCATCGAGCGCTCCACCTTCCTGATCGACGGCAGCGGCATGCTGCGCGCCGAGTGGCGCGGCCTGAAGGTCGCCGGCCACGTCGAGGAAGTGCTCAAGGCCGTCAAGGCGCTGAAGTAACCGGCGCATCCGATCGTGGGGGCCGCTGCACCCCGCCGGGTGGGCGGCCCTCGCCGCTTCTGGCCGCGCCGTTGATGCCCGGCAAAGCTTGTGCATAATCCTTGCATGCCTGAGCGTCGTGACCGACCTCTGCCCACCAAGCCGCACAGCCGACTGTGCGGCTTTTTTGTTTGCCACCCGAGCTGAGCCTCATGCCCCTGCCCAAGCCGCCTGCCAAACGAGCCGCCCTTCTCTCCCCCGCCGACTTCGAATCGCAGGCCGCGCCCAAACCGGGCAAACGCGCCCCCAAGACCCGCCCCGCGGCCGAGCCCGCCTCGCCCGCCGTGATGGACCTGTTCGATGCCAATGCCGAGGCCGCCCCGGTGGTGGCCAAGCCGGCGCCGTCCAAGCCAGCAGCCCCGGTAGCGCACGCCGGTCATGCGCCCCTGCGAACCCCGCGCCACGCGCCTGAGCCGAAGGCGCGCAAGCCGCGCGGCAGCGGGCCGAGCAGCCTGTTCGTGCTCGACACCAACGTGCTGATGCACGACCCGACCTCGCTGTTCCGTTTCGCCGAGCACGACGTGTATCTGCCCATGATCACGCTCGAGGAGCTGGACAACCACAAGAAGGGCATGACCGAGGTGGCGCGCAACGCCCGGGCCGTCAGCCGCGACCTCGACGCCCTGGCCTCCACGATGACCAGCCGCAACGCGGCCGGCATGACCGACGGCCTGGCGCTGAACGCCACCGGCCACAAGGAGGCCGAGGGCAAGCTGTTCTTCCAGACCAACCTGGTCGACGTTGCCCTGCCGGCCGGGCTGCCGCAGGGCAAGGCCGACAACCAGATCCTCGCCGTCGTGCAGGCGCTGCGCGAGCAGCAGAAGGGCCGCGAGGTCGTGCTGGTGTCGAAAGACATCAACATGCGCATCAAGGCGCGCGCCCTGGGCCTGCCGGCGGAGGACTACTTCAACGACAAAACGCTGGAAGACGGCGACCTGCTCTACACCGGCGTGCTGCCGCTGCCGCCCGACTTCTGGGAGCGCCACGGCAAGACCATGGAGAGCTGGCAGCAAGGCGGCTTCACCTACTACCGCATCAGCGGCCCGATGGTGCCGGTGCTGCTGGTCAACCAGTTCGTCTACCTCGAGGCGCCGGGCGCCGCGCCGCTGTACGCCAAGGTCACCGAGATCACCGGCAAAACCGCGGTGCTGCGCACGCTGCGCGAGTACACCCACACCAAGAACGCGGTCTGGGGCGTCACCGCTCGCAATCGGGAACAGAACTTCGCGCTCAACCTGCTGATGGACCCGGAGTGCGACTTCATCACGCTGACCGGCACCGCCGGCACCGGCAAGACGCTGATGACGCTGGCCGCCGGGCTCTCGCAGGTGATGGACGACCGGCGCTACACCGAGATCATCGTCACCCGCGTGACGGTGCCGGTGGGCGAGGACATCGGCTTCCTGCCCGGCACCGAGGAAGAGAAGATGGGCCCGTGGATGGGCGCGCTGGACGACAACCTCGAGGTGCTGTCGCGTGGCGACGGCGGCGGCGGCGAGTGGGGCCGCGCGGCCACCAACGACCTGGTGCGCTCGAAGATCAAGATCAAGAGCCTGAACTTCATGCGCGGGCGCACCTTCCTGAACAAGTTCGTCATCATCGACGAGGCGCAGAACCTCACGCCCAAGCAGATGAAGACGCTGATCACGCGCGCCGGCCCGGGCACCAAGATCGTCTGCCTGGGCAACCTGGCGCAGATCGACACGCCCTACCTGACCGAGGGCAGTTCGGGCCTCACCTACGCCGTGGACCGGTTCAAGGGCTGGCCGCACAGCGGCCACGTCACGCTGGCGCGCGGCGAGCGCTCGCGCCTGGCGGACTACGCCTCCGAGGTGCTCTGAGGCGCGGCCCGGCTCAAGCGTCCGGCCGCATGCGCAGGAAGCTCGCGAAGCGCGGCACGCCCTGCGGCGTGACCCCGCGGTAGGTGTAGGTCACCACGCTGCCGATGCGCGGCGGCGCATCGCGCTGGGCGTCCGTGAGCCCGGTGCCGAGCTGGAACAGCACGCCATCCTCGCGCCGCAGCACCAGGGCGCCGAGCCGCCCTTCGTGGCGGCCCCGGCCGGGCACGTGGCCGATCACCACGGCGTCGGCGTCCTGCACCGGCTTCAGCTTGAGCAGCACCCGGCTGCGGCCGGTCTGCCAGGGCGCATCGGCCCGGTGCAGCATCAGGCCCTCGCCGCCGGAGCGCACCACCGCATCGAGGCGGTCGCGCAGCGCTGCCCGGTCTGGCAGCGTCTCCTGCGCCACGGCCTGCAGCTGCGGCCAGCGTGCCGCCTCGGCCAGTTGCGCGATGGCCGTCGCACGCGCGGCGAAGCCGCCGGGGGCCTCGGGCAGTTCGAACAGCATGTAGCGGATGTCGCGCCAGAGCGCGTCGTCCGGCGTGGCACGCCGCACCAGCCCGGAGAGTTCATCGAAACGGCCGCGCCCGAGCCACAGCTCGCCGTCCAGCGCGCGCCGCGGCAGCCGTTCCAGGAACCAGGCCGGCGCGGCGACCACTCGCCCGCTGCGGAAACGCAGCACGCGCCCGTCCCACAGGGCGCGCACGCCGTCGAGCTTCTCGCTCACGAGCCAGCCCGACGGGTCGATCTCGGCGTCGGCCTCCTGCGCCAGCAGCAGCAGCGGCGCGGCCTGCGCCAGCAGCGGCGCGGCGAGCAGGCCGGCGGCGCCGGCGATCAGCGCGCGGCGGGTGCTCGGGTTCCCGGGGAGTGACATGGCTCGCCTCCGTGGCAGTGGATGACTGCATCGTCGGCGAGGGATGGCCGCGCTGCCATCCCACCGGAGAACGAGAAACGGGGGCGCCCGCCGGGGGGCCCCACGCTCAGGCTGGCGACACCAGCTCCTTGATCTGCTGCAGCGCGGTCGGGTCGTCCATCGTCGTCAGGTCACCCGGGTCGCGCTGCTCGCACACCGCCTGGATCGCGCGGCGCAGCATCTTGCCGGAGCGCGTCTTGGGCAGCAGCGACACGAAGTGGATGCGCGCCGGCCGCGCCACCGCGCCGAGCTGGCCGTCCACCGTCTTCATCACCTCGCCCTCGAGCTTGAGCTTGGCCGCCGGGTCGGCCGCCACGGACGGATCCTTCAGCACCGCGAAGGCCATCGCCACCTGGCCCTTGAGCTGGTCCGCGACGCCGACCACCGCCACCTCGGCGATGGCCGGGTGGCTGGAGATGCTCTCCTCGATCTCGCGCGTGCCGAGCCGGTGGCCGGCCACGTTGATCACGTCGTCGGTACGGCCGAGGATGAAGAAGTAGCCGTCCTCGTCCTTGATGCCCCAGTCGAAGGTGCTGTAGAGCAGCTTGCCCGGGATGCTCTGCCAGTAGGTCTTCACGAAGCGCGCGTCGTCGCGCCAGACGGTCTGCATGCAGCCCGGCGGCAACGGCCCGGCAATCGCGACCACGCCCTTCTGGTTCGGCGCGGTCACCTCCTCGCCGGTGGTCTCGTCGATCAGGCGCACGTCGTAGCCGTACATCGCCACGCCCGGGCTGCCGAACTTGCTGGGCGCCTTCTCCACGCCGTTGGCAATGGTCAGGATCGGCCAGCCGGTCTCGGTCTGCCAGTAGTTGTCGATGATCGGCTTGCCGAGGCTCTCGGCGATCCACTTGGCGGTCGGCTCGTCGAGCGGCTCGCCGGCCAGGAACAGCGCGCGCAGCGAACTCAGGTCGTACTTGCTCAGGTAGGCCGGGTCCTGCTTCTTCAGCACGCGCACCGCCGTCGGCGCGCTGAACATCACGGTGACCTTGTACTTCTCGACCAGGCTCCACCAGATGCCGGCGTCGGGCCGCGTCGGCAGGCCCTCGTACATGATGGTCGCCATGCCGGCGATCAGCGGGCCGTAGATGATGTAGCTGTGGCCGACCACCCAGCCGATGTCGCTGGTGGAGAAGTAGGTCTCGCCCGCGTTGCCGCAGAAGATGTGCTTCATCGACGCGGCCAGCGCCACGGCGTAGCCGCCGGTGTCGCGCTGCACGCCCTTCGGCTTGCCGGTGGTGCCGCTGGTGTAGAGCGTGTAGCTCGGGTGGGTCGCGTCGACCCAGGCGCAGGGCACCACGGTGCCGAGGTGCTTTTCGCGCAGCGTCGCGTAGTCGACGTCGCGCCCGGCGCTGGTGTCCATCGGGCTCAGGCCGCGGTCCACCAGCAGCACCTTGGCCGGCTTGTGGTTCGCCAGGCGGATCGCCTCGTCCAGCAGCGGCTTGTAGGCCACCACCTTGCCCGAGCGCATGCCGGCGTCGGCGCTGACGATCACGGCCGGCTCGGCATCGTCGATGCGGCTGGCCAGGCTGTGGCTGGCGAAACCGCCGAACACCACCGAGTGGATCGCGCCGATGCGCGTGCAGGCCAGCATCGCAAATGCCGCCTCGGGGATCATCGGCATGTAGACGAGCACCCGATCGCCCTGGCGCACGCCCAGGTCCTGCAGGATCGCGGCCATGCGCTGCACCTCGGCGTGCAGTTCGCGGAAGCTGTAGGCCTTCTCCTGCCCGGTCTCGGTGGAGACGAAGATCAGCGCGTTCTGGTCGGCGCGGTCCTTCAGGTGGCGGTCCACCGCGTTGTGGCACAGGTTGGTCTTGCCGCCGACGAACCAGCGCGCGAACGGCGCGTTGGCGTAGTCGCACACCTGCTCGAAGGGTTGCTGCCAGTCGATCAGCTGGGCCTGTTCGGCCCAGAAGCCGTCGCGGTCGGCGATCGAACGCTGGTGGAAGTCGGCGTACCGGCCCATGCTGATGTCTCCTGCTGATGTGATCGATCCGGCGCGGATTTCATGCGGCCGCGCTGACGGGCCACTGACGGTCAGGCGATCGTGACGACCACGCGGCCGCGCAGCTTGCCCTCCATCAAATGCGCGGCCTGCGCCACCACCTCGTCGAGGCCGATGTCGGCGGCGATCGTCTCGAGCAACGCCGGGTCCAGGTCGCGCGCCAGGCGCTCCCAGGCCTCGCGTCTGCGCGCCAGCGGTGCGTAGACGCTGTCGACGCCGGCCAGCGTCACGCCGCGCAGGATGAAGGGCATCACCGTGCCGGGGAAGTCGCCGCCGCCGGCCAGCCCGCAGGCAGCGACGACGCCGCCGTAGCGGGTCTGCGCGCAGGCGTTGACGAGCGTGTGGCTGCCCACCGCATCGACCACCGCGACCCAGCGCTCCTTCTGCAGCGGCTTGCCGGGCGCGGCGAGCTCGGCGCGGTCGATCACCGACTCGGCGCCGAGCTGACGCAGGTAGTCGGATTCGCCGGCCTTGCCGGTGGCGGCGACGACGCGGTGGCCGAGCTTGGCCAGCAGCGCCACCGCGACGCTGCCCACACCCCCGGTCGCGCCCGTGACCAGCACCTCGCCGTCGCGCGGCTTGACCCCGTGCCGCTCGAGCGCCAGCACACACAGCATGGCCGTGTAGCCGGCCGTGCCGATCGCCATCGCCTGGCGCGTCGTGAAGGCGGCCGGCAGCGGCACCAGCCAGTCACCCTTGACCCGTGCGCGCTCAGCGAGACAGCCCCAGCGGGTTTCGCCCACGCCCCAGCCGTTGAGCACGGCCACGTCGCCCGCCTTCCAGGCCGGATGCGTGCTCTCGAGCACCATGCCCGCGCCGTCGATGCCCGGCACCATCGGCCAGGCCCGCACCACCGGGCCGCGGGTCGTGATGGCCAGCGCGTCCTTGTAGTTGAGCGTCGAATGGCTGACGCGCAGCAGCACGTCGCCCTCGGGCAGCCCGGCGTCGTCGACGTCGCGCACCGCGGCCCGCACGCCGCCCTCGCTTTTTTCCAGCAGCAAGGCCTTGAACATGGTTCGTCTCCTGGTCGATGGGGCAACGATAGCGCAGCCCCATGGAAAACCTTGACAAATCGATGCAAGTGCCTGCCAGAACAGGACTTTTCGGGTTGACGCAGGTCGCCGCCGGCGCGTAAGCTGCCGGCCCATGCCTGCCGCCCCCGCCCTGCGCCGCCTCGCCCCGCTCGTCGTGGCGCTCGGCCTGGCCAGCGCGCCGGCCTGGGGCGCCCCCGAGGGCGACGCCATCACGCGGATGCTGGCCGAGAAGGGCCTGCTCGATGCACCGCAGGCCGCGCCGTCCGACAGCGGCCTCGTCCAGCAGGTGCGCGACAAGGCCTCCGACATGGTGCTCGCGGCGATGAACTTCCTCGGCGTGCGCTACCGCCGCGGCGGCAGCACGGCCGAAGACGGCTTCGACTGCAGCGGCTTCACGCGCCACATCTTCGAGCGCAGCCTCGGCCTGGTGCTGCCGCGCCGCGCCGACGAGCAGGCCAGCGCCCCCGGCCTCGTCGGCGTCAAGCGCGACGAGCTCAAGCCCGGCGACCTGGTGTTCTTCAACACGCTCAAGCGCACCTTCTCGCACGTCGGCATCTACATCGGCGACCACAAATTTATCCACTCCCCGCGCGCCGGCGGCGAAGTGCGCATCGAGGACATGCGCCTCGCCTACTGGACCAAGCGCTTCACCGGCGCCCGCCGCGCCGAGCCGCTGAACGGCGCAGCGGCCGCGCCCGCCTTGCCGGCCGTGCCGCCCATGCCGCCGCAGGCCGCGCCCGCGGCCGCAACGGACAGCACATCGCGCCCCGCGGTGAACGACGCCGAGCGCTTTCGCACCAACTTCTGAGCGCCCCCGGGGCTGGGCCAGGCCCGGCCCGCCCCCCGCGGGGGCCAAGGAAACTTGGGACGGCCCGGCGTTTCCTTGAGACCTTGCCCGCACGCGCGCCGGGGTCGCCGCGGTCGCGGGGCGGCGCAGGCACAATCCCGGCATGGGCGAGAAGATCATCCCGCTGGCCGACCACCGCTACGCCGCGGCGGTGCCGGCCGTGCCGAGCCGGCTCAGCGCGCCGACCGGCCTGCTGGCCGACCGCCTCGGCCGGCCGCTGCACGACTTGCGCATCTCGGTCACCGATCGCTGCAACTTCCGCTGCAGCTACTGCATGCCCAAGGAAGTGTTCGACAAGCACTACGCCTTCCTGCCGCATGCCTCGCTGCTGAGCTTCGAGGAGATCACGCGGCTGGCGCGCCTGTTCGTGGCGCATGGCGTCGAGAAGCTGCGCCTGACCGGCGGCGAGCCGCTGCTGCGCAAGAACCTCGAGACGCTGATCGGCATGCTCGCCGCGCTGCGCACGCCCGACGGCCGGGCGCTCGACCTGACGCTGACGACCAACGGCTCGCTGCTGGCGCGCAAGGCGGCGGCGCTGAAGGCGGCCGGGCTGCGCCGCATCACCGTGAGCCTCGACGCGCTGGACGATGCGATCTTCCGCCGCATGAACGACGTCGACTTCCCGGTCGCCGAGGTGCTCGAAGGCATCGAGGAGGCACGCCGCGTCGGCCTCGGGCCGATCAAGGTCAACATGGTCGTCAAGCGTGGCACCAACGATCACGAGATCGTGCCGATGGCGCGGTTCTTTCGCGAGCAGTTCGACGGCCAGGTGGTGCTGCGCTTCATCGAGTACATGGACGTCGGGGCCACCAACGGCTGGCGCATGGACGAGGTGCTGCCCTCGGCCGAGGTGGTGCAGCGCCTGCATGCAACCTTCCCGCTCGAGCCGCTCGACCCGAACGTGGTGGGCGAGACGGCGCAACGCTGGCGTTATGCCGATGGCGCCGGCGAGGTGGGCGTGATCTCAAGCGTCACCCAGGCCTTCTGCCGCGACTGCAACCGTGCCCGCCTGTCCACCGAGGGCAAGCTGTTCCTGTGCCTGTTCGCCGAGCGCGGCCACGACCTGCGCGCGCTGCTGCGCGGCGGCTGGGACGATGCCCAGATCGCCACCGCGATCGGCGAGATCTGGCAGGGCCGCGGCGACCGCTATTCCGAGTTGCGCGGGCAGCAGGCGGCCGAGACCGGCAGCGGGCAGCGCCGCGTGGAAATGCACTACATCGGCGGATGATTCCCACGGACGACATCACCGGCCTGGTGCTCGCCGGCGGCCGCGGCAGCCGCATGGGTGGGGTCGACAAGGGCCTGCAGAACCACCTCGGCCTGCCGCTCGCGCTGCACGCGCTGATGCGGCTCGCCCCGCAGGTGGGCCACGCGATGATCAACGCCAACCGCAATCTCGGCGCGTACGAGTCCTTCGGCGTGCCGGTCTGGCCCGATGCCCTGCCCGACTACCCCGGTCCGCTGGCCGGCTTCCTGGCCGGGCTGGAGCATTGCGAGACGCCCTGGCTCGTCACCGTGCCCTGCGACACGCCGGCCTTCCCGCTCGACCTGGTCGAGCGCCTGACGGCCGCCGCGGCCGCGCAGGACGCCGAGATCGCGATGGCCGCCACCCAGTCGGCCGACGGCACGACGCAGGTGCAGCCGGTGTTCTGCCTGCTGCGCACCAGCCTGCTCGAGAGCCTGGTGCGCTTCACGCAGTCCGGCCAGCGCAAGATCGACCGCTGGACCGCCCAGCATCGCTGCATCGAGGTGCCGTTTGCCGACGAGGCGGCCTTCTTCAACGCCAACACCCCCGACGACCTGCAGCAACTGCAACGCCCGCATGGCTGACCAACCGACCCTGGCCGAAATCGCCTCCTGCGTCAGCGGCTACGACCCGAACGCGCTGCCCGTCGCGCAGGCACAGGAGTTCATCGCACGCCTGGTGCCGCGGGTGCAGGCGGTCGAGAAGCTGCCGATCCGCAGCGCGCTCGGCCGCGTGCTGGCCGAGGACATCGTCTCGACCATCGACGTGCCCGCGCACGACAACTCGGCAATGGACGGCTACGCCCTGCGCGGCGCCGAGTTGCGCGCCGACGCCGAGACGCCCTTCGCGGTGGCCGGCACCGGCTTCGCCGGCGCGCAGTTCGACGGCGCGGTGCCGGCCGGCCACTGCCTGCGCATCATGACCGGCGCGGTGATGCCGGCCGGGCTCGACACCGTGGTGCCGCAGGAGTTCTGCCGGCTCGACGGCGAGCGCGTGATCGTGCCGGCCGGCGTGGTGCGCACCGGCGACAACCGGCGACTCGCCGGCGAGGACCTGGCACGCGGCGAGCCGGCGCTGAAGGCCGGCCGGCTGCTGCGCCCGGCCGACCTCGGCATGGTTGCCTCGCTCGGCCGGGCCGAGGTGCCGGTGCGGCGTCGCCTGCGCGTGGCCTTCTTCTCCACCGGCGACGAGCTGCGCTCGATCGGCGAGCCGCTGCCCGAGGGCTGCGTTTACGACAGCAACCGCTACACGATCCACGCGATGCTGACGCGGCTGGGTGTCGAGCTGCTCGACCTGGGCGTGGTGCGCGACGATCCCGCAGCCCTCGAACAAGCCTTCCGCGACGCCGCGGCCAGCGCCGATGCGGTGATCACCTCCGGCGGCGTCAGCGTCGGCGAGGCCGACCACACCAAGCAGGTGATGAAGCGCCTGGGAGACGTGCTGTTCTGGAAGATCGCGATGCGGCCCGGCCGTCCGATGGCGATCGGGCGCATTGGCGATGCGATCCTGTTCGGCCTGCCCGGCAACCCGGTGGCGGTGATGGTGACCTTCTACGCCTTCGTGCGCGACGCGCTGCTGGCGATGAGCGGCGCGGCGGTCGAGCCGCTGCCGATGCTGCGCGCCGCCAGCACCGAGGCGATCCGCAAGAAGCCCGGCCGCACCGAGTACCAGCGCGGCATCGTCTCGCGCGGGCCGGACGGCGGCTGGCAGGTGAAGATCACCGGCTCCCAGGGCTCGGGCATCCTGCGCAGCATGAGCGAGGCCAACGGCCTCGTCGTGCTGCACCACGGGCAGGGCAATGTCGCCGCCGGCGAGGCGGTCGACGTGCTGCCGTTCGACGGGCTGGTCTGACCTACCGGGCGGCGGCCAGCCGCTGCCAGGTCTCGACCACCGTGTCGGGGTTCAGCGAGATCGAGACGATGCCTTCCTGGGCCAGCCAGTCGGCGAAGTCCGGGTGGTCGCTCGGGCCCTGGCCGCAGATGCCGACGTACTTGCCGGTGGCCCGGCAGGCCGCGATGGCGCGCGAGATCATCGCCTTGACGGCCGGATCGCGCTCGTCGAAGTCGCGTGCCAGCAGCTCGAGGCCGGAGTCGCGGTCCAGGCCGAGCGTCAGCTGCGTCAGGTCGTTCGAGCCGATCGACATGCCGTCGAAGTGCTCGAGGAACTGCTCGGCCAGGATGGCGTTGCTCGGTACCTCGCACATCATGATGACGCGCAGCCCGTCGGTGCCGCCGGCGGCTGCGCGCTTGAGCCCGCGCTCGGCCAGCATGCCGACCACGCGCTCGGCCTGCCCGAGCGTGCGCACGAACGGCACCATCACCTCCACGTTCGTGAGGCCCATGTCGCGCCGCACGCGCAGCAGCGCCTCGCACTCCATCGCGAAGGCCTCGCCGAAGCTCTCGCTGACGTAGCGCGACGCGCCGCGGAAGCCCAGCATCGGGTTCTCTTCCTCGGGCTCGTAGCGCGAGCCGCCGATCAGCTTCTTGTACTCGTTGCTCTTGAAGTCCGACAGCCGCACGATCACCGGCTTGGGCCAGAACGCGGCGGCGATGGTCGCCACACCCTCGGCCAGCTTGTCGACGTAGAAGGCGCGCGGCGAGGCATGCCCGCGCGCCACCGACTCGACCGCCTTCTTCAGGTCGGCATCGACGTTCGGGTAGTCGAGGATGGCCTTCGGGTGCACACCGATGTTGTTGTTGATGATGAACTCGAGCCGCGCCAGGCCGACGCCGGAGTTCGGCATCTGCGCGAAGTCGAACGCCAGCTGCGGGTTGCCGACGTTCATCATGATCTTCACCGGGCAGTACGGCATCTCGCCGCGCTGCGTCTCGCTGACCTCGGTCTCGAGCAGGCCGTCGTAGATGTAGCCGGTGTCGCCCTCGGAGCAGGCCACAGTGACCAACGCGCCGTTCTGGAGCCGCTCGGTCGCGTCGCCGCAGCCCACCACCGCCGGGATGCCGAGCTCGCGCGCGATGATCGCGGCGTGGCAGGTGCGCCCGCCGCGGTTGGTGACGATCGCGCTGGCGCGCTTCATCACCGGCTCCCAGTTCGGGTCCGTCATGTCGGTGACGAGCACGTCACCGGCCTGCACCTGGTCCATGTCGGCCAGGCTGTGCACGATGCGCACGCGGCCGGTGCCGATCTTCTGGCCGATCGCCCGGCCCTCGGCCAGCACGGTGCTCTTGGCGCCCTTGAGCTTGTAGCGCTGTTCCACCTGGCCGGCCGCCTGGCTCTTCACCGTCTCGGGCCGCGCCTGCAGGATGTAGAGCTTGCCGTCGCCACCGTCCTTGCCCCATTCGATGTCCATCGGGCGGCCGTAGTGCTGCTCGATGATCAGCGCGTAGCGCGCCAGCTCGGCCACGTCGGCATCGGTCAGCGAATAGCGGTTGCGCTGCTCGGGCGCGGTGTCCACGGTGCGCACCAGCTTGCCGGTCTTCGCCTTCTCCTCGGGCGAGGCGAACTCCATCTTGATCAGCTTGGAGCCGAGGTTGCGGCGGATGATCGGCAGCTTGCCGGCCTTCAGCGCCGGCTTGTGCACATAGAACTCGTCCGGGTTCACGGCGCCCTGCACCACCGTCTCGCCCAGGCCGTAGCTCGAGGTCACGAACACGACGTCGGGGAAGCCGCTTTCGGTGTCGATGGTGAACATCACGCCGGCGGCGCCGAGATCGCTGCGCACCATGCGCTGCACGCCGGCCGAGAGCGCCACGTCGCCGTGGGCAAAGCCCTTGTGCACGCGGTAGCTGATGGCTCGGTCGTTGTAGAGGCTGGCGAACACCTCCTTCATCTTGGCGAGCACCTCGTCGATGCCGACCACGTTCAGGAAGGTCTCCTGCTGGCCGGCGAACGAGGCGTCGGGCAGGTCTTCGGCCGTCGCCGACGAGCGCACCGCGAACGACGCGCCCGGGTTGCCCTCGGTCAGCTTCGCGAACTCGGCGCGGATGGCCGATTCGAGGGCCGGCGGAAACGGCGTGGTCTCGATCCAGTGGCGGATCTGCGTGCCGGCCTCGGCCAGCGCGCGCACGTCGTCGGTGTTCAGCGTGGCCAGCCGGTCGGCGATGCGCCCGGCCAGGCCCTCGTGGCGCAGGAACTCGCGGAACGCATGCGCCGTGGTGGCGAAGCCCCCGGGCACGCGCACGCCGGAGGCGGCCAGCTGGCTGATCATTTCGCCGAGGGAGGCGTTCTTGCCGCCGACCGCCTCGACGTCGGTCATCCTCAGTTCATCGAAGGGGACGACCAGGGCGGTCGCCAGGCGAGGGTTGGACATGGGAAAGCTCCGTGATGTTGGAAAACCGGTGCTCCCACGTCGCCACCGCAGCGACCCGAGCGCGGCTCGAGGGTCGGGCGCACCCGCGAGCGGCCATCGGCAGGCGGCGTCGAGCGGGCTTTGGCGTGCATCTTGCGGCGGTGCGGAAGTCTTGGGGCGGGATTCTACGGGGGATGTTGCCTATCATCGCCCCCCAAGGCCGCTCGCGCAGGAACCGCCCCCATGCCCAACCGAACCGTGTTCTTCGTCTCCGACGGCACCGGCATCACCGCCGAGACCTTCGGCAACTCGATCATGAACCAGTTCGCCGTCAGCACGCGGCACGTGCGGCGGCCGTTCATCGACACGCCGGACAAGGCCTTCCAGGTGGTGCGCGAGATCAACCATGCGGCCGAGGCCGAGGGCCGCAAGCCGATCGTCTTCGTCACGCTGGTCAACACCGAGGTGCTGGCGATCCTCAAGGGCGAGTCGCGCGGCATGGTGCTGGACATGTTCAACACCTTCATCGAGCCGCTGGAGGCCGAGTTCGGCGTGAAGTCGAACCACCGCGTCGGCCGCTTCTCCGACGTGGCCAAGAGCCAGGAGTACACGGATCGCATCGAGGCGATCAACTTCTCGCTCGCCCACGACGACGGCCAGTCGGCCAAGAACCTGGCCGAGGCCGACGTCATCCTGGTCGGCGTGAGCCGCAGCGGCAAGACGCCGACCTCGCTCTACCTGGCGATGCAGCACGGCATCAAGGCCGCCAACTACCCGCTGATTCCGGACGACTTCGAGCGCGGCCGCATCCCCGCCTCGCTGGCGCCGTACAAGAAGAAGTGCTTCGGGCTGACGATCGACCCGGAGCGGCTCGCGCAGATCCGCCACGAGCGCCGCCCGGCCAGCCGCTACGCCTCGCTCGAGAACTGCCGCTACGAGGTGCGCGAGGCCGAGGCGATGATGCGCCGCGAGGGCATCGCCTGGCTCTCCTCGACGCACAAGTCGATCGAGGAGATCGCCACGACGATCCTGCGCGACCTGCGGCCGGACCGGCTGATGTACTGAGCCGGCCCGTCGCTCACGTGGTGAACACGTAGTCCCCGATCGCGGTCGACGGCGTCCCGGTCAGCGTCGCCAGCAGCGTCAGCTCGCCGGCCGACACCACCGCGTCGGCGCCGGACGAGGTAAACAGGTAGACCGCGCTGCTGGTGCCGTTGTCGATCGCGAACAGCGCGGTGCGGCCGGCGGCGTAGGCGGCGGTGGCCGAGCCGATGGTGGCGGCCGCGGCAGCGGTCGTCAGGCCGGCGGCATTGGTCGTGAAGATCACCAGCTCGGCAGTGGCGCTGAAGCCGCCCGGCGCGGCCCGGGTCAGCGCGCCTTCCACCAGCGCGTCGCCGTCGCCGACCTTGAGCGTCGACTGGACGAACTGCAAGTCGTCGGTGCCGGAGAGGAAGTCCGTCAGCGTGTCGCGCCCCGACTTGTTGTTGAACACGAACAGGTCGGCCTCGGTGCCGCCGGTCAGCGTGTCGTTGCCGGTGCCGCCGTCCAGCGTGTCGATGCCGGCGCCGCCGAGCAGGCTGTCGTTGCCGAAGTCGCCGCGCAGCAGGTCGTTGCCTGCGCCGCCGTCCAGCCGGTCGTTGTCGGTGAAGGTGGTGCTGAGGTTCAGCGCCGTGCCGGCCCCGCCCACGTGGCCGTACAGCACGTCGTTGCCGGCTCCGCCGGCGATGGAGTCGTTGCCGTAGTAGCCGCGCAGGCTCTGGAAGCCGGCTGCGCCGGTGATCGAGTCGTTGCCGACCCCGCCGGCGATGCTGTAGGTGCCGGTGAAGCGCACCGTGCCGTAGTGGCCGTCGGTGTCGCCGTAGCTCGCGCTGCCGGCGCTGGCCGAGGTGAAGGTGGCGGTCACCGAGACGCCGGACAGGTTCTCGACCTGGATCGGCGAGAAGCTGACCCGCGTGGCGCCGTTGCCCGTCACGGTGTCGTTGCCGGCGTAGGCACGGAACTCGTTGAACGCGGTCGACGCCAGCGTTGCGCCGGCCGGGACCACCACGATCGAGTCGCCGCTGTTGACCGACGGCGCGGCGGCGTTCGACAGCTTGAATCCGACCGCGTTGTAGACGTCGTCGAGGAAGCTGCTGTTGATCGATTCGATGCCGCGCAGCGTGTCGGTGCCGACGAACAGCGGGTCGCCGGTCACGGTGCCGGCAGCCAGGTTGACGACGATGCCCTCGGTCGAGTTGCCGGTGTTGTACTCGGCGCGGTCGAAGCCGGTGCGGCCGTCGATCAGGTCGTTGCCGCCGAAGCCCCGGAAGCCCTCGAAGCTCGTGTCGCCCGAGACGGTGGTCGGGCTGCCGTCGGTGTTGACATGGCCGCCGCCGAGCAGCGTGTCGTTGTAGGCCCCGCCGCGCACCTGGGCGATGCCGCGTGCGCTCAGCGTGCCGGGCGTGATGCCGTTGGTCGTCGACGGGTCGTCGGTGAAGCCGGTCACGATGTTCGCGCTGACGCCGGGGGCGGTCAGCAGCGACAGGTCGACCCGGATCGCGCCGCCCAGGCTGCTGCCGTAGTTCAGGATCGTCGCGCCATTGCCGACGATGGTGTCGTTGCCGGCCAGCGGGTTGTAGACGTTGTAGGTCTCGCCGAAGGAGTTCTTGTTGACGCTGCTGCCGCCGTAGCCGGTGGCGTTGTAGGTGTCGGCGAAGTTGGTGCCGGTGATGATCTCGATCTGGCGCAGCGTGTCGGTGCCGCCCTCGGCGCCGGCGTTCACCGTGCCGGCGGCCAGGTTGACCGTGATGCCGTTGAGCGTCTGGTTCGAGTAGTTGACGACGTCATTGCCGCCGCGCCCGTCGATCGTGTCGTTGCCGCCGAAGCCGCGGAACTCGTCCAGGTCCCAGGCATTGCGGCCTCGCATGACGTCGTTGCCCGCGGTGCCGTAGACGGCATCGAGCCCGACCACGGTGTCGGTGTGCAGCAGCGCGCCGGCGGCGTTGAGCTTCTGGATCGTGCCGAGCTGCAGGTCGACGACGATCTTCAGGCCCGTCGCGCTGGCAAAGCCGTAGCTCGTGTAGGCATTGCGGTAGTCGAGGAAGTCGTAGTCGTTGAAGGTGCTGCGCCAGTACTGCGAGCTGGTCTTGAAGCCGAAGTTGTAGCTGTCGTTGCCGGCGCTGGCGCTGACGAAATCGCTGCCGAGCCCGGTGGCGAAGGTGTCGCTGTCGGCGGTGCCGCTCAGGGTGTCGTTGATCGTCGTGCCGAAGATCGTGGCCATACTTCCTCCTTGATTCCGGTCCCTCCGGAGCGCGGGTCAATCTAGCAGGAAGGATGCGTGGCCGACAGCGCGGCCTCACCCGGGCTGTGGATGACCGCGGCGCTGCCGGATCGATTCGTACAGGCACACCGCCGCCGCGGCGGCGACGTTCAGCGACTCCTGCCCCCCGGGTTGGGGGATGCACAACTGCATCGAACACTGATGTGCCAGCGCCGCCGACACGCCGCGCCCCTCGTGCCCGAACACCCAGGCACAGGGCCAGGGCAGGCGCAGCGCGTCGATCGCCGTCTCGCCGTGCGAGCTGGTGGCCAGCAGCGGCACCCGCAGCGCCCGGAGTGCATCGGGCTCCAGGCCCTCGACCAGGCGCAGCCCGAAGTGCGCGCCCATGCCGGCACGCAGCACCTTGGGCGACCACAACGCCGCGGTGCCCTTGAGGGCCAGCACCTGGCCGAAGCCGAAGGCCGCCGCGCTGCGCAGGATGGCGCCGACGTTGCCGGCGTCCTGCAGCCGGTCGAGCACCACGCCGGGCGCCTGCGGGTCGAGGGCCGGACTGCCCGGCCAGTCGACGACGAAGCCCAGCGGCGCCGGCGATTCGAGCGTGCTCAGCCCCGCCATCAGCGCCTGCGGCACCAGCGCCACGGCCGCAGCGCGGGCCGCCAGAGCGCGCAGCCCCGGGTGCTGCCAGCCGGCGTCGGTGACGATCGCCTGTGCCGGGGCGCCGCCCTTGGCGACGAAGGCCTCGCACAGGTGTTCACCCTCGATCCACAGCACACCGGCCTTGCGGTAGCCGCCCGGGTCGGCGGCCAGCTTGCGCACCCGCACCAGCAGCGGGTTGTCGCGCGAGCTGATCGCCCGCGGCACTGAGCTCATGAACGCGCTTCCAGCACCTCGCGCACCGGCGCGAACGAGCGCCGGTGCTGCGGGCAGGCGCCGTGCGCGCGCAGCGCGGCCAGGTGCTCGGGGGTCGGGTAACCCTTGTGGCCGTCGAAGCCGTACTGCGGGTGCTGCTCGTGCAGCGCCGCGCACAGCCGGTCGCGGTGCACCTTGGCGAGGATGGAGGCGGCCGAGATCGCCGCCACCTTAGCATCGCCCTTGACGATGGCCTCGGCCGGCACCTTCAGCACCGGGATGCGGTTGCCGTCCACCAGCACCTTGCCCGGCTTCAGGCGCAGGCCCTCGACCGCGCGGCGCATCGCCAGCAGCGTGGCCTGCAGGATGTTGAGCCGGTCGATCTCGTCCACGCTCGCTTCGGCGATGCTGCAGCACAGCGCGCGGGCGCGGATCTCGTCGAACAGCTTCTCGCGGCGCAGTGCGCTGAGCTGCTTGGAGTCGGCCAGGCCCTGGATCGGGTTCAGCTCGTCGAGGATCACCGCGGCGGCGACCACCGGCCCGGCCAGCGGCCCGCGGCCGGCCTCGTCGACGCCGGCCAGCAGGCCGGGCACGTCGAAGCGCAGGCCGAGCTGCTCAGCGCACGAGGAGCTTCTCGATCGCATCGGTGGCGGTGCGCGCGGTGTCGCAGCGCAGCTCGCGGTGCAGCGCCTCGAAGCGCGAGCGCAGCGCGGCGCAGCGCGCCGGGTCGTCCAGCCAGGCCAGCGCGGCGTGCGCCAGCCGCTCGGGCGTGGCCTCGCCCTGGATCAGCTCGGGCACGGCGAAGTCGCGCAGCAGGATGTTGGGCAGGCCGACCCAGGGCTGGTACTTCATGCGCTTCATCATCTGCCACGACAGCGCGTGCATCGCGTAGCAGATCACCATCGGGCGCTTGTACAGCGCGGCCTCCAGCGTGGCGGTGCCGCTGGCCACCAGCGTCACGTCGCAGGCGGCCAGCAGCTCGTGCGAGCGGCCGTCGAGCAGCTCGACGGCCACGCGCTCGGCGTGCAGCTTGCGCAGCGGCTCGACCAGGTGGCGCAGCCCCGGCACCACCGGCAGCAGGTAGCGCAGCCCCGGCCGCAGCGCCTGCATCTCGACGGCGGCATCGAACAGGCGCGGCGCGATGTACTGGATCTCCGAGCGGCGGCTGCCCGGCAGCAGCGCCACCACGGTGTCGCCCTCGGCCAGCCCGAGCGCAGCGCGCGCCGCGGCGCGCGGCACCTCGAGCGGGATGGTGTCGGCCAGCGGGTGCCCCACGTAGGTGGCCGGGATGCCCTGCTTGGCGTAGATCGGCGGCTCGAACGGGAAGATGCACAGCACCTCGTCGGCCGCCTTGCGGATCTTCTCGATGCGCTTGCCGCGCCAGGCCCAGATCGACGGGCTGACGAAATGCACCGTCTTCACGCCGGAGGCCTTCAGGCGCGTCTCGAGCTCGAGGTTGAAGTCGGGCGCGTCCACGCCGATGAAGACGTCGGGCCGCTCCTTCAGCAGGCGCTCGCCGAGCTGGTTGCGGATGGAGAGCAGTTCGCGGTAGTGGCTCAGCACCTCGACATAGCCGCGCACCGCCAGCTTGTCGTGCGGCCACCAGGCCTCGAAGCCCTGCTTGCCCATCGCCGGCCCGCCGATGCCGAAGGCCTGCAGCTCGGGCCAGCGCTGGCGCATCCCGCCCAGCAGCAGCCCGGCGAGCAGGTCGCCGGAGGCCTCACCGGCCACCATGCCGAAACGCGGCGCCATGCGGGTCAGCGGACGATGCCGCGGCTGGCGTCGCCCAGGAACGAGAGCATCAGCTCCACGTCCGCGTCCGTCTCGGCCGACTGGCCCTTCATTGCCGCGATCTCGGCGATGCCGGCGGCCAGCGTCAGGCCCTTGCGGTAGAGCGTCTTGTGCATCGCCTTGACCTGGGCGATGCGCTCGGGCGTGTAGCCGCGCCGCTTCATCCCCTCGGCGTTGATGCCCTGCGCCTCGGCCGGGTTGCCGGCCGCCGTGACGAAGGGCGGCAGGTCCTGCGAGAGACGGGTCTGGAAGCCGGTCATCGCGTGCGCGCCGACACGCACGAACTGGTGCACACCCGACAGCCCGCCGAGGAACACCCAGTCGGCCAGGTGCACGTGGCCGCCGAGCTGCGTGGCGTTGGCGATGATGATGTGGCTGCCGAGCTGGCAATCGTGCGCGATGTGCACGTAGGCCATGATCCAGTTGTCGTCGCCGAGGCGGGTGACGCCGCCGTCCTGCACCGTGCCGGTGTTGAGCGTGCAGTACTCGCGGATGGTGTTGCCGTCGCCGATGATCAGCTCGGTCGGCTCGCCGCGGTACTTCTTGTCCTGCGGCATGCCGCCGATGGCGGCGAACGGGAAGATGCGGTTGTCGCGCCCGATCGTCGTGCGCCCGTCGATCACCGCGTGGGCGCCGATGCTGCTGCCCTCGCCGATGCGCACGCCGGCGTTCACGACGGCATAGGGCCCGATGGTGACGTTCTCGCCCAGCTCGGCGGCGGGGTCGACGATCGCGCTGGGGTGGATGCTGGCCATCGTGCGGTGAACCTCAGCCGACGTTGCGCATCGCGCAGGTGATGTCCGCCTCCACCGCCACCTCGTCGTCGACCAGCGCCCGCACCTGGAACTTGAAGATGCCGGCCTTGTTGCGCCCGAGCGTGGCCTCGAGGATGAGCTGGTCGCCCGGCTCGACCGGGCGCTTGAAGCGCGCGTTGTCGACCCCGGCGAAGTAGTACACGGTGTTGGCGTCGGGCTCCTGGCCGAGGGTCTCGAAGGCGAGGATGGCCGCGGCCTGCGCGAGCGCCTCCAGCATCATCACGCCGGGCATCACCGGGCGGTGCGGGAAGTGGCCGGTGAAGAACGGCTCGTTGACGCTGACGTTCTTCAGTGCGCGGATGCGCTGGCCCTTCTCGAGCAGCAGCACGCGGTCGACCATCAGGAACGGGTAGCGGTGCGGCAGCTTGTGGAAGATCTGGTGGATGTCCAGCCCGGTGGTGCTCATGGTGCTTGTCTCACGTTCTTCTCGAGCGCGCGGATGCGCTCGCGCAGCGAATGGAGCTGCCGCAGCGTGGCGGCATTCTTCTCCCAGGCCGCATTGTCGTCGATGGGGAACACGCCGCTGTAGGTGCCGGGCTGGCGGATCGAGCGCATCACCACCGAGGCCGCCGAGATGTGCACGTGGTCGGCCAGCGTCAGGTGGCCGAGGATCACGGCCGCGCCGCCGATCGTGCAGTAGGCGCCGATCACCGCGCTGCCGGCCGCGCCCGAGCTGCCGGCGAACGCGGTGTGGCGGCCGACCCGCACGTTGTGCGCGATCTGCACCATGTTGTCGAGCTTGACGCCGTCCTCGATCACGGTGTCGTCGAGTGCGCCGCGGTCGACGCAGGCGTTGGCGCCGATCTCGACGTCGTCGCCGATGCGCACGCCGCCGAGCTGCTCGATCTTCTCGTAGCGCATCCCGTCGTCCTCGCGCACCGGCGCGAAGCCGAAGCCGTCGGCGCCGATCACCGCGCCGCTGTGCACGATGCCGCGCGCGCCGATCGAGCAGCCGTCCATCAGCGTCACGCGCGGCGCGAGCCGCGTGCCGGCGCCGACCCGCGCGCCCGCGCCGACGAAGCAGAACGGGCCGATCGAGGCGTCCGGCGCGATCACTGCAGTCGGGTCGACCCAGGCCAGCGGGTGCACGCCCGCGACCACCGGCGGCCGGGCGCGCGCCGCCCACCACTGCGTGAGCCGGGCAAAGTAGTGGTAGGGGTCGGGCGTGACGATCGCCGCGCCGCGCGCGACCGCCGCCGGGCGCATCGCCGGGCCGACGATCACGCAGCCGGCCTGCGTGGCCTGCAGCTGCGGTGCGTAGCGCGGATTGGCCAGGAAGGAGATGGTGCCGCCATCAGCGCTCTCCAGCGGGCCGATGCGGCGGATGCGCAGTGCGCCGTCGCCGACCAGTTCGCCGCCGAGCTGCCCGGCGATGTCACGCAGAGCGACGTCCAGCGGCGGCATGGGCTACTTCGCCGCGGGGGCCTGCCCGTTCAGCGCCTTGATGACCTTGTCGGTGATGTCGACCTTCGGGCCGGCGAACACGGCCTCCTGGATGATCAGGTCGTACTTCTCGGTGTCGAAGATCTGCTTCATCACCTTGTTGGCGCGCTCGACGACCGAGGCCAGCTCCTCGTTCTTGCGCTGCGTCAGGTCCTCCTGGAACTCGCGGCGCTTGCGCTGGAACTCGCGGTCCTGCTCGACCAGGTCGCGCTGGCGGCGCGTGCGCTCGGCCTCGGACAGCGTCGGCGCGTCCTTGTCGAGCTTCTCGCCGGCGGCCTTGAGCTTGTTGGCGAGGTCGGCGATCTCCTTCTCGCGCTTGCCGAACTCGGCCTCGAGCTTGGCCTGGGCCGCCTTGGCCGGCGCCGCATCGCGCAGCACGCGGTCGGCGTTGACGTAACCGATCTTCAGTTCCTGGGCCTGCGCACCCAGTGCGGCGGCGAACAGCACGGCGGCCATCGCCGACTTCAGGGAGGTATTCATCAAAACGCGGTCCCGATCTGGAATTGAAGTCGCTGGATTCTATCGTTCGGCTCCTTGCGGATCGGCGTGCCGTAGCTGAGCTTCAGCGGGCCCACCGGCGAGATCCAGGAGAGGCCGATGCCGGCCGAGGCGCGCAGCGAATCCAGCGTCAAGCGCTCCTGCTCGCCCCAGACGTTGCCGGCATCCACGTAGCCGAAGATGCGCAGCGTGCGGTCGTTGCCGGCCCCCGGTACGGGAACGTACAGCTCGCTGTTCAGGTTGAGCCGGCGGTTGCCGCCGATGTAAGCACCGGTGACGTCGGCCGGGCCGAGCGAGCCCTGGTCGAACGCGCGCACCGTGCCCAGGCCGCCGCCGTAGAAGTTCTTGAACACCGGGTACGGCCGGCCGCCCAGTCCGCGGCCGTAGCCGAGCTCGCCGTTGATCGCGAAAGTGAACTGGCGCGCGAACGGCCAGTAATGCTGGTACTGCAGGTTGGTGCGGACGTAGCGTGTGTCCCCGGCGAAGCCCCAGTCGACGTTGACACGCTTGTAGCTGCCGTCGTTGGGCACCAGCGCCGAGTCGCGCTGGTCGCGCGTCCAGCCGACGGTCACCGGGAAGGTGTGGCTGACGTCGCCGAACTGTGCCCGGTACAGGTACAGGTTGTTCGGCATCGCGTTGCCGCCCTTGATCTCGGTGCGCTCGGCGCCGATGCCGAAGAACACCGTGTCGAACTCGGAGAACGGCACGCCGAAGCGGATCGCGGCGCCCGGCGTCACCAGCTGGTACTGCTCGCCCTGGCTGTTGATCGGCTTGGTGGTGCGGTAGTAGAGGTCGATCGCGCGCGAGATGCCGTCGATCGTGAAGTACGGGTCCACCGTGCTGAGCACCAGCGTGCGGCTGCTCTTGCTGGTGTTGAGCTCCAGGCCGAGGTAGTTGCCCGAGCCGAACACGTTCTCCTGCTTGATCGACGCGGTCAGCGAGAGCTTGTCGGCCGACGAGAAGCCCGCGCCGAGCAGCAGGTTGCCGGTGGGCTTCTCCTTGATCGAGACGGTCAGGTCGACCTGGTCGGGCGTGCCGGGCACCTCGGTGGTGTCGACGCTCACCTCGCTGAAGTAGCCGAGCCGGTCGACCCGGTCACGCGAGAGCTTGATCTTGCTGCCGTCGTACCAGGACGACTCGAACTGGCGGAACTCGCGCCGCACCACCTCGTCGCGCGTGCGCGTGTTGCCGGCCACGCCGATGCGGCGCACGTAGACGCGCCGCGCCGGGTCGGCGAACAGGGTCAGCGCGACGCGTCCGGTGGCGCGGTCGATGTCGGGCCGCGCGTCGATGCGCGCGAACGCGTAGCCGAAGGTGCCGAAGCGGTCGGCGAAGGCCTTGGTCGTCTCGGTGACCTGCTCGGCGCGGTAGGGCTCGCCGGGCTTGATCTTGACCAGGGTCTTGAAGTCCTCTTCCTTGCCGAGGTAGTCGCCCTCGAGCCTCACCGCCGTCACCGTGTAGGGCTGGCCCTCGGTGATGTTGATGGTGACGGTGATGTCCTGCTTGTCGGGCGAGATCGCGACCTGGGTCGAGTCGACGTTGAACTCGAGGTAGCCGCGGTTCAGGTAGTAGGCGCGCAGCGTCTCCAGGTCGGCGTTGAGCTTGGAGCGCGAGTAGCGGTCGGCCTTGGTGTACCAGTTCAGCCAGCCGCCGTCGTTCAGGTCGAACAGGCCCTTGAGCGTGCCCTCCGAGAAGGCCTTGTTGCCGACGATGCGGATCTCGCTGATCTTGGCCGCCGTGCCCTCGGTGATGGTGAAGGTCACGTTGACGCGGTTGCGCTCCAGCGGCGTGACGGTGGTCACCACCTCGGCCCCGTACAGGCTGCGCGTCAGGTACTGGCGCTTGAGCTCCTGCTCGGCGCGGTCGGCCAGCGCCTTGTCGAACGGCAGGCCCTCGCCGATGCCGAAGTCCTTCAGCGACTTGACCAGCGTGTCCTTGTCGAACTCCTTCAGGCCGGCGAAGTCGATCGCCGCGATGACCGGGCGCTCCTCGACGATCACGATGACGACGCCGTCGTCGATCTCGATGCGCACGTCCTTGAACAGGCCGGTCGCGAACAGCGCACGCAGCGCGGCGGAGCCCTTCTCGTCGTTGTAGAGGTCGCCGATGCGGAACGGCAGCGACGCGAACACGGTGCCCGCGTCGGTGCGCTGCAGGCCCTCGACGCGGATGTCCTTCAGCGTGAACGGTTCGACGGCCCACGCCGACCCGGCCTGCAGCGCGGCCGCGAGCGCGAGGGAAAGAAGCGTGGGTCGGAGGTCGGTCGCGCGGGACGAAGGCGGCATGCGGTGAATCGGGGGATCAGTGCAGGCCCAGCAGGCGGGCCACGTCGTTGTAGAGCGCCAGGGACATCATCATCAACATGATGGCCACCCCGCCACGCTGCAGCCGCTCGAGCCACAAGTCGGACACCGGCCGCCCCGTCACACCCTCGAAGAGATAATACATGAGGTGTCCACCGTCGAGCATCGGCAGCGGCAGCAGGTTCAGCACCCCGAGGCTCACGCTGACCACGGCCAGGAAGCCGAGGTAGTAGGCCAGCCCGAGCTGCACCGACTGCCCGGCGTAGTCGGCGATCGTCAGCGGGCCGCTGAGGTTCTTCAGCGAGGCTTCGCCGATGATCATCTTGCCCAGCATCGTCAGCGTCAGCGTCGACATCTCCCAGGTGCGCGTCACGGCCCGTGACACACCGTCGAGCAGGCCGTAACGCACCTTCACCATCTGCGGCGGCTGGCCCGGGTAGAGCTCGGCGCGGCCCACCGTCTGCGCGCCCTCGGCCACCACCGCCGGGACCAGCGTCACGCCGAGCGTCTGCCCGCCGCGCTCGACGCGCCAGCTCATCTCGTTGGCCTTGCCGCCGGCACCGGCGGCGCGGATCAGGTCGCGGATGCGCGTCGCGTCGGCGATCGGCTCGCCGTCGATCGAGAGCACGCGGTCGCCCGCACGCAGCCCGGCGCGTGCCGCCGGACCGCCCACCTTCACCTCGCCGAGCACCGGCTCGCTGAACGCGGCGCCCAGGCCGATGCGGCGCATCAGCGCGGCATCCACCTCGCGTGCGCCGAGCGTGTCGAGCTCGAGCATGATGCGGCGCTGCCCATGGCCCTGCGCGTCGGTCAGCAGCAGGTGCAGCGGCCGGCCGTTGAGCACCGACTGCGTGACCTGCCAGCGCAGGTCGTGCAGCGAGGCGAGGTCGCTCCAGTGCTGGCCGTCGGCGGACCAGGCGACGGCCAGGTCGCCGCTCTTCTGGCCGGCGCGCTCGGCCAGCGAGCCGGCGGCCGGCGGGCCCATCACCGCCTTCGGCTCGTCGACGCCGATCCAGTTGGCCGCCGCATACAGCAGCACCGCGAGCAGCAGGTTGGCCAGCGGCCCCGCGGCGACGATCGCGCTGCGCTGCCACAGCGGCTTGCGGTTGAAGGCGCGGCCCAGCTCGTGTCGGTCGACCGGCGCCTCGCGTTCGTCGAGCATGCGCACGTAGCCGCCCAGCGGCAGCATCGAGATCACGAACTCCGTGCTGTCGGGCGTGGCCTGGCGACGCCACAGCACGCGGCCGAAGCCGACCGAGAAGCGCAGCACCTTCACGCCGCAGGCCACCGCCACGCGGTAGTGGCCGTACTCGTGGATGACGATCAGCACCCCGAGGGTGAGGATGAACGCGGCGACGGTGATCATCGGCGGAGCTCCTGGACGAACTGCTGCGCGTCCGCGCGGGTGCGTGCATCGAGCTCGAGCAGGCCCTCGAGCGAGGCGACCGCCCCGGCCGGCGGCTCCACCACCTCCATCGCACGCGCGTTCACCCTGTGAATCTGGTCGAAGCGGATGGTTCCGGCCAGGAAGGCTTCCACCGCCACCTCGTTGGCCGCGTTCAGCACCGCGGTGCTGCCCGGGCGCGAACGCAGCGCCGCCCAGGCCAGCGGCAGGCCGGGGTAGCGCGCCTCGTCCGGCGCCTCGAAGCCGAGCCCGGACAGCGCGGTGAAGTCGAGCGCCGCGGCGCCGGACTCGATGCGCTCGGGGAACGAGAGCCCGTAGGCGATCGGCACCCGCATGTCGGGCGTGCCGAGCTGCGCGAGCACGGAGTTGTCGCGGCACACCACCATCGAGTGGATGATCTGCTGCGGGTGGATCAGCACGCGCACCTGCTCGGGCTGCAGGTCGAACAGCCACTTGGCCTCGATCACCTCGAGCGCCTTGTTCATCATCGTGGCCGAGTCCACCGAGATCTTGCGGCCCATCACGAAGTTCGGGTGGGCCACGGCCATCTCGGGCGTCACCGCAGCGAGCGTGGCCGGGTCGCGCGTGCGGAACGGACCGCCGGACGAGGTGAGCAGGATGTGGTCGATGCGCTGCGGCCAGGCGCCGCGGTCCTCCGGCAGGCACTGGAAGATCGCCGAGTGTTCGCTGTCGATCGGCAGCAGCGCCGCGCCGCCCGCGCGCACCGCCTCCATGAAGAGCGCGCCGCCGACGACCAGCGCCTCCTTGTTGGCCAGAAGCAGGCGCTTGCCGGCGCGCGCCGCGGCGAGGCAGGACTCGAGGCCCGCGGCGCCGACGATCGCGGCCATCACCGCATCCACCTCCGGGTGCGCCGCCAGTTCGGCCAGCGCCGACGGCCCCGACAGCACCTCGGTGCGCACGCCCTCGGCCGCCAGCCGCTCGCGCAGGGCAAGGGCGCGCGGCGCATCGGGCAACGCGGCATAACGCGGCTTCCAGCGCAGGCACTGCGCGGCGAGCTCGTCGACGCGGCTCGCGCCGGTCAGCGCGAACACTTCGAAGCGGCCCGGGTGGCGCGCGATCACGTCCAGTGTGTTCGTGCCGATCGAGCCGGTCGAACCGAGGATGCAGACCTGCAGGGGACGGCGGTCGACCATCAGCGATACCTCACAGGGACGCGAGCGCGAGCGCGATCGGGAACACCGGCAGCAGCGCATCGACGCGGTCGAGCACGCCGCCGTGGCCGGGCAGCAGCTGGCTGCTGTCCTTGGCGCCGGCGCTGCGCTTGACCAGCGACTCGAACAGGTCGCCGACCACGCTCATCGCGGCCAGGAACACGAGGGCCAGCAGCGTCGGCACGAGGCCCAGGCGCTCGATCAGCCGCGTGTACAGGCTGGCCGAATCGAACGCGGCGCGGCCGTCCAGCCAGTGCCACACATGCGCCAGCACCAGCACGCCGAGCATGCCGCTCCATACGCCTTCCCAGCTCTTGCCCGGGCTGATGGCCGGGGCCAGCTTGCGCCGGCCGAAGGCGCGGCCGCCGAAGTAGGCCGCGACGTCGGCCATCCAGACCAGGCAGAACACCGACAGGATGAAGTTGATACCGAGCGCACGTGCGTGCGCCAGCGCGAGCCAGGCAGTCCACAGCAGCCCCAGGCCGAGGGCCCAGCGCAGCGGCGGCGCGAGCGCGGGCCAGCCGGCCGGGCCGGCGCGCAACATCCAGGCCCCGCCCAGCACCCACACCAGCATGGCCAGCCACCAGATGAGCGCCGGCGGCTGGCGCTCCCAGCCGGCCCACAACGCGGCGGCCCCGGCCAGAGCCAGCAGCACGCCCAGCGCGATCGCGCCGGCGCCGGCACCGTTCAGCCGCCCCCATTCCCAGCCGGCCGCGCCGATCAGGATCAGCGTCAGCACCGCGAACGGCCAGGCCACCGGCGCGAACAGCGCCGGCAGCAGAATGGCCAGCAGCACGAGGGCCGTGATCACGCGCTGCTTGAGCATCGGGAAAGCGGCTCAGGTCCCGGTGGCCGGCAGCGGCGTGTGCTTGACGAGCCCGAAGCGCCGGTCGCGGCCGGCGAAGTCGGCAATCGCGGCGTCGAGCTCGGCCTCGCCGAAGTCCGGCCACAGGCACTCGGTGAACACGAGCTCCGAGTAGGCCGCCTGCCAGAGCAGGAAGTTGCTGATGCGCAGCTCGCCGCCGGTGCGGATCAGCAGGTCGGGGTCGGGCGCCTGGCCGAGCGCCATGTAGCGGTTCAGCGTGGCTTCATCGAGCTTGTCCGGCGTTATGCCGTCGCGCATCGCCTGGCGACAGGCCTGCACCACGTCCCAGCGGCCGCCGTAGGCAAACGCCACCCACAGCGTGATGCGCGTGTTGCTCGCGGTGGAGGCCTCGGCGCGGTCGCAGGCCTCGCGCAGCTTGTCGGTGAGCTGCTCGCGGTCGCCGATCATGCGGATGCGCACGCCGTGCGAGGCCAGCTTGGCGAGGTACTTCTCGACCGCCACCAGCACCAGCCCCATCAGGAACGACACCTCCTCGGCCGGGCGCTTCCAGTTCTCCGACGAGAAGGCGAACACCGTCAGGTGCTCGATGCCGCGGTCGGCGCAGGCGAGCACGGTGCGCACCAGCGCGTCGACGCCGGCCTTGTGGCCGAACACGCGCGGCAGGAAGCGCCGCTTGGCCCAGCGGCCGTTGCCGTCCATCACGATGGCGACGTGGCGCGGAATGGCGGCCGGGGCGGACACGACGGAGGATTCGGTTGGCGCGGGAGATCGGCGGCCTCAGACCGCCATGATCTCGCCTTCCTTGGAGGCGACGAGCCGGTCGATCTCGGCGATCGTGCCGTCGGTCAGGCGCTGCAGCTGCTCGAGCGAGCGGCGTTCCTCGTCCTCGCCGATCTCCTTGTCCTTGAGCAGCTTCTTCAGGTGCTCGTTGGCGTCGCGGCGCACGTTGCGCGCCGCGATGCGGGCCTCCTCGCCGGCATGGCGCACCACCTTGGTCAGCTCGCGGCGGCGCTCCTCGGTCAGCGCGGGCATCGGCACGCGCAGCAGGTCGCCCTGCGCCGAGGGGTTCAGCCCGAGGTCGGACTCGCGGATCGCCTTCTCGATCTTCGCGCCCATGCCCTTCTCCCAGGGCTGCACGCTGATCGTGCGCGCGTCCAGCAGCGTCACGTTGGCGACCTGGCTGATCGGCACCATCGAGCCGTAGTACTCGACGTGCACCTGGTCGAGGATGCCCGGGTGGGCGCGGCCGGTGCGGATCTTCACCAGCTCGTGCTTGAACGACTCGATCGTCTTGGCCATCTTGGCCTCGGCGGTTTTGCGGATGTCGGCAACAGTCATGTCAGGCTCCGTTCGTCTCGACCTTCAGACGTGCACCAGCGTGCCCTCGTCCTCGCCCTGCACCACGCGCTTGAGCGCGCCGGGCTTGTTGATCGAGAACACCTTGATCGGCAGCTTCTGGTCGCGGCACAGGGCGAACGCGGTGGCGTCCATCACCTGCAGGTTCTTGACGATCGCTTCGTCGAAGGTGATCTGCGAGTAGCGCGTCGCGCCCGGGTCCTTCTTCGGGTCGGCGGTGTAGACGCCGTCGACCTTGGTCGCCTTGAGCACGATCTGCGCGCCGATCTCGGCACCCCGCAGCGCCGCCGCGGTGTCGGTGGTGAAGAAGGGGTTGCCGGTGCCGGCGGCGAACACGACGACCTTGCCTTCCTCGAGGTACTGCAGCGCCTTCGGGCGCACGTAGGGCTCGACCACCTGCTCGATCGCGATGGCGCTCATCACGCGGGCCGTCATGCCCTCCTGGCGCATCGTGTCGGCCAGCGCCAGCGCGTTCATCACCGTGGCGAGCATGCCCATGTAGTCGGCCGTCGCCCGGTCCATGCCGACCGAGCCGCCGGCCACGCCGCGGAAGATGTTGCCCCCGCCGATCACCACCGCCACCTCGCATCCAAGCTGCGTCACCTCCTGCACCTCGCGCACCATGCGCACGATGGTGGCGCGGTTGATGCCGTAGGCATCGTCGCCCATCAGGGCTTCGCCGGAAAGTTTCAGCAGGATGCGCTTGTAAGCGGGCATGCGGTAGGGTCCTTGGACGCGGCGTGGGTCGGATGGCTCGCAAGTCTAACGGCCGGGCGGCGTTCGCCACCCCGGCCGACGCGGCCTCAGGCGCCCTTGGCCGCAGCCACCTGCGCCGCCACTTCCGCCGCAAAGTCGTCGGTCTTCTTCTCGATGCCCTCGCCGACCACGTACAGGGTGAAACCCTTCACCTCGGTCTTGGCGCCCTTGAGCATCGCGCCGACGGTCTGCTTGCCGTCGGCGGCCTTGACGAACACCTGGTCGAGCAGGCTGACCTCCTTGAGGAACTTCTGCACCGAGCCCTCGACCATCTTGGCGACGATCTCGGCCGGCTTGCCGCTTTCGGCCGCCTTCTCGGTGGCGATCCTGCGCTCCTTGTCGACCAGCTCGGCCGGCACGTCGGCCGAGGACAGCGCGGCCGGCTTCATCGCCGCCACGTGCATGGCCACGTCCTTGGCCGCCACCGCATCGCCGGCGTACTCGACCATCACGCCGATGCGCGTGCCGTGCAGGTAGTGGGCCAGCGCGCCGCCGCCGGCGTAGCGCTTGAAGCGGCGGATCGACATGTTCTCGCCGATCTTGCCGATCAAGCCCTTGCGCACGTCTTCCAGCGTCGGGCCGAAGCCGTCCTGGCTGTAGGGCAGCGCCGACAGCGCGGCCACGTCGGCCGGGTTGCTGCGGGCGACCAGCTCGGCCGCGGCCTTGGCGAAGGCCAGGAACGAATCGTTCTTCGAGACGAAGTCGGTCTCGCAGTTGATCTCGACCAGCGCACCGGTCGTGCCATCCACCACCGCGGCGACCACGCCCTCGGCGGTGATGCGGGCGGCGGCCTTGCCGGCCTTGTTGCCGAGCTTGACGCGCAGGATCTCCTCGGCGCGGCCCATGTCGCCGTCGGCCTCGGTCAGCGCCTTCTTGCACTCCATCATCGGGGCGTCGGTCTTGGCGCGCAGTTCGGCGACCATGCTGGCGGTGATAGCGGGCATCTCGTGTTCTCCGTGAGGCTGGCGCCGCGGCGTGTGCGCCGCGACGCGGGATTCATGCAAGGAAAAAGGGGCTGTCACAGCCCCTTTGTCGACTCCGTGTCGCGCGCGGCGAGTCGGAGGGGCGCCGGGGGCGTCAGGCCGATTCCTCGACCTCGACGAATTCGTCGCCCTCGCCGCCGGTGGCCGCGACGACATCGGACGTCGCGTTGGCCTTGCCCTCGAGCACTGCGTCGGCCACGGCGCGCGCGTACAGCGCGACGGCCTTGGACGAGTCGTCGTTGCCGGGGATCACGTAGTCGATGCCCTCGGGCGAGTGGTTCGTGTCGACCACGCCGACCACCGGGATGCCGAGCTTCTTGGCCTCGGAGATGGCGATCTTGTGGTAACCGACGTCGATCACGAACAGCGCGTCGGGCAGCGCGTTCATGTCCTGGATGCCGCCGATGTCCTTCTCGAGCTTGGCCAGCTCGCGCTGGAACATCAGCGCTTCCTTCTTGATGCGGTTCTCCATGCCGGCCTCGACCTGGGCCTGCATGTCCTTGAGCTTCTTCAGCGAGCCCTTGACCGTCTTGAAGTTGGTCAGCATGCCGCCCAGCCAGCGCTGGTCGACGAAGGGCATGCCGCAGCGGTGCGCTTCCTGGTTGATCACGTCGCGCGCCTGGCGCTTGGTGCCGATCATCAGGATCGTGCCGCGCTTGGCAGAGAGCTGGCGGATGAACTTCATCGCCTCGTTGAAGAGCGGCTGCGTCTTCTCGAGGTTGATGATGTGGATCTTGTTGCGATGGCCGTAGATGTAGGGGGCCATCTTGGGGTTCCAGAAGCGCGTCTGGTGGCCAAAATGCACACCGGCTTCCAGCATCTCACGCATGCTGATCGTCATGTCGACTCCGAAGGTTGGTTCTAGAATCCGGCCCGAATCGTGATTCCCGTCACGTCCGACGACGTGGCCCACGGATCACACGACACCTTGCAGCGGCCGGCTTCGCGATTTCGTCTACCCAGGCTGCGCGGTGCGAGCACCACCGCCCAGATAAACCGAATGAGTATAACACCGGCCCCGCGTGAAGACCTTTGCGCGGCACGTGCAGCGCCCGCGAGTGCGGCGCAGCGGCTCGAACACAGCATCGCGGCGGCGGCCTCGCAGGCCTGCCGCCATGCCTTCGTCGCGACGCGCTTCGACCAGGCGCGCGCCGAGTGCGCGGCCGCCGCGGCCGACTCGCCGCTGCACGGACTGGCCGTCAGCATCAAGGATCTGTTCGACATCGCCGGCGAGACCACCGCCGCGGCCAGCCGCGCGCTGGCCGACGCGCCGCCGGCCGCGGCCGACTGCCCGGCCGTGGCGCGCCTGCGCGCGGCGGGTGCGGCCTTCATCGCGCGCACCAACATGACCGAGTTCGCCTTCTCGGGCGTGGGCATCAACCCGCACCACGGCACGCCGGCGAACGTCGCCACCCGGGCGCTGGACGCGACACCGCGCATCCCCGGCGGCTCGACCTCCGGCGGCGCGGTCTCGGTGGCCGCCGGCGCCGCCTGGGCAGCGCTCGGCTCGGACACCGGCGGCTCGATCCGCATCCCGGCCGCGCTGCAGGGCCTGGTCGGCTTCAAGAACACCGCGCGACTGACACCCGCCGAAGGGGCGATTCCCCTCTCGACCTCGCTGGACACCGTCTGCGCCATCACGCTGTCGGTGCGCGACGCGGTGCTGCTGCACGAGATCCTCGCGCAGCGCAGCGTCGCGCTGGCCGGCCGGCCGATCGCGTCGCTGCGGTTCGCGCTGCCCACGACGGTGATGCTCGACGCGCTCGAGCCGGGCGTGGCCGCCGCCTTCGAGCGCGCCGTGCGCGTGCTGCGCGATGCGGGCGCGCAGATCGTCGAGCGCGCCCTGCCCTCGCTGGCCGAGATTCCCGCGCTGAACGCACGCGGCACGCTCGCCGCGGCCGAGAGCTGGGCCTGGCACCGCGCCCTGCTCGCGCGCCGCGGCGCCGACTACGACCCGCGCGTCGCGCAGCGCATCCGCGCCGGCGAGTCGATGAGCGCAGCCGACTACATCGACCTGCTGAACGCCCGGCGTGACTGGATCGCCCGCACCGAGGCCGCGATCGGCGACGTCGACGCGCTGCTCAGCCCGACGGTGCCGATCGTCGCCCCGCCCATCGCCCCGCTGGTGGCCAGCGACGAGGCCTTCTTCGAAACCAACGCCCGCCTGCTGCGCAATCCGTCGGTGGTCAACCTGCTGGACGGCTGTGCCCTCTCGCTGCCCTGCCACGCGCCGGGCGAGTGGCCGGTCGGCCTGATGGTCTGGCATGGCGCGCTGCACGACGACAGCGTGCTCGACGCCTCGCTGGCGATCGAGCGCGCCCTGGCGGAAGCGGTGCATTGAGCATGCACGTCGCCGTCATCGGCGCCGGCATCGTCGGCGTCACCACCGCGTACGAACTGGCCGCCGACGGCCACCAGGTGACCGTGTTCGAGCGCCGCGGCAGCGTCGCCGCCGAGGCCAGCTTCGCCAACGCGGGCGTGGTCGCGCCGGGGTATGTCGCGCCCTGGGCGGGGCCGGGCATGCGCGGCAAGGCGCTGCGCTCGCTGTTCTCGCGCCACGGCCCGGTGCGCCTCCACCCGACGCTGGACCCGGCCACGCTGGGCTGGCTGTGGCGCTGGTGGCGCGCCTGCGAGCCGGGCACCTGGCAGGTCAACCGGCTGGCGATGCAGGCGCTGGCGCAGTACAGCCGCACTCGCCTGCACGAGCTCGTCGCCCGGCTCAAGCTCGAGTACGAGCGCCACGACGGCTACCTCGTGCTGCTGCGCACGCCGCAGGACCTGAAGCTGGCCCGTCCCGGGCTGAAGACACTGGCCGAGGCCGGCGTGCGCTTCCACCTGGTCGACGCGGCGCGCTGCCGCGAGATCGAGCCCGACCTGAACCCCGAGACGCCGTTGCAGGCTGGCGTGCACCTGGCCGATGCCGAGGTGGGCAACTGCCGCCAGTTCGCGCACCTGCTGCGCAACGAGGCGCAGCGCGCCGGCGTGAACTTCGTGTTCCACAGCCATGTCGACCGGATCGAGCCCGGGGAGCGACCGCGGGTCGTGCAGCACAGCGTGGTGGTCGGCGAGGGCACCCGGCTGTCGCAGGCCGACGACCTGTTCGACGCGACGCGGCCGATGTCCGCCGGCGACACCGACGACCGCTTCGACGCGGTGGTCGTCTGCGCCGCGCTCGGGGCCGCCCCGCTGCTGCGCCGCGCCGGCCTGCGGCTGCCGCTGCAGCCGGTGTACGGCTACTCGATCACCGCGCCGCTGCGCCAGCACCACGGCCACCCGGACCACGGCCCGCGCGCCGCGCTGATGGACGAGCGCTACAAGGTGGCCATCAGCCGCATCGGCAACCGCATCCGCGTGGCCGGCAGCGCCGAGGTCGGCGGCGCGGCCGAGCACATGAATCCCGCGCCGCTGGAGACGCTCTACAAGGTGCTGCACGACTGGTATCCGGGCGCCGCCCACATGAGCCAGGTGCAGCGCTGGAAGGGCGCGCGCCCGATGCTGCCGGACGGCCCGCCGCTGCTGGGCGAGAGCGGCCTGCCGGGCATCTGGCTGAACCTCGGCCACGGCAGCAGCGGCTGGGCGCTGGCCTGCGGCTCGGCGCGCGTGCTGGCCGACCGGCTGGCCGGGCAGCCGGCCGCCGTCGACCTGACGCGCCTCAGCCTCGCGCGCTGGCGCTGACGCGCACAATCGCGCGCATGCAACGCATCGCGACCTGCGGCCCACAGCGGCCGCTGCACGGCCTCGGCGCGACGCGCACGCTCGAGGCGCAGGCGCTGCGCAGCGTGCCGCCGCACACGCTGATGCGCCGCGCGGGCGCGGCGGTGGCGCGGCTCGCGCTGGCGCTCGCGCCGCACGCCCGGGTGATCCGCGTCTGGGCCGGTGCGGGCAACAACGGCGGCGACGGCCTGGAGGCCGCGCTCGAGCTGCAGCGCCTGGGCAAACAGGCCGAGGTGCTGCTCGCGGGGGCGCCGGCCACCGACGATGCACGCGACGCGCTGGCCCGCGCCCGCGCCGGCGGCGTCGCGATCGACCCGCCGGAGCCGACGCCGCTGGGCCCGGCGGATCTCGCCATCGACGCACTGCTCGGCCTCGGGGCGAGCCGCGCGCCGGCGGGCGCGGTGGCCGAGGCCATCCGGGCGCTCAATGGCCTGCCCTGCGCGGTGCTGGCCATCGACCTGCCCTCGGGCCTGCACCCGGACACCGGCCAGCCGCTCGGTGCCGACTGCGTGCGGGCCGTTCATACGCTGACCCTGCTGACGCTCAAGCCCGGACTGTTCACCGGCCAGGGCCGCGACCTGGCGGGCCAGGTGTGGCTGGACGACCTGGGCGGCGACCCCGACGGCATCGCGCCGAGCGCGACGCTGTCCGGCGGTGCCGACGCGCCCGCGCCGCGGCGGCACGCGCAGCACAAGGGCAGCTTCGGCGATGTCGCGGTCGTCGGCGGTGCACCCGGCATGGCCGGCGCGGCGCTGCTCGCCGGCCGCGCGGCACATGCCGCCGGGGCCGGGCGCGTGTTCGTGGAATTGCTCGACCCCGGCGCGGCGCCGCTCGATCCGCTGCGGCCGGAGTTGATGCTGCGACGCGACTGGTCCGCCCGGCAGACGCCGGCCACGCTGGCCTCGACCACCGTGGTGGCCGGCTGCGGCGGTGGCGATGCGATCCGTGCCGCGCTGCCGGCCCTGCTGAGCCACGCCGCGCGGCTCGTGCTCGATGCGGACGCGCTGAACGCCCTCGCCGCGGACACGACGCTGCAGGGCCTGCTGCACGAACGCGCGCGGCGCGGCATGGCCAGCGTGCTGACGCCGCATCCGCTCGAGGCGGCGCGGCTGCTGGGCCACGACAGCGCGGCGCCGGTGCAGGTGGACCGGCTCGCCGCGGCGCAGGCCTTGGCCGACCGGCTGCAGGCGCTCGTCGTGCTCAAGGGATCCGGCAGCGTGATCGCCGCGCCCGGTCGTGCCCCGGCGATCAACGCCAGCGGCAACGCCGCGCTCGCGACCGCGGGCACGGGCGACGTGCTGGCCGGCTGGCTCGCCGGCCAATGGGCGCAGCGCGGCGAAGCCGATGCCTTCGAGCGCGCCTGGCGCGCCGCCTGCCGGGCGGTCTGGCAGCACGGCCGCGCCGCCGAGACGACGCCGCGGCCGCTGCTGCGTGCCGCCGACCTGGTCGAGGCCCTGGCCCGCGCAAGCGCCTAGCGCTTGCCGGACTTGCGCGCCGCGTTCTTGGCGGCCCGTACCGGGTGCGCCGCGCCCTTGCCGCCGCGGCTCGACTTGGCGGCCTTCTTCGCCGCCCGGTCGGCACCGCGCACGGCGGCCAGTTCGCCGCCCTCGGCATCGCCCTTGTCGACGGCTCGCTCGCGGCGCGCCCGCA
The DNA here is from genome assembly GCA_003265685.1 of Piscinibacter caeni. Taxonomy (GTDB): domain Bacteria; phylum Pseudomonadota; class Gammaproteobacteria; order Burkholderiales; family Burkholderiaceae_C; genus Piscinibacter; species Piscinibacter caeni. The sequence continues at coordinate 19,921 of KZ836106.1, read as the reverse complement.
GGCGCGCGGCGTCGTCCTCGTTGTCGCGCACCATGCGGAAGTCGATCTTGCGGCCGTCCAGGTCGACGCGCATGACCTGCACGCGCACCCGCGCGCCGACCGCGTAGCGGATGCCGCTGCGCTCGCCGCGCAGTTCCTGGCGCGCCTCGTCGAAGCGGTAGTACTCGCCGCCGAGTTCGGTGATGTGCACCAGGCCCTCGACGTACAGCGCATCGAGCGTCACGAACAGGCCGAAGCCCGTCACCGCGCTGACCGTGCCGGCGTACTCCTCGCCGAGGTGCTCGCGCATGTAGCGGCACTTCAGCCAGGCCTCGACGTCGCGCGAAGCCTCGTCGGCGCGGCGCTCGTTGGCACTGCAGTGCGCGCCGGCGGCCTCCCATTGCTCGAGCTCGTCGCTGGCATGGCGCGGCACCGGCTTGCCGCCCTGGCGGTGCTTCGGCGCCTCCTCGACCGTGCCGCCGAGCAGGTGGTAGCGCCGACCGGTCAGCAGCGCCTTGATCACGCGGTGCACCAGCAGGTCGGGGTAGCGGCGGATCGGGCTGGTGAAATGGGTGTAGGCCTCGTAGGCCAGGCCGAAGTGGCCGGCGTTGGTGCCGGTGTAGATCGCCTGCTGCATCGAGCGCAGCAGCATGGTGTGGATTTGCAGCGCGTCGGGCCGGTCCTTGGTGGCCGCGGCGATCGCCTGGTACTCCTTCGGGTGCGGATCCTCGCTGATCGACAGGCCGAGCCCGAGCGCCTTCAGGTAGTTCTGCAGCAGCGTGCGCTTCTCCGGCGTCGGGCCTTCGTGCACGCGGTACAGCGCCGGGTGCTTGGCACGCGCGATGAAGTCGGCCGAGCAGACGTTGGCGGCGAGCATCGCCTCCTCGATCAGGCGGTGCGCGTCGTTGCGGGTGCGCGGCACGATCTTCTCGATGCGGCCGTTCTCGTCGCAGACGATCTGCGTCTCGGTGGTCTCGAAGTCCATCGCGCCGCGTAGCGAGCGCTGCTTCAGCAGCACGCGGTAGACCTCGTGCAGGTGCAGCAGGTGCGGCACCAGCTCGGCGCGGCGGGCCGCCTCCGGGCCCCGGGTGTTGGCCAGGATCGCGGCCACCTCGGTGTAGGTGAAGCGCGCATGCGAGCAGATCACCGCCGGGAAGAACTGGTAGGCGTGCACCTCGCCGTGGGCGTCGACGATCATGTCGCACACCATCGCCAGGCGGTCCTCGTTCGGGTTGAGCGAGCACAGCCCGTTGCTGAGCTTCTCCGGCAGCATCGGGATCACGCGGCGCGGGAAGTAGACCGAGGTGGCGCGCTCGTAGGCGTCCTCGTCGAGCGGCTCGCCCGGCTTCACGTAGTGCGACACGTCGGCGATGGCCACCACCAGGCGCCACGCGTTGGGCGCCTTGACGCGGCCGATCTTGGCCGGCTCGCAGTACACCGCGTCGTCGAAGTCGCGCGCGTCCTCGCCGTCGATGGTGACCAGCGGCACGTCGGTCAGGTCGATGCGGTGCTTGCGGTCGGCCGGGCGGAGCTTCTCCGGCAGCCCGGCGGCCTGCGCCAGCGTCTCGGGCGAGAAGCGGTGCGGCACCTCGTACTTGCGCACCGCGATCTCGATCTCCATGCCGGGGTCGTCGATCTCGCCGAGCACCTCGGTCACGCGGCCCACCGGCTGCGAGTACATCGAGGGCGGCTCGGTCAGCTCGATGGCGACCACCTGGCCCGCGGTCGCGTTGGCGATCGCGTTCTTCGGGACCATGATGTCCTGCCCGTAGCGCTTGTCCTCCGGCGCGACGAGCCAGATGCCGCTCTCGTGCAGCAGGCGCCCGATGATCGGCGCCTTGCGGCGCTCGAGGATCTCGAGCACGCGGCCTTCGGGGCGGCCCTTGCGGTCGTAGCGCACGATGCGCACGCGCACGCGGTCGCGGTGCAGCACCGCGCGCATCTCCTGCTGCGAGAGGTAGATGTCGGGCTGGCGATCCTCGCGGATCACGAAGCCGTGGCCGTCGCGGTGGCCCTGCACGGTGCCCTCGATCTCGGCCATCAGTTCGGCGCCGATCGCGGGGGGGCTGGTGTGTTGATTCGTTTTGATGATATAGTCCAAGACTTCCTGAAATGCCCAGGTGGCGGAATTGGTAGACGCACTAGTTTCAGGTACTAGCGGGTAACACCGTGGGGGTTCGAGTCCCTTCCTGGGCACCAGATGATAAGAAGGCCAGTGCAGGTGCACTGGCCTTTTTCTTTGCTCGACGCGCTCGCGCTCAGATCGCGTACTTCTTCGACAGGCCTTCGGGACGAAGGTTGTCGTACTCCTCGAAGGGCTGGTGGATCCACGGGCTGGTAGGCAGCAGCTCGACGAAGTAGTCCGGCGTGTAGGTCGACACGCCCTTCACCCAGATCACGGCCGAGCGCAGCTCGCTGATGGCCGGCATGCCGCGCAGCCGGTCGACCACGGCACGCAGCGTGACGCCGGAGTCGGCCAGGTCGTCGACCAGCAGCACGCGGCCGGCCAGGTCGCCCTTGGGCAGCGTGATGTACTTGGCCATGTCGAGCCGGCCCTGGATGGTGCCGGCCTCGGCGCGGTACGAGCTCGTCGACATGATGCCCAGCGGCTTGTCGAACACGCGCGACAGCACGTCGCCCGGACGCATGCCGCCGCGCGCCAGGCACAGGATCTGGTCGAACTCCCAGCCCGAGGCATGCACCTTCAGCGCCAGGCGCTCGATCAGCATGTGGTATTCATCCCATGACACGTACAGGTGCTTGCCGTCGTCGGTGAGCATGCGGGACTCCAGTGAGGATGCGGTTCAGGCCTGGTACGGATGGCGCAGCAGGATGGTGTGTACGCGGTCCGGGCCGGTGGACACCATGTCGATCGGCGCGCCGATGAACTGCTGCACGCGCTCCAGGTAGCGGCGCGCGTTCAGCGGCAGGTCGTCCCAGCGCGTCGCGCCGAAGGAGCTCTCGCTCCAGCCGGGAAAGCGCTCGTACACCGGCCGGCAGGCGAGGATCTCGTCGGCGTCCAGCGGCAGGATGTCGACGCGTCGGCCGTCGAGCTCGTAGCCGACGCAGACCTGGATCTCCGGCAGGCCGTCGAGCACGTCGAGCTTGGTGATGCACAGGCCCGAGACCCCGTTGATGACGGTGGCGCGCTTGAGCGCCGCGGCGTCGAGCCAGCCGCAGCGGCGCGGCCGGCCGGTGACGGTGCCGCGCTCCTGGCCGACCGTCGAGAGGTGGTGGCCGACGCTGCCTGGCTCGTCCATCGGCAGCTCGCTCGGGAACGGGCCGCTGCCCACGCGCGTGGTGTAGGCCTTGGTGATGCCCAGCACGTAGTGCAGCTGGTCCGGCCCGACGCCCGAGCCGGCCGCGGCGTTGCCGGCCACGCAGTTGCTCGAGGTGACGTAGGGGTAGGTGCCGTGGTCGATGTCCAGCAGCGAGCCCTGGGCGCCCTCGAACAGGATGTTGCCCCCGGCCCGGTTGATCTTGTAGAGCTCGTAGCCGACGTCGGCCATCATCGGGCGCAACTGCCCGGCCAGCGCCATCGCCGCGTCGTAGATCGGCTGGAACTCGAGCGGCTTGGACTTGAGGTAGCCGCCCAGCGCGAAGTTGTGCAGCTCGAGCAGCTCCCGCAGCCGCTTCGCGAAACGCTCCGGGTGCTTCAGGTCCTGCACGCGCAGCGCGCGGCGCGCCACCTTGTCCTCGTAGGCCGGGCCGATGCCCTTGCCGGTGGTGCCGATCTTGCCGGCGCCGCTGGTCTCGCGCAGCGACTCGCGTGCATGGTCGACGGCGACGTGGAAGGGCAGGATCAGCGGACAGGATTCGGAGATGCGCAGCCGCGAGCGCACGTCCAGCCCGATGCCTTCGAGCCGCGTGATCTCGGCCAGCAGGTGGGTCGGGTCGACCACCACGCCATTGCCGATGAAGCAGGCCACGCCGTCGCGCATGATGCCCGAGGGGATCAGCTGCAGAGCCGTCTTGACCCCCTTGATCACCAGCGTGTGGCCGGCGTTGTGGCCACCCTGGAAGCGCACCACCGCCTGCGCGTGATCGGTCAGCCAGTCGACGACCTTGCCCTTGCCCTCGTCGCCCCATTGCGTGCCGACGACGACGACGTTGTGCCCGCGGGCCCCGGAAGTTGTTTGCTGCATGTTCAAGCCGATTCGTATCCGATCTCAGAGCGCGCGCACGACCCACTGGCCGCCGACGGCGACCAGCTCGCGGTCGCAGTCGAACTCCTGGCCCTCGTGCTCGTGGCCGGGCAGCATGCACACGACCGTCTCGCCCTGCTCGCGCAGCCGGCGCACCGCGCCGCGCAGCGCGCTGTCCTCGGCCCAGGGGGCGCGGATCGCGGCGCGCCCGCCGGCGGCGGGCACCAGTTCGGCGATCTCCTTCAGGTCGAGGCTGAAGCCGACCGCCGGGCGCTTGCGCCCGAACACCTCGCCGACCTCGTCGTAGCGGCCGCCGCGCGCCACCGCATCGCTCGAGCCTTCGGCATAGACCGCGAAACGCGCGCCGCTGTAGTAGGCCGAGCCGCCCACGTCGGCCAGGTCGTAGCCGACACGCGCCTGCGGATGTGCCTGGCGCACATGCCGGCCGAGCGTGGCCAGTTCGTCGAGCGCGAGCCGCAGCGCCGGCAGCGGCGGAAGCAGCTCGCGCGCCCGGGCGAGGATGGCGTCGTCGCCGTAGAGCGTCGGCAGCGCGAGCAGCGCACGCCGGCGCCCCGGCTCCAGCGGCTGCACGGCCACCTCCAGCGTGGCCTGGTCCTTCGCGGCCAGCGCGACGAGGGCACGGTCACGCGCCGCCGTGTCCAGCCCCTCGAGCAGCGCGCGCACGATCCGTGTATCGGCCAGGTCGAGCACGACGCCGGGCAGGCCGGCGTCGCCGAGGCAGTCCAGTGCCAGGTCGAGCACCTCCAGGTCGGCCTCCAGGCCGGCATGGCCGTAGATCTCCGCACCGAACTGCAGCGGCTCGCGCGAGGCCTGCATGCCCGCGGGCCGCGCATGCAGCACCGGGCCGCAGTAGCACAGGCGCGTCACGCCACGGCGGTTCAGCAGGTGCGCGTCGATGCGCGCCACCTGCGGCGTGCTGTCGGCGCGCACGCCCAGCGTGCGGCCGGAGAGCTGGTCGACCAGCTTGAAGGTCTTCAGGTCGAGGTCGCCGCCGGTGCCCGAGAGCAGCGAGTCGAGGTGCTCGGCCAGCGGCGGGATGACCAGTTCGCAACCGTACGAACGTGCCACGTCGAGCAGGCCGCGGCGCAGTTCCTCGATGTGGCGGGCCTGCGCCGGCAGGACGTCGGCAAGGTGCTCGGGCAACAGCCAAGCAGAAGACATGGACAAGCGCCGGGTACTGAAAACGGAATTGTACCGGCGCGAACCTGGGCGACTCAGTTCCAGAACAGGACCAGCAGCACCAACCCGCTGAGCATGCTGGACAGGCCGAGGAAGCGGATCTGCCCGTCGGACAGGCGCGTGGCCTGCTCGAACAGGCGGCGCCACAGCGCCGGCCCGAGAAAGGGCAGCACGCCCTCGATCACCAGCACCAGCGCGCAGGCCGGCAGCAGCAGGTCCCAGAAGCCCACGGGGTGCGACTACTTGCCCGACGGCGCACCGCCGCTGCTGCGCATGGCCTTGAAGAAGTCGTTGCCCGGGTCGACCACCATCACGTCCGACTTGCTGCGGAAGCTCGCGCGATAGGCCTCGAGGCTGCGGTAGAACTGCGCGAACTGCGGGTCGCGGCCGAAGGCCTCGGCGAAGATCGCGGAGGCCTGTCCGTCACCCTCGCCCTTGACCTTCTGTGCGTCGCGGTAGGCCTCGGCGACGATGACCTGGCGCTGCCGGTCGGCGTCGGCGCGGATCTTCTCGCCCTCGGCCGAGCCGGTGGAGCGCAGCTGGTTGGCGACCTGCTGGCGCTCCGAGCGCATGCGGCTGTAGATCGACTCGGTGATGTTGGCAACGAAGTCGACCCGCTTGATGCGCACGTCCAGCACCTCGATGCCGAAGGCCTTGGCGTCGTCGTCGAGGCGCCGGCGCACGTCCTGCATGACCTTGTCGCGCTCGATCGAGAGCACGCCGCCGACGGTGCGCTTGGTCACCTCCTCGTTGAACGCGGCGTGCACCACCGGCGCCAGGCGCGTCTCGAGGTTGCGGATGTCGGTGCCGTTGTTGCGGATGAACTGGCGCGGTTCGGCCACGCGCCACTTGACCAGCCAGTCGATCACCAGGCTCTTCTTCTCGGCCGTGAAGATCGGCCGCGTGTCGGGGCTGTCGAGCGTCTGGATGCGCCGGTCGAGGAACACGACGTTCTGGAACGGCGGCGGCAGCTTGACCTTCAGGCCCGGCTCGGTGATGACTTCCTTGATCTCGCCCAGGGCGTAGATCACGGCCACCTGGCGCTGGTCGACGACGAACAGCGTCGACGCGGCGATCATCAGCGCGACCAGCGCGCCGCCGACGAGGACTCCGATGCGATTCATGATGCGATGTACTCCCCTGCCCGCTCAGCGCCCGTCACGGTCGCGTGAGCGCTGGTTGTCGCGCGAGCGCGCGTCCGCGCTTGCGCCTGCCGCCGCGGCGTCGCCGGCCACCGGGGCCGGCAGGGTCTGCGCCGCCGCCGCGCCGGCCGCGCCGCCGGCCTGCTGCATCAGCTTGTCCAGCGGCAGGTACAGCAGGTTCGAGTTGTTGCGGCTGTCGATCATCACCTTGCTGACGTTCGAGTACACCTCGCGCATCGCGTCGACGTAGAGCCGGTCGCGCGTGACGCCGGGTGCCTTCTGGTACTCGGTCAGCACGCGGCTGAAGCGCTGCGCGTCGCCTTCGGCCTGCGCGATCACGCTCGACTTGTAGCCCTCGGCCTCCTCGCGCAGGCGGGCCGCCGTGCCCTGCGCCTTCGGGATCACGTCGCTGGCGTAGGCCTGGCCTTCCTTGATCAGGCGGTCCCCGTCCTGGCCGGCCTTGAGCGTGTCCTCGAATGCGGCCTGCACCTGCTCGGGCGGTTGCACGCTCTGCATGTTGACGTTGACCACCAGGATGCCGGCCTTGAGCCGGTCGAGCTGGTCCTGGATCGACTTGACGAGCTCGGCGGCGATCGCGTCGCGCTGCTCGTACAGCACCGAGTCGATCTTGCTGCGCCCGACGATCTCGCGCACCGCCGACTCCGCGGCCAGGGTCACCGCCTCCTCGGGATCGCGGTTCTCGAACAGGAAGGCGCGCGCGTCCTTGAGCCGGTACTGCACGGTGAAGCGGATGTCGATGATGTTCTCGTCCTGCGTGAGCATCGACGAGTCGCGCAGCCCGGTGGCCTGCACGACCGAGTTGCGGCCGACCTCGCGCGAGCGCAGCTGCGTGACGCTGACCGTCTCGTGCGCCTGGAACGGATACGGCATGCGCCATTGGAAGCCGGCGTCCGCGGTGTGGCTGTACTTGCCGAACGAGGTGACGACGGCCTGCTGGCCTTCCTGCACGATGAAGAAGCCGCTGCCGAGCCAGATCAGCGCGACCACGCCGACGATCAGGCCGGCGCCGATGCCGGCGCTCTTCATGTCGGGCTGGAAGTTCGGCCCGCCGCCGCCGCCGCCGTCGTCACCGCCACCGGTGCCGCCGCCGCGTGCGCCGCCCTTGCCGCCGAACAGGCCGCCGAGCTTGCGGTTGAAATCGCGCCAGAGTTCGTCCAGGTCGGGCGGGCCGTCGTTGCGGCCGCTGCTGAGCAGGCGGCCCGCGGCGGCGCGCAGGGCGTGAAGCGGATTCATGGTCATGCGTGGGAGTCGTGGGTGCCGGTGAGCGGCGATTCGTCGAAGCGGGGGTCCTCGGCCGGTGCTGCAGCGGCGGCCGGCGCGCCGGCCACCGCCGCGGTCAGCACGCGGCGCAGTTCGTCCAGGCCGGTGCCGTCGAGCGCGCTGACGAACACACGCGGGACGCGCACGCCGCCGGGGCGCTCGATCTCGTCGCACAGCACGCGCGGGCGCTGGCTGGCCTCGAGCCGGTCGACCTTGTTGTAGACCAGCACCTGCGGTATGCGCCCGGCGCCGATCTCCTCGAGCACGCGCTCGACCTCGGCCATCTGCTCGTCGAGCACCGGGCTCGAGTAGTCGACCACGTGCAGCAGCAGGTCGGCCTCGGCCGCCTCCTGCAGGGTGGCCTCGAAGGCCTCGACCAGCTTGTGCGGCAGGTCGCGGATGAAGCCGACGGTGTCGGACAGAGAGACGCCGCGCCCGGCCTCCTCGAGCCAGAGCTGGCGCGTGGTGGTGTCGAGCGTGGCGAACAGCTGGTCGGCGGCGTAGCTGCGCGCCTTGACCAGCGCGTTGAACAGCGTCGACTTGCCGGCGTTGGTGTAGCCCACCAGCGAGACGCGGAAGGTCTGGTTGCGCTCGCGCGCGCGGCGCTGCGTGGCGCGCTGCTTCTTGACGCGCACCAGGCGCAGCTTCACCTGCTTGATGCGCTCGTCGATCATGCGCCGGTCGAGTTCGATCTGCGCCTCGCCCGGGCCGCCGCGCGTGCCGATGCCGCCCTGCTGGCGCTCCAGGTGGCTCCAGCGCCGCACCAGCCGCGTAGCCAGGTACTGCAGCCGCGCCAGCTCGACCTGCAGCTTGCCCTCGTGGCTCTGCGCGCGCGCGGCGAAGATCTCCAGGATCAGCATGGTGCGGTCGGCCACCGCCACGCCGAGGTGGCGTTCGAGGTTGCGCTGCTGCGCCGGCGAGAGCGCCTGGTCGAACAGCACGGCCTCGGCCTGGTGGCCGAGCACCAGGGCCTTGATCTCGTCGGCCTTGCCGGAGCCGACGAAGAGGGCCGGGTCGGGCGCCTTGCGGCGCGCGATCACACGCGCGACCGGCTCGTCGCCAGCCGATTCGGCCAGCAAGGCGAGTTCGTCGAGCGTGGCATCGAACGGCGCCGACCCGCCGAGGTCGACGCCGACCAGGATCGCCCGGGGTGCCCCGGGGGCTTGCGCGGGGATCAAGCTTGGTCTTGCGCTTCGGCAGCGTGGAAGTTCACGGCACGGCCTGGCACGACGGTCGAGATCGCGTGCTTGTAGACCATCTGGGTGACAGTGTTGCGCAGCAGGACCACGTACTGGTCGAAGGACTCGATGTGGCCTTGCAGCTTGATGCCGTTGACGAGGTAGATCGACACCGGAACATGCTCCTTGCGCAGCAGGTTCAGGAACGGGTCTTGTAGAAGCTGCCCTTTGTTGCTCACGATATTCTCCGTGTTGAAAGTTCTTGGATCGCCCACGTTATCACAGCGGTCCGGCCCCTGCGGGATTTCTCCGATTCACTCGGGATCGAAAGGGTTCCTCGCCGAGCGCATCTCGATGCGCAGCGGCGTGCCGACCAGCTTGAAATGCTCGCGGAAGCGGCCCTCGAGGAAGCGTTTGTAAGCGTCGGTCACGTGGTCGAGCGAGGAGCCGTGGATGACGATGATGGGCGGGTTCATGCCGCCCTGGTGGGCATAACGCAGCTTGGGACGGAACATGCCGGCGCGCTTGGGCGCCTGGTGCTGCACCGCCTCGATCAGCAGGCGCGTCAGGATCGGGGTCGGCAGCTTGCGCGTCGCCGAGGCATGGGCCTCGGCGATCGCCTTCCACAGCGGGCCCAGGCCCTGACGGCGCTTGGCGGAGATGTGGAGCAGGGGCGCGTATTTCAAGAAGGCCAGGCGCTGCTCGATCGAACGCTGCAGGGTCTGCTTCTGGTAGTCGTCGACCGCGTCCCACTTGTTGACCGCCAGCACCACCGCGCGCCCGCTGTCGAGGATGTAGCCGGCGATGTGGGCGTCCTGGTCGGTCACGCCCTGTGTCGCGTCGAGCAGCAGCACGACGACGTTGGCGTCGGCGATCGCCTGCAGCGTCTTGACGACCGAGAACTTCTCGATCGCCTCGAACACCTTGCCCTTGCGGCGCAGGCCCGCGGTGTCGATCAGTTCGAACTTCTGGCCGTGGCGCTCGAAGGGCACGTGGATCGCGTCGCGCGTGGTGCCCGGCAGGTCGAAGGCGACCAGGCGTTCCTCGCCCAGCCAGGTGTTGATCAGGGTCGACTTGCCGACGTTCGGCCGTCCGGCCACCGCCAGGCGGATCGGCGCGGCTTCGTCCGACTCGCCCTCGGCCGGCTCGTCTTCCGGGCAATCGGCCAGCGCCGCCTCGGTCAGGCTGCGGATGCCCTGCCCGTGCGCCGAGGAGACCGGGTGCGGCTCGCCCAGGCCGAGCTCCCAGAACTCCGCCAGCAGCGGCGAATCGACCATGCCCTCGGCCTTGTTGGCCGCCAGCAGCACCTTCTTGCCGGTGGTGCGCAGGTAGTCGGCGATGTCGTGGTCCAGCGCCGACAGCCCGGCGCGCACGTCGACGACGAAGATCACCGCATCGGCCTCGGCCACCGCCTGGCGCGTCTGCTTGGCCATCTCGCGCACGATGCCGGTCTCGGCGGTCGGCTCGAAGCCGCCGGTGTCGACGACGATGTACTCGCGGCTGCCGAGCTTGCCGTCGCCGTAGTGCCGGTCGCGCGTCAGGCCGGCGAAGTCGGCCACGATCGCGTCGCGGCTCTTGGTCATGCGGTTGAACAGCGTCGACTTGCCGACATTGGGCCGGCCGACGATGGCGATGACCGGCTTCATCGAAGGCGTCCTAGTTGGGCCGGAACGCGTACACGCCGCCGCTCTTCGTGACCGCCAGCAGCGTCGTGCCGATCGCCACCGGTGCGGCGGCCAGGCCCGAGCCGTCGGTCGCCAGGCGCAGCAGCGGCGCGCCGCTGTCGCGCGCCAGCCAGTGCAGCGTGCCGGAGGCGTCGCCGAACACGACCGTGTCGCCGGCCATCAGCGGCGAGCCGAGCTCGCGGTGCATCAGCGCCTCGCTGCTCCAGGCCACCTCGCCGCTGCCGGTGCGCCACGCGCTCAGCCGGTCGGACGCATCGGCCGCCACGATCAGGCGATCGTCGCCCGCGACACCCTCGGTGCCGCCGAAGTTCTTGCTCCAGCCGAGGCTGCCGCGCTCGGCGTTGGCGCAGGCCACCGCCGACTGGAAGGCACGCGCGCAGACCTGGTCGCCGATGCGGGCCGGCGGCGACACCAGTTCGGCGAGGCGCTCGACCTCGTTGGTGCCGCGCGGCGAGGCCATCGGCACCTCCCAGCGCAGCGTGCCGCGCAGCGGGTCGAGCCCGGCCAGGCGCGCGCCCTGCCCGACCAGCAGGGTGTCCTTGAACGGCATCAGCAGCCCCGGCCGGGCCAGGGTCAACGGGTCGCCCGGTCGCTGCACGCTCCACAGGCGGCGGCCGTCGCGCAGGTCGAAGGCGTGCACGCTGCGGTCGCCCGCCAGCACGAACACTCGCTCGCCGGCCACCAGCGGCGCGGTCACCACGCGGGTGCCGAGCGGCTTCTGCCAGGCCTTCTTGCCGGCCTCGAGCACGACCAGTTCGTTGTCGCGCGTCACCACCGCGGCCCAGCGTCCGTCGCTGCCCACGCCGGCGGCCAGTCGATCGCCGGCGCTGCCGCGCCAGACCTCGCGGCCGGTCTCGGGCTGCAACGCGAGCACGGTGCCGTCGGTCGACGCGACGGTGAACACGCCGCCGGCGGTGGCCACGCCGAGCGGGAAGCGCACGCTGTCCAGGCGCGCCGACCAGACCTGCCGCCCAGCGATCGGCTTCTCGATGGCTGGCAGCGCCTTGGGCTTGGGCTTGTCGGTCGAGCTGCAGGCCGCCAGCACGGCGGCCGCCAGCAGCAGCGCGAGCGGCGCGCCGCGCAGCCTCATCGGGTCGCTCCGCCCGCCGCAGGCGCCGAGGCAGCGGGCGCGGCGCCGATGGCGGTCAGCTTGGCATCGATCAGGCGGCGGTACTCGACCTTGGCGTCCATCGCGCCCCAGGCCTTCTGCCAGGCCACCTTGGCCTCGTCCTTGCGGCCCATCGCCATCAGCACGTCGCCGCGGCGGTCGGCCACCAGCGCCTCGAATTCCTTCGCGGTGGCCGCGTCGAGCTGCTTGAGCGCGTCGTCGTACTTCTTCTGGTCGGCCAGCACGCCGGCCAGGCGCAGCCGGGCGACGGTCTTGTACTCGTCCTCGACGGCGTTGTCGGCCACCCAGCCGAGCGTGGCCGCGGCCGCATCGAGCTCGCCCTTCTCGAACTGCACCCGGGCCGTGGCCAGGCCGCCCTGCTGCGTGAACGCGGTGCGCGGGAAACGCTCCTGCATGTCCTTGAAGACACCGGCCGCACGCGCCGACTCGCCGGCCTGCACGGCGCGGTCGAGCTCGTCGAACATCGCGCCGGCCTTGACGGCCTGCTCGCGCTGCCACCAGTTCCAGCCGTTCCAGGCCGCGAAGCCGGCCAGCACCAGGGTCAGCAGCCAGACGATGGCGTTGCCGTACTGCTTCCAGAACGCCTTCAGCTGGTCGAGCTGTTCCTGTTCTTCGAGGTCGAGATGCGTGGCCATGGGGGGAACCGGGGTCGAAGAGGCAAAGCGCGGATTATGCGGTGCGCAGGCGCGCCGCCCAGTCGGCCACGCCGGCCAGCGGCAGGGCGATCTGGGCGGCCGTGGCGTCGCGCAGGTCCTTCAGCGCCACCTCGCCGCGCGCCAGCTCGTCGTCGCCAAAGATCAGCGCCCAGCGCGCCCCGCTCGCGTCGGCGCGCTTGAACTGGGCCTTCATGCCGCCGCCGCCGGCGTGCATCTGCACCGCGATGCCGCGCTCGCGCAGCTGCTCCAGCAGCGCCATCGCGCGCGGCAGCGCCGCGGCGGAGGGCAGCACGGCATAGGCCTGCGGTGCCGCCGAGGGCCGCGCCACCTTCAGCTCCTGCAACAGCAGCAGCAGGCGCTCGATGCCCAGGCCGAAGCCGACCGCCGGCGCCGGCTTGCCACCGAGCTGCTCGAACAGCCCATCGTAGCGGCCGCCGCCGCACACCGTGCCCTGCGAGCCGAGCTGGTCGGTGACCCACTCGAACACGGTCAGGTTGTAGTAGTCCATGCCGCGCACCAGGCGCGGGTTGATGCGGTAGGCGAGCCCGGCGGCATCCAGCACGGCACGCAGCGCATCGAAATGCGCGAGCGACTCGGCGCCGAGGAAATCTGCGAGCTTCGGCGCGGCCTCGATCAGCGCCTGCATCGCCGGGTTCTTGCTGTCGAGGATGCGCAGCGGGTTGCTGTGCAGGCGGCGCTTCGCGTCCTCGTCGAGCTGCGCCGCGTGCGCCTCGAAGTGCGCGATCAGCGCGGCGCGGTGCGCCAGGCGCTCGGCCGGCTGGCCCAGGCTGTTGAGCTCGAGCCGCACGTCGCGCCCGACCTCGAGCCCGAGCGCGACCCACAGCGCGCGCAACATCAGGATCATCTCGGCGTCCACGTCCGGCCCGGGGAAACCGAGCGCCTCGACGTCGAGCTGGTGGAACTGCCGGTAGCGGCCCTTCTGCGGCCGCTCGTGGCGGAACATCGGACCGATGGTCCACAGGCGCAGCGGCCCGTTGTAGAGCGCGTTGTGCTCGACCATCGCACGCACGATGCCGGCAGTGGCCTCCGGGCGCAGCGTGAGCTGGTCGCCGTTCATCGAATCGGTGAAAGAGTACATCTCCTTCTCGACGATGTCGGTCACCTCGCCCAGCCCGCGCACGAACAGCGCCGTCGGCTCGACGATCGGCGTCACGAGGTACTGGTAGCCGTAGCGCGCCAGCACCTCGCGCACCGTGGCCTCGAACCAGGACCACAGCGCCGAGTCGGGCAGCTTCTCGGTGCGCGGCACGCTGGCCGGCAGGATGTCGTTCATGCCCTTGACGGCACGCAGGATGTCAGCCATGACAACTCGGGAAGGAGCGGCCAGTGCAGCCGCGGATTTCAGGCGGCGGCGCCGAAGCGCTTCTCGATGTAGTTCTCGACCAGGGCCTGGAACTCGCGCGCGATGCCCTCGCCGCGCAGCGTCAGCGCCTTCTCGCCGTCGATGAACACCGGCGCGGCCGGCGCCTCGCCGGTGCCCGGCAGGCTGATGCCGATGTCGGCATGCTTGCTCTCGCCCGGGCCGTTGACGATACAGCCCATCACCGCGACCTTCATGGTCTCGACGCCGGGGTACTTCGCCTTCCACACCGGCATCTGGGCGCGCAGGTAGTCGTCGATCTGCTTGGCCAGTTCCTGGAAGGTGGTGCTGGTGGTGCGGCCGCAGCCCGGGCAGGCGGTGACGCTCGGGTTGAACGAGCGCAGGCCGAGCGACTGCAGGATCTCGAGGGCCACCACCACCTCCTGCGTGCGCGCCTCGCCGGGCTGCGGCGTGAGGCTGACGCGGATGGTGTCGCCGATGCCCTCCTGCAGCAGCAGCGCGAGCGCGGCGGTCGAGGCCACCGTGCCCTTGGTGCCCATGCCGGCCTCGGTCAGCCCGAGGTGCAGCGCGTAGTCGCAGCGCTTCGCGAGCGCGCGGTAGACGCTCACCAGGTCCTGCACGCCGGACATCTTGCACGACAGGATGATCTGGTCGGCGCGCAGGCCGATCTCCTCGGCGCGTTTCGCCGACTCGAGCGCCGACATCACGATCGCGCGGTACATGATCTGCTGCGGCTCGTGCGGCTCGGCGAGCTTGGCGTTCTCGTCCATCAGCTGGGCGAGCAGTTCCTGGTCCAGGCTGCCCCAGTTGACGCCGATGCGCACCACCTTGTCGTGCTGCGCGGCCACCTCGACCATCTGGGCGAACTGGCGATCGCGCTTGTCGCCCTTGCCGACATTGCCCGGGTTGATGCGGTACTTCGACAGCGTCTGCGCGCAAGCCGGGAACTCGGTCAGCAGGCGGTGGCCGTTGTAGTGGAAATCGCCCACCAGCGGCACGTCGACGCCCATGCGGTCGAGCTGCTCGCGGATGTGCGGCACCGCCTGCGCCGCCTCGGGCGTGTTCACCGTGATGCGCACCAGCTCCGAGCCGGCGCGCGCCAGCTCCTTGACCTGGACGGCGGTCTCGATCACGTCCACCGTGTCGGTGTTGGTCATCGACTGCACGCGCACCGGCGCGTCGCCGCCGATCGTCACCACGTGGTCGCCCCAGCGCACACGGGCCTGGCGGGTGCGGCGCGGCGCCGGCCGCGCGGGTTCGATGAAGTTGTCGTCGCTCATGCTCGGCAGCTCACTTCAGTTCGAGCCGCGCGACGTTGTCGCGCGTGCGCGGCGCCAGGTCCACCGGCTGGCCGCGCAACGAGACCGTGGTCGCGGCCGCATTGCCGACGGTCAGCCGCAGCGGCATCGCGCCGTCCAGCCCGACCACCTCGCCGGGCGTCACCACGCGCGACAGCAGTGTCTGGCCGCGCGCGTCGATCACCTCGATCCACGACTCCGCCGAGGTGCGCAGCAGCAGCGCGCCGGCAGCCGGCGGCACGGCAGGTGCGCTGGCGGCGGAATCGTTGGCCGCCGCCAGCGGCGCGGAGTGCACCGTCTCGCCGGCGGTCGAGGCGGGTGGCTCGGCCGCCGCCACCGCGGCCGAGGCCGCCGGCGCTTCGGCCACCGGTGCGGGGGTGGGTGCCACCGCCGATGCCGGCAGCACCGACACGACCGGCGCCGAGGCCGCGCCCGAGGAGGCGGACGGACCGAGCAGGCCCGGCGGCATGAAATAGACCCCGGCCGCCAGCACCAGCACCCCCAGCGCAGCCCACACCGCGGGCGACAGCGCGATGCCCCAGTCGCCGCCGGTGTCGGGCCCGCCGCGGTCGCGGAACGGCGCGTTGATGCCCTCGGCCACGTGCTCCAGGCGCGAATCGCTGAAGGCCTTGGGCAGCAGCGCGAGCACCGGCGCGGCATCGATCTTCAGCGTGCGGCACACGGTCTGCGCCAGTGCGCGCGTGAAGGTGGCGTCGGGCAGCTCGTCGTAGCGGTCGGCCTCGAGCGCCTCGAGCTTGCGCTGCGGCACCTTGATGGCCGCCGACAGCACGGCGATGTGCATGCCCTGCGCCTGGCGGGCCTGGCGCAGCAGCGCGCCAGCACTGGCCGCCGGCGCGGCGGCGTCGGCGCGGTCCTCAGTCATCGAAGCGTCCCCTCTCGAACGCCAGCGCCTCGCGCGAATCGCCGAAGCGGCTGCGCAACTGCGCGCCGAAGTCGCGTGCGCCGGTCTCGTTGCCGAGCTTGTGCTCGATGCGCGCGGCCAGCCACAGCGTCTGCGCGTTCACCAGCTGCGGCTGGCTGTTGACGCGGCGGATGTAGAAACGCGCCCGCTCGGCCTCGCCGCGGCGCAGCAGCAGCTCGGACAGGTTGACCGCCGTCGCCGGGTTGTTCGGGTCGAGCTCGTAGGAGCGTGTCAGCGCCCGCTCGGCCGGCTCGAGCTGGCCGGCGAAGGCGCGGCACACGCCCTGCGCGAGCAGCGTTCGTGCCGGCTCGCGGTTGGTCGGCAGCGCGAGCGTCTGCTCGAACTGCGCGTCGGCCTCCGCATAACGCTTCTGCTGGCACAGGAACCAGCTGTAGTTCTGCATCGAGTCGACGTCGCGCGGCCCCAGCGTCAGCGCACGCCGGAAGCTCGCCTCGGCCGCCGCGACCTCGCCGAGGTTGGCCTGGATCAGGCCGCGCAGGTTGTGCGCCGCGACCAGGTTCGGGTCGATCGCGATCACGCGATTGACCTCCTCGAGCGCCACGTCCATCTGCCCGCGCCCGAAGTAGGCCGCGGCCAGTTCCATGCGCACCCGCGCGCGGCGCGCCTGGTCGGCTGCCGGGTCCGCCGGCGTGGCCGGCTGGCGCGGCGGGTCGGTGGTCGGCACCGAGGTGGTCTGGGTGGTCGTGGTGGTGCACGCCGCCAGTGCCGCGGCACCGGCCAGCAGCAGCGCCGCGAGGGCCCTCATGCCTGCACCCCGCTGCCGGCACGCCGCAGCACCGCGATGCGCGCCTGCGTGACGCGTTCGCGCGCGTTGGTGCGGTCCTGCACCTCGCCGGCCAGCTGGCCGCAGGCGGCGGCGATGTCGTCGCCGCGGGTCTTGCGCACGGTGGTGACGATGCCGGCCTCCTGCAGCAGCTTCGCGAAGGCCTGAACCCGCGCCGCGCCCGAGCGGCGCAGGCCGGATTCGGGGAAGGGGTTGAACGGGATCAGGTTGAGCTTGCACGGCAGCGCGGTGGCCGGGTCGTCCCGGAGCAGGTGCACCAGGGCACGGGCGTGATCGTCGCTGTCGTTGACGCCGTCCAGCATGCAGTACTCGAAGGTGATGAAGTCGCGCGGGGCCGCGTCGAGGTAGCGGCGGCAGGCCGCCAGCAGCTCGGCCAGCGGGTACTTGCGGTTCAGCGGCACGAGGTCGTCGCGCAGCGCGTCGTCCGGCGCGTGCAGCGAGACGGCGAGCGCCACCGGGCAGTCGTCGCGCAGCCGGTCGATCATCGGCACCACGCCGGAGGTGGAGACGGTCACGCGGCGGCGCGACAGGCCATAGCCGTGGTCGTCGAGCATCGCGCGCAGCGCGGGCACCAGCGCGGCGTAGTTCTGCAGCGGCTCGCCCATGCCCATCATCACGACGTTGGTGATCGCACGTTCGCCCTCGCGCAGGCCGAGGCGCCGGCGCAGCGCATGTTCGGCGAACCACAGCTGCGCCAGGATCTCGCCGGTCGAGAGGTTGCGGCTGAAGCCCTGGTGCCCGGTGGAGCAGAAGCGGCAGCCGACCGCGCAGCCGGCCTGCGAGGACACGCACAGCGTGCCGCGGTCGTCCTCGGGGATGAACACCGCCTCGACGGCGTTGCCGGCGCCGACGTCGAACAGCCACTTCACCGTGCCATCGGCCGAGGCCTGCTCGCCGATCACCGCCAGGCCACGCACCTCGGCGTGCTCGCGCAGCTTGTCGCGCAGCGAACGCGCCAGGTCGGTCATCGCGTCGAACTCGGCCGCGCCCTTCTGGTGGATCCAGCGGAACAGCTGGGTGGCGCGGAAGCGCTTCTCGCCGAGCGACTCGACGAACGCGGTCAACCCGTCCCGGTCGAGATCGAGCAGGTTGACCCGTTCCACGTCGGCTTCAGCGCGAGTAGACGTTCATGCCGGGGAAGAAGAACGCCACCTCGACGGCGGCAGTCTCCGGCGCGTCCGAGCCGTGCACCGCGTTGGCGTCGATGCTGTCGGCGAAGTCGGCGCGGATGGTGCCCTTGGCGGCCTTCTTCGGATCGGTGGCACCCATCAGCTCGCGGTTCTTGGCGATCGCACCTTCGCCCTCGAGCACCTGGATCATGACCGGCCCGGAGATCATGAACTCGACCAGGTCCTTGAAAAAGGGACGCGCCTTGTGCACCGCGTAGAACGCCTCGGCTTCGCCGCGCGACAGGTGCGCCATCTTCGCGGCCACGATCTTCAGCCCGGCGCCCTCGAAGCGCGCGTAGATCTGGCCGATCACGTTCTTGGCCACGGCATCGGGCTTGATGATCGAGAGGGTGCGTTCGGTCGCCATGAATTCTTCTCCTGAATCAATAACTTGGCAAAGTTTCGGATTGTAGTCCGGCAGCCGGTGCCGGCTTCGGTCAAGGCCTTGCGGCGCGGATCAGCGCCCGCCGCGGCGGCCACCCCCACCGCCCCCGCCCCCGCCTCCGCCGCCAAACCCGCCGAAGCCACCGCCCCCGCCGCCGCCGCGGTTGCCGCCACGGCCGCCACGGTTCTTTCGATGGAAGGCGTCGCCGCCGATGTAGCCGACCGAGGTCTGCATCGGGTCGGGCTGCTTGGGGCCGCCCTTCTTGGCGCCGCCGCCGCCCTGCGCCGGGCTGCTGCCGCCTGGGCCGAAGCCGCCGCCGCCGCGCGAGAAGCCGCGGCCGCCGACGCCGGTGCGCGGGTTCTGCACGAAGCGCTTGTCGAAGGTCTGCTCCAGCGGGTTCGGGATGCGCGCGGGATCGATGTCGAACTCCTCGTCGTCCTCGAAGCCGGGCTCGCGTGGTTCACGCGGTTCGCGCTGATCGCGCGGCGGCGGCGGCGGGTTGCGGTTGCGGTCGGCGCGGTCGGGCCGGCCGGC
Source organism: Piscinibacter caeni (assembly GCA_003265685.1). Classification (GTDB taxonomy): domain Bacteria; phylum Pseudomonadota; class Gammaproteobacteria; order Burkholderiales; family Burkholderiaceae_C; genus Piscinibacter; species Piscinibacter caeni. Next base: position 1,071 of record KZ836106.1, on the reverse strand, counting down.
CTGGCGCTCGTTGCGCGGCTTCTGGCGCTGCGGCTCGTTGCCGCGGGGCTGCGGCTGGCCCTCGCGCGGGCCCTGGGCGAGGCGCCGGATGGCACGCACGTCGCCTTCGGGCAGGTCGACCCAGACGCCGCGCTTGAGGCCGCGCGGCAGCACGACGTTGCCGTAGCGGATGCGGATCAGCCGGCTGACGGTCAGCCCGACCGCGTCGAACAGCTTGCGCACCTCGCGGTTGCGGCCCTCGGTGATGACGACGCGGTACCAGTGGTTCACGCCTTCGCCGCCGCCGTCGACGATGGAGCGGAACGAGGCCTGCTGGCCCTCGATCTCGACCCCCTCGAGCAGCTGCTCGCGCTGCTCCTCGGTCAGCGTGCCCAGCACGCGCACGGCGTACTCGCGCTCGACGCCGAAACGCGGGTGCATCAGCTGGTTGGCCAGTTCGCCGGAGGTGGTGAACAGCAGCAGACCCTCGGTGTTGATGTCGAGCCGGCCGACCGACTGCCACTTGCCCTGCTGCAGGCGCGGCAGGCGGCGGAACACGGTCGGGCGCTGCTGCGGGTCGTCGTGCGTGACGACCTCGCCGACCGGCTTGTGATAGGCGATCACGCGCGGCGGCGGCGGCTGGATGCGCACCTTGACCGGCTTGCCGTCCAGCGCGATGCGGTCGCCGAAGGAGATGCGCTGGCCGACATGCGCCGGCTCGCCGTTGACGGTGATGCGGCCCTCGGTGATCAGCTCCTCCATGTCGCGGCGCGAGCCGATGCCGGACTGGGCCAGCACCTTCTGCAACTTGGGCGCGTCCGGGTCGGCGGCCAGCACGCGCTTGTGCGGCTCGGCGGCGGCTTCTGCCTCGGCGGCGGGGGCTTCCGCCACTGCGGCACCTTCCTCGGCTGGCGCCTCGGCTTCGCTGTCGAAGGTGCCGGCGAGCACCTCGGCGAACAGTTCGCCGCTGCGCTCCGCAACCGCCGCGGCCGGGTCGGGGCTGCCCTCGGGTCGCTCGCCGCGCCGGCGGTCGCGGCGGTTGCGGCGCCGGCCGCGGCGCTCGTCGTCGGCGCCGGCATCGCCGGGTGCCAC
>KZ836105.1 GCA_003265685.1 Piscinibacter caeni | reverse complement strand
ATATCCGGGTTCTCGGCATAGTGGATCAACGAATGCCTGACACGCGCGGTGGGGCTGTACCTCGCGCAGCAGTCGGGCCGGCGTTGCATGACCCTGTTCTGCGACGAGGCCGATGGCGCACTGGATGCCGACCGCAAGCGCATGTTCATGGCGATGAAACGCGAGGTTCTGAAGCTCGGTGGGTACGAGCGCGAGTTCTTCGTGTCGCAGACCCCCGAGCTGACGGCCATGGCGGATGCAGTCATCGATCTGGACGCCATGCACGCCAATGTCCCAGCGCAACGGCCGGGTGTCGCTTGCTTCGATACACTCGCGGGCTGATGCGCCGATCTACCGTCCTCTTCGTGATGCTGTTTGCCATGCTCTGGCAATCGGTGGCGCTTGCCCGCGCCGGCTCGACGGCAAATGCCCTGGCCGACCTGGGGCACGCCGCGCTGCACTGGCAGGAGGAGGGCCATCACCACCACGAGGATGGCTCGTACCACCTGGACGAGTCGAAGGAATCGGCGCAGCACGTGCTCAGCGATCACGTGAGTGCGGCAGCTGCGCTGATGGTCCCGGCCTCACACGCCTTCCCACCCCCGGGGTCGGCCGCGCCTGGCGGCCTGCACGACAGACTCGTGCCCGACCCCACGCTCGACGGCCTGCTCAGGCCACCTCGGTCCTGCTCCTGACCCGCCTTCGCGGCGGGCGTCCGCTCATGGGCGCCCGGCCTTCCGCTGAACCGGCACTCCGCGCACGTTCTCGGCCGCCCCAGGCGCGCACCGAACGCGCTCACCGCCGGTCCATGCCGTTGAATCGTCAGGATCATCGTGAAGTCTTCTCTCTGGCTGTCTGCCTGCGTCATCGCGGGCAGCCTGGCCGGCGGGCTCGTCCGGGCCCAGCCTGCTGAAATCCCACGGGGCCCGAGCGCGGCGCTCCCCTCCGCATCCGGCCCGGCGGCCGGCACCGTGAGCCTTCGCACGGCCCTGGACGCCGCCTGGCAGCGCGCCGTCGCGGCCCGCGAGAGTGACGGCCAGCGCCGCCGCGCCGAGGCCGAGCGTGCCGCCGCGGGCAGCTTCTGGGCTGTGCCACCGTCGCTGGCACTGAGCCACCGCGACGACCGCCTGCAAAGCAACGCCGGCAAGCGCGAGACCGAGATCGGGGTCGCCGTTCCGCTGTGGCTCCCCGGCCAGCGGGCCGCCCGCTCGGGCACGGTCGAGGCCGCGGTGGCTCAGGCACTCGCCGCGGAACAGGCGGCGCGCCTGCGCTTGGCCGGCGAAGTGCGTGAAGCCGCATGGCAACTGACGGCCTCGCAGTCCGAGCTCACTCAAGCCGACACCCACACTCAGGCGCTGAAGCAACTGGCCGACGATGTCGAGCGTCGCGTGCGCGCCGGCGATCTGGCGCGTGCGGACGCCCTGGCGGCCCAGGCCGAGCAGTGGTCGGCGTCCGCGCTGCAGTCCGAGGCGCGCCAGCGCCTGCAGGCGGCGCGCGCCCGCTGGACCTTGCTCACCGGGCTGACCGCCGGGCCGGACCTGTCGGCTGCGACGCCGGCCGATACAGCGCCGGTAGGCACGTCGCCGCATCCGGAGCTTCAACTGGCAGGCCAGGCCCGTGAACTGGCGCGCAAGCGGGTGGAACTGATGCGCCACTCACGGCGCGATGCGCCCGAGCTGAGCGTGGGAGTGCGGCAGGACGTCCCCGGCCGGGCCGAGGGCTCGCAAGGCAGCCTGGTCGTCGGCCTGCGCCTGCCCTTCGGCACCGACGACCGCAATCGGCCGCTGGAAGCGGCGGCGCTCGCGGAACTGGACGTCGCAGAAACCCAAGAGCAACGCTTGCGTGAGCGCATCGACAGCGACATTGCCGCCGCCCGGGAGGCGCGGCGCTCGGCCGAGACCCAACTCGATGCCGAGACCGCGCGTGCAGGCCTGCTGCGCGAGCGCGCCAGCCTGATCGACAAGTCCTTCCGTGCCGGCGAGACCCCGTTGCCCGACCTGCTGCGTGCGCTGGCCGCCGCGGCGCAGGCCGACAGCGCCGTGGCACGCCAGACCGCCGCGCTGGGCCTGGCCCGCGCCCGACTCCAACAAACCCTCGGACTTCTTCCATGAGATCTCTTACCGATCGCATTGCCTCGCGGCACCCACTGCCCAGGGCACCCAGGGCCCTCTGCGCCATGCTGCTGACGACGAGCGTGTTCGTCATCGCCGCGCCGGGTGCCCACGGCCCCAATGGCGAGCATCTGGACAGCCCGACGGCGATGCGGGCCGCCTCGGCCCTGCCGCGCATCGAAGCCAAGTCCGAAGCCTTCGAGCTGGTCGCCGAAATGCGTGCCGGCGAGTTGGTCATCGTGGTCGACCGCTACGAAACCAACGAGCCCGTGCTGGGTGCAAAGCTCGAAGTCGAGAGCGGATTGCTGAAGGCCGCGGGCGTGTTCCGCGCCGAGCAAGGCGACTATGTCGTCACCGATGCGGCCATGCTCAAGGCATTGGGCGCGGCTGGCGAGCACGGCCTCGTGTTCACGCTGGTGGCAGGCAAGGACAGCGACTTGCTCGACGGCACGCTGGTGAACGCCAGCGGTCGCGGTGCGGGCGCCGTTGCGACGAGCGACCACGGACACGCCCCTGGCAACGATGCCCATGGACACAGCCATGAGCGGGAACGCGCAGCCTGGATCGGCGCCGGCGCCGCGGCCCTGGCTCTGATCGGCGGCATCGCTTGGTGGCGCCGACGCCGCAGCGAAGTTGGCAAGCAGCAGGGGGGCCTGTGATGAAGCACAAGTTCTGGTGGTTCGGCGGCGGCCTCGGCCTGCTGGTTCTCGCAGCGCTCGTCGCCTGGATGCTTCTGGTGTCTCTGGCGTATGCAGCCCCGGGCGCGCATGGCCCGAACGGCGAGCACCTCGACGCACCCGGCGCCACGGTCAACGCCTCCGGTCTGGCGCGGCTGCCCGACGGCAGTGTCAACGTGCCCAAGCTGGCGCAGCGGCGCATGGCCATCCGCACGGTGCTGGCGCCGGAGTCCGACGCGGCCGCCACGGTCGAGATGCCGGGCAGGGTGGTGATGGACCCGAACGCCAGCGGGCGTGTGCAGGCGGTGTACGGCGGGCGCATCGAGCCTGGGCCGAGAGGGCTGCCGGTCGCTGGCCAGTCCGTCAAGCGTGGCGAGGTGCTGGCCTACGTACGCCCCAGCGCCGAGCCCTACGCCGTGGGCACCCAGCAGGCCCAGCTGGCCGAACTGCGCGCGCAGCGGCAACTGGCCGAGCAGCGGGTGCAGCGACTCGAAGGCCTGGAAGGCACGGTGCCGCGCAAGGAGATCGAGGCCGCGCGCAGCGAAGCGACGAGCCTGGCCGAGCGCGAGCGCAGCATCGGCGGCAGCCTGGTGGCGCGCGAAACACTGACCGCGCCGGTCAGCGGCGTCATCGCCCGCGCGGATCTCGTTGTCGGCCAGGTCGTCGAGCCGCGCGACGTGCTGGTCGAGGTGGTGGACCCGGCGCGCATGCTGGTGGAGGCCACCACTGCCGATGCGGCGGTGGCTGCGCGTGTCGCCGGTGCATCGCTGCAGGGTGTGCCCGAGGTGACGCTGCGCCTGCTCGGGGTATCGCGCTCGCTGCGCGACGGCGTCCTGCCGCTGACTTTCGCGGTGACGCCGGCAAAGCCGGGCGCAGCGCTGCGCGAATCCCTGCCTTTGGCGATCGGCCAGCCGGTCACCGTCGTGGCGCAGTCGAAGGAGCGCATCAAGGGCGTGGTGCTGCCGGCCCAGGCCGTGGTGCGCAACCCGTCCAACGAACCCATCGTCTGGATCAAGTCGGGCGCCGAGCGCTTCATCCCGCAGCCGGTGCAATACCGGCCGCTGGACGCGAGCACGGTCGTGGTGACCCAAGGGCTGAGCGCGGACAACCGCGTTGTGGTCCAGGGCGCGCCGCTGATCGCGCAGATCCGCTGAGCGAGGAACGATCATGTTCAACTGGATCGTTCGCTACAGCCTGCACAACCGCCTGTTCGTGCTGGCGGTGGCGGCGCTGTTGATGGTCTACGGCGCGATGACGGCCTGGCGCACGCCGGTCGATGTCTTCCCCGACCTCAACAAGCCGCTGATCACCGTGCTCACCGAGGCGGGCGGCATGGCGCCGGAAGAGGTCGAGCAGCTCGTCACCTTTCCGCTCGAGACCGCGCTGAACGGCATGCCGGGCGTGACCCGCGTGCGCTCGACCTCGGGGGTGGGCCTGTCGCTGGTCTATGCCGAGTTCGACTGGGGCACCGACATCTACCGCAACCGCCAGTTGGTGGCCGAGCGGCTGGCGCTGGTGCGCGAGCAGATGCCCGGCGACATCACGCCGGTGATGGGCCCGGTGTCGTCGATCATGGGCGAGGTCATGCTGGTGGCCTTGCCGCTGGTCCCCGGCGATGGCAAGTCGCCGGTGGCCACACCGATGCAGGCCCGCGAGTACGCCGACTTCGTGCTGCGCCCACGCCTGCTGTCGATCCCCGGCGTGTCGCAGGTCATTCCCATCGGCGGCGAGGTGCGCACCTTGCGCGTGGCACCCGATACCGCGCGCATGGCGCAGTTCGGCGTCTCGCTGTCCCAGGTCGAGCAGGCCTTGAAGGGCTACGCCGGCAACGCCGGCGGCGGCTTCATCGACCTGAACAGCCGCGAGTACCTGATCCGGCACCTCGGCCGCAGCCACCGGGCCGAGGACCAGGCGGCGAATTTGGGCGGGGTGGCCGTGGCCTGGAAGGAGGGCCGTGCCATCCTGCTCGAGCAGGTGGCGACGGTCTCGTTCGCGGCCGGCCTGAAGCGCGGCGACGCCGGCTACAACGGTCTCCCGGCGGTGGTGGTCAGCGTGCAGAAGCAGCCCGATGCCGACACGGTGAAGCTCTCCGCGCAAATCGAGGCGGCGCTCTCCGAACTGAAGCAGGGCCTGCCGCCGGGGCTTGCCGCGCCGCGCGTGCTGTTCCGCCAGGCCGACTTCATCAAGGCCTCGATCGGCAACGTGACCGAAGCGCTGCGCGACGGCGCCATCATGGTCGCCATCGTGCTGTTCGCCTTCCTGCTGTCGGCGCGCACGACGGTGATCTCGCTGGTCGCGATCCCCCTGTCGCTGGCCGTCACCGCGGTGGTGTTCCAGTGGCTCGGCCAGTCGATCAACGTGATGACACTCGGCGGCCTGGCCATCGCCATCGGCGAGCTGGTGGACGACGCGGTCGTGGGCGTCGAGAACATCGTGCGCCGGCTGCGCCAGAACCGCAGCGCGCCGAACCCGCTGCCGGTCTTCGACGTGGTGGAGCGGGCCAGCGTCGAGGTGCGCTCGGGCATCCTCTACGCGACGATCATCGTCGTGCTGGTGTTCGTGCCGCTGTTTGCATTGCCGGGCATCGAAGGGCGGCTGTTCTCGCCGCTGGGTATTGCCTACATCGTGTCGATCCTCGCGTCCATGCTGGTCTCGATGACGGTGACGCCCGCGCTCTGCTACTACCTGCTGCCGAAGATGAAGCGGCTCGACCACGGCGACAGCCCGCTGGTGGCGTGGCTGAAGCGCCAGGACGGCAAGCTGCTGGCCTGGTCGTTCCCGCACGCGAAGATGCTGATCGCGATCGCCGCGCTGGCGGTGGCCGGCGCCGCGGCCACGGTGCCCATGTTCCCGCGTGCCTTCCTGCCGGCCTTCAACGAGGGTTCGCTGGTGCTGGGTCTGGTGATGCAGCCGGGCACCTCACTGGCAGAAGCCAACCGCGTCGGCTCCGTCGCCGAGACGCTGATCCGCGAGGTGCCCGAAGTCACGCAGGTGGGCCGCCGCACCGGCCGCGCCGAGCTCGACGAGCATGCGGAAGGCGTGCACTCGGCCGAGATCGACGTCGACCTGAAGCGCAGCGAGCGTGACCGCGAGACCATCATGGCCGACATCCGCGAGAGGCTCTCGTCGCTGCCGGCGCAGGCGACCATCGGGCAGCCCATCAGCCACCGTCTGGATCACCTGCTCTCCGGCGTGCGTGCGCAGATCGCGGTGAAGATCTTCGGCGACGACACCGACACGCTGCGCGGCCTGGCCGAGCAGATGCGCGGGCAGCTGGCGGCGGTGCCTGGGCTGGTCGACCTCACGGTCGAGAAGCAGGTGCTGATCCCGCAGATCAGCGTGCGGCTGGACCACCGCAAGGCCGCGCAGATGGGTCTGGCGCCTGGCGAGGCGATCCGCGTGCTGCAGGCGCTGACCGATGGCGCGCATGGCGCGCAGATCGTCGACGGGCCGCGCCGCTACGAGCTGGTCCTGCGCCTGCCCGACAACCAGCGCACGCCGCAGGATCTGGCGCGCACGCTGATCGACACGCCGGCGGGGCGCATCCCGGTGTCGGCCATCGCGACCGTGGAAGAGACCGACGGGCCGAACCAGATCGGGCGCGAGAACGGCCGCCGCCGCATCATCGTCTACGCCAACACCGATGGTGGCGACATGGGGCGGGTGATCGCCGACATCCGCAGGGTCATCGACGGCACACCCCTGCCCAGCGGCAACTTCGTCAGCCTGGAGGGGCAGTTCCAGGCCCAGGAGCAGGCCACCCGGTTGATCGCGGGCCTGTCGGTGGTGTCCCTGGCGCTGATGTTCCTGGTGCTGTACTCGCGCTATCAGTCGGTGGTGCTGGCTGCCATCATCATGGCCAACATCCCGCTGGCGCTGATCGGCTCGGTGGTGGCGATGTGGATCGCGGGCGTGAGCCTGTCGGTGGCGTCGATGGTGGGCTTCATCACGCTGGCCGGCATCGCCACGCGCAACGGCATCCTGAAGATCAGCCACTACATCAACCTGTGCAAGTTCGAGGGCGAAACCTTCGGCCAGCCCATGATCGTGCGCGGCTCGCTGGAGCGGTTGACGCCGGTGCTGATGACGGCGCTGGTGGCGGCCTTTGCGCTGACGCCGCTGCTGCTCGCCGCCGACGCGCCGGGCAAGGAGATCCTGCATCCGGTGGCGGTGGTGATCTTCGGCGGTCTCGTCAGCTCGACGCTGCTCGACACCCTGCTCACGCCGGTGCTGTTCTGGCTGTTCGGCGAGAAGGCGACACAGCGCCTGACCCAGCCTGAAGCCGAGGCGCCGCAGGGCGCCGCCGGCACCCAGGAAGCCTATTGAGATGACATCAGGCCCGGCGGCGCCGCCTGTTCCAGAGCGCCGCACCCTCGCAGGAGATCGAAGAGATGATGAAGAAGCTGTTGACCGCGGTCGTGCTGGGCCTGTCGGCCCTGTCTTTCAATGCCGCATTCGCCCACGGTGGCGGCCCTGCCAAGCATGGCGGCGTGGTGGCGACCTCCAGCGACCTGTCGTTCGAACTCGTCGCCGATGGCGGCAACGCTCTGATCTACGTCGAGGACCATGGCAAGCCGATGGCGCCCGCGGGCATGAGGGGCAAGCTCACCGTGCTGAACGGCGCCGAGAAGTCGGAGGCCGAACTGGTGGTCGCGGGCGACAAGCTCGAAGCGAAGGGCGTGAAGCTGGTCAAGGGTGCGAAGGTCGTCGCGGCGCTGGTGACGCCGGCGGCAAAGGCCATCACCGTGCGCTTCACGGTGCGCTGACACACCACGCGGATGGCGGCCCCTGCCGCCACTGCCTTCGATCAGCCGCGCAGCTGCAAGCCGGTCCAGCCATGCCAGCCCACGTACAACGCCACGATCAGGATCAGCCCACCGGAAAGGTACGGGGCTTTGCTGGCCAGCCGGCCGATCCCGGCCCAGCGCTGGCCGGCGTGACGCATGCCGATCGCCGCCACGACGCCGGACAGCACCAGCGTCAGCGCCAGGCCCACGCTGAAGCCCAGTACCAGGGTCGCACCCAGCGCCATTTCCTTGAGCTGCAGACACAGCAGCAGTACGGTGATCGCGGCGGGGCAGGGGATCAGGCCTCCGGTCAGGCCGAACACCGCGATCTGCCCCGTCGTGACGTGTCGGTTGGCGAAGCGTCGGCGGATGTCGTTGGCATGGGCGCGCTCGTGCGCGTCCTGCCAGCCCGGCGCGGAGACATCGAGTCCGCCATCTTCGGGATGCACATGGGCGTGGCCGGCTTCGGTGAACTCGACGTCGTAGTCGTGCGTGTGGCCGGCGTGGCCCAGACTCACGCGCGCGACGAATTCGTGGGGCTCCGGAATCGCCTGCTCCGACTCGAGGAACCCGTCGCGGGCGACGAAGCCGAAGCGCTGGCGCGCGCCATCGGGTCGTTCGGTCTCGACCGCCACCTCGTCCGCAAGCCAGGCGTGGCCGCGGCCTTCCGAACGGACTCGGAACACTGGAGGCACGCCGTCCTCGAAGACCTCCAGTTGAATCACGCCATGGCCGGTGTCGATGCGACGCCGCTCGGCGTGGTCGTGATCGTGGCCAGCGGCCGCCGCCGCGCGCTGATCCCTCCAGGTTCGCCACAACATCCACAGCGCCACGCCGACGATCAGCACCGCCGAGCCGAGCTGAAAGTAGGGCTCCGTCGTCTCGGCGTCCCAGCCCCGGCCCACGTACATGCCGGCGAGCGCGACCAGCCACACCACGGCCGTGTGCGACACGGTCGCTGCGATGCCGAGCAGCACCGCCTGACCCACCGTGCCGCGGATCGCGACGATGAAAGCCGCCATCATCGTCTTCGAGTGTCCCGGCTCGAGGCCGTGCAAGGCACCGAGCAGGATCGCGCTCGGGATGAACAGCCAGGCACTGGCCGTGCCCTGCTGCAGCAGGGTCGCAAAGTCAAGCATCGTCGTTCGCCTCGTCCGTGCAGCGCCAAATGGCCCGATGCACGGCGTGAGATTGTAGGCATATCCTATCCCCCTGGAGAGGATATGATTGGCCTGAGCAACCGTCTCCGGGGTAGCATCGTGACCATGGACAGCGCCAAACAACATGGCTCCCACCCCACGGTGATCAAGCGGCTGCGCCGGGCCGCTGGCCATCTGCAGAACGTGATCGCGATGATGGAAGCGGACCGCCCCTGTACCGACGTGGCACAGCAGTTGCACGCCGTCGAGCGGGCCATAGCGGCCGCCAAGCAGCAGATGATTCACGACCACATCGACCATTGCCTGGATCACGCACTCGAGTCCAAGGCCCGCAGCACGCGACAGGTGCTCGACGAGTTCAAGTCCATCTCGAAGTACCTCTGAAGCGCGCGCGTCCTCCACGAAGCAACCGATGAATCCGCTGGCACGACTGCACCCGACCCGCCTTGCCTCGGCATGGTGGGTCCGGCTGTTGCTGGTCGTCGTGCTGGTGGCTGACCTGGTCGGCGCGCCCCTGCACCGCCACCACCACGACTCGGGTGTCGACAGCTCCGCTCTGGCGGCTGACGCGACGCACCTGACATCCTCGCCGCAGCCGCATGTCGAGGACGATGGCGAGCCGAGCGTGTTCCACGCCACGACCACGCTTCGTGTCGCCGCCCAGGCGCTCGTGGCGGACGAACCGGGCGCGGGTGCGCTGTGGATGGCCGTGCTGCTGCCGGCACCAGTCGAGTCGTTGCGGCCGGCAGAAGCGGACGCGGCCGGCACGTGGGCGCCGAACGACGCGTGGCCGCCACCCCGTCCCATCCCCCTCAGCCGACCTCCCGAAGGACGCGCGCCTCCCGTGCGCGCCTGAAAGCCCTTTTCGCACCGCTTTCAGCGGCGCGCCGTGACGCGCGCCTGACCTTCGTGGAGTTCTCATGCCTTACCGCCCCTCGCGGACGACGCTCGCGCGCGCCGCCATTCTTCTTGCCGCTCTGACAGCGGCGCTGCCGCTGCGCGCCGCTGACGAGTTCAAGGTGACGCCCGCCCAGATGCAGGCCCTCGGCATCCAGCTGCAGCGCCTGGACAAGCCCTCACCGATCACTGGCCTGGCCTACCCGGCGCGTGTGGTCTTGCCGCCGGCGCAGGAATCGGTGCTCAGCGCCACCCTGGCCGGCAGCATCGACCGCCTGCTGGTCAGCGAGAACGAAACCGTCAAGCCCGGGCAGCCGCTCGTGCGTCTGGTCAGCCCCGAACTTGGCGAGTTGCAGCTGCGCCTGACGGAGGCTGCATCCAAGGCCAGGTTGTCGCAGAAGACGCTGGCGCGTGAGCGTGGCCTGCTGACTGACGGCATCGTGCCCGAGCGCCGCGTGCAGGAAGCCGAGGCCGCCGCGGCGGAAGGCCGCTCGCGACAGGCCCAGGCCGAGGCCGCGCTGCGCTTGGCTGGGGCCGAGCCAGCGCTGATCCGTAGCGTGGCCGAAGGCGGCGCCATGCAGGACGCGCTGCTCCTGCGCGCACGCAGCGCAGGAGTCGTCACGAAGATTGACGTCAAGCCGGGCCAGCGTGTCCAGGCGGCAGATGCGGTGCTGCGCGTGGCCGACACACGCAAGCTGTGGCTGGACTTGCAGATTCCTGTGGATCGCCAGTCGCAGGTGGCGCTCAAAGGCGCCGCACTGACCGGTGTGGAACGGGAACTTGAGGCACGCGCCGTGGGCTTCGGGCCGATCGTCTCCGACAGCCAGACGGTGATGCTGCGCGCCGAGGTCACCCAGGGCGCGGCAGGCCTGCGCATCGGCGAGGCCCTGCAGGTGCGCGTGCCCTTCGCGGCCGCCGAGGGCTGGGCCGTGCCGGTGCCCGCCGTGGCGCGCCAGGACGACAAGGCCTACGTCTTCGTGCGCACGCCACAGGGTTTCGTGGCCACGCCGGTCACCGTCCAGGCCGGTGCGGGGCAGTCGCTGCTGGTGGCCGGGGGGCTCAAGGCCGGCCAGGAGATCGCGGTCAGTTCGGTGATCGCGCTGAAGGCAGCGTGGCTCGGCAAGGGCGGGAGCAACTGAGATGCTGGCCCGACTCGTTCAATTCGCGCTCGCCCAGCGGCTGTTCGTGCTGCTGGCCGGGCTTCTGCTCATGGGCGCCGGCTGGTTGGCTTTCAAGAACCTGCCGATCGACGCCTTCCCCGACGTTTCCAGCACCCAGGTCAAGGTCATCATGAAAGCCCCGGGCATGACGCCCGAGGAGATCGAAAGCCGCATCGCGCTGCCGATCGAGGTCGAGATGTTGGGCATCCCCAAGCAGCGCATGCTGCGCTCGGTGTCCAAGTACGGCATCGTCGACGTCACGATCGACTTCGAGGACGGCACCGACATCTACTGGGCCCGCCAGCAGGTCTCGGAGCGCCTGTCGGGCATCACCGGCGACCTGCCGGCCGGCATCAGTGGCGGCATGGCACCCATCACGACGCCGCTGGGCGAGATGTTCATGTTCACCATCGAGGGCGAAGGCTACTCCCTCGAGGACCGGCGCAACCTGCTCGACTGGGTCATCCGCCCGGCGCTGCGCTCGGTGGCGGGCGTGGCCGACGTCAACGCGCTGGGCGGCAAGGTGCGCAGCTTCGAAGTGCTGCCCGACCCGGTCAAGCTCGCCGCCGTCGGCATCTCGACGGCCCAGATCAAGGCCGCGATCGAGGCCAACAACCGCAACGACGGCTCCGGGCGGCTGGGCGAGGGCGACGAGGTGCTGCTGGTGCGCGCCGAAGGCAGCCTGCGCGGCGCCGACGATCTGCGTGCCGTGGTGGTGAAGGCCGACAAGGGCGAGACCGTGCGCCTGGGCGAGATCGCCACGGTGCGCGACGGCAGCGTCACCCGCTACGGCGTGGTCACCCAGGACGGCAAGGGCGAGGCCGTGCAGGGCCTGGTGCTCGGCCTGGCCGGTGCCAATGCGCAGAAGGTGGTCGAGGGTGTCACGCAGAAGCTGGACGAGCTGAAGCCCACCTTGCCCCAGGGCATCGAGCTGAAGGTCTTCTACAACCGCGCCAGCCTGGTCGAGAAGGCGGTCGGCACTGTGTCCAAGGCCTTGCTCGAGGCCACCGTGCTGGTGCTGGTGCTGCTCGGTGCGTTCCTGGGCAACCTGCGCGCGGCGGTGACCGTGGCGATGGTGCTGCCGCTGTCGGCCCTGGCCACCTTCATCCTGATGCGCACGACCGGCATGTCGGCCAACCTGATGAGCCTGGGCGGCTTGGCGATCGCGCTGGGCATGCTGGTCGATGCCGCCGTGGTGGTGGTCGAGAATGTGGTCCAGCATCTGGGTCACGACAAGAGCGCGGAGAAGCTGCCGCGCCTGCACGTCGTGTTCCGCGCCGTGCGCGAGGTCTCGGTGCCCGTGGCGGCAGGCATCCTGATCATCGTGGTGGTCTTCCTGCCGCTGCTGACGCTGCAGGGCCTGGAGGGCAAGTTCTTCGTGCCGGTGGCGCTGACCATCGTGTTCGCGCTGGCCAGCTCGCTGCTGCTGTCGCTGACGGTGATCCCGGTGCTGGCGTCCTACCTGCTGAAGAAGGTGGCGCATGAAGACCCGTGGCTGCCGCGTTTGCTGGGTCGCCTGTACGAGCCCACGCTGGCCTTCGCGCTGAAGCGCCAGAAGCTGGTCTTCGTGATCGCCGGCGCCATGCTGGCGGGCGCGGCGGGCGTCTACCTGCTGGTGGGCAAGACCTTCATGCCCACGATGGACGAGGGCGACATCATCGTCGGCATCGAAAAGCTGCCGTCGGTGAGCCTGGAGCAGACCGCGGCGCTGGACCTGCGCATCCACCAGGCATTGATGAGCCAGATCCCGGAGATCACCGGCGTCGTGGCCCGCGCCGGCTCGGACGAGATCGGCCTCGACCCGATGGGCCTGAACCAGACCGACACCTTCCTCGTGCTCAAGCCGCGCGCGGACTGGCAGTTCGAGAGCAAGGAGGCCCTGCAGGACAAGATCCGCAAGGTGCTCGACGAGTTGCCTGGCGTCGCCTACAGCTTCACCCAGCCGATCGACATGCGCGTCTCCGAGATGATCATCGGCGTGCGCGGCGACGTCGCGATCAAGGTCTTCGGCCCCGACCTGGGCACGCTCAACGAGTTGGCCGCGCAGATCGAGAAGCAGATCAAGGAGGTGCCCGGCAACCAGGACGTCTACACGGTGGAGAACGACGGCGTGCAGTACCTGCGCGTCATCATTGACCGCCTCGCGGCGGGCCGCCACGGCCTGTCGGTGGAGGACGTGCAGGACGCGCTGCGTGTGCAGATCGAAGGCCAGCGCGCCGGCAGCGTGATCGACGGCAGCAAGCGCGTGCCGATCGTGATCCGCGGGCCGGACGCCGTGCGCATCTCGCCGGCCGAGTTCGAGGCGCTGCGCATCACCGCGCCCGATGGCCAGAGCGTGCCGCTGCGCACGCTGGCCCGCATGGAGCGCGCCAGCGGCCCGGTGAAGATCGACCGCGAGATGGGCAGCCGCTACAGCGTGGTGATCGCCAACGTCACCGGCCGCGACCTGGTCGGATTCGTCGAGGAGGCCAAGGCCAAGGTGGCGCAGGCGGTCAAGCTGCCCACCGGCTACCGCGTCGCCTGGGGCGGCCAGTTCGAAAACCAGCAGCGCGCCGCCGCGCGGCTGACGCTGGTGGTGCCGCTGTCTCTGGCCTTCATCTTCGTCATCCTCTTCACCACCTTCGGATCGGTGCGCCAGGCGCTGCTGGTGCTCAGCAACATCCCGTTCGCGCTGGTCGGCGGCATCGTCGCACTGTGGCTGACGGGCGAGTACCTGTCGGTGCCGGCCTCGGTCGGCTTCATCGCGCTGCTGGGCATCGCGGTGCTCAACGGCGTGGTGCTGGTGAGCTACTTCAACCAGTTGCACGCCGAGGGCCTGTCCCTGTACGAGAGCGTGGTGCAGGGCGCCAAGCGACGGCTGCGGCCGGTGCTGATGACGGCGTCGATCACGGCCTTCGGCCTGATTCCGCTGCTGTTCGCCACCGGCCCCGGGTCGGAGATCCAGCGCCCGTTGGCCATCGTCGTCATCGGTGGGCTCATCACGGCCACGGCGCTGACCCTGATCCTGCTGCCCATCCTGTACCTGAGATTCGGCCAGTCGTCCGCCGCAGCCGCCGACGCCAAGGAGCTCAACCATGCCTAGTCACTGCCTCACCCTGGTGAGCCCGCCCGAGATCGAAGAGAAGCTGCTGGACACGCTGCTCGAGGTCGCGGGCAACGAGGTCTTCACCAGCACACCCACCTTCAGCCATGGCACCGCGCATGGCCGCCTCAGCAGCACCGAACAGGTGATGGGGCGCAGCCGCTCGGTCCAGGTCCAGATCCTGGTCAAGCACGACGAACTGGACGAATTGCTCGCAGCGCTGCGCACCGGCTTTGCCGGCACGGGGCTGCGCTATTGGGTCACCGCGCTGGCCCAGGCAGGAGAGATCGAATGACGCACCCACGACTCGCTGCCACCGCGCGCGCGGTGGCACTCAGCCTGGGCCTGGCCTGGTCGCTGGCCCCGGCCGCCGGCGCGGCCTCGCCGGCGGAACTGCCCAGCGCCGAGCTGGCCCGCACGGCCATCGAACAAGATCCCGCCGTGGTGCAGGCCCTGCGTACCCTGGAGGCCTCCCGCCACGGCGCGGCCATGCTGGAGGCCGGCCCGCACGAGTGGACCGTGGGCGCCACCGCGCAGCGCCGCCGCATCGACGGGGGCACGAACTCCAATGAATGGTCGATGCAGATCGAACGGCCGATCCGCATCGCCGGCAAGGCGGGCCTCGATCGACGCCTGGGCCAGACCACGGAGGACCTGGCGCGCGCGCAACTGGCCGCCGCGCGCGTCGAGGCTGCGCGCACCCTGCTCGACGGCTGGATCGACTGGCTCGCGGCGCGCCAGGCCCGGGAATCGCTGGACGAGCAGGTGCGAGCGACCGACGAGAACCTGCGCACCGTCATGCTGCGGCAGAAGGCGGGCGATGCTTCACGCCTGGAGCTCAATGTCGCCCAGGGTGACGTCGCCCAGGCCCGCCAGCAGGCGGCGACAGCCGCCACTGTCGAGGCCAAGGCCCTGGCCGCGCTGAAGATCCGCTACCCGGCATTGCCGCCCCAGCCGCAGCCGCTGCCTGACCCGGCGGCGCTGGACGGCGACGAAGCTCAGTGGCGCGCGCGCGTGCTCGACGCGCACCCCTTGCTGAAAGCTGCGGCCCAGGGTCTGCGCAAGGCCGAGCTGACGGCCGACCGCGTAAGGGCCGATCGCACGCCGGACCCGACCGTCGGCGTGTTCACCTCGTCGGAGGCCTCGCGCACCGAACGGGTGGTGGGCATCAGCCTGAGCATTCCCCTGGGCGGCAACTACCGCGAGCAGGCTTCGCGGGAGGCGCTGAAGCAGGTCGAGGTCGCCCGCGCGGCCCTGGACCGGCAGCGCCGCGAACTCGAACTGTTGGTGTCCGGCCAGGTCCAGGACGCCGTCGGCAGCGTCGAGCGCTGGCGCCTGGCCGAGCAGGCGGCCGCCACTGCGCGCGAGACTGCGCGCCTGACGCAGAAGGCCTACGCCGCGGGCGAGGCCGATGTGCAGGCGCTGCTGCTTGTTCGGCGCCAGGCGCTGGAGGCCACCACCACGGCCCAGGCTGCGCGCGCGGAAGCCCTGCGTGCGCGGTACCGGTTGCGGGTCGATGCCGGGCTCCTGTGGCCCGCTGCGAACTGAACCACCGTCCGCTGAAACAACCCCATTGACCACCACGGAGACTTCATCGTGAACCCTTCGCGCCTTCACCTGTTCGCCCACCTCGCTGCCGTCGCAGCGCTCGCCGGCTGCGCAACGCCGCCTCCGCCCGACCCTGCGGTGGAAGTCCCGCATTGCTACAAGACCAATAAGGGACGGGTCATCGCGTGCACCAGCACGCCGGTGCCAAGCCTCAATGCGGACGCCGAGGCGAAGCGCTTCGCGCCCGACCAGAACGCCCTGAGCGTGTACGTCGTGCGCCGCAACTGGGGCGACGGCCGCAACTTCGTGAAGGTCTATCCGGATGGCGGACCCGGCATCGAGACCCTTCCCGACACCATGATCCGCTTCAAGTTCAAGCCAGGCCAGCACACGATCGCCTTCGAGTTCGAGGGCAAGCGCCAGAGCACGACGGTGCAGGGGCGGGCTGGCGAGGTGCGATTCGTGAGGGTCGACGGCACGGTCTGGTCCTGGAAGAGTTCGTACGAGTGGGTCGCCGAACCCGAGGCAGCGATCCGCGAGCGGGCCGTGAAGGCGCGTCTCGTCGCCGATGTGGTGGTCCGCTGAGTGCGGGCGGCGTGACGACGGTCGATGCAAGATGAGGCCCTCGCAAAGATCCCGAGGTCGGCGCCGCGCGGGTGACGCCGACCGCAAAGGCAAACCACGACCGCCCTGGACGGCAAGCAGATGACCTTCTTCGCCCGAAACCTGCTCGCCCTGCCGGCCCTCCGCGGCGGCCTGCTCGCGCTGCTGGCCGCGGCGCTGTTCGGCGTCAGCACGCCGCTGGTGCAACAGTTCGGCGCCGGGCTCGGGGCTTTCAGCACGGCCGCGCTGCTCTACGCAGGGGCGGCCGCCGTCGGCTTGCTGTCGCGCCAGCGCATCGACCGCGAGGCTCGGTTGCAGCGCACCGATCTGCCGCGGCTGCTGGCGATGGCGGGTTTCGGTGCGGTGATCGGCCCGGTCGCGCTGGCCTGGGGGCTGCAGAACACCAGCGGCACCAGCGCCTCGCTGATGCTGACGCTGGAAGCCTTGTTCACTGCCGTGCTGGCCTGGCGCTTGTACCACGAGACGATGGACGGGCGGGTCTGGATGGCGATGGGTCTGCTGCTAGCCGGCGGCATGGTGCTGGTGCTCGACCAGGGGCGCAGCGGGGGCGCGCAGCTGTGGGGCCTGCTGGCCGTGTTGCTGGCCACTGCAGCATGGGGCGTGGACAACACGCTGTCGCGGGCGCTGGCGGAGCGCGATCCGGGGCAGGTGGTGATGGCCAAGGCGGTGCTGGGAGCGTCGGCCACCGTGGCCCTGGCGGTGCTGTTCGGCGAGCCCTTGCCCTCGGCCGGCACCGCGCTGGCCCTGTTCGCCATCGGTGCCTCGGGATACGGCCTCAGCCTGCGCTTCTACCTGCTGGCGCAACGGGCGTTCGGCGCGGCGCGCACCGGGTCGGTCTTTGCCTTCGCACCCTTCATCGGTGCCGCGTTCGCCGTTGCCTTGGGCGACCGCTACGCCAGCGGCCTGATGGCGCTCGGCAGCGGGTTGATGCTGGCCGGCGTCATGCTGCACCTGGCGGAATCGCATGGCCACGAACACGAGCACGAAGCACTGGAGCACGAGCACGCCCACCGCCACGACGACGGCCATCACACCCACGTGCACGAGCCCATGCCGGCGGGCGAACACAGTCATCTGCATCGGCACGAGCCACAACGACATGGGCATGCGCACGTGCCTGACACGCACCACGCGCACCGACACTGAGCAGCCGAGTGCTGAAGTTGGCGCCTTCCGTTGCGAGCTTCGAAAGTGGGGAAGCCAGGCCTGTGGTGGCCTGAACTTCCCCGGTTCGAGCGCTGACCCGCGTCAGGCCGACAACTCCGTGGCGCGCCCGTCGGGCGCATGCTCGACGATCCGGTTGCCGGCGCGCCGGACGCCGTCGGCGACGACGGCATCGATCATCGAGCGCGGCACCGGGACGTCGAGTTCTTCGAGTCGCCGTACCACCGTGGCGATGTCGCGCCAGTCTGCCTCCGGCTCATCCAGGCTGCTGTAGGCTGGCTCCTCAGCCTCGGTACTCGGCGCATCGTCCCAGAGTTGCAGGAAGAACTCGTTCAGCGGCCGGTCGTAGCCCATCACGACGAGCAGTGTGCTAGTACCGCGCACTGTGCGCAGATGGTGCCGGCTCATGGCGCTTCCCCTGGGTCTTCGAAGCATTCGATGCCTTCGACCGTCGCGCCGCGCACGTCGAACTTGAGCCAGACGATTCCCGCGCGTTCGGCCAGCTCGAACAGCTGGGCGAGGTCGGCTTCCAGCGGTGTGTCGTAGCGCGGTGTGCCAACGTAGACGAAGCCACCGGTGATCGTTGGATAGGCATTCACGGACAACTGGTCCTCCTGCAGAAGCTGGCGCGTGGCCGGTGAAAGGTGCGCGGTCGACAGTGCGACGAGGGGCTCCGCGAGCTCGCGCAGACGGGTCAGGACAAGCTCGCTCATGACGCCCTCCCGGCCGCCTGCGGGGACGGGCTCGGCGACGCTTTCGCGCGCCGGTTGAAGTCGATGCCGCAATCGCGGCAGCGGTACCAGCGCAGGCGGCCGAGTTGGCCGAGTGGCACGCCCCGGCCCGGGCAGACCGGGCAGGCAGGTGGTTGCGGCGAGGTGCCGGTGAACATGGTGTTGCTCCTTCTCTTCTCGGAAGGGGCGCTCGCCCACGAGGGCGATACGCCCCCTCGGGGTTGTGGATGGCGGCGGCTGCCGCGGGTCAGATCAGTCCGCGTTCGGCGAACGAAGCGCACTGGTCGCCGGCCACGACGAAGTGGTCGAGGACCCGGACGTCGACCAGTGCCAGCGCCGACTTGAGGTTCTGCGTCAGGAACTCGTCGGCACGGCTCGGCTCGGGTGAGCCGCTCGGGTGGTTGTGTGCCAGCGCCACCGCGGCGGCGTTGCGCTCGAGCGCGCTCTTGACGATCTCGCGCGGGTAGACCGAGGTCTGCGTCAGAGTGCCGCGGAACATCTCGACCGCGCTGAGCAGCCGGTTCTGGGCGTCGAGAAACAGCACGATGAAGACTTCGTGCTGCAGCCCGGCGCAGTGCAGGCGCAGCCAGTCGCGCAGCGCCTGCGGCGAGTTCATCACCGGGCCGGCACTCAGCTGCGCGCGCAGGTCACGCATCAGCAACTCACGCGCGACGCCAAGCTTGTGGTCAAGCAAGGTGTCGCTCGCCTCCGTGGCGACGGCGGCGGCGCCGAAGTAGGCCGACTCGAGGTCGTTCACCTGGTCCGCGTGCGGATGGTCCTTGGGCAGGACGGGGGCGAGCAAGGCGCCGATCAGTTCGGCGCGCGACAAGGCAGAAAGGTTCTGCATGGCGTTCTCCATGGGGTTCATCGAAAGGACGAACGGGAACGCCGCCCCAGCCGGGAACGGGTTCCCGAGCGGGTAGCGCCGCGAGGGCGCCGAAGGGGGCAGGTGACGACTGCTACGCCTGGCCGGGCCAGGACCTCCTGTCGGAGGGCTTGATCTCGCGATCGAATGCCGCGTCAGTGTCGTCGGGGCGGGGTTCGGCCAACCGGGTGGCGATGCGAACGCCATCCGAGCCGGCCAGGGGAATGGGAAAGTTCTGCGTGGCGCCAGTGCCCGGTGTCGCGTCGCGTGCCCGCAACGCGGCGCCATGTGGCTGCGACTGGAATCGCAGCCGGACGCGACTGGCGTCGAACTGGCGAAGAAAGTCCGACGAAAGCGTGTTTTGCGCTTGCAGGTGTGCGCGGCTTGGCGCGAGCATGGCGGCGGGACCCTCGTCTGCACGCCCGCCATGATCCGCCTTGGAACCCACATTCGACTGACTCTGCCCGAGGCCGAACGGCTGTTCCGGCTCACCGACATCGAGCCGGTGAACATCCACACGGCGGCGGACCTCGACGCTTATGTGGCCCGCTGCAAGGCGCACTACTGGGGCCGCTCGCGCGACACGCAGTTCCTGCACTGGCTGATCGACCAGGAGCGGGCCCGGCTCGAAGTCGCGGCGTAGAGATGGAAGAGGAGCCCCGAAGCACGAGGGCTTCGGGGCGAGGGGTGGCGTCAGGCCGTGCGCGCCGCGGCGGGCGCAGGCGCCTCGGTGTCCGACGAAGACTGCCGCGTGGCCTTGGGGTCGAAAGCGGCAAGGGCGTGGGCGACGTCGGCGTCACGCCGGAGTTGCCGCACCTTCGCCGCGGCGGGTTCGCGACGCATGTCGGGCAGGCACTCGACGAGCAGATCGATCGCGCGTGAGGTCTTCAGCCGTAGCGCTCGCAGCGGTTCGGCGACGAGCACGCGGCCAGCCTGCCGCACGAACTGCCCGATCCGCTTGTTGCGCTGCGTCCGGGCCTTGTGCGCGCGCAGCGATTCGCGGCAGCTCAGGTACAGCGCGAGGTGGTCGTGCCGCGCTTGCGCGTCGGCATCGAGCTGGGCCAGCACCTCGGCGGCGATGTCGGCCTGGCCGACCTGCCGGTAGAAGCGGACCCAGGCGCGTTCTTCTTCGATCTCCACGGCCGAGCGCTTCGCCTTGCGGGGAGCCGGGTAGGGCCTGTCGTTCAACATGGGGGACTCCTTGGTCGGCGAGCGCACCGGCACCCCGAGGGGAGACGGTGGACTCCCCTGGTTGGAAGATCGCCGACGAATCGGCATCGTTGGCAGTGGCACGCGGAACGCGACCCATCGGCCTCGTCGGGCGAGTGTCTGGCCGTGAGACCAGGCGACTCGCCGACGAATGCACTCTCACGCCGCGGCAGGGCGCAGCAATGCGGCCAGACGCGGCGGCGGTGGGACCTGCGCGTGAACGCGTCCCGACCCTCCGAGCAGCACGCCGACGGGCCGTGGCGCTCTCATTGCTTGACTTGCACACATGGCAGTTCTCCTTCGTGAAGCGAAGGGGAACGCCGCTCCCGTCGGGGAACATGGTTCCCCGTCTGGGATGCTTCGGCCCGGGTGGGTCGAAGCGACTGGATGGCAAGCCACGGCCCCGTGAGAGGTGTGGTTCGCCATGAAAGGAAGGCCCGCGGTCTTTCGATCGGGGCCTTGCTCGGTGCCGGGCATCACGCTGCTTGCGCAGCGCATGTCGGCGCTGGTGAAGCACGCACGTCGGCGGCTTCATCCACTCCGGCGCCCACATGTTGGCGGGAGCCGTTGACGGGCCGCATGGAGCGGCCTGACCAGGCAAGGCCTGGCGCTCGAGGGCGGGTAACGACCGCAACGCCAGCGAGGCTGGACTTCAGCGCAGCCGAGGCTTCGGTGAAGGCTTTGCAGGCACGATGCCCACAGGTAGCGCGGTCAGTGTTGACCGGAGGCTTCGCCGAGGCAAGGGTGCTCGTGCGGGCGTCGATGACCGCCACGCGCAAATGTGAGCCTTCGTCGGTCCTGTGACGTGGCGGAGTCGGTCGACCTCGTCAGCGACGACGGAATCGATGGTCAAGCCCGGCGAGTACTCGCGTTCGTTTGCCGACATGGCCGTCGCTTGAAGACACGCAGCACGGTCAGCCCTTCTGTCGCGCGCCCTTCGCGCAGCGTTGAGCGAAGAGCGCTGGCGTGCGCATCATCGGCGGCCGCCGCTGCTGCAACCGCCGGATGGACCACAGGCGCAATCGAGCCGCGCCGCCTGCCCGACGAAGTGCGCGTAGAGCAGCGGTACGAACTCGCCGGCTTCGGCCGGCGCGGTGATGTCGAGATGCACCGCGTCGGGCGTCCGGTGCATGTCGAACTGCAGGAACGCGCAGCACTGCTGTTCCTGCGCCACGAGCCGCTCGAGTTGCGCCGCGGCACCGAGGCCATAGCGAAGGTGCAGCGTGCGGCCTCCCTGTTCATGGTGCAGCAACGCGTGGTCGGCCAGTTCGCTGATCTCGGCGCAGCGGGACCTCAGCTCCCGTGCCTCCAGCGTGCAGGCGATCGGCACGCCGACATCAGCGTGCCGGTCGTTCACGACGAAGCCCTCGCGCCGCCACCGGCGCAGGAGGATGGCGGACAGCCGCAAGCGGCAGCCGATGCTGCCGCGGCCTCGCTGGCACGGGCTCGCCGTCGGTTGTGAAGAACGATGGCGATCCCCAGTGCCGCTGTGGCGATGAGCACGGCGGCAGCAGCCTGCCAGCCCAGTGCGGCCAGGCCAAGCCCGGATGCAGTGAGCCCCGCCAGCAGGGGCAGCGCAAGGGGAATGGCACAGCAAGCGGCGCAGGCGGCAGCGACACCGAATACGGCCCAGACTTTCTTCATCGTGTCCTCATGGGTAGCGAGGCGCGGCACCCCGATACACTCACTGTAGAACCTCAAGTTACTTGAGATGCAAGAGGCCTTCCATGAAAACCCCGCAGACCGAAGCGGCACTGACGATCGGTGCGCTGGCCGATCGCAGCGGCTGCAGCGTGCCGACGATCCGCTACTACGAAGAGATCGGTCTCATCCCGCCGGCGAGGCGCCGCGACAGTGGCCACCGCGTGTACGACGCTAGCGCCGTGGACTTACTCACCTTCGTCCGGCATTGCCGGGACTTCGGCTTTCCGATCGAGCAGGTCCGCGAACTGGTGTCGCTGGCTGCCAGCGAACAGCGCGACTGCTTCGAGACACTGGACATCGCACAGGCACACCTGAAGACCGTGCGGGCCAAACTCGCCGAACTGCGCGCGCTGGAGCGCAGCCTGGCGCGCTTCGCGAAGTCCTGCTCCGAGATGTGCGCCGGCGGTCCGGCCGCGCGTTGCACGATCCTCAGGGATCTTGGCTCGGCGCGTTCCGCCGTTGCAGCTAACTGCTGCGGCTGAGTCGACGCTAGCGCACCGGCTGAAACATGATGATGCCCATGCCGAGAAGGGCCACCCCGACGCCTGCCATGTCCCACGGTGTCGGGCGCACCTGGTCAACGGCCCACAGCCACGCAAGTGCCACCCCGACGTAGACGCTACCGTAGGCCGCGAAGACGCGCCCGGCGGCGGTGGCATGCAGGGTCAGCAGCCAGGCAAAGAGCGCCAGGCTCAAGGCGGCAGGCACCAATAGCCAGACCGAGCGACCCTGCTTCAACCACAGGTAGGGCAGATAGCAGCCCACGATCTCGGCCAAGGCCGTGACGACGAACAGCAGGAGTGTCTTCATCGCCCCATTCTGCCGGGGCGCATCCGCCGCGGGTCAACCGCAGCACGACCTGCTTGCCTGGACCGGGGGACACTTCACCGAGCCGTAGGAGCAGAACACGCAGCAGTCGCCCGGCCGTGGCTTCAGCAGCGTCTTGCAGGCCACGCATTGGTAGAAGAACTGGCAGGCGTCGACCGGCATGGTCTCGTGCGCAACGTGGCCGCACTGCGGGCACGTCAGCGCGGACTCGACGACGATGGTGGCCATGCGCCTACTTGCGGGGTGTCGACGGAAAGCCGGCTTCGGTGGTCGCCTTCACCAGCGCCGCCACGTCGGCCTTGCCGGCCTCGAACCGGACCGTCGCGGTCTTGCGCTCGAAGTCGATCTTGGCATCGGTGACGCCGGGTACCTTCTGCAGCGACTTCTTGACCGTGATCGGGCACACGCTGCAGGTCATGTTCTGCACGTCGAGGATGGCTGTCTGCTCACCGCCGGCCAGCACCGCGACCGGAATGACGAGAGCGAGGGTCGCGGCGAGGATCTTGCGCATCGTGGGGTTCCTTCAGTAGAAGAGTGGCGCCATCCATGGCACCGCGAGCAAGCTGGCCAGGGCGACAACGACGACCCAGAACATCAGTCGTTGTCGCCTGACGATCCGCGGATCGGTGCAGGGTGCGCCGGGCTCGCAGACCTGGGGCACGAGGTAGAGGCGGCGGAAGGCGAGCGCGACGAAGAGCAGGGTCGCGCCGATGAAGAACGGGCGCATCGGTTCCAGGGCCGCCAGGTTGGCCGCCCAGGCCCCGCCGATGCCCATCAACAGCAGCACGAGTGGCCCGACGCAGCAGATCGACGCCCCGATGGCTGCCAACGCTTCCGCAACGAGCGAACCCTTGACGTTGAGCGATGCCACCGCGACCTCCGAACCCATGACGACGAACGCAGTCTAGAGTCCGTACCATGGTACGGAGTCAAGGGGTACGACGTGACGTCTGAACTGACGATCGGGCGGCTGGCCGCCGAGGCTGGTGTCAACGTGGAGACGATCCGCTACTACCAGCGGCGTGGCTTGCTCGCGGAGCCGGAAAGGCCGCTCAACGGGCAGCGCCGCTACCCGACCGAACTCACCAAGCACGTACGCTTCATCAAGCGCGCGCAGGTGCTCGGTTTCACGCTCGAGGAGATTGCAGGCCTGCTGCGGCTCGAAGAGGCGCGCGCCTGCGCAGAAACGCGAGAGCTGGCGGACCGCAAGCTGCAAGTCATCGACAGCAAGCTGGCCGACCTCAAGGCCATGCGCAAGGCGCTCGCCAAGCTGGTGCGCCAGTGCGATGCGCCCGACAGCAAGAGCTGCTGCCCCATCATTCACGCGCTGGTGGCGGACTGACCTGTCGTTCAGTCGGCGCTCGGCGAGGGCCACGCCGATGTGAGGAGAGACCCTCCCCGCCGTAGCGGGGAGGGTCCAAAGCCGCTGTCAGGCGGCGAGCTTCGAATCCTCGGCATCCATGCGGCTGGCGCCCGCCGAGTCCTGGTCGAGGTCGAGTTGGCGCTGCAGACGGCGCTGCCGCGCGAGGAGGTCCGCCAGGCGAGCCTCATGCTCGAACGGGCGTTCGAGCTCGATCCTCAGATCGGCCAGGCGCTTGCCTCGCACGGCCAGTTGCTGGCACGCCGCGTCGCGCTCCTTCGGCACCGACGCCAGCGCTGCGAGCAGCGCCGCCACCAGGCCCTGGGCCGTCTGGTACACCTCGGCGTCGTACCGGCAGTGCCCTTCGAGGTACAGGCCGGGAACGCCGTCGTCGCGGCTGGCGCGCAGCCCGAGGTTGAAGCCGGCGAACCGGCCGACGCGCTGCTCGACGCTGCCTTGCGCGGCCTTTGCCGCACGCACCAGCTGCCGCAAGCCTTCGCCGACCGCCTCCGAGCCGACCAGCACCTGGCCCACCAGCTCGACGCGGATGTCTCCGGCGGATGCCGGCTCCGCACGCTCGCAGTCCTGCTCCAGTAACGCCAGCTTGCGCTCCAGCGACTCGATCAGCATCGGCAGCCGCGCCACCTCGCTCTCGTTGGCATAGCGCTGGTTGCGCCACACCGAGAACAGCGTCGACAGCTTGGCCACCTCGGCGTCCACGCCGGCCTTCTCGATCACGAGCGGGTTGCCCGAGGCGAGCGCCTTCACTTCGGCGTACGACAACGCGGCCAGTTCCACGTCCTCGATCGAACGCAGCCCCTTGTCGCCGCTCATCACCTGGGCGATGAAACGTGCCTTGGTCTCCAAGGCCTGCCACATGTAGCTGTCGAAGCTGCCTTCGGTGACGTAGCGGAAGATCTCCACGTCCCCGCACTCGTTGCCCTGGCGCAGGATGCGCCCTTCGCGCTGTTCCACGTCGCAGGGACGCCATGGGGCGTCCAGGTGGTGCAGCGCCGCCAGCCGGGTCTGCACGTTGGTGCCGATGCCCATTTTGGCCGTCGATCCGAGAAGCACCCGCACCCGGCCTTCGCGCACGGCCTTGAACAGCGTGGCCTTCTGCGCGTCGGTTTCGGCGTCGTGCACGAACGCGATCTCCGTCGCCGGCACCCCGGCGTCGATCAAGCGTTGCTTCAGGTCGTCGTAGACGCTGAAGGCTTTGCCCTCCTTCGGTGACGACAGGTCGCAGAAGACGAGCTGCGCGCCGCGGAAAGCCTCGGTGCGTTGCCGCACCGCGAGCACTTCGCGAACACAGGCCGCCACCTTGCCCTGCGCGTCGAAGCGCGCGCCCGGCGCCACCAGCCGGAAGTCCAGTGCGGCCTTGCGGCCGTCGGTGGTCACCGCGAGCATGTTGTCTTCCTGCGGTTTGACGCGGCCCATGCGGATCGCTTCCGCCCGTCCAACCAGCGTGCGCACGTAGGCCTTCAGCGCGCTACTCGCCGGGCAGGCCACGATGCGCGGCTTGCCGCCACGCAGCGCCGGCACCGGCAGCTTGAGCATCTCCGCAGTGCGGATGTCGGCCACCTCGCCGAACACCGCCATCAGCTCGGGCACGTTGATGAAGCGCGCGAACCGCGTGTTCATGCGGTAGCCGCTGCCGTCGGGCGCGATCTCCAGCGCCGTGACGCTCTCGCCGAAGGTGGCCGCCCAGGCGTCGAACTGCTGCAGCCCGAGCGCTTCCAGCCTGCGCGGCTGCAGGTAGCGCATCATCGTGTGCACCTCGGCCATCGTGTTGGCCACCGGCGTGGCGGTGGCGAAGACCACCCCGCGCTGCGCGCCGCCGTGCAGGCGCATCGTGTAGCGCGTCTTCAGGAACAGGTCGAAGGCCCGCTCCGAGTTCGCCAGCGGCAGGCCGGCGACGCGCGTCATCTTCGTGAACCGGTACAGGTTCTTGAACAGGTGGGCCTCGTCGACGAAGAGCGTGTCGATGCCGAGCTGTTCCCAGCTCAGCAGATCGTCCTTCTTCGCGTCGGCCAGCAGCTTCTCCAGCCGCACGGTCCAGTTCTTCTTCATCGCTTCGAGCTGCTTGACGATCCGGTTGCCCCGGTCGTTGCGCCGCTCGGCGCGCACTGCCATCTCGATTTCCATGATGAGTTCCT
Source organism: Piscinibacter caeni (assembly GCA_003265685.1). Lineage (GTDB taxonomy): Bacteria > Pseudomonadota > Gammaproteobacteria > Burkholderiales > Burkholderiaceae_C > Piscinibacter > Piscinibacter caeni. The sequence continues at coordinate 157,825 of KZ836105.1, read as the reverse complement.
TGATGAAGGTTTGTGTGAAAGCCGGTGACATCCGGATGCGCTCGAAGCTCGAGTGCGTGATGACCACCGCGTCCCAGTCGCCCGTGGCGATGCGCGACACCAGCTCGCGCCGGCGGTCGCCCTCCAGGTCTTCCTTGCCCGCCATCAGTACGGCGGCGTTGGGGTACAGCCGGACGAACTCGGCCGTGTACTGCGCCAGCATGTGGTTCGGCACCACATGGCAGGGCTTGGCTGCGAAGCCGAGGCGCCGCAGCTCCATGCCGGCGATCGCGCAGACCGCGGTCTTGCCGGCGCCGACGACGTGGAACAGCCCGGTGTTGCCGGACTGCACGACACGCCACACGGCGTCCCGCTGGTGCGGGTGCAGCGCGTAGCAGCGCGAGAACCCCGGCAGCTTCAGGTGCGAACCATCGAACTGCCGCGGCCGGGTGGCGTTGAACAGATCGTTGTAGGTCCGGCACAGCCGCTCGCGGCGCTCGGCTTCGTCGAAGGCCCAGGCCGCGAAATGCTCCTTGATCAGCGCCAGCTTCTCCCGCGCCGCCAGAGTCTCGTCGGGGTTGACGATCATGCGGTCGCTCTCCGGGTCCGGGTCCCGGACCGTCGGCACCTGCACGTTCAGCGCGCACTGCACCAGCTCGATGGCATTCAGCCGCGAGGTGCCGAACTCCTGCGTCACCTTGACGTTCTGGCGCGCGCTCCACTCGGGGTAGCGCACCGACCAGGCTCCGGCCTTCGCCGAGTAGCCCACCTCGCAGTCCTTCTGTTCCAGCACCTGCCGGATGAAGTCCTCCACGTCGCCGGCGGGGATCCACACCGCGCCCAGGCGCGGCTCGATGGCTGCCGGCGGCAAGTCCTCGGGCTGCACCCGCTCCAGCGCCAGCACGTTACGCGCGGCTTCCGGGCCGGCGGCCAGCGCCCGCCTGAGCTTGGCCTTGACCTCGCCCGACAGGTACTCGTCGGCGGTCTTCCACTGCGCGTCCGCGGGATCCAGGAACACCAGCCCGCGCTCGGCCAGGGCATCGAGCACCGCTTGCGGCGGCGCTGACAGCAGCTGGCCCATCCAGGCCGAATCGACCCGGCCGCGCCACTGCACCGAGGCGGCAAGCGCCTCCTCCGGCTCGGCGGCCGCTTCGGGCTCGACGATCCTTGCCAGCGTGCGCCGGCTGAACAGTGCCGCCTTGGTGGCGGTCTCGGTTTCCTCGTCGTAGTGCTCCAGCGACAGCAGCAGCGGGTAGTCGGGGTCGCGCCGGAACGCAAGTGCGTTGGCCCGGTTCGACAGGCACCCGAAGCGCGCGACGTAGCGGTCGTAGCTGCCGTTCAGCATGGCGCGCTCGTGGCGCTGCCGGCTGTCATCGGCGTCCGCCAACTGCAGATCGAGCAAGGCCCGCGCATGGTCGCGGATCGAACACAGGCCCGCGATGCGGGCGCGTTGCGTGGCGTTCAGGCGCTCGTGGATGTCCACCAATTCGCCTTCTTCCACGCGGTGCACGCGGCCGTGGTGGAGGTGATGACTTCCGGGCCGGCTCCCGCCTGCCGCGATCTTGGCGCGGCGCGGAGCCGGCCTGGCATCCGGTGCGGCGGCGCCGTAAACGCCGCGTGGCAGCAGATCGATTCGCCGCGGCAGCTCGTCGGCCAGATCGCCTTGGAACTCCGCGGTCGGCACCGGCTCGTGGCCGTTGCTTTCCTGGCGGATGCGGCCGATGCAGAACTCGGGCCGCGCCGCGTACCACTGGTTGACCTGCAGGTAGCGTTCGCCGCAGCGCGGATCGCGCAGCGACTCGGGCACCACGCTCAGGCCCAACCAGGGCTGCTCGTCGGCCTCACCCGGTACCCGCTTGCGCAGGAACAGGATGTCCGCCTGCACGTCGGTCGACGCAATCTCGGCGAAGGTGCCGCGCGGCAGGCGGATCGCGCCCAGCAGCACCGCCTGCGATGCGAGATAGCGCCGCGCGGTGTCGTCCCAGCTGTCCATCGTGTGGCTGCTGGTGATGAAACAGGCCAGCCCGCCGGGCCGCAGCACATCGAGCGCGCGACCGAGGAAGTAGTTGTGGATGCTGAAGCGGCCGTAGGGCCGGTTGCTCGAATCGGCCACCTTGTAGGCGCCGAAGGGCACGTTGCCGATCGCCAGGTCGTACCAGGCGTCGGCCAGCGGCGTCTTCTCGAACGCGCCGATGCGCACGTCCACACCGCTGGCGCCGTAGAGCGCCCGCAGCATCCGGCCGGATAGCCGGTCGATCTCGATGGCGGTGACCGTGCTTTGCTCGGCCAGCGCCGCTGGCATCGCGCCGAGGAAGTGGCCGATGCCGGCACTCGGTTCGAGCACGCGGCCTCCGGCGAAGCCAAAGCCTTGAACCGCCTGCCACATCGCCGCGATCACCGCGACCGGGGTGTAGTGGCTGTTGTTGACCGACGCGAGCGCCGAACTGTGGTCATCGGCGTCGAGCGCATCGCGCAGTCGCGCTGCGCGACGCGCCCAGGCCGGTTCCGGCGCCTCGAGGTTGAAGCTCGCGGGCAGGCCGCCCCAACCGGTGTAGCTCAGCAGCGAGCCGCGTTGGTTCTCGTCGGGCTCGCTGCATGACGCTTCGAGCGCGCGCAAGGTTTCGATCGCGGCCAGGTTGGCCTCGAACTTGACGACGGCGCCACGCGGGATGTCGAGTCCGCCCGCAGGCAGTTGGGGCCAGGGGCGCCGCTCGGCGCTGGGCGGCGGCGGCTCGCTCGGCCGCCAGAAGGGTTGCGGCGGGCGAGGCTCGTGTTCCTCGTCGCCCGGCTCGTCGTCGAGCGGCGGATCGGGAGGGACGGGAGGCATGGGCGGCGCGAAGGCCGCGGCAGGCTCCGGCTCGAAGCCGGGCAGCCAGGAACAGGGCTCGGGGATGCGAGTCATGGGGGTCTCCGTGGGGCGACGGAGACGCACCTGCCCCTGCGGGGAGATGGCTCCCCGTCAGGGTGGATGGATGGCCCACCGGATGCGGAGGCGCATGGGTGGGTGGCTCTGGTGCCGCGCGAGGCGGCGATCAATCAGTCAGATGCGGTGTCGGTGCGCCGCGGCCATCGGGCTCCAGGCGGAGCACGAAGGGGCTTGGAAGGCGGGTATCGACCGCGGCGCCGACGCAAGTCGGGGCTGGGCAGGCTGACGCCTGCGGGTAGCCCTTGCACTGTGCGCGAAGGCCTGCGGGTCCGATCGCGTCTCGACCGGTTGCCACTGCCAAGGCCCGATTTGGCAGGGGCCGCGCGGTGGCGGCTCGCGCCCGACAATGACGCATGCCCCAGGACCAGCCAACACCCGCCGACGCTGACGAAGCCTTGGCTGACACGCTCGAGCAGTCCGAGCGCTTCGAGGGTGACCTGGCCCCGCTGCTGGCACATCCGCGTCGCCCGCCGTCGCGGCGAGCGCTGCTGACCCTCGCGTCGTGCGACGTCGCGGTGGAGTTCTGGGTGGCGCAGCGCCTGCTGATTCGCGCCGGCATGCACACCTCGGCCCTGGCCCTGGTACGCCTGCACTTCGAGGCGACGGTGCGGGCGATCTGGTTCCATCACGGCGCCAGCGACGAGTGGCTGGAACGCTTCGCCGCGCCGATGGCCCCCGGCCAACTCGCCGACCCCGTTCTGGGGTCGAATGTCGACGCGATGTTGCAGACGCTGGCGAAGACCGCGCCGCCGTTCCTTGCGCAGACGCTCGGCGCCTTCAAGGCGGCGACATGGCAGCCGATGAACTCGTACGTGCATGGCGGCATCCGGCCCGTGGTGCAGAGTCTGGCCGGCTGCACGCCTCAGCAACTCGTCGGTGTGCTGCAGAACGCCAATGGCATGGCCTTGATGACGGCCAACTTGCTGGTGGTGGCGCTGCAGGATCCGGCGCTGGCAGGACGGATCGGTCCGATCCAGCATGAGCACTGGGCGTGTCTGCCGCCGATGCAGGCGACGGACCTCTCGTAGGGCACCGAACCGAGTGCGCTGCACGACACCGGTCCTGGCGAGCGCTGGTTGCAGCTGACTGCGCTTGCGGGTCTAAGGACCGATCTCGCCGCTGGCGGCGACGACGCTCATGTCGAGTGTTTGGTCAGGCGTAACCAACGATCCGGGTCGCCGGTTCGTTCACCGCCGCCGACTCCGAGACGTGTCCGCGGAGCCGACGTTCAAGGCGTCAAGCCGACCCTTAGCCGTTACAGCCGATTGCCAAACCGGACTTGCTTGTGGAACCGCCTGCCAGGATAAGCGAGAACATCTGCGCCTCGGCCCTGCGCCGGAGCACCCGACCCTGCGGTACGGGCGCGACCGGGGCCCGTGTCGATCGGTACTTCGACGGCTGCACGCGAAGCGGTGGGCCGAGTGCCCAGGCCACCACCGACCGGCGCTCGCCAAACGTCAGTTCCGTCACCTCGTGGAGCATGTTTGACAGGAAGACAACGGACGCACCTTGCGTGCGGACGCCTGGGTCCTGCCGCTGGTCTACGAGCAACTGGCGCGCGGCGAACTGGTGGATCCCTTCGGCGAGGCCGGCCGCCTGGGCGGCCCGTTAAGCTGTTGGCCGACTGGGTGTGGTCCCATGCCGCCCTCACCCGCTTGGCGGGTGAGTAAGCCGCGGCGCATCCGGCCCCAGGGCGGCCGGGCGCGAAAAAATTGTTGGCGCCTCTGTCGATCGGGCGCCCCGCTGCGCATCACCCTGTCAGGAACGCGCACGGTGCGCGGGCCGCCCAAGGAGAACCCCATGCAGTTCATGCTTATCTTCAAAGAGACCACCGCCGAAGTCGCCCGCCGCGACGACCCCGCGGCCGCGCCCGCTTACTGGGGCGCGTGGGAAGCCTACGTCGGCGCCATGCATGGCAGTGGCATCGTCGTCAGTGGCAACGGGCTGCAGGCGCCGCGCACCGCCACCCACGTGCGCGTGGCAGGCGGCAAGCGCCAGGTGCAGGACGGCCCCTTCGCCGACACCCACGAGCACCTGGGCGGCTACTTTGTCGTCGAGACGGCCAGCCTGGACGTCGCGCTGGAATGGGCCGCTCGAGCGCCCTGCGCGTCGGCCGGCAGCGTCGAGGTGCGGCCGGTGCTGCCGCCGCCGACGAACGCGCCGGCATGAGCGACGGCGTTGCGGCGGCGGCCGAGCGCGTCGCTCGTGAGAGCTACGGCCGCCTCGTGGCGCGCCTGGCCTGGCAATGGCGCGACCTCGCCGCAGCCGAGGATGCGCTGGCCGACGCTTTTGCCGCTGCGCTGCGCCACTGGCCCGAGCAGGGCGTGCCCGACGCGCCCGAGGCCTGGCTGGCCGCTGCGGCCCAGCGCCGCCTGCTGCACCACGCCCGACACGTTCGGCTGACGCTGGACCCGCGCGTCACCGCCTTGCTCGACGAGGCCGAGCCCGAGGCGCCCGAGCGCCAAGCCGTGCCCGACGCACGGCTTCAGCTGATGTTCGTTTGCGCCCATCCGGCCATCGCGGCCAACGTCCACGCGCCGCTGATGCTCCAGGCCGTGCTGGGGCTGGACGCCAAGGTCATCGCCAGCGCCTTTCTCGTCTCGCCCGCGGCGATGGCCCAGCGCCTGGTGCGCGCCAAGGCGAGGATCCGCGAAGCCGGGCTGCGCTTCGAGGCGCCGGAAGCCCGGGAGTTGCCGGCGCGCCTGGCCGCCGTGCTGGAGGCCATCTACGCCGCCTACACCCTGGGCCGGCACGCGCTAGACAGCCCCGCTGACGACCTGCGCGAGGAAGCCCTCTTCATGGCTCGCCTGGCCGCGCAGTTGCTGCCGACGCAGGCCGAGGCTTGGGGGCTGCTGGCCCTCCTGCTGCACGCCGAGTCGCGACGCGCCGCGCAGTTCGATGCCGAGGGCCGCTTTGTGCCTCTGCCGGCGCAGGACCCGGCCAACTGGCGGGACGACCTCATCCGCGATGCCGAGGCGGCGCTGTGGACCGCCGCCAAGCTGCGCCAGCCCGGGCCCTTCCAGATCGAGGCGGCCATCCAGTCGGCCCATGCGCAGCGCCGTGCCACGGGGCAGACGCCCTGGCGCGCCATCGCACAGCTGTACGGCGTGCTCGTGCAGCACCACGCCAACCTCGGGGCGCGCGTCGGCCAGGCCGTGGCCCTGGCCGAGTCCGGCGAGCCCGCGGCCGCGGTGGCGCTGCTGGACGCACTGCCGCCTGAGGCCGCCGGCTACGCGCCCTACTGGGTGGCGCGCGCCCATGTGCTCGGCTTGGCCGGCGCGCCCGGCCGGCAGGTGGCACTGCAGCGCGCCATCGGCCTGACCGACGACCCTCGGCTGCGCGATTTCCTGGTCGCTCAGCTGGGCTGAAGCGCCCGCGCGAGCGCGGAGCGGGGTGAGAAGCCTAAGGTGGTTTCCATGACCGCGAGACCCTCGACGAGACGCTTCTTTGGCCGGGGAGGAGCGGCCGGGAAGGTCTGCTCTGTGTTAACCGTAGCTTCGGCACACGCGCTCTCCGACCCTTGATGACGCGATCCTTCATGGGAACCTGAATCCACGGGCCGATGTCGTTCCCGTCCTCATTCAGGAGCCCCCATGAAACTCTCCAAGCAGGAGCTGGAAGCCGTGATCGCGGCTTCACCTCGCAGCTTCGTCCCCTTCAACAAACTCGTGCTCTCGCCTCACTATCAGGCGCGGCCAGAGACCCCGGCGGCGCCGCTGCCGCTCACCGAACTGGCCGCGTCCATTGAGGCTGCGGGCCTGCTGCACAACCTGATCGTCGTTCGCGGCGCGCGTGGGGTGCACGAGGTCTGCGCCGGCGGGCGTCGCCTACGCGCGATGGCACTGCTGGTGGAGCAGGGCCGCTGGGCCGAGAACCAGCCGGTGCCGGTGCTCGTGGTGCCGGCCGAGCAGGCGCTGATGGCCAGCCTGATCGAGAACGTCGAGCGCGAGGCCTTGAACCCGGCCGACGAGTTTGCCGCCTTCGCCCGGCTCATCGACGGCGGCCGGTCGGTCGAGGACGTGGCGGCGGCCTTCGGCGTCACGCCGCAGGTCGTGAAGCGCCGGCTCAAGCTGGCGGCGGTGTCGCCTGCGCTGCTGACGCTGTTCCGCGAAGGCGGGATCGAGCTGGACTGCCTGATGGTGCTCGCGTCGATCGACGACCCGGCGCGGCAGGAGCAACTGTGGCAGCAGTTGCCCGAATGGAACCGCAGCGCGGATCAACTGCGCCGGCTGCTGACCCGGGGCGAGGTCGAGTCGGATCGCGACGGCGTGGCGATCTTCGTGACGGTGGCCGCCTACGAAGACGCGGGCGGTCCCCTGCGGCGCGACCTGTTCAGCGACGACGGCAAGGCCTACCTGCAAGATGCCGCGCTGCTCGAACGGCTGGCGCTGGACAAGCTGCAACAGCCGGCCCGCGAGGTTGCCGCCGAAGGCTGGAAGTGGGTCGACGTGCGCGCCCGGTATGTCTACGAAGACTACGTGCGCTACGGCGAGGTGCGCCGCACGCGCCGCGTACCGAACGCCGAAGCGGCGGCGCGCCATGAGCAACTCGAAGCCGAACTGGAGACGCTGCACGCGCGCATGGAGGCGATCGCCGACGACGATGGCGACGAGAACGAGTACGCCGCGCTGGAAGCCGACGACGAGCGGCTGCAAGCCGAACTGAGCGCCATCGACGACGCGCTGGCGGCGTTTCCGGCGGACCTGATGGCGCAGGCGGGCTGCGTGGTGTTCGTGGGAGCGCGGGGGACGGTCGAGGTCAAGCGCGGGCTGGTCCGGCCGGAGGATCGAGATGCGGTCGTGCAGGCCGCGAGGCAAGCCACGAGTAGCGAGCCGACCACCGGCACTGCGCTCGTGAGCCTGCCCAAGGGCGGCGCCCGCGCGGTGCACTCCGAGAAGCTGATGCGCAGCCTGACCGCGCACCGCGTCGCGGCGATCCAGGCCGAACTGCTGCTGCGTCCCGACGTGGCCCTGGCTGCGCTGACAGCCCATCTGGCCGCGAAGCTGCTCAAGGACGGCTTCCACCGCTACCGCGGCGGCGACGATGCGCTCACCGTCAGCGCGAGCGAGACGCACGAGGGCCTGCGGCGCGAGTCCGCGGACATGGCCGAGGCCGAAGCCTGGAAGCTGATGGAGCAGACCCGCATCGAGTGGACCGCGCGACTGCCCGCCGACGGTGCGGCATTGCTGCCCTGGCTGCTGGCGCAGGAGCGCCCGACCGTGATCGGGCTGCTGACCTTCCTCGTCGCCGCGAGCGTCACCGGGGTCGAGGGCACCGAGCGCGAACGCCAGAGCACGGACGCGCTGGCCCAGGCGCTGGCGCTCGACATGCGGCGCTGGTGGAAGGCCAGCGCCGCCTCGTACTTCAACCATGTGTCGAAGGCGACGACGCTCGCCGCAGTGACCGAGGCCGCGGGCGCCAACGCCGCCGCGCCGTTGGCCGGGCTGAAAAAGGACGGCGCTGCGGCGGGTGCCGAGCAGGCGCTGGCCGCGACGGGCTGGCTGCCGCGGTGCCTGCGGACCCAGCCGCAACGGCCCGAGACGGGTCGCGCGCGGCTTGACGGCGGGGACACGGAAGCCGAACCCGGGGGTGAGCCACACGACGAGGAAACCCTCGGTGAAGGCGCCCGTTGATCGAGGGCCGGGACGGCAGGCCCTAGTGAAGCACGCCTCCCGGCTGTGGCAGGGCCGTGACGGGTTCCAGCATCAGCGGCACGGCGAACAGGTCGTGGTCGCCAGGGATGTCGAACGGCGCGATCTCTTCGCTCATGTGCCGCAGCAGGCCCAGCAGATGATCGAGCATCCATCGCTTGGCGGCGTGGCGAGCCGCTGGCGTCGCCCGCGGAAGCCACGGGCACCAGATGCCGAACGGTGTCTGGCGGATGTCCAGCTCGAGCCCCACGGTCGGCCGGCGTATCGCCGCAATGGCGAACTGGGCGAAGGCCGCGCGATCCTCTTCGACATGGCCGAAGGCGGTGACCATCGCCCCGGCCCAGAACGCCGCGCGTGGTGGGTCGGCAAGCAGGGCGGGCACGATCAGCTCCCAGACCAGGCTGCCGCCCGTGTCCCATTCGAGCAGCCACAGCGAGGGACTCAAGGCGCGAATCCCGGCCCGCTCCATCGGCGGCAACTGGTGCGCCAGGTTGGCGGGCGTCCAGGGACTCACCAGCGGTGAGTCGGTGTAGATGCCGTTCAGCGACTCCGGATCATGGCGGCCAGGGAGCCGCTCGAACAGGGCATGGTCGTGCGTGACCGCCGCCGCGACCCCATTGCGCAGCGCCTTGGACCAGACGCGGGCCAAGGGCTCGCATCGCACGACGGGCAGCGCGGGCTTGGCGAACAGACCGGGGGCGATGGTCGCATCCGCGTCGAACGGCATCGGCAGCGCCGGCGGTAGGCTGAAGGGCAGCTTGTAGGGCTTCATGGTGTCCTCAGAGCGTGGAAGTGGAGGGGGTGACCACCGGCGGGGCGTCGGGTTCGGCGGTCGCGGGCGAGGGCAGTTCGGGCGTCGAGCCGGCTGGCGCCTTGCTGCGCATAACGGCGGACTGACCTAAATACGCGTTCGTGATCTGCGGCCGACCATGGCCGAGCAGGGCGGACACGTGTTGCCGCGCGGCGTTGTCGGCGTCCGCCGCGACGCCCTGGCCGCCGGCAACCGGGGGCAGCGAGCCGGTCAGCTCGGTGTAGCGGCTGGCCGCGAACTGGTGCCGCAGGCCATGCGGAACCACGCGCAGATCGCGCTTCGTGATGCCGAAGCGCTCCATCACGTAGCGCAACCGACGCAGCGCCTGGACCAGCGTCAGGTTCGGGTCGCCGACGCTGCCCCGCGTGCCCTTGGCGACGTGGCACGCGTAGGTGATGGCATGGCGGCACAAGGCATCGTCGATCGGCACGTAGCGCTGCCGCCCGCCCTTCGTGCCGCGGTGGGTGTCGAGGTACTGGACCGTTCCGCTCCCGTCCTCCCCATCCGATCCTGAATCGCCCTTGGCCTGTCGCGCGGTCGCCACGTCGACGTGCGGCCGCAGCATCAGGCTCTCCTTGAACCTCAGCCCGAAGGCGAGCATCAACCAGAGGCTCGCCGCCGCGTGCACGTCGTAGTCCTCGACATCGTGGATCACCGACGCGACATCGATGCCGAGCGCACGCCAGGACTTGTCGTTCGTCGTGATGCCGCTGCGCCGGTACAGCGCGGGGTCGTCGAAGTACGCCCGGATGGGCTTGAGCAGTTTGGGCTTGCCGATCCAGCGGGTGAAGGTCTTGAGGTGCGAGTAGTACGTCGGGATCGTGCCCGGCGCCAGGCGGCCGGCCTTGGCTTCGGCGCACCAGTGCGCCAGCACGAAGTCGGCGTGGCGGCCGCTGAACGAGCGCGGGTCGAGCTTGAAGGCCTTGACAGGGTTGTGGTGCAGGAAGCGGAACACCCACACGCAGAGCCGGCCACGCGACTGCGCGGTGCGATGACCGATGTTCTTGGCCTTGACCGCGTGCTGCCAGTTGTACCGGCGCAGGATCAGCGCGAGCACGTGCATGCACCGCTGCGGCTGCAGCGGCAGGGTGTCGAGATCGACGGTGAGCGGATCGATTTGGGGCATGGCGACCTCCGGGTGCCGGTGAATCGAAAGGGGTGGCCCGCTGAGAACCCGACAGGTGCCGGGCCAGGCATCAAGTCGGTTGCGCGTCCCCACGCGCGGTTGCCTTGGGTTCGGACGGCAGCACCGTCCAGGCCTTCGTAAAAGTGATCGCCTTGCACACGGTGCGTACACGCGTGGCTGTCCGCTCGGGGCGGACCGCGACGCCAGCTCGGCAGGGCCGAGGGCGGGCGCGGCATGGTGTGCGGGCGTCACCCGTACGTCGGCCCATCGAGGGGCCGCACGCGGACGTTCAACCGGACCGAAAGGCACCACCGCAGCCAACGCGGTGGGCGGTCCGTTCACGCAGATCCCGCGGGTACCGGTCGAGCCGGTGTGCCGTGGGTCGCGGTCGCTCGAGGCGGCCGCGGCGCGTGATGCTGGAACGTCAGGGGAAAGGAGGCGGGTGCCCGAAGGCACGCCGCAATCCACGGCCTCGGGGGCCATGGCGGCTGATGGGTGAACTTCGCGGATCGAGTCCGCGTGGATCCGGGGCTCTTGGCCCTCGGCGACCGAGGTCACCGCAACTGATGGGGCTTCCTTCGACGCGGCCACTGTGTGCTGCGCCCGGTATGGAAGCTACCGGCTTGACGCACCGCCATCATGTGCCAGCGCAACGCGGACCTCAAGGTCGAAATGTGCCGATAAGCGCGCCGTGATCGAGGTCGGCTCGCAGAGCGAGAGGGGTTGACAAGCCTTTTTCCTACCTCTGCCTCCGACGGACCGGGAAAGGACGGTCTGGCGGGGCGTTGGCGCGACTGCGGCACTTGACGGGACCGAGACGGGTGCGACCGTGGATCGACTTGCGGAAGCGCCGTTGCGGCGGCGGTGAGGTGGGAGTGCAGCGAGAGCCGCGTTCCACCGCAGTCGCCGCCGCGAGTGACCTGATCGCGATAGCGCGGCGGGTTCGACGGACTTCCGCGTGGGAGCCTGCGATCGGTCGTCCGATGCTGGGCGGTCTTCACTGATCCTGTTGGAGGAAATCCATGACAGCAGTCGTCAGAGCCATCGACGTCGGCTTCGGCTACACCAAGTACACGACGGGCGGGACGGCCGCTGAGATCCGCTGTGCCAGCTTCCCGTCACTCGCCTGCCTCAGCACGCGCGACCCGTCGGCGTCGCTGGGTGCGGAACGCCGGAGGACCTTCGCGATTCCCATCAAGAGCGTCTTCTACGAAGTCGGCCCAGACGTGGCCCTCGCGGGCGACGGATTCCGCGCCACGCAGATCCACCATCGCTACATCGACACGCCCGAGTACTTGGCGCTGGCGCGGGGCGCCATGCGCTCGATGAAGGTGGAACATATCGACCTGCTGGTGGTCGGCCTGCCCGTGGCGACCTTCGCCGCCGACAAGGCCGCGCTCGAAAAGCTGATGACCGGCCGGCACGACGTAGGAGGTGGCAAGACGGTGAACGTGCGCAAGGCGCTGGCCATGGCCCAGCCGCACGGCGCGCTGATCGACTACGCGGATCAGCACGACCGCGTGCTCGCCATGCAGGACGAGCAAAGCCTGGTGATCGACCCCGGCTCACGCACCTTCGACTGGTTGGTGGCGCGTGGCATGAAGCTGTCGCACAAGCGCAGCCATTCGGTCGACCGCGGGGTGGCGGACATCCTGAACCTCATCGCGGACGACGTGAGCGTGGAGATCGGTTCCACCTACACCGGCCTGGACAGCATCGACCACGCGCTGAGGACCGGCAAGGCGTTGACCGTGTACCAGAAGACCTATCAGCTCTCGCGGATGAGGCCGATGGTCGAGAGCATCGCGCGGCAGGCCGTCGCGGCCATGATGCGGCGCATCGGCCCCGCCTACGACGTGCGCAACGTGATCCTTGTCGGCGGCGGCGCCTTCCTGTTCCGCAAGGCGGTCAAGCACGCGTTCGCGTCGCACGAGGTGCTGGAGGTCAAGGAGCCGATGTTCGCGAACGTGCGCGGCTATCAGATTGCAGGTTCCAACTATGTGGCTGCGGCCACACAGGGCGCAGGCGTTGTGGTGGCGGAAGGGGGCAGGGCATGAGTGCGGTCGACACGAAGCTGGATCACAGCGTCAGGCTGCTTTTCGAGCTGTCGCGCGACGACAACCCGAGGCTGTTCGACGACCTGATGCGATTCAACAAGGGACCGAAGCGGGTCAACCGGCTGCGGTTCCTCGCCCATGAAGGTCTGCTGGCGCAGCAGTGGCATCTCGGCATGACCGTTGCGGCGCCGGCGCCGATGACGGCTGCGCCAAGGGCGCTGCCGCATGTCGGCGTGGACCCAGCTGTGGCGCGCCAGACCAGCCAGGCGTTCGAGGTCAGCAACAGTGGAGTGGAGGACTGATGCGGCGCCGGCGCGCGCGCAAGACGAAGCGCGCGGTCAGCGCTTCGGCGTTGTCGCAGATGGGGGTCTGCGAGCGGCTGGTCGTGTTCGAGCACCTTGAGGGAAAGCGGCCGACACCCGAGCAGAGAGCGGCTCTGCGGCGCGGGCTGCGGGCGCATCGGCAGTTCGCGTCTGAAAGCGAGTCTGAAGCAGCGCGAAGAGGACGCTGCTTCATTGCCACGCATGTCTTTGGTGAAGGCCAGGAGACACAAGTCCTGAGGCGCTTCCGAGATCGGTACCTTCGACCCACGCGTGCAGGACGGTGCCTGATCCTTGCCTACTACCGATTGGCGCCGACCGTGTGCCGGGCAATGCAGAGATGGCCGGCGACGCGGTCCGCGGCAAAGGCAGCGATGAGGCCGTTGGTTTGGCTTGCCACTAGTCTGCTCGCCAATCAGGAGGGAAGCCATGCCAGCGGCTGAGCTATGGCTTCTTCTTGCCGGTTGTATCGCCTGCGTGATAGCGGCCTGGGCTGCGGCACGCACTGTTCGTCGACGCTCCGTGAAGGTGGATCAATGGATGCCCGAGGCGTTGAAGGCTCACACGCTCGCCTACTCGGAGCAGACGTTCAGGTCGGGTGACGACAGGCCGGTGATAGCCCGCGTGGATCGCGCGTACCGAGGGCGCAAAGGGCTGATCGTCCTCGTCGAACTCAAGACGCGACAGGTCGAAAGGGTCCATCCGTCGGACATCATCGAACTGTCGGCGCAGCGCGTTGCCCTTGCGGGAGAGACGGGGGAGCCGGTGGCTCGCATCGCGTGGGTTGTCGTCGAGGCTGCAGGACGGCGAACCGTGTATCGAGTCACTCTGTTGTCGCCCCGGGCCGTTTTGAACCTTGCTGCGCGACGCGACGCCGTTCTGGTAGGCGCAGAGTCGCCCAACTACCCGGCTACGACCGGTGTATGCGCGACATGCCCCCACCGCAGCCGGTGCCGCCCGAGCAGCTGAGCCGCGTGACTTTGGTCGAGAGAGTCTCCCATTCACGGCGCAGCTTCCGCCATCCCTTGCCAGCATCCGATTGGAACGAAGTTCCTCCAGAGGGTCTGTCACGCTGCCATCCCTCGCTCGAGACTCAACGCGCGGGCCTTGGCACGGACACACCGTCGAGGCTGCCGCGTGAACCGCGGTGCACGATCGGGCAGTTCAGGACCACGTTGGTCGTCTGAAGACGTGATTCGGCGACGACCGCACGCGAACTAGCGGCGCCGGACAGCAACTGGCAGCCCGCCGTGCCGGTGCTTGCTTCTCCAATGGGACAAGCTCGCGTCCATGCAGTCGGCTTGTTTCGTACAGGCAGCCTTCCACACGAACAGAAGCTGGACATGTTCAGGATATCCGGTCCAAACATAAAGACCATGCAGCTGCTCGGGTGTAGCAGCTCCTTGTCGAGGCTCTTCTGCCGCGCTAAGCGGGACCCTCTGCGCGGCAAATAGGTACAAACACTCGCCTTCTGTCTAAATTCTGTACCTAGAATCGGCATCGCAATGCAGAATTCGCCGAGCGCGAACCCTGCAGGCGGCCCCGGACGACGTCCGGCGTCATACCAGAACGATTTCGACGTATGGATGGAGACTGCCAATGAGTGATCGGAACGAAGACCAAGCGACGACGTTTCGTCTGCATGCCATCGCGGTCGCCCTGTCCCTGTGGTGCGGCGTGGCCGTGGGCATGGAGGTCGACGTTGGCAATCCGGATCTGAAGGTGCGCTGGGACAACACCGTGCGCTACAACCTCGGCGTGCGCATGGAGGGACAGGATGCGCGCATTCTGGCCGGCAACCCGTACGACGAGTCGGACGCGAAGTTCAGCAAGCACGACATCGTCACCAACCGCTTCGACCTGCTCAGCGAATTCGACCTGAGCTACAAGAGCCGGTTCGGCGCCCGGATCAGCGCCACCGCCTGGTACGACCACGCCTACCAGGATCGTACCCTGACCGCCCCGGCCGGCGGCGTGACCAGCTACTTCAACAACGAGTACAACGCGAAGGTCAAGCGCTACGTCAACGGACCGTCGGCCGAGTTCCTCGACGCGTTCGCCTGGGCCAACTTCAACCTCGGCGAGGTCCCGGTCAACGTCAAGCTCGGCCGGCATGCAATCGTCTGGGGCGAGGGTCTGCTGATCGGCGCGCACGCGATCTCCTACTCGCAAGCGCCGATCGACGGGCAGAAGGCGGTGTCGAGCCCCGGCATCGAGACCAAGGAAGTGTTCCTGCCGCTGAACCAGCTCTCGTTCAAGGCGCAGGTCACGAGTGATCTGACGCTCGCCGGTCAGTACTTCCTCGAGTGGAAGGAGACCCGCGCACCGAATGGCGGCACCTACCTGTCGGGGTCCGACACCGCACCGAACGTCGACCGGCTGAACATCGCGGCGGGTTTCGCTGCGGCCAATGTAGCGCCGGTGAAGCCGAAGGATGCCGGCAACTGGGGCCTGAGTGCGCGCCTGAACGTGGCCGCCATCGACTCGACAGTCGGCCTGTACTACCGCAAGTTCAACGACTACAACCCCGAGAACGGCATCCAGTTCCGCAGCTTCACTCAACTCGTGCCCGGCAACCCGGCCACGACCGTGCCGGCCACCTTCCGCTTCGTCTATCCGCAGGACGTCAAGCTGATCGGCTTGAGCCTGGCGCGGGGAATCGGGCCCGTGAGCTTCGGCGCCGAGCTGTCCTACCGCAAGAATGCCGCACTGAACACCGTCGGCAGCTATGTGTCGACCAACCTCGACACCGGTGCGCGCGGCAACACCCTGCATGCGGTCGCGAACGGGGTGTACCTGCTGCCGAAGACGGCCCTCTGGGACACCGGCAGCGTCGCCGCCGAGTTCGCATACAGCCACCTGCAGAAGGTGACGGCCAACGAGCAGCTCTACAAGGGCGTAGGCACGGCGGCCTGCGTCAGGACCGGCACGAGCGGCGCGACCGCCCAGCCCGGCGACGAGTCCGACGGCTGTTCGTCCAAGGACTTCTACCAGATGGCAGTCAACTTCGCGCCGCAGTATCTTGGCATCCTGCCGTCCTGGGACCTGACGGTGCCTATGTCGATCAACTACGGTATCAAGGGCGTTGCCCCGAGCGGTAGCGGCGGCTTCGAGAAACTGCTGGTCTGGTCGATCGGTGCCAACATGATCTACCAGGCCAGGCACGAGTTCTCGCTGCGCTATTCGGATCTGCGCGCGCCGAGCAAGTACGGCCCGGCCAACGCCAACGGGGTCACACCGCTCATCGGCGGCGGCGCGTCTGGCGGCAGCCTCGGCTCGACCGATCGTGGCTGGCTGGTGTTCACCTACCGGACCGCGTTCTGACCACAACGACTCTCGGAGACCCATTCATGAACATGCAGAAGACGTTCAGCGCGGCGGTTCTCGCCGCCCTCACGGCCCCGGTGCTGGCCGGGGTGTCCGCCGACGAGGCCAAGCAACTCGGCACGACGCTGACCGAGTTCGGCGCCACCAAGGCCGGCAATGCCGAAGGCACGATCCCTGCCTACACGGGCGGCCTCACGGCGGCGATGGCGCCGGCGGGTTTCAAGCCAGACACCGGCAAGTGGGCCGATCCTTTCAAGGACGAGAAGCCTCTGTTCCGGATCGACGGCAAGAACATGCAGCAGTACGCCGACAAGCTCAGCGAGGGCCAGAAGCACCTGCTGAAGACCTACCCGGACTACTACCTCGACGTCTATCCGACCCACCGCACGGCGGCTTACCCGGAGAAGGTGATCAAGGCCACGGTGCGCAACGCCACGGCCTGCAAGACCACGCGTGACGGCATCGGGCTCGACAAGGCCTGCCGTGGCGGACTGCCGTTCCCGATGCCGAAGAACGGTCTCGAGGCGGTGTGGAACCAGGTCATGCGCTACCAGGGCGAGACGGCCATCACGACGACGGCCTCGCGTTCGTGGGTGGTCGACACCGCGGGCAAGCCGACGATGACGTCCGAGCAGGCGACGATGACCGATCCGGTGTGGTTCCAGACCGATCTGGCCGACCGCGATCCGAACATGGCCTGGCGCGTCTACTCGGTGACGAAGGCGCCGGCACGGCTGGCCGGCGGCGTGACCGGGCTGACCGACTTCATCGATCCCGTCGAACAACCGCGCAAGGCCTGGAGCTACACGCCCGGGCAGCGGCGCATCCGCATGTCGCCCGAGTTCTCGTACGACACACCGGTGGCAAGCCAGGGCGGTCTGACGCTGTTCGACGAACTGTTCATCGTTTCCGGCAAGCTGGATCGGTTCGACTACAAGCTCGTCGGCAAGAAGGAGATGTTCCTTCCCTACAACGAGTACAAGGGAACCTTCGACTGCCCGACGGTGGAACTGGCACTGAAGCCGAAGTTCGCCAATCCGGCCTGCCATCGCTGGGAGCTGCATCGCGTCTACGTGATCGAGGCAACGCTCAAGGCCGGCCAGCGCCACGCCTACTCGAAGCGCAACTACTACTTCGACGAGGACCTGACCGGCGCCGGCCTGTACGACGCCTTCGACCAGAACGGGCAGTTGTACCGTTCGATCTTCAACGGCATGGTGCAGATGTACGACAAGACCCTGCCGTGGTCGACGCGCAACGTGATCTACGACTTCAACAAGGGCCAGTACGGTTACTTCAACGACGTGTACATCGGCGGCTACCTGATCACGTCCAAGGCGCAGACCGAGCGCGAGCTGAATCCCGAGTCGATCGTGACTCGCGAGACGGCGCGCTGACCGCGGCGCAGCGCGCAGGAGCCTGCATCGTGTTCCGCCGACTGCGCGTGTCGACCTGGGCGCTGGCGACGGCCGTCGTCCTGACGGCGGCCGTCGCCGGCGACGGGCGTCGCGAGCGGCTGCCGGACGTGCTCGACACGCCGCCTGCACTGACGGATCAGGCGCGGCAGGGGATGGTGAGCAGCCTTGCGCGGCGCGGCGACCGCCTGATCGGTGTCGGGCCGGCGGGGCTGATCCTGCTGTCCGTCGACAGCGGCAGCACCTGGAAGCAGGTCGCTGCGCCCGCGAGCGCAGACCTCGTGTCGGTCAGGTTCGTCGACGATCGCACCGTCTGGGCAGTCGGGCACGATGCGGTGGCTCTGCGTTCGACCGACGGCGGCGTCACCTGGGAGCGCATGCTCGACGGGCGCTCGGTGCTCAAGCTGCTGCAATCGACCTATGCCCAGCGCGCGGCCGCGGGCAACCCTTCGGCCACGGCGGTACTGAAAGAGCTGGAGCGGTCCATCGCTCAATCCGCGACCCCCGACGTCCTGCCGTCCCCGTTCCTGGACCTCTGGTTCGGCGAGGGTGGCGAAGGCCTGCTGGTCGGCTCCTTCGGCCTGATCCTGCACACGAACGACGGCGGCAAGACCTGGGAACCCTGGATCGAGCACGCGGACAACGACAAACGATTCCACCTGTACGGCGTCTCCGCCTTCGGCAAGCAGGTCTTCGTCGTCGGCGAGCAGGGGCTGGTGCTGAAGCTGGATCGGCAGCAAGGCCGGCTCGTGAAGGTCGCGACGCCGTACAACGGAACCTTCTTCGGCATTGACACCGCGCCGGGGCGCCTGGTGGCCTACGGGCTGCGCGGCAACGCCTACCTGAGCCGCGACGACGGGCGCCAGTGGGGCAAGGTCGAGACCGGCATCGAGGCCCACATCGTCGCGGCGGTGGATGCCGGCGATGGCCGGCTGCTGCTGGTTTCGCAAGCCGGGCACGTGCTGGCGCTGAACGGCACGGACCTGAAGGCGCAGCCGATGCAGGTGCCGTTCACGACCGAAGTGCTCGGCGCGGCGAGCGCCGGCAGCAAGGGGCTGGTCTTCGCCCAGATCAACGGCGTGCGCCTGATCGAACTGGCCGGGCGCCCGTTGCAATGACCAAGGAATGACCGTGAGCGGACCTGTCGAACATACCGGCATGCCGGTGGTTCCCGACCTGGCGGACTTCGACGTCCGCTCCGGCAACCTCGCCGAGCGGGTGATCTTCAACAACCGCGTGCCGGTGCTGCTGCTGTGCCTGCTGGCGACGCTGGTGCTCGGCTTCTTCGCGTTGAGGCTCGACGTCAACGCGAGCTTCGACCGGATGATTCCGACGTCCAGTCCCTACATCAAGAACTACCTGGACAACCGCAAGGAGCTGCCCGGTCTCGGCAACACGATCCGGATCGTCGTCGAGAACAAGAGCGGCGACATCTATGACCCGGCGTTTCTCGAGACGCTGCGCAAGCTCAACGACACGCTGTACCTGATCCCCGGTGTCGACCGCTCGTGGATGAAGTCGCTTTGGATGCCGATCGTACGCTGGCGCCAGGTAACCGAGGAGGGCATCAGCGGCGGCCCGGTGATGCCGCAGGACTACAGCGGTTCGCAGGAGTCGGTAGAGAAGCTCAAGGCCAACATCGGTCGCGCCGGGATCATCGGCAGCCTGGTCGCCAACGACCTGAAGTCGACGATGATCGTCGCGCCGCTGCTCGAGATCGATCCGAACACGCGCAAGCCGCTCAACTATGGCGCCTTCTCTCGTGCGTTGGAGGAGAAGATCCGCAGCTTCGAGAGCGACAAGGTCGGCGTGCACATCGTCGGCTTCGGCAAGATCGTCGGCGATCTGATCGCCGGTCTGTACCAGGTGATGCTGTTCTTCGGCGCCTCGGTGCTGGTGGCTGCGGTGTTCGTGTTCTTCTACACGCGCTGCGTCCGAAGCACCGCGCTGCTGGTGAGCGTTGCGGTGGCCGGCGTGGTCTGGCTGCTCGGCCTGATGCAGCTGCTCGGCTACGAGCTCGACCCCTACTCGATCCTGGTGCCGTTCCTGATCTTTGCGATCGGCTTGTCGCACGGCGCGCAGAAGATGAACGGCATCCTGCAGGACGTCGGCCGCGGCACGCACAAGTACGTTGCGGCCCGCTACACGTTCCGGCGCCTGTTCATGGCCGGGCTGACAGCGCTGCTGACCAACATCGTCGGCTTCGCAGTGCTCATCATCATCGACATCCCGGTCATTCGCGACCTCGCCATCACGACCAGCATCGGCGTCAGCGTGCTGATCTTCACGAAGCTGGTGCTGATCCCGGTCTCGTTGTCCTACATCGGCGTCAGCCCGGCCGCGGCCCGGCGCGCGCTGGTCGAGGACAGCGACACCCGCCATGGCCGCGGTGTGCTGGCGCGCCTGTGGCAGGGGCTGGATCGCCTGACCGAGCGCAAGGGTGCGCTGATCGCGATCGGTGCCGCCGCGCTGCTGGCGCTTGTCAGTTCGGTGGTGATGCTGGAATTGCGCATCGGCGACCTAGACCCGGGCGCGCCGGAGCTGCGCGCCGACTCGCGCTACAACCGCGACAACGCCTACGTCACCGATCACTACGGCCTGTCGAGCGACCAGTTCGTCGTGATCATGAAGACGGCGGCCGACAGCTGCCGGCTCTACGACTCGCTGCAGATGATGGACCGGCTGGCCCTCGAACTGCGCCAGACACCCGGCGTGCAGGCGACCAGCTCGGTGGCTCAGACGACGCGCTTCTTCACCGCCGGCCTGGCCGAGGGCAGCGGCAAGTGGCTGACCATCAGCCGCGATCAGGCGATCACCGACGCGGCGGTCGGGGCGGCGATGATCGCCACGCCGGACATCACCAACCAGGACTGCTCGGTCTCTCCGCTGGTGGCCTACCTGGCCGACCATAAGGCCGACACGCTGGCACGCGTCCTGAAGGTCAGCGAGGAGTTCGCGAACCGCTACAACTCGCCGCCCGACGCCAAGTCGCCGACCATCTTCCTGCTGGCCGCCGGCAGCGCCGGCATCGAGGCGGCAACGAACATCGAGGTCGAGCGCGGCATCGTCAAGATGTACCTCGCGGTCTACGGCGCCACCGCGCTGCTGTGCCTGCTGACCTTCCGCAGCGTCGCGGCCACCGTCGTCGCGATGATCCCGCTGGTGATCACCACCATCCTTTGCAAGGCGCTGATGGTCTGGCTCGGCATCGGCCTGAAGGTGGCCACGCTGCCGGTGATCGCCGTCGGCGTCGGCGTCGGCGTCGACTATGCGCTCTACCTGCTGAGCGTGCAGATCGCGATGCAGCGGCGCGGCGCAACCCTGGCCGAGGCCTATCGGCGCTCGCTCGATTTCACCGGCCGCGTGGTCGCGCTGGTCGGGCTGACGATGGCCGCGGGCGTGATCACCTGGGCCTGGTCGCCCATCAAGTTCCAGGCCGACATGGGGATCCTGCTGACCTTCATGTTCCTGTGGAACATGCTCGGCGCGCTGGTGCTCATCCCAGCGCTGTCGCACTTCCTGCTCAATCCCAAGGCGAAAGCCGGCGCGCTCGCGGCGCAGCCACGCCACGCGACCTGATTCGATACCGGAGAACCGAATGTTCGAACTGCTGATGAGCGCCGACATGATGCTGCCCGATCCCGACGGGATGGCCGAGCTGCTCGTGTCCAAGCTGGGAGTCCACAGCCACCCGAAGTGGCGCCAGGCCTTCGCCGACCACCCGTACATCGCGCACTTCCTGCGCGTGCACAAGTCGCTCGCGGTTGCGCCGACGCGCATCGAGCCGCAGGTCCACCTGGACAAGCCGAACCCGGGCGACCCGCTGTTCCACGAATTCCTCGACAGCCTGAAGGCCTACCAGGGCGCGCACCGACCGATGCTGACGCACTCCATCGTGGTCGCGACGCACGGCGCGAAGTTCGACCTGCTGATGGAAAAGCTGATGCGCCGACGCCTGCGCTTCCGCCTGGCGCAGCGTACGCCCGACATGCCGTTCGACCGCATGTGGATGGGCGTCACGCCCGAGGACCCGCACTACGAGCCGTCCGTCGATGGAGGCCTGTGCATCGAGGTGATGCCGATCGAGCCGCTGCAGATGCCGCCGGATACCTTCGCGACGCCGGCCCCGCAGCCGCGCGAACTGGAGCCGGGCCAGATGGTGCGCGTCTCGGCGCGCGGCTTCCTGGTGCGCAATCTCGACGAGACGTTGCGCCGCTGCTCGGCCAACCTGGACTGGGAGCCGCAGGAGCCGGTCGAGACGCTGGTGCGCGAAGGCTACCGTCGCGCGACGATGGATTTCACGCTGCCCAACAGTGCCTCGCTCGACGTGATCGAAGCGACGCGCTGGAACAGCGACGCGGGCCGCTATGTCAACACCTGGGGGCCCGGGCCGTACTACATCCGCATCGCCGTCAACGGCCTGGCCGCCAAGGCCGAGGATCTGAAGGCGCGCGGCGTGCAGTTCAGCTGGGTCGAGGAGAGCGAGGCGGTCGGCGGCAAGCCGCTGATCCGCATCGACCCGGCGGAACTGCGCGGCCAGGTGTTCGAGTTCGAAGGCATCTGAGGCCGCCATGGACGTGGTTTCCGTGAAGGACATCGCCGCCGAGCCTGCCGTGCGCATCGAGCGCGACGAGGCGATCGGCTGGATCGTGCTGAACCGGCCCGGGCAGATCAACGCCATCAACGACGCCATCCGCACCGGCGTGCCGGCGGCCCTGGCCGAGTTCGACGCGGACAGCACGATCCGGGTGATCGTGATCCGCGGCGAAGGTGAGCGCGGGTTCTGCGCCGGTGCCGACATCAAGGAGCGACGTGCTGCCGAAACCTCGCTGCAGGTGCGCCAGCGCATGCAGGGCGCGCGCTGGATCGAAGCGCTCGACCGCACTGCCAAGCCGGTGATCGCGGCGCTGCACGGCTTCTGCATGGGCGGCGGGATGGAGCTCGCGCTGGCCTGTGACATCCGCTTCGCGGCACCCGACGTGGTGCTAGCGCTGCCCGAGACCGGCCTCGGCCTGATCCCCGGCGGCGGCGGCACGCAACGCCTGCCGCGCGTCGTCGGCCCCGGCCGGGCGCTCGACATCCTGCTGACCGGCGCGCGCCTGGGTGCCGAAGAGGCGCGGGCGATCGGACTGGTCACGCGGGTGGCTTCGAGCGCCGAGGCGCTGCTGGCCGAGGTGCGCGTGCTGGCCGGGCAGATCGCCGCCAAGCCCCCGGTCGCGACGGCCTTCGTCAAGCAGGCCGCCCGCGCCGCCTTCGGCGACGGCCTGAAGAACGGGCTGGACCTGGAACTCGACCTGTTCGCGCTGCTCGCGCCGATGCAGGACGTCAAGGAGGCCGCGCTGGCCTTCCGCGAGAAGCGCGCACCGCGCTTCAGTGGTCAATGAAGCCGTGCCCGTGATCAACCAGAGGAAGCCGACATGACGCATGCAACCCGATTGGCGGGCAAGGTGGCGATCGTCACCGGTGCCGGCCATGGCCTTGGCGCCGAGACGGCGCGGGTGCTGGCGGCGCAGGGCGCCAAGGTCGGCGTCGCCGACATCGACCTGGCGGGCGCTCAGTCCGTGGCCGCCGAGATCGAGGCGGCGGGTGGGCAGGCGCTGCCGGTGCAGGTCGACTTGATGTCGGAGGACCAGATCAAGGCGATGGTCCAGGCCGTGGCGGCCCGCTTCGGGCGCATTGACGTGCTGCACAACAACGCCGCCGCGCTGGACATGGCGCAGCGCCAGTCCGACCGCGATGTCTGCAACGTCGCGATCGAAGCCTGGGACCGGGCACTGGACGTCAACACGCGCGGCGCGATGCTGTGCTGCAAACATGTCGTACCGGTGATGCTGGAGCAGCGCAGCGGCTCGATCGTCTTTTCGACCTCAGGCTTCGGCCTGCTCGGCGACGTGACGCTGACCGCCTATGCCGCCTCGAAGGCCGCGCTGATGGCGCTGGCGCGCTCGGTGGCCGCGCAGTACGGCAAGCAGGGCATCCGCTCGAACGCCATCATGATCGGCTTCGTCGTCAACGACCACGCGCAGAAGAGCGTGCCCGAGGAGATCAAGCAGATCCTGCTCGCGCAGCACCTGACGCCGGAGCTCGGCCGGCCGCGTCAGATTGCCGACGTCGTGGCCTTCCTGGCCAGCGACGAATCCTCGTTCATCACCGGCGCGACGATTCCCGTCGACGGGGGCTTCACCAGCCATTCGCCGGCGATGGTGCCGCTGAAGGAGTACTTCGTCCGCCAGGGTTCGAACAAGCTGTGAAAGGGCTCTCTTGATGACGATTTCGATGCACGGTGCAAGCGTACCGGTCCTCCTGCGCATGCTCGGCAACCTCGACCAGTGGCTCGAGAAGGCGCAGGCCCATGCCGAGTCGCGCGGCTTCGACGCCGCGAACTACCTGGCGCTGCGTCTGGCGCCCGACATGCTGCCGTTCGCGTCGCAGGTGCGCATTGCCACCGACATGGCGCGGCTGACGCTGGTGCGTCTCGGCGGCGGCGACTTCCCCCGCTATGCCGACGACGAGACGACCCTCGCGGCGTTGAGCGACCGCGTCAAGAAGACCATCGGCTTCGTGCAGGCCTTCCCGCCCGCGCAGATCGACGGCAGCGCCGCACGCGAGGTGGTGCATCCGCAGCGCAGCGGCGAGCCGCTGCGCTTCACCGGCGCGACCTTTCTGCAGCGCTGGGCGCTGCCGAACTTCTTCTTCCATGTCACGACGGCCTACGCGCTGCTGCGCCACGCCGGGGTGGACCTGGGCAAGGCCGACTATCTCGGCCCCCTGACGGCGCCGACCTGACTGGCATCAAGACCGTCACCGGTTTCACCGTCGACACTTCCCTTGTCCGCTGCTCGGACCCCCTGCACGTAACGGGAATGCCATGTTCGCTCATCTGATGGTGCCGGTCGACGACTCGATGTTGTCCGCGGGGAATGTCGAAGCGGCCGTCCAGCTGGCACACAAGCTCGATGCCCGCATCACCTTCTTCCACGCCACCGCGGATCTGACCACTCGCGAGGATGGGGACGTGCTGCGCATGATCGCTCCTCAGGAATTCGAGGAGGCAGCCAAAGGTGACACACACGCCGTGCTGGCCCGCGCAGCCACCACCGCCAAGGTGCGGGGCGTGCCCTGCCAGTCGCTGTCGCGTGTCTGCGATCGCCCGGCCGAGGCCATCGTCGAGGCCGCGCAGCAGCACGGCTGTGACCTGATCGTGATGGCCTCGCGCGGCGCCCGGCACGGCCTGACCGGCTGGCTGCACAGTTCGCAGACGGAGCGTGTGCTGCGACAGTCGCCGATCGCGCTCCTGGTGACCCGCGTGGCGGCGAACAAGCCGCTGGCCGCGAGCGAGCGGGCACTCGCGGTGATACTCGAGGAACACCGCTCGATTGCCGCGGTCGTCAGCGGCATGCGCGACCTGGTCGGCGTGACCGACGAGGCGGTCGACCTGACGACGCTGGAGGCCATGGTCGCCTATCTGCAGGCATTTCCGCTCAAGCTGCACCACCCGAAGGAAGAGGACTTCCTGCACCGCCTGCTGCGCCTGCGCTGCCCGGACAGCGCCGCGCTGTTGGCGCAGATCGAGGCTCAGCACGCACAGGAGCATGAGCGGGTGCTGGCAGTGCTGGAAGCGATGCGTGGATTTCGGGGTGGCGACGACGCGGCTGCGCGGACGCTGCGGGAGCGCGTCGTGCTCTTGGCGGACGGTGTTTGGCAGCACCTCGGGCTCGAGGAGCGCGAGGTGCTCCCGCTGGCCCAGCAGCACCTGCAGGCGGACGACTGGGCCGAGATGGCCCGCGCCTTCGAGGGCAACGACGACCCCGGCTTCGGTGAACTGCCGGCACGCGAGTTCCGCCGGCTCTTCACCCGCATCGCGAACCTGCTTCCGATCGCCGGTCCGCAGGCCTGAACCGGCGGCTCGCAATCAGCGCCGGACGCGCGCCGTGATCTTGGCGTGCGGACCGGCCACCTGGGCGGCCCAGGCCTCGGCGGCGTGCTCCAGATCGAAGTCGAGATAGTCGACGCTGAGCTTCTGTTCGCGCGCGATCGTCAACAGCCGCAGCCAGATCGCACGGCGATCGGCGGGCGGACGCTGCCCGGTACCGATGGTCGAGAGCGTGCGGAACAGCAGGTCGGCCATGTCGAGCTGAATCTGGCGACCCGCGCCAGTGCCGATGGTCATGATGCGCGCGCCCCACCGCGTGGCTTTCAGCGCCGACAGGAGCGGGGCGCCGCAGACGAGATCCAGCACGACGTCGAAGCCGCCGTTCGCGGCGTCCTTCAGCGCCGTCACATCGTCGGTGCTGCCGAGCCTCACGACCGCATCGGCCAAGCCGCGCGACTGCAGCCGCTGCAGCGCATCGGCCGAGCGCGCTGCGCCGACCACACGGCCCGCCCCGAGATGGCGCGCGAGCTGCAGCGCAATCTGGCCGAGCGTGCCGGTGGCGCCCAGGATCAGCACGTTCTCGCCCGGCTGGATGCGAGCCTGCTCGAGCGGAACAATGGCGCCTGTAGCGGCGATGCCCATGCTGATCGCCGTCCTGTCGTCGACACCCTCGGGCACGTCCCAGACTTCCTCGACCGGGACCAGCGAGCGCTCGGCCCAGGCCCCGAAGGGCTGCACCGAACGTTCGCCGAAGTAGACGCGTCGGCCGTCGGCCGTGCGCCCGACGCCTTCGCCGCGGATCACGCAGGGAAACTCGACGCCGAGGCGGTAGGCGCCGAGAACGTCCCAGCCGCCGAGGCCGGCCGTGTCGACGTCGATCAGCA
Organism: Piscinibacter caeni; assembly: GCA_003265685.1. GTDB lineage: Bacteria > Pseudomonadota > Gammaproteobacteria > Burkholderiales > Burkholderiaceae_C > Piscinibacter > Piscinibacter caeni. The sequence goes on along the minus strand of KZ836105.1, from coordinate 131,456 downwards.
CCGCGCCCTCGCGCGGTTCGGGTGCGCGGAACTCGCCCACCACCGGGGCGATCCCCCGCTCGGAAATCACGGCAGCGCGCATGCGCTTCTCCTGGTTGAAAGATAGGGCTAGCGGATCGGCGGCAGGTGCACGTTCTGCGCCGAACGGCCGATGCGTGTCGGGCCGTACAGCTGCAGGCGGCGGCCCTCGATGGCGCCGAACAAGTGCAGCAGGCGCAAGTCGTGCTCCGGTCCTGCGTTCTGCACGAAGGTCTCGAGCGCGCGCTCCGCGTCGGACCAACGTTCGAAGCTCAGTCCGAGCAGTGCCGACACGTCGGCCAGATCGCGCTCGCGCATCTCGTCGCCGTGCGCGTCGGCGCAGACCAGCCACTCGAGCAGCTTCGCGGCCGACTCCTTGCGCGCCTGCTCGAGCGGCACGTCCGTCTCGATGCGCGCGATCGTGTCGGCCAGCTTGGCGATCAGCGCCGCGTTCTCGCTGGACGGTTGCGTCGGCGGAGCCTGCGGTTCCAGTGTTTCGCCGGTCAGCGTGCACATCGCGTGCAGCATCACCTGGCGCAGAGCGAGGTCGAACTCGAGGTACACGTCGTGCGGGTCGCCCGGTGTCGGCCTGCCGACGGTGCCTGTGAACTGCATCGTGCCCAGCGTCGCGAACATCAGCGTGTGGTACTCCACGACGTCGTCCTCGATCGGCTCGCCGGCACACTCCTCGTAGTGGCGGAACAGCGCGCGCATGTCGTCGCCGAGCGGTTCGATCGAGTCGCGCATGCGCATCGTCGCCAGGTCGACCATCGGGTCGCCGATCATGCTGAACTCGAAGTCGTACAGCCCGGTCACCCGGCCGTTCTCGAACAGGAACTGGCCAGAGTCGAACTGGATGAACGCGGCCCGGGTCCGGTGCCACGGTACGTGGCGGCGCAGCCAGCCGATCACGAATTCGAGCATCGGCTCGGGCCGGCTCTTGGTGCGGCGGTACAGCGGCAGGTAGGCCTCGAGCCCGACCAGCGCGATCGCCTCCGGACCCTGCGGCACCTGCAGGCCGCGGGCCGCGAACGCGTCGACGGGCAGCCGGTGCATCGCCGCCACCTGCGCCATGTACTCGCGCGCCACGGCGCTGCGCTGTGCATCGCTGGCGGCGGTGGCCATGTCGCGTGTCCCCGGCAGCGCGTCCATCACGATGCAGGGCGGGTCGGTGCAGTAGCCGTGGATGCGCGGCACGGCGATGCCGTGCTCGGCCAGGACCTCCATCACGTCGGCTTCGCGCTTGAGGTCGGGGAAGATCGCGACGTCGCCCTCACGGTCCCCGCGCAGATGCAGGCGGCGCGTCGCGCCGTCGACCGCGACGTCGACGAACCAGGCCGGCCGCCAGCGCACCTGGCGCTCCATGCGCGCGACCCGGCCTCCCGTCAGCGATTCGACGAAGGCGCGCAGCCGTGCCTCTGCGGCGGTGCCGTAGTCCGGTCCCGGCGCCTTCATGGCCGCGTCGCCGCTTCGTAGGCCTTCAGGTCGAAGCCGGGTTCGGCGGCCTGTTCGGGCGTCAGCAGGGTGCCGCGAGCGAGCAGCTTGCGTGCCAGCATGTGGTCGGGCGTGCGGTTCGCCGTCTCGACGGCGATCAACCGACCCTGGCGAAAACACAGCACGGCAAGCTGCCGGCTCTCGGCCGAACCCAGCTGCACCGTCCGGTCGTGGCCGTCGGCGAGACCGGCGATCTGCAATCGCAGTTCGCCCTGGTCGGTCCAGAACCAGGGCAGGGCACCGTAGGGCGCGGGCTTGTCCATCAGCCGTGCCGCGACGGCCTTGCCCTGATCGACCGCGTTCTGCACCGACTCGAGCCGGATCGGTCGGTCGGCATAGGGGCTGGCGAAACTGGCCACGTCGCCGATCGCCGAGATCGCCGGGTCGCTGGTCAGCAGGTGTGCATCGACGCGGACGCCGTTGTGCACCTCCAGCCCGGCCTCGATCGCGATCTCGGCGTTCGGCACGACTCCGATGCCGTAGACGACCAGCTCGGCCGGCAGCACCCGGCCATCGGTGGTCTCGACGCCGCACACCCTGCCGTCGCTGCCGACGATGCGTGCGAGCCCCAGCTTGAAGTCGAGCGTGACGCCCCAGCTGCGGTGCCCGGCGGTGAACAGATCCGACATCGGCTTCGAGATCGCACGCGCCATCGGCCTGTCGCCGATCTCGAGCACATGCACCGCGACGCCCTTGGCCGCGGCGACCGCGGCGAATTCCAGCCCGATGAAGCCGGCGCCGATGACGACCGCATGGCGAACACCGGCCAGGCGAGGCGCGAGGGCGTCGGCGTCGGCCAGCGTACGCAGCCCGAACACGCCGTCGAGCTCGACGCCCGGCACGGCGGGAACGCGGTTGCGCGCGCCGGTGGCGAGCACGAGGTGGTCGTAGGGCAGGGAGGCGCCGGACTCGAGGTGCAGGTGGCGTGTGCTGCGGTCGATGCCGATCGCGCGGTCGTGCAGGCGCTCGATGCGGTGCTCGTCGAAGTATTCGGGCGGGCGGAAGCGCAGCGCATGCGCGCCGATCTTGCCGAGCAGGTAGGCCTTGGACAGCGGCGGGCGCTGGTAGGGCACGCCGGCTTCGTCGCCGACCATCGTGATTCGCCCGGCGAAGCCGTCCTGGCGCAGCGAGGCCGCCGTCTGGTAGCCGGCCTGCCCGCCGCCGACGATCACCACGGAGTTCAGGGCTGACATGGTGTCCCCTCGTCAATCGAATCTTGGATAACGGCCGAGCGGCAGCAGCAGCGCGGCCCCGATCAGGAAGGCCGTGCCGCACAGCGTCAGCATCGCGAGGTACGAGCCGGTGGCGCGGTAGATCGCGCCAGTCAGCAGCGGCGCGAGCGCCGACGCGAGCGTGATCAGCCCGAGGTGCACGCCGAACAGCCGCCCGTAGTCACGCATCCCGAAGTAGCGCGAAACCAGGTAGGCGGCGATGTCGAACTCGGCACCGGCACCGATTCCGACCAGCATGGTGCCGATCACCAACATGCTCGTGTCGTCGGCGCCGGTCGTGGCCAACAGCAGGCAACCGACCGCCGGCAGCGACAGTGCGACCGCCGCGACGGCCGGAGCCCACAGCCGGTCGACCAGGTAGCCGACCAATACGCGGCCGCCGATCAGCGACAGGCCGAAGCTGCCGAACACCGCACTGGCCGCCGCCGCCGACAGGCCCTTGTCGCGCAGCAGCGGCACGGTGTTGGCGACCATCGTCACCACCGCGGCCACGACCAGCGACAGGCCGATGTTCAGGCACCAGAACTTCGGCGAGCGCAGGCCGTCGCCGAAGTCGACGCCGCTCGCGGCGGGCCGTGCATCGGCGGGCGCGGCCGCCTTGCCGTCGGGCAGCGGGGCCGCGTGGGCCGGAACCGTCATCCAGCGCAGCGCGAACGGCAGCACCAGCACGATCGGCAGCGCTGCCAGCAGCAGGAAGGCCGCCTGCCAGCCCCAGCGCTCGGTCGCCCAGGCCACGCCGGACGGCAGCAGCGCCGCGGTCAGGCCGGTGCCCGACAGCACGATCGCCAGGCTGAGCCCGCGGTTGCGCTCGAACCAGAGGTTGACGAGGTAGGTCCAGGTCACGTGCATCGTGCCCAGGCTGGCGATCGGCAGCAGCGTGAAGAACAAGTACAGCCAGCCGATCGAAGAACCCATCTGCGTCATCGCGGCGAAGGTCAGCGCGAGGCTGACCAGCGAGACGTAGGTGACGCGCTTCATGCCGTAGCGCAGGTTGAGCCAGCCGACCAGCTGCGAACCGACCACCGCCCCGGCGAACAGGAAGCTGATGCCGGCCTGCAGTGCGCCGCGTTCCCAGCCGAACGCCTTCTGCAGCGGGATCACCAGCGTGCCGAAGGCGTACAGCATCGACGCATTGGCATTGATCGCGAGGCCCAGCATCGCCAGCAGCACGATGCGCCAGGCATTGCGGAACTCGGTGAAGTCGATCGCGGCGGCGCTGCGCTTCATCGGCTCATTCCTTCACCAGCAACAGGCTGCCGCCCAGCGGCCCACCGCCGGCGGCCGCCACTGCCACCCGGTGCGGCGCGACCTGGCGCACGCCGGCGCGTCCCCAGAGCTGCGTGCAGGCCTCGTGCACGTAGCCGAGGCCATGCGTGCGCCCGCCGGACAGCTGCCCGCCGTTGGTGTTCAGCGGCAGCACGCCGTCGCGCGCGATGCGCGTGCCGTTCTCGACGAAGCGGCCGGCCTCGCCGCGCGGCGCAAGGCCCAGGCCCTCGAGCCAGATCAGCGTCAGGATCGAGAAGCCGTCGTAGAGCTGCGCACTGCCGACGTCCTTGGGCTTCAGGTCGGTGCGCGACCACATCATGCGGCCGACGTCGAAGGCGGCCATCTCGGTGAGCGAGATCTGGTCCCACGACCAGGGCTGGTGCAGTGCCGCGCCGACGGCCTCGATGCGGATCGGCGGATTTGGGCCGTGGCGCGCGGCGTCGGCGCGCGACAGCAGGATGGCCGTCGAGGCGTCGCAGTGCACGTCGCAGTCGAACATGCGCAGCGGCGTCGAGATCATCTTCGACGCGAAGTAGTCGTCCAGCGACATCGGTGCGCGCATCACCGCCTTCGGATTCAGCACCGCGTGGCGCCGGCAGGTCAGGGCGATCTGTGCCAGCTGCTGCGGCGTGGTACCGAACTCATGGAAGTGGCGCTGCGCGTACATCGCCATCAGGTTGACCGCCGACAGCACGTTGAACGGCGTGTACCACTGCCAGAAATAGCTGCTGTCGCGCCCGACCGTCTTGTTGGTCAGCGCGGCGGCCGACTTGTCGAGCAGTCGACCGCTCGCTTCGGTGATGGTGCGGAAGACCAGCACGTGGCGGCACAGGCCCGCGGCGATCGCCATCGCGCCATTGATCACGCCGGCCAGCGGCCCGGGGCCTTCGTAACCCCCGCCGTACCAGTTCACCTTCAGCCCGAGTGCGCTGATGAGTGCGTTCGGTCCGATCGGCGAGAAGCTGCTGCCGTTGTTGTTGTCGCCCGGCCAGCAGGCCACGCCGTCGATGTCCTCGCGCGTCAGGCCGGCGTCCGCGATCGCCTCGATCGCCGCGTCGAGCGTCAGGCGCAGCGCGGATTTCGTCGACGGCCGGCCGACCTCGGACTGGCCGATGCCGCTGATCGCGACGTTCTTCTCGAAGAGTCCCTCGTTCATTGGGACGCTCCCCGGTGGGCGGGAGAAAACAGCGGCAGCCAGACGTCCTCGTGCTGCTCGAACCGGACCTGCACGGGCATGTCGATCGCCACCCGGTCGACCGCGCAGTCGACGACGTTGCTCAGCACGCGCAGGCCGGCCTGCTCGGCGAGTTCGACGATCGCCACCACGTAGGGGTCCTTCAGCTCGGGCGTCCAGGGCTGGTGGTTGACGGTGAAGGTCAGCACCTTGCCTCGCCCGGATACCGGCTGCGCTCCCACCTCGAAGCTGCCGCAACGCGGGCAGATCGGCGCCGGCGGGTGGAACCAGCGCGTGCAGGCCGCGCAGCGGTGGATGTTCAGCACGCCCTGCGCACCCCCCTGCCAGAACGGCACGGTGTCAGGCGTCAAGGCGGGGAGCTTGCGGGCCACGGTCAGACGGCGAGGTTGAGCAGTTCGATCGCGTTGCCGCTGCGGATCTTCTCGCAGCCGGCATCGTCCAGGCCGAGCCCGGTGGTCGGGTCGCCATTGTCGTAGGCACCGCCGAAGTTCGTGCCGTGGACCAGCCGGTCGGCCCCGACGACCTCGAGCACGCCGCGGCGCAGGGCCGGCGAATGCACGTCGAGGTCGAACCAGAAGTTCGGCAGATAGTCGGGCAGCTTGCGCCGGTTGCGCGCGTCCGGCGCCATGCCGTGGTTCAGCTCGGCGAGCCGCCCGAGCTGGAAGACCGCCATGCCGCCGGCATGCGTGATGTAGGTCTTCAGCTTCGGAAAGGTGTCCAGCGCGCCGCCGCAGATCAGGTACCAGAAGAACAGCGTCTCGTCGACGCAGTCGCCGACGATCGAACTGGTCTCGAACTTGTCCTGGTGGTGCTGCTCGCCGAGCCAGATCGACTGGTTGTATCCGTGCACCATGATCGGTGCATTCAACGCCTCGAGCTTCTCCCACACCGGGAACAGCTCCTCGCTGTGCGCCTCCAGGCCGTTGAAGTTCGCGCCGCCGACGCACACCCCCTTCGCGCCGAGCTGCGTCACGGCGCGCTCGATTTCCTTCGCGGCGGCAGCCGGATCGGCCAGGTTGGCATGGCACCAGAAGTCGAAGTGCGTCGGATCCTCGGCGCAGTAGGCGGACAGCTCGTCGTTGCAGATCCGCGCGTACTCGTTGCCGAAGTCGCCGGCCCAGTACATGAACGCGTGCGAAGGCGTCGACAGCACCAGCTTGTCGACACCGCGCTCGGCCATCAGGCTGCGCCGGCTGGCGTGCGTCATCTTCTGCAGCAGTGCGGCCTCGGCCTCGGCATCACTGACCGCCGGCTTCCGGTGCTTGTTCGTGCCGAGCGAGAAGTGGCCGACCGTCAGCCCCCTGGCTTTCATGAACGGGCCCCAGAACGCGTGCCGATTGAGCATGCCGGCGGTGAACAGATGGGCGTGGACATCGATCAGCAACGGGATCTCCTGGTTGACTCGGGAAGGCCAAGGCAGTGTAATAGCTGAACAGATTCAGTCAAGATGTCTAATTTAAAGGGTTTACGCGATGTCGCCTGCCTTGCCTGACCGGGTGATCGTGGTCACCGGCGGTTTCGGCGCGCTCGGCCGCGCGCTGGCGACCGTGCTGGCCGAGCGGGGCGCGTGCCTCGCGCTGCTGGACCGTGCGCCAGCGCCGCCGGGACTGGCCGGCGACGAGCGCACGTTGCTGCTGGGGGGCATCGACGTCGGCGATGCGGCCGCCGCTGCCGGCGCGTTCGCGCAAGTCGTGCAGCGCTTCGGCCGCATCGACGGGCTGGTCAACGTCGCCGGCGGCTTTGCCTGGGAAACGCTGGCCGACGGCAGCCTCGACACCTGGGACCGCCTGTATGCGATGAACCTGCGCAGCGCGGTCGCGGCAGCACAAGCGGTGCTGGTGCACCTGAGCAGCGACGGCCACGGGCGCATTGTCAACGTCGGCGCGCTGGCGGGCCTGAAGTCGGCCGCGGGCATGGGCGCATACGCTGCCTCGAAGGCCGGCGTGATGCGCTTCACCGAGGCGCTGGCCGAGGAACTGAAGGACCGCCGCATCACCGTCAACGCGGTGCTGCCGAGCATCATCGACACGCCGGCCAACCGTGCCGACATGCCGACCGCGGACTTCGGCCGCTGGGTGAGCCCCGCGGCGCTCGGCCGGGTGATCGCCTTCCTGCTGTCGGACGACGCCGCGGCGATCACCGGCGCGTGCCTGCCGGTGGCTGGCCGCGTCTGAACCACTCCCAAGGACTCACATGCGACTTGTCACCTACGCCGATGCCCAGGGCGTACACCATGCCGGCGCGCTGATCGACGCGGGCCAGGCCGTGCTCTCGCTGCAGGGCGCCCAGCGCGAACTGCACGGCACCCCGGCCGCGGCCCTGGCCAGCGTGCTGGCACTGATCGAGGGCGGCGAATCGGCGCTGGACCACGCCCGCTCGCTCGTCGCGCGTTCACCGCGTGCGGCAGTGCTGCCGCGGTCGCAGGTGCACTTGCACGCGCCGATCCAGCCGCCGCCGCAGATGCGCGACTGCTCCTGCTTCGAACTGCACCTGCGCCAGAGCTTTGCAGCGGCGCGCCGGCTGCGCGCGCAGCGCACGCCCGACCCCGAGGCCACGCTCGCGGCGATGAACACGCGCGCCGACGACCGGGTGATCGAAACCTTCAACCGCCAGCCGATCTACTACAAGTGCAACCGCTTCGCGGTGATCGGCGCCGACGACGACGTGGTCTGGCCGAGCTTCTCGAAGTCGCTCGACTTCGAGCTCGAGTTCGGCTGCTACATCGGCAAGCGGACCAAGGACGTCAGGAAGGACCAGGCTCGCGCCCACATTGCCGGCTACACGATCTTCAACGACATCAGCGCGCGCGATGCCCAGGCGCTCGAGATGCCGGGCATGCTGGGCCCGGCCAAGAGCAAGGACTTCGACACCGCCAATGTGATGGGGCCGTGCCTGGTGACGGCCGACGAGATCGAGAACCCCTACGACCTCACGATGGTCGCGCGCGTCAACGGCGAGGAATGGGGGCGCGGCAGCACGAGCACGATGCGCTGGACCTTCGAGGAGGTCATCGAGCACGTCTCGCGCTCCGAGACGCTCTACCCCGGCGAGTTCCTCGGCTCGGGTACCGTCGGCAACGGCTGCGGGCTCGAGCAACTGCGTTCGTTGAAGACCGACGACGTCGTCGAGCTCGAGGTCGAGGGGCTCGGCCTCCTGCGCACGCGCATCACTCGCCCCACGCAGGTCACGCCGACCTGACCCTTTGACGAGGCCACCCATGAAGACCTTTCCCCGCATCCCCGAGCGCGGCGACTTCGCCTTCCAGACGATGATCGCGCCGTACCGGGTCAGTGGCGCCGCGCTGGCCGACACGCGCGGCTACTACGGACTGCGCCTGACCAAGCACACGCCGTTCGGTTGCGTGCGCGACGACGAGGGCCACCTCTACGCGTTCGTGCGTTCGCTGAATTCGCCGACCGGCACGCCGAACCCGATGAAGTTCATCTATCAATCGAGCCGCGTCGACGGCCGAACGCTGCGTATCGACAAGGCGCGCACCGGCGCGCAGGCGATGACCGCGATGCCCGAGCGCGCGCTCGAGGGCGACACGATGTGCTGGTCGAGCGTCCCGGGCGAGCCGGGCAACCCCTGGCAGGTCAGCGCCTCGGGCGAGCACATCCGCTGGAAGGAGGAGGGGCTCTTCGACCTGTCTGGTGCGCTGATGGGCAAAGGGTTCCAGTGGTACCTGCCGGGACCCGAGTGGAGCATGTTCTACGTCTCGCAGCTCTATGAACTGCGCGGCAGTTGCGAAGGCCGGCCGGTGCGAGGCGCGATGGCGCTCGACCAGCCCTACATGGTCGAGGGTGGTGCGATCCACTTCCAGAAGGACCCGATCGTGCACAACAAGAAGCACGTCGCCTGGTGGTCCTTCGTGACGATCTACAAGGACGGCACCTGGGACACCGGCTCGTTCATGGTCGGCCACGAGAACCTCGGCTACGCGATCTTCCAGAACGAGAAGGGCGAACTGCGCACGACCACCGACGTCGAGGCGCGCGTCGTGCACAAGCGCGACAGCTGGTTCGCCGAGTCGATCGTGATCACGGTCGAGGGCAAGGAAGAGTGGGAGTTCCTGCCCGACCGCTACGGCGAGATGGCGGATTTCACCGGCGGTTTCCCGGTCACCGCGCAGCAGGAGGGCCGCTGGCGCCGCGTCGGCGACACGCGCGAGCCGGACCGCTGGTTCGGCTGGGGCGAGTCCGACCGCCGCAACGGCACGGCGCGCAACGTGCCGGGCATCGAGGGCTGAGCGTGGAGTACTACACCCTGGGTCGCAGCGGGTTGCGTGCATCGCGCCTGGCGCTCGGCACGATGACGTTCGGCACCGAATCCGGCTGGGGCTGCGACCGCGCAACCGCGCGTGCGCTGTTCGACCGCTACCTCGACGCCGGCGGCAACTTCATCGACACCGCGGACGTCTACAGCGGCGGAACCAGCGAGACCTGGCTGGGCGAGTTCATCGCCGAAAGCGGGACGCGCGACCGCGTCGTGCTCGCAACCAAGTTCACGCACAACTTCGCCAACACCGGGGCGGACCCGAACGCCGCTGGCAACGGGCGCAAGCACATCATTCGTGCGCTCGAGGCTTCACTCAAGCGCCTGAAGACCGACCACGTCGACCTGTACCTACTCCACACCTGGGACCGCCTGACACCGGTCGAGGAGGTGCTGCGCACGCTCGACGACCTGGTGCGGCAGGGCAAGGTGCGGCACGCGGGGCTCTCGGACGTGCCGGCCTGGTACGCGGCACGGGCCCAGACGATGGCGGAACTGCGCGGCTGGGAGACACCCTGCGCACTGCAGCTCGAGTACTCGCTGCTCGGGCGCGGCATCGAGTACGAGTTTCCGGCGCTGTGCCAGGACCGCGGCATGGGTCTGATGGTGTGGAGCCCACTGGCCAGCGGCATGCTGTCGGGCAAGTACCGGCCGGGGCTGAGCGCCGCGGCGCAGACCATCGACGGCCGCCTGAAGGCGAGCGCCAAGGCGTCGGCGCCGGCGCTGCAGAAGATGACCGAGCGCAACTGGGGCATCGTCGCCGAGCTCGAGCGCGTCGCCGGCGAACTGGGCCGGCCGATGGCGCAGGTGGCCGTCAACTGGGTCGCGAACCGGCCGGCAGTGGCCTCGGTCATCCTCGGCGCTACCAGCCTGGCGCAGCTCGACGACACGCTGCCCGCGCTCGACTTCGACCTGCCGGCCGAACTCGAGGCGCGCCTGGACCGTGCCAGCGCGCTGCCGGCGGCCTTTCCGTACGCCTTCATCGACGTGATGACGGCGCGCATGCACGGCGGCGCGAACGTCGGGGCCAAGCCGGCGCGCTACTTCGATCTGCCGCAAACACGTCGCGGGGGTTGGGGTTGACCCCAGGTGTGCGGCGCCCCTAATAGTGCACACTATCTGTCAAAGTGTCTCATATTTAACGCGGCGCGTTGCCGCAGGAGTCCCACCATGCTGACGCAGACGAGCCCGACGCTGGCGGACGGCACCAAGGTCGCCGACCTGGTGATGCCGGCCACCCGCGAGGTGCAGATGCGGGTCTTGTCCGACCCCGAGATCTACGACCTGGAGATGGAGCGCATCTTCGGCAAGATCTGGATCTTCCTCGGCCACGAGACCGAAATCCCCAACTCCGGGGACTTCGTCGTGCGCGACATGGGCTCGGATGCCGTGATCGTCTCGCGCGACAAGGCCGGCGAGGTCCACGTGATGCTCAACGTCTGTTCACACCGCGGCATGCGCGTGTCGACGCTGGACTGTGGCAATACGCAGATCCACAAGTGCATCTATCACGGCTGGGCGTTCCGCCCGAACGGGGACTTCATCGGCGCGCCGGTCGAGAAGGAGTGCATGCACGGCAAGCTGATGAGCAAGGAGCAGCTCGGCCTGAAGAAGGCCCGCGTCACGCTGTACGGCGGCCTGATCTTCGCGACCTGGAACGTCAATGGGCCGTCGTTCGAGGAGTTCCTCGGCGACGCGAAGTGGTACTACGACATCCTGTTCAAGCGGACCGACAAGGGCCTCGAGGTGCTGGGCCCGCCGCAGCGCTTCGTCGTGCGTGCCAACTGGAAGGCGGCCGGCGAGCAGTCCGCGGCCGACGGCTACCACACGCTGACGCTGCACCGCTGGCTCGGCGAGATCGGCAACTACGCCAAGAAGGGCGAGGACGGCGGTGCCGACCTGAGCCCGGAAATGTACGGCGTCGAGGTCAGCTCGCCGCACGGCCATGCACTGCGCTGCATCGATCTTGGCCGCAAGATCTCGCGCCTGACCGGGCTCGACCCCAAGACGCTGAGCGTGCAGCAGAAGCTCGACGCGCTGCCCCCGGCTGGCATGACCAAGGAGATGCTGCCGCAGCTCGCGCGCAACCTCAGCCCCGAGCAGCTCGTGGTGCAGACCACGATGCCGCCGCAGGTCGGCGGCATCTTTCCGAACGTGTTGTTCGGCTTCGTCTACATCCCGCAATCCGATGGCACGGTGGTCGGCTCGCTGACGATGCACGCCTACGTGCCGCGCGGCCCGGACAAGCTTGAGTTCGTCAACTGGATCTTCGCCGAGAAGGACGCGCCGCCGGAACTGCGCGAGAAGATCCTGAAGCAGACGATCCAGCTGTTCGGCACCTCGGGCATGGTCGAGCAAGACGACTCCGACACCTGGCCGCACATGACGCTGTCGGCCAAGGGCGCGATGGGCAAGAAGATGACGCTGAAGTACCAGGCGATGTACGAGACCCAGGCGCCCGAGGGCTGGCCCGGTCCCGGCATCGTCAACGAGGGCTTCACCAAGGACGACACGCAGTGGCACTGGTGGATGTACTGGCGTGAGCTGATGACCGCCGAAGCCTGAGGAGATCCGCATGCAACAAGTCCAAGAACGCCCGGCCGCCGAGGCCGCCCCGACCGGCGAGCGCGTACCGGTGGGTTCGCCGCTCTACAACGGCATCGTCGAGTACCTGTACGAGGAGGCCAGCCTGCTCGACCAGCTCCGCCTGCAGGAATGGGGGGCGCGGCTCGCCACCGACCTCGTGTACACCGCGCCGCTGCGCCAGACGCTCGGCAGCGCCCGCCAGGCCGCGACCTTCGTGCGCACGATGCAGCACTTCCACGACGACTACCGCTCGGTGATGGGGCGCATCATGCGGCTCACCGGCAAGAGCGCCTGGGCCGAGGATCCGCCGTCGCGCACGCGCCGCCTGGTCACCAACGTGCTGGTCCACACGACCGCCAAGCCCGACGAGTTCGCGGTCGTCAGCTACCTGCTGATCACGCGCAGCCGCTTCAACTTCGACGAGTTCGACCTGATCAGCGGCGAGCGCCACGATGTCCTGCGGCGGGACGGCGCGAGCTTCAAGCTGGCGCGGCGCGAGATCCTGCTCGACCAGGCCGTGCTCGGCACGCCGAACCTGGCGATCTTCCTCTGATCTGAGGCCGTTCAGGTCGGCAGGTCCGCGAAGGCGAGCCAGCCCGCATCGCTGCGGCACAGTTCGCTGGCGCGCGCGCTGAAGTCCCAGGTCGAGCCGATGATGCGCAGGGCCAGCGCGGCGCGTTGCGGCTGTTGCGCGTGACAGCGGCCGGTCGGCACCGCGTGGCGCTGCGCGTCGAGGTTCTTGTGGCGGCCCAGAGAGATCACCGCGCAGCGGCGCAGCACGATGGCGGCTTCCGCGAGGTCCGGGCTCAGCGTCTCCAGCGCCCAGCGCGCCAGACCCTGCTGCAGCGAGATGCCGACGAAGGGCACCGGCGCGGTGATCGTCGTGTCATGCAGTTCCCAGCGAAGCAGTGGTTGGCGGTCGCGCGACAGGACGGCGGTCGTCCGGCCGTCGACACGGTCGGGCACCTCGATGTCGTATTGACGGCGTGCGCTGCGGGTCGCCGCTGCGGCGATCGCCAAGCCTGCCAGGTCGAGAAGATGGGTGCACTGCGCGCTGGCATCGGTGGCGCGCGTCACCGCGCTGGCAACCTTGTCGAGACACATGCCGACGAGCTGCGTCAGCGGGTCGGTCGCTGACGCGCAAAGCGAGTAGGGATGGCGGACCGCCGTCCCCTGCAGGTGCACCACGTGTTCAACTTCGTGGGTTAGCTCGACGCGGAAATGATGGAAGTCGTCCTCGAGTGAGGCCCGCACGGTTCCGGCCGACGCCCGGTGGCACGTGGCGACGACGATGCGCCGGTGAAACGAACCCATGCAGATCCTGCTTCCCGTATTCGATTCAAAAGTGTACGATGATGCCACTTCTGTTCAAATTATACTGGGGTTCACGGCATGAGCTTGCTGCGCGATAAAGTGGCGCTGATCACGGGAGCCGGTGGTGGCATCGGCCGAGGCGTGGCGAGGCGTTTCGCCCGCGAGGGCGCGAGCATCTTGATAGCCGAGATCGACGGCACCACCGGTCCGGCAGTCGCCCGCGAATGCCAGGAGCTCGGCGCGCAGGCGCTGTTCGTGCGCACCGATGTGACGGAGAAGGCCAGCGTCGAGGCGGCTGTGGCGGCTGCTGTGGAGGCCTTCGGCGGCCTCGACATCCTGGTCAACAACGCCTTCGTACCGTCGCCCAACGTGCTGCTGGAGGACAAGACCGACGAGATGCTCGAGTGCACGCTCAAGTCGACCGTGTTCGCGAGCTGGTGGGCGATGCGCGCGGCGCTGCCGCACATGCGCAAGCGCGGCGGCGGCAAGATCGTCAACTTCTATTCGATCGACGTCGAGATGGGCGCCTGGCTGCACGGCGACTACAACACTGCCAAGGGTGGCATCCTCGGCCTGACGCGCAGCGCAGCCGCCGAATGGGGGCGCTTCAACATCACCGTCAACGCGATCGCGCCGACCGCGATGGGCGCCACCTTCCACAAGCTGTGCGCCGAGAATCCCGGCTTCGCCGAGAAGTCGGCCGCGATGCGACCGCTCGGGCGTTGCGGCGATCCGGAGGAGGACATCGGACCGGCGGTCGTGTTCCTGGCCTGCGAGATGTCGCGCTACATCACCGGCGAGGCGATCCACGTGGACGGTGGCCTGCACCTGCCCGGCTACAACTCGCGGCCTGCACATGTGCCGGTCCTGGAGCGCTGAGCAGGGCGGCCGCCGCTCGTTGCGGCGGCTCCCGGTGCCGGCCTCAGCGCTTGGCGACCTTGATGTCGGTGGACTCCAGATCCCAGGTGCCCGCGGTCTTTCCTTCGTCGCGCAGCAGGTACTTGAGGACCCGGCCCTGAGGATTCTTGGGCAACGATGCCCGGAACTCGATGTAGCGCGGCAGTGCGTAGTACGGCACTGCATCGGCAGACCAGCGGAACAGAGCCTCCGGTGCCAAGGTGCTGCCCGGCCGCAGCACCGCTGTGACCTTGACGTCGTCCTCTCCTTTGTCGGACGGCACCGCATGCACCGCCACCTCGGCGATGTCGGGGTGGCTGGCGAACGCCGCCTCCATCTCGAAGCTCGAGATGTTCTCGCCGCGGCGGCGCAGGTAGTCCTTCTTGCGGTCCACGAAGTAGAAGAAGCCGTCGGCGTCGAACTTGCCGATGTCGCCGGTGTGGAACCACAGGTTGCGCAGCAGCTTGACGGTGTCTTCCGGGCGCCGCCAGTAGCCCATGAACATGATGTCCGGGCGCAGCGGACGAACCACGATCTCACCCGGGGTGTCTGCCGGCAGCTCGCGGTCGAATTCGTCGACGATTCGCACGTCGAAGTCCGGGATGCGCTTGCCGGACGAGCCCGGCGCCGCATATTCGCCGCCCGGCAGCGAGGTGACGACGCAGGCCTCGGTCAGGCCATAGCCGTTGCCGCCGACGTGTTTGGCACCGAAACGCTCGCGCCAGATCCTCTTGGTCTCCTCGGTGAACGGGTTGCCGCGCACCGTGTGGATCTGCCCGATGCAGCGCTTCGCCGCGTCGCTGTCAGGCGCCTGGGCGAGCAGGCCGCCCATGCCGCCGAGGATCGATGCAATGGTCGCGCCGGTGCGCTCGACCTCGGGCCAGAAGTTGGACACCGAGAATCGCGGCACGATCGCGACGCGCGCACCGACCAGGATGTTGGAGATGATGCCGACGCACAGCGCGTTCATGTGGAACAGCGGCAGCGGCGTGATCGTCACGTCCTGCTCGGTCGCCGGGCCGGCGCGCAATTGCAGGCGCGCCAGGTTGCACATGAAGTTGTAGCTGAGCATGCAACCCTTGGACGGCCCGGTCGTGCCCGAGGTGTAGACGAGACAGGCGAGGTCGGCGGGATCGGGCTTGTCGGTCAGCGGCGTGTCGTCGCCGCCGCGGTGGGCGTCCAACGGTTCGGTCGTGACGGCACACGCGAGCCCCGCGGGAGCCATGCCGCGATGCAGCAGGCGCGTGACCGCCGGCGCGCCGCCGACGACCGCGGCGATGCGCTCCAGGTAGTCTGCCTCGCAGACCACGATCGCCGCGTCGGCATCGGCGATCTGGTGACGCAGGAACTCGCCGCGCAGTGCGGTGTTGATCGGCACGCTGACGGCACGCAGCTTGTTCACGGCAAGCCAGACGATCACCGCGTCGATGTTGTTGTCGAGCATCGAGACCAGCGTCTGGCCGGCCTTCAAGCCCAGTTCGTGCAAGGCATGCGCCATGCGTGTCGAGAGACGATCGACCTCGCCGTAGCTGTACAGGGTGCCCGCGAAATCGAGCAGCACGCGGTCGGGATGTTTCGCCACGGCACGCTCGAGCGCCGCGATCACGGTGTCGCGTTCGCCAACGCTCCAGGTCTCTGCGCTCCCCATGCCATTCATCAGCGATACCCCATGCGCCAACCGGTACGAGCGGCGCTCTGAAATTCCAATACGAGAATACTATTCTAATGTTGGGATCCTTAACGGCTCTGCGTACTAACCCTAGACCGGACGCCGAGGGAAGGGCCGGACCATCGAACGATTACGGAGAGGACCATCATGGCGACTGAGAACGATCAACTCATCACGCGGCGCCCACGCGCCGATTTGCAGGCGGCCGACGGCGGCGTCGCCGTCCGGGCCAAGGCACCGGCCCGGCGTGTCGCGCCGACCCCGACAGCAGCGGCGCAGGCCCCTGCGGCACCCGTCGTTCGGCGCAAACGCCGCAATCGCCGCTCGGAAGAGACGATCGCCACCATCCTGGCCGCGACCGAGGAGATCGTGCTCGAGTCGGGCGCCGAGCGCATCTCGATCCTCGATGTCTGCAAGGCGGCCAACGTGTCGCGGGGCACTTTCTACCGCTACTTCTCGTCGCAGGACGAATTGCTCGACGCGTTCTCGCGCCACAAGCGGGATCGCTTCCATCGTGCGCTGGTCGAGGCCACCGAGCCGTTCGATGACCCGGACGAGCGCTTCGACGCGCTCATCGCGTACCTCGAGAACTACCTCGAACACGGCCGCGCACGCCGCCTGCTCGTGGTCGCGCCAGACTATGCGCTCGGCTTCTTCAAGCGCATCTTCCACGACTCGATCGTGCGCTTCGAGGACGTGCTGCGGCCGGTGTTCGACGCCTGGGACGATCGCCTGGGCGCGAAGATCGACCGCGAACTGGTCTGCGAGATGCTGATCCGCTACGTGCTCAGCGAACAGCTCGTTCCGGGCTCGACCGACCGGCGCAGCTTGCCGCGCCGTGTGGGGCGCATGATCAGCACGCTGATGGGCGCCGGCGTCGCGCGCGCGCGGCGGTAGCCCGTGGACCTCGGACTGACAGGGCGCCGCGCGATCGTCTGCGCCTCCTCGAGCGGGCTGGGCAAGGCCTGCGCGACCGCGCTGGCGCGCGAAGGCTGCGAGGTGGTGCTCAACGGGCGCGACGCCGCGCGCCTGGCGCTCGCCGCGGACGAGATCGAAGGGCGGGTCGGCCGCCGGCCGCGCGAAGCGGTCGGCGACCTGAACACGCCGGCCGGGCGTGCCGCGCTGCTGGCGGCCTGCGACGCGCCGGATATCCTGGTGACGAACAACGCCGGACCGCCGCCCGGGACACTGGGGGACTGGGACCACGCGGCCTGGCTCGCCGCGCTGGAAGCCAACCTGCTCGCGCCGATCGAGCTGATCTCGGCGGTCGTGCCGGGCATGCGCAGGCGCCGCTTCGGGCGCATCGTCAACATCACGTCGGCGGTCGTGAAGTCGCCGCGCCTCGGCATGAGTTTGTCGACCACCGCGCGCACCGGCTTGACGGCGTTCTGCAAGGGCCTGCAGCGCGAGGTGGTGGCGGATAACGTGACCATCAACAACCTGCTGCCGCAGCACATCGACACCGGACGCCAGCAGGAGATGGCGCAGCGCATGGTGCGCGACCGGGGCATCACCTTCGACGAGGCGCGTGCGCTGCAGGCGAAGATGGTCCGCGCCGGCCGCCTCGGCCGGCCCGAAGAGCTGGCCGACGCCTGCGCGTTCCTGTGTTCGGCGCAAGCCTCGTTCATCTCGGGCCAGAACCTGCAGGTGGATGGCGGCTCCTACGACGGGCTGATCTAGGTCGACGTCGACCCGTCCTTCAAGTGTGGCGGCACGCTCTGCGCCGCATCGAAGTCGATCTCCACCTCGGCGCCGTTCGGGTCGAGGAAAAACACCTGCCAGGTGCTCCATGGCCGCGGCAGGCGCAGCAGCCGGTAGGCGATGCGATCGCGTTTCAGCAACTCGAGCGTGGCGGCGATGTCGCCGCCGTAGAAGGCCATGTGGTCGAGCGCTCCGCGCCGCGACAACGGCATCTGCTCTACCTCCACGACGTGCAGCACCGGATGTCCATCGATGTACAGCCACAAGCCGGCGATGCCGAAGTCGGGCCGCGCGCCGACGCTCAGGCCGAGGCGCTCGTAGAACACCTGTGTTTCCTCGAGCCGGTCGGTGACGACCGTGAAGTGATCCATGCGCCGGATGCCGGTCATCGAGTGCTCCTCGGGCAGGCCTTGTCGTAAACCATGATTTGAACACAATTGCGCAATATGACTAAGTTTGGCATGATGCCGCATCCGCTCCCGCCGTTGCCGCGGGTTGGCTTCCACGACGAGGTACGCCCCATGCTGATCGATCTGCACGCCCATGCGCCGCATCCGGACTACTACAACCAGGACCCGCACTGGGGACCCTTCTTCGAGCAGCACGCCGACGGCGACATCAAGCTGCGCGTCGGCGAGTGGATCCTCGGCCTCGGGTCCCCGGAGCGCAAGGCCGCGGTGCGCTCGGGCAACCCGCCCAAGCTCGAGACCTACCTGGCGCGCTGGGCCGACCCGAAAAACCGATTGGCCGGCATGGACGCTGCGGGCCAGAACGCGCAGGTGGTCTCGGTGCCGTCGCACTGCTACATGTACTGGGCGGAGCCCGAGTTCTCGGTGCGCTTCGCACGCAAGGTCAACGACACGCTGGCGGGTTACTGCGCTGCCGCGCCGGACCGGCTGATGGCGTGGGCCCACGCGCCGCTGAACGTACCGGATGAAGCCGCCAAGGAGATCCGCCGCGCCTGCACGACGCTGGGCGCGAAGGGCCTGGTCGCCGGCGGCGCGAATTTCGGCGGCCTGGAATTCGATTCGCCTGAACTGGACCCGGTGTGGCGTGCGCTGTGCGACCTGGACCTGCCGATCTTCGTCCATGGCTACAACCAGTCGGTCACGTGGGGCAAGAAGGCCAACGACGACCGCTACGAGACTACCGCGATCGTCGGCATGAACTACGACGAGACGCGCTGCTTCTGGTACCTGGTCAACGGCGGCGTCTTCGACCGCTTCCCCGACCTGAAGGTGTACATCACGCACGGCGGCGGTTTCGTGCCCTACCAACTCGGCCGCATGGCGCAGTGCAACCCGAACCTCGACGTTGCGCACAACAAGAAGCCGGTGCTCGAGTACCTGAAGAACTTCTACTTCGACGTCGAACTGCACGAGCTGCCGATGCGCCAGGCACTGGTCGACATCATCGGTGCCGACCACGTCCTGTACGGCAGCAACTTCGGCGGCAGCGACGCGGTGCGCCACGACCTGACCGACGGCCTGCGCCTGTCCGACGAGGATCTGCAGAAGATCCGCTGGAGCAATGCGTGCAAGCTGCTGCACCTCGACCCGGCCAAGCTCGGCCAGCCGACCCCGAAGTCGGCCGACATGCAGAAGGCGCTGGCGTGAAGATCGCGCGCTGCAGCGCCGGCGGCGCGCCGTTCTGGGCCGTCGTCGATAGCGACGCGCAGACGGTCACGGCGATCGCCGGCGCGTTCGCCGACTGGGCGCCGAAGCTGACACGCGGCGAGCCCGGCGCCGTCGAGCGCATCGGCGCGCCGCTGCCGCTGGCCGGCGTGCGGCTGCTGCCGCCGATCGAGAAGGGCAACCGCGTCGTCGTCGCCGGTGCGAACTATGCGAAGCACCTCGCGGCGGACTTCGGCATCAAGACGCACAGCCAGCCGATCGCCTTCCTGAAGGCCTATGGCGCGCTGATCGGTGCCCATGACGAGTTGCGCTACCCGCCGCTCACGGCCGAACTGGATCACGAGGTCGAGCTGGTCGCGGTGATCGGCAGCGAGACGGTCGATCGCCAGAACCCGCTCGCCAGCGTGCTCGGTTACACGGTCGGCAACGACGTCAGCGCGCGCGACCTGCAGCGCAGCGGCCCGCCGGGCGTCGGCATGGACCTGTTCGCCGCCAAGAGCCAGGACCGCTCGACCGGCCTCGGGCCGTGGATCGTCACGCGCGACGAGTTCCCGGAGGGCTCGCCGAAGCGCCGGTTGACGCTGAGCGTCAACGGCGAGACGCGCCAGGACGGCAACACCGCCGAGATGACCTGGGACGTGGGCTTCCTGGTTCGCTTCGTCGACGAGCGCTCGAGCTTCGAATGCGGCGACGTGATGTTCACCGGTTCACCCGCGGGCACCGGTCAGGGCAGCGGGCGCTTCCTGCAGCCCGGGGATGTTGTCGAGGCCAGCGTCGAAGGCATCGGATCGTTGAGAAACGTCGTCGGCCCGAAACTGGCCGGCTGAAAGAGGAGGTCGTCATGGTCGAACGGAAAGACAAGGTGGTCGTCGTTGGGGCCGGTTTGATGGGCACGGGCATCGCGCACGCCTTCGCGAGCTCGGGGTTCACGACCGTGCTGGTCGACACCAGTGCTGCGGCGCTCGAGCAGTCGCGCGAGCAGATCGGCAAGATCCTCGACGACGGCGTCAAGCTGGGCAAGGTCGAGGCCGCGGCGGCGGGAGCGTCGAAGGCGCGCCTGACGGTCGAAACCGACCTGGCGCAGGCCGCTCGCGGTGCGAACCTGCTGGTCGAAACGGTGTCCGAGAAGCTCGAAGTCAAGAAGGCGGTCGTCTCGACCGCCGCGCCGCTGCTCGCCGACGCCGCGGTGATCGCGACCAACACCTCGGCACTCAGCGTGACCGAGATCGCGACGGCCGTGACGTCCCCCGAGCGCGTGGTCGGCATGCATTTCTTCAATCCGGTGCACAAGATGAAGCTCGTCGAGCTGGTGCGCGGGCTCGCGACCAGCGACGAGACGGTGCTGCGCTGCCGTGCCTGGTCGGACGCGATCGGCAAGACCTCGATCGTCGTCAACGAGTCGCCCGGCCTGACGACGAGCCGCATGTCGGCGCTGGCCGGCAACGAGGCGATGTGGATGCTGCAGGAAGGCACCGCGAGCGCGGAGGACATCGACACCGCGATGCGCCTCGGTTTCAACCACCCGATGGGCCCGCTCGAACTCGGCGACCTGACGGGTTGGGATACCCGCCTCTCGGTGCTGCGTTACCTGCATTCGACGCTGGGTGACAAGTTCCGGCCCTGCCCGCTGATCATCAAGATGGTCGCCGCCGGGCGACTGGGCCGAAAGGCCGGCCATGGCGTCTACCAGTACGAAGGCGGCCAGCGCGTGCCCGGCTCCGGGCTGAAGGCGAGCGCGCTGTGAGCGACGTCTACCTGGTCGACGCCGTCCGCACGCCGGTCGGCAAGTTCCGCGGCAGCCTGGCCGGCGTGCGTGCCGACCACCTCGGCGCGCACGTGATCGGCGAACTCGTCAGGCGCGCCGGCATCGCACCCGACGCCGTCGACGACGTGATCTTCGGCTGCGTCACGCAGATCGGCGAGCAGTCGGCGAACATCGCCCGCACCTCGCTGCTCGGAGCCGGATGGCCCGAGACGATTCCGGGCCTGACCATCGATCGCAAATGCGGGTCGGGCGAGGCCGCAGTGCATGTGGCCGCGGGTCTGATCGCTGCGGGATCGGCCGACGTGGTCGTCGCCGGCGGCGCCGAGAACATGAGCCGCGTGCCGATGGGCAGCAACCGGGATCTGCACGGCGAGGCCTTCGGCTGGATGGCCAGCGGGCGCTACGAACTGACCGGGCAGGGCGAAGCCGCCGAGCGCCTGGTCGATCGCTGGCAGCTGACGCGGGCGGAGCTCGATGCCTACTCGGTCGAGAGCCACCGGCGCGCGGCCGCCGCCGCGGCGGCCGGCTGGTTCGCCAAGGAGATCGCGCCGGTGCCGGTCGCGGCGCTACGCGAGAAGAACATCGAGGGCGACGCGCCGCTGTTCGCGGCCGACGAGACCGTCCGCCCCGGCACCGCGGCCGAGAAGCTGGCGACGCTGAAGACGAGTTTCCGTTCCGACGGCCGCATCACCGCCGGCAACTCGTCGCAGATCTCCGACGGCGCGGCGGTGCTGCTGCTGACGTCGGCCGCGGCCGCCGATCGCCTGCGCCTGCGGCCGCGCGCTCGCATCCGCGCGTTCACGACGGTCGGCTCCGATCCGACGCTGATGCTGACCGGGCCGATCGCGGCGACGCGCCGCGTGCTGCAGAAGGCCGGTCTGACGCTGGCGGACATCGAGCTGTTCGAGGTGAACGAGGCGTTCGCGCCGGTGCCGATCGTCTGGATGCACGAGCTCGGCGTCGCGCACGAGAAGCTGAACGTCAACGGCGGTGCGATCGCGCTCGGCCATCCGCTAGGAGCCAGCGGCGCGCGCATCATGACCTCGCTGCTGCACGAGATGGAGCGGCGCGGTGCGCGCTACGGGCTGCAGGCGATCTGCTGCGCCGGCGGCATGGGCACGGCGACGGTCATCGAACGCCTGGGCTGATCCGCGAACCGACCCCGTACCACACCGGCCAAGCACGCATGGCGCGCCTGCCGCTCGTTCCGCTGCGCGACTTCCCGCCCGCGCTGCACGACGCGCTCGTGCGCGGCCGCGCCAGCGGCATGCTGAGCACCAGCGTGCCGGTGCAGCTGTGGGCGCACCGCCCCGCGGCGGCGCAGGCCTGGCTGCAGACGCTCGAGGCGCTGCACCACGGCCTGCTGCCGGCGCGCCTGCGTGAACTGGTGCGTCTGAAGATCGCTTCGATCACGAACTGCGTGGCCTGCCAGCTGGCGCGCAAGACCGATGCGGTGACCGAGGCCGACCTCGCCTGCCTGGCCTCCGGCAGCGAGCGCTTCAGCGGGCCCGAGCGGGCCGCACTGCGCTACGCCGAACTGTTCGCCGCCGATTACACGGCGATCGATGACGCCGTCTACGCCGAGCTCGCACGCCACTTCACGGTGGCAGAGACCGTCGAACTCAACCTGTTCTGCGCGCTGATGCTGGCCGGTGGCCGCATGACCTACGTGCAGCAAGCCTACGAGGACCCGACCATGGCCGCATCGCTGTACGACATCCCGCTGACCCGCCTCGACGGCGAGCCCACCAACCTGGGCGCGTACCGCGGCCAGGTGCTGCTGATCGTCAACGTCGCCTCGAAATGCGGCTTGACGCCGCAGTACAGCGGTCTGGAGTCGCTGTACCGGCGCCAGCACGAGCGGGGCCTGCAGGTGCTCGGCTTTCCTTGCAACGACTTCGCCGCGCAGGAGCCCGGCAGCGATGCCGAGATCCAGGCCTTCTGCGACACCAGCTACCAGGTCAGCTTCCCGCTGTTCGGCAAGCTGCGCATCAACAGCGCGCCGCGCCACCCTCTGTACGCGGCGCTGATCGAGGCGATACCGCAGGCGCGCCCCTCGGGCAGCACCACGCTGCGCAGCACGCTTGCCGAGCACAAGCTGCTGCCACCCAACGCCAGCGACGTGACCTGGAACTTCGAGAAGTTCCTCGTCGGCCGCGATGGCCAGGTGCTGGCGCGCTTCGATCCCGACGTGACGCCGGAGGACCCGGCACTGCTGGCGGCCATCGAGTCCGCGCTGGCCGGTGCGTCCGGCGGGGCGTGATCCGGTGCGCCTGACGCGCACCCAGGGCACGGCGCTGGTCCTGCTCACGCTCTTCTGGGGCTTCAACTGGCCCGTGATGAAGGGCGCGGTGGACGTCTACCCGCCGATGACGTTTCGCGCGCTGTCGATGCTGGCCGGCCTGCCGGCCCTCGCGCTCGTGCTGGCGGCGCTGAACGTGCCGTTGCGAGTGCCGCGTGCACACTGGCCCGAACTGCTGCTGCTCGCGCTGACCAACATGGTGGTCTGGCATGTGGGCCTGATGCTCGCACTGCCGCACCTGAGCTCGGGCCGCGCCGCGATCCTCGGCTACACGATGCCGGTGTTCTCGGTGCTGTGGGGCCTGTCGCTGTACGGTCAGCGCGTGACGGCGCGACAGGCGCTGGGCATCGCCGCCGCGGCTGCGGGGGTAGGGTTGCTGCTGTGGCACGAACTCGCGCGCCTGGCGGGAGCAGCGTGGGCCGCGGGGTTGCTGCTCGCCGTCACGGCGGTCTGGGCGCTCGGCACGCAGCAACTGCGCCGCACGACGATGCCGCTGCCGACGCTCGCGATCTCGTTCTGGATGACCGTGGCCGCCACCGCCGCGGTCGGCGTGGTCGCGGTGGCCACCGAGCTGCCACGCTGGAAGGCCCCCGAGGGCAAGGTCGTCGGAGCCATCGCCTACAACGCGCTGCTGATCTTCGGCTTCTGCCAGCCCGCCTGGTTCGGCTTGGCGCGCACGCTGCCGCCCGTGGCCTCAAGCGTCAGCATCTGCCTGATCCCGGTGCTCGGCCTGCTGTCGGGCGCCTGGCTGCTCGGCGAACGGCTGCACTGGCAGGACGGGGCGGCCATCGTGCTTATCGTGGCCGCCATCGCGACGGTGTTGTGGCCGTCCCGCCCGGTCCCCGCCACCACGGTGGCGGCTTGAAATGAGTGCGTCGCAGGCGGGTCGTCCCGGTGCGGCGCTGGTTGCGCTGGTGGCGTGCCAGATCGGCCTGCATGCGTGCACGCAGGGCGCGCGCCTGGCGACGCCGCTGCAGGCGCTGCAGGCCGGGCATGGCGCCTGGACCGTCGGTCTGCTGCTGGCGCTGTTCGCGCTGCTGCCGGCGCTGCTCGCCATCCCGGCCGGGCGCCTGGCCGACCGCTACGGCTACCACCGGCCTGCGCGCGTGGCCGCCGGTCTGTCGCTCGGCGGCGCGCTGATCGCCGCCGCCAGCGCGCACACCCTGGCGCTGTGCGTGGCCGCAGCGCTGTGCGGGGCCGGGTCGGGCTTCGGCATGATCGCCGTGCAGCGCAGCGCCGGCCGCATGGCGCGCGACGCCACCGAGCGCATGCGCATCTTCAGCTGGGTCGCGCTCGCGCCGGCGGTGGCCAACCTGCTCGGTCCGCTGCTTGCGGGTGTGCTGATCGACAGCGTCGGGTTTCGTGCCGCGTTCGCGACACTGGCGCTGCTGCCGGCGGCTACGCTGCTGATCGCCCAAGCCGTACCGAGCGATCTGCCGCAGGCCCCGCCGGCGGCCGGCGCGGTACGCCGACCGCCGGCCTGGGATCTGTTGCGTGTGCCCGCCTTCAGGCACCTGCTGGCGATCAACTGGATGGTGTCGACGAGCTGGGACGTGTTCGGGTTCGCGCTGCCGATCGTGGGTCACCAGCGCGGCCTGAGCGCCTCGGCGATCGGCGCCGTGCTGGCGGCCTACGCGGTGGCGTCGATGGCGGTGCGCCTGCTCATACCGCTGATCGCTCACCGGCTGTCCCGCCGCGTGACGATGACCGCCGCACTGCTGCTGACGGCTGCGGTCTTTGGCGTCTTCCCGCTGCTGCAGGATGCCTGGGCGATGCTGTTGGCAGCTGCACTGCTCGGCCTGGCGCTTGGCGCCATCCAGCCCGCCATCCTGGCCAGCGTGCACGACATGGCACCGCCGGAGCGCCAGGGCGAGGCACTCGCGCTACGGTCGATGAGCGTGCATCTGTCGATGGTGGCCATGCCGCTGGCCTTCGGAGCGGCAGGCGCGGCGATCGGCGCGCCGGCGCTGTTCTGGCTGATGGCCGTGACCTTGAGTGCGGGCAGCTGGCGGGCGCGGGGCCTGGCCGGGAACGGTTGACGCCCGGGCCGCCAGGGCCGTCACGCGTCGGCCGTCACCAGCGCGCCGCTCCGAAGACCTGTGCCCACGAGGCCGTATGGCCGGGGAACTGGCGTGCCTCGGCTGCCGCTGAGGGTTCCGGCGACAGGGGGGGGTGCGCCTCGGCCGGCCGACTTGCCCCCGGCCCGGCGAACATCGCCGAGCCGGTCAGGGCGACGGCAGCGAGCACTTGAACCAAGCGGTAAGCGACCTTCATTGGAATTCCCTTCGACTGACTGGTCGAACCCGAGGGATTCGACTACCTGCTGAATTGAATTCTAGGATCAGAATATGAACACACCTTGCTCGTTTGTACCTATGCGGCACGATTCCAGCGCTGCCGCCCATGCCAACAGAAGGGGTGGGATCACACGAATATGAACTATCAAGCTGATAGTGTTCAATTTAGAGACGAAAGTCCGAGGCGCCGATGAAGGAGACCCAGTGCATACCGTCGAACTCAAGCCCCTGATGCAGACCCTGGCGCCGCGCAAGGTGTTCGGCGCGCGCCTGCAGGCGGAGGCATACGAGGTGGCCGTGCAGGACATCCACTGGTCCGAGCCGGGCGAGATCCACCTGCTGTCGGGTCCCCATTGCCTGATCGAGCTGGCGGAGCCCCCGACACCCGGCCGCGCGCGCTATCTGGTGCAGACCGCCGACGGCCAGCAGCGCACCGTCGGTGCGCTCAACGTCATGCCGCCCGACTCCGCGCGGACGGTGTGCTGGAGTCCGGGCAGCCGCCACGCGGTGGTCTGCGTGATGGAGCCTGGCCGGCTCGGCCTGCTGGGCGGCATCGACTGGCGCTGGGGCGATATCGATCCGGCCAGCACCGTCGACATGCGCAACGACCGCCTGCGCACCGGCATGCAGTGGCTCGCCGAAGAGACCGCGACGCCGTCGTTCGGCAGCGCGCTTCAGGCGAGTTGCATCCTGACCATGCTCGCGCTCGAGCTGCATCGGCATTTCGCGGGCAGCCGCGCCGTGGCCGATACGTGCGAGGGCAAACTCGATGCACGCCAGCTGGCGCGGCTGAAGGACCTGATCGAAGGCAGCAGCGACCCGTCCGCGCTGTCGCTCGCCGCGCTGGCGGCCACCTGCCGCCTGCCCGCGCGCGAACTGTCGACGATGTTCAAGGCCACCACCGGCCAGACACTGCGCAGCTACGTCGCTTCGACGCACATTGCGCGTGCCAAGGTGTTGCTGGCCGATCCGCATCTGCTGATCAAGCAGGTGGCCTTCCGCAGCGGGTTCCGCAGCGCCGCCGCGTTCGGCGATGCTTTCCGCCGTGCCACCGGGCTCACACCGGTGCAGTTCCGCCAACGTCTGGGCCTGCGCGCGAGCGACGAACTGACAAGGCACTGACTGCAGTGCCCGCCGTCCGGGGGGCTGGCTCAGGCACCCGAGTCGGCGAGCCGCGGTATGCCGGCCGCCGCGCCGGCATGCCCGGGCATGCGGCCCAGGGTGAGCAACAGCAGCGGACCGATGACGCAGCAGGCTGCCGCGTAGGCGAGCATCGGCGCGTAACCCCCGCTCGCCTTGTACATCGCGGCGAACATGAACGGCGCGAGCATGCTGCCGGCCGTGATCAGCCCGAGGTGGATGCCGAACAGGCGACCGTAGTGCTCGAGCCCGAAGTACCGCGACACGAGGTAGGCCGACAGGTCGAACTCCGCGCCCGTTCCCACGCCCACCAGGCACACGGCCACGACCAGCGCTGCCGTCGCCCAGCTCGCGTCGGCGTTCCAGAGCATCACGCAGCCGATCGCGGGCAGCGCCAGTGCAACCGCAGCCACACCGGGCGCCCAGACGCGGTCGATGAGGTAACCGACGACGATGCGCCCGGCGATCAGCGCGATGCCGAAGGCGCCGAACACGCTGCCGGCCTGCGTCGCCGACAGCCCGATGTCGCGCAGCAGCGGTACGGTGTTGGTGACCATGCCGACGATGGCTGACACGACCAGCGTCAACGCGAGGTTCAAGGTCCAGAACTTGCGCGAGCGCACGGTGGTTCGGAAGTCCGAACTCGCGGCGCGCGGCTGCAGGGGCGGGTTTGCGCCGGCCGGCGCAGCGGTGCCAGCCGGCGTGGCGCGGAAGAAGGCCAGCGCGAGCGGCCAGGTCAGCAGCAGCGGCAGGGCGCCGAGCACCAGGAATCCGGCGCGCCAGTCCCAGCGCTCGATGGCCCAGCTCATCAAGGGGGGCAACACCGCCGCCGAAATGCCCGAGCCGCACAGCACCAGTGCCAGTGCGAGCCCCCGTTTGCGGTCGAACCACTGGCTGACCAGCTGCGTCCAGGTGACGAAGGTGACACCGGCACCGGCGATCGCGGCGAGGAAGTAGGCCAGGTAGAACCAGCCGATCGAACCCTGCACGGCGGTCATCGCCCACTGCGCCAGGCTGAGCGTGACCAGCGAGACCAGCGTCACGCGACGCATGCCCCAGCGGTGGTTCAGCCAGCCGGCGAGCTGGCTGGCGACGACGACGCCCGCGGACAGGAAGCTGACCGCCAGCTGCAGGTCGCCGCGGCTCCAGCCGAAGGCCTGCTGCAGCGGCAGCACCAGCGTGCCGAATCCGTACAGCATGGTCACGCTGGCAGTCGTCGCGGCCCCGGCCAGCGCCAGCAGCACGATGCGCCAGCCGCGTGCGAACTCCTGCGTCCCGTCGCTCGCCGTCATCGCCGTGCCGCCAGATCGACGAGGTCGGCCATCGCCGGATTGTGGGCCAGCATGCCGCCGTCGGCGATGTAGGTCTGGCCGTTGATGTAGCGGGCTTCGTCGGAGGCCAGGAAACACACCAGTGCCGCCAGGTCCTCGGGCTCTCCGATCGCGGGCGTCAGCAGATGGCGCTGCATCACCTGGATGACGTCGGGAACCGTCGCGCGTGCGCCGGCCGACAGCACCAGCCCCGGTGCCACCGCGTTGCAGCGCACGCCCTGCTTGCCGTGGTGCGTCGCGATCTGGCGCGTCAGGCCGATGATCGCGGCCTTCGATACGGTGTAGGCCATGCGCGTGATGTCACCCGAGAATGCGCCGGTCGAGGCGGTGTTGACGATCGCGCCGCCGCCCTGCGCGATCATCGTCGGCAGCGCGTACTTGCAGCCGGCGAGGTAAGCGCGCAGGTTGGCCGCAAACACCAGGTCCCAGGTGTCGAAGTCGATGTCGATCGCGTTGCTGTCCTTGGCATGCAGCGCCGGCGACGTCAGCGCCGCGTTGTTGTGCAGGACGTCCAGCCGACCGAATCGTTCGATCGTGCCCGTGACGAGACGCTCGATGGAGGCGACGTCGACGGCGTCGAAGGCCACCGCGCTGGCCGGGCCGCCCAACTCGGCGGCCAGGCTGGCTGCGCGGTCGGCATCGATGTCGGCGACGACGACGCTGGCGCCCTCGGCGGCCAGGCGCCGGCAGGTTGCCTCGCCGATGCCCGACGCGCCGCCCGTGACGATCGCGACCTTGCCCTTGAAGCGGCCGACGTGGGCTTGCATCGCCGCCACGTCAGTTCTCGCTGCCCGGCACGTTGCGCGCCGTGCCGTTGCGGCGGTCGCCTTCGCCCCAGGCGAACCAATGGTCGGGCGTGCGCGTCTCGCCGACCCGCTGCCAGCGGCCTTCCTGTTGCGCGGTCGGCACGTGGCCGCCGAGGAAATCGACCATGCGGCCCTTCGGGTCGGGAATGAACTCCCAGACCTCGCGGCCCTCCACGGTCAGCCGGACCTTGTCAATGAAGGGGTCGCCGTCCTGGCGCGACACCTCGGCCTCGACGTCCGTGGTGGTCCGCACCTCGCCCTTCTCGTTGGCCAGGAACGCGAAGCCCAGGTTCTCGTGGCCGACCAGGAAGGTGCCGGCGTCAATCGTGCCGTCGGTGTAGACGGTCGCGAAGGCGCACCAGACCACGTGCTTGCGGTTGTTGACGATCAGGCACTTGTTGGCATGCACCTGGCCGCCTTCGGCCATGTACGACTGCTCGACGGCGACGATGCCCTTGACCGGCCGGCCTTCGCAGGTGCCGGCGACGTCGTAGAGCTGCGACAGGTAGAAGGTGCCCCAGTCGGTGCCGGGCAGCAGCCACTGCATGCCCGGGCCGATGTTGCGCCCCTGGACGTCCATCAGCCCTTGCTCGACCCAGTGCATGTGCTCGCCGGAGGCGTCGAGCCGCCACGGCGTGCCGGGCTCGTCGGGCAGGCTGGTCCATCTGGCGGTGTCGGCCTCGAGCGCGCGCGTGGGCATCAGCGTCTGCGCGGTGGCGGCCATCTTCGCCTTGTCCATGCGCAGCGTCTGGCCGTCGACGCGCGTGCTCTGGTAGATGAAGCGGGTCTGGTTCGGCGTGCCGGTCGGCGAGTTGACCGAGCGGACCATCGTGTACATGTGGCCCTCGGCATCGCGCAGCGTGCCGAAGGGCATGGTCTTGGACAGGTGCAGGCCGTAGAAGCCGCGCAGGTCGTGCATCGCCGCACCCGTGGTGCGGTAGGGCGAGACCAGCATCTGGAACACGAAGTCGCCACGGTCGGGCAAACGGGGGTAGGTCTTCATGGTGACGGCCTCAGCCTCATTCCGGGATCAGCGTCTGACAGAGCGTTTCGACGCTCATGCCGTGTTTGTGCGCGACGTTCGCGAGGTCGAGGAACTCGCGCCAGCTGGCGATCTCGCCGCGCTCGTTCAGCTCGAACACCGCGACCAGCGGGATGTCGACCCAGTGGCCATTGCGCCACGAGGAATCGACACGCTCGGTGAACACGACCTTGCCGCTGGCGGCGACGTTCTTCAGCACGTGCTTCTGGTCGGCCACCTTGCCCTTCATGCGCAGCAACTCGGCCTTGATCGCGGTGCGGCCCCGGATCGGCGCGATGGTCGGCACGGTGATCTGGTAGCACGCGTCCTCGGCGAGCGGCGCGAGCGCGGCGTCGAAGTCGCTCGGCCAGCTGACGCGGAACGCGTCGATGAAGTCGCGCACGGTCTGCTCGGGGGTCTTGCCCATGCTCAGACCTTGGCGGCGTGGAAGTAGCGGATCTGCAGGTCGTCACCATCGAAGCGATACAGCTCGATGCTCGGCCGCGGCGGCGTGCCCTCGCCGATCGTGGTGTTGTGGTGGTAACACGCGGCCTCGTTGCCGGTGACCATCACTTCCTTCACGTCGATGTGCACCTTGCCTGCCCAGCGCTGCCACATGTCTTCGAGCGCGGCCCATCCTTCGAGCGGCGGGATGCCGACGTATTCGATGCTCAGCTTGCCCGGCACGATCGCGCGATAGGCGGCGAACATCTCTTCCTTGCGGCCGGCGTTCCAGCTCTCCACCTGGTGGTGCAGGAAGGTGCGGATCTCGTCGGGGGTGCGTGTCTTCATCGAAAGGGGTCCTTCAAGAGGGGCGGTTACATCGATTGACGCCGTCGATCCCGATGATGGCGGCGCGCGCCGGGGGCGTGGGGCCTGCCGCTATGTCCGAAACGGCCGACGCTATTGATGAAACGCTTCGAGCGTGCGTGGCGCGATTCGAGAACGCCGGTGAGCAGTTCGCAGACAGCGCGGGCCGCCACGAGGGCTGCGCCATGCCCGATCATGGCCGCAGGCGCTGCGTGCGCCGGGCCGTCGGATCCCGCGTCCACCGCCGGCCCGAGCTCCTTGCGGACGTTCTCCATCGAGGCTTGAAAATGTCGGCTCTCATTCGTTCCCGCGCCACGGCGCCTTCCTGCACCAGGGGGCGGGCATGACCGCGCTGCTCACCGAGCGGGTGCTGGAAGTGCGCCACTGGAACGAGACCCTGTTCAGTTTCAGGACGACGCGCAGCCCCAGCCTGCGCTTCGAGAACGGGCATTTCGTGATGGTGGGCCTCGCGGTGGATGCGCGCCCGCTGCTGCGGGCTTACAGCATCGCCAGCGCGAACTACGAGGAGACGCTGGAGTTCTTCAGCATCAAGGTGCCCGATGGCCCGTTGACCTCGCGGCTGCAGTACCTGCGGGTGGGAGACGAGGTGCTGGTGGGGCGCAAGCCCACCGGCACGCTGCTGATCGACGACCTGCTGCCGGGAGAGCGGCTCTACCTGCTCGCCACCGGCACCGGGCTGGCGCCGTTTCTTTCGATCATCAAGGATCCGCGTACCTACGAGCGATTCGGGCAGGTGGTGCTGCTGCACTGCGTGCGGCAGGTGGAGGAACTGGCCTATCGCGACTTCATCCAGTATGAACTGCCGAGCCACGAGGTGCTGGGCGAGTGTGTGCGCGAGCAGTTGCTGTATTGCCCCACCGTCACACGGGAGGATTTCGAGCGTCGCGGCAGGCTGACCGAACTGCTCGAGAGCGGCCAGCTCGGCCGCGAGTTCGGCCTGCCACCGCTCAGCCCGGCACATGACCGCGCAATGATCTGCGGCGGCCCGCCGATGCTGCGCGACCTGAGCGCGCTGCTGGATGCGCAGGGCTTTCAACGGTCGGCGCACGTCGGCGAGCCCGGCCACTATGTGATCGAACGTGCATTCGTAGAGAAGTGACAAGCGCGCCGAGCAACTCCTTCCCCCAGTGGGGGAGGTAGCGCCTTTAGGCCGCCTCCCCCTCGAGTACACGCCGCCGATACTGCGCCGGCGTGCTGCCGGTCGCCCTGCGAAACGCCGAGCCGAAGGCCGACGCGCTTTCGAAGCCGCAGCGATAAGCCACCTGCTTGACCAGCAGCCGCGGATCCGCCAGCAGGATCCTCGCCTTCTCCAGATGCGCCTGCGCCACGTAACTCCGCAGCGTGACCCCCAGCGTGTTCTTGAACATCTCCGAGAACTCGCGCGCCGGCAGCTCGCAGGCACCGGCCAGATCGGCCAGCGACGGGCCCGCGGGATCGTGGCAGGCGGCAATCCGCTCCTGCGTGCGCGCCACCTGAGCCGGGCTCAATCGGCCCTGGCATGCGGCCGGCGCCTTGGCCGCATCGCGCCCCAGGTGCCGGCGTGCTTCGAGACTCAGCACCGTGAGCAGCGACCGGGTGCACAGCCCGCTGGCGAACGAAGGCTGCATCGTCTCTTCGGCCAGCCATTGCAAGGTGGCGCGAAGCTTCTCGCTGCGAATGTCCAGCGCCGCCAGCGGATCGACATCGGCCCAATCCCAATCCAGGCCGCCCAGTGGCCCCAGTTTGCCGGGATCGAGCAGGCAGACGAATGAACGCTTGCGGCCCGCCGTCCAGTGAAGCTGCAGGCTGCTGTGGGGTGGCACGAAATTCACGCTGCCGACGGCCTGCGGGCCGCGGCCGGGCACGTCGGCAAGGTAATCGGTGCGGCCGGTTTCGCCCTCGTCCAGTTCCAGGAACAGCTCGAATACGCAGGTGGCACCGGTGCTCACGCGGGTCTGCCCCGCCTGGGGCCAGTGGATCTGCTGCACGCGGCGCTCGCCCGCTTCGTCGCGGCTCTCGCACTCGACTCGCTTCGCCGGCCCACGGGCGCTGTCGACATCCCTCAGCTGAATCTCGGCATGCATCGGCTGGCTCCTGGATCGCAGTATTGGAACACTCTCGCCGCAAGTGTTCAACTATTGCCATAGCCGTTGTCATCGGGGCGAACGCCCGGCTACACGCCTCAGCCCTGCGCCGCACAACAAGTGGATCCCGGCTTCCGCGGCCCCCGCACCCGAAAGCTATCGAAACGCATTTCGCAGATGGCCACCGCCTCCCCGCGGGGGCCACGCGATGCCAGACTGCCCGACATGACGACCAGCAGCCCCGAAGTCCAGACGCATCGCCGCACCTGCCCGCTTTGCGAAGGCATGTGCGGCATCCGCGTGAGCCACGACGGCCAACGCGTGATTGCCGTCCGACCGGACCCGAACAACGCCTTCAGCCACGGCCACATCTGCCCCAAGGGCACCATGCTAGGCGACGTGCACCACGATCCCGATCGCCTGCGCCGCCCGATGATCCGCGAAGGCAGCGAATGGCGCGAGGCTTCCTGGCCGGCCGCCTTCGAGCGCATCGAGCAGCTAGTGCACGGCGTGCGCGAGCGCCACGGCCCGGAAGCCTTCGCCTTCTACGGCGGCAACATGAGCAAGGGCGGCTTCGATACCAGCCGCTACCTCATGATGTTCGTACGGCAGGGCCGCTTCGCGCAGCGCTTCTCCTCTTCGAGCGTGGATCAGCTCCCGAAGAACGTCAGCAACCACCTGATGTACGGCGATATGTGGAAGATGCCGGTGCCCGACATCGACCGCACCGACCTGTTCGTGATCCTCGGCGGCAACCCGGCGGCTTCCAAGGGCAGCATCTTCTCGCATCGCGACGTGATGGGTGCGATCAAGGCGCTGCGTGCCCGCGGCGGCAAGGTGATCGTGATCGATCCGGTGCGCACCGGCACCGCGCAGGCGGCCGACCAGTGGCTCGCGATCAGGCCGGGCAGCGATGCCGCGCTGCTGCTGGCGGTGGTGCACGTGCTGTTCGCCGAAGGCCGCGTGAAGCTGAAGCATCTCGCAGCCCACGTGAACGGCGTCGACGAACTGCACGCGCTGGCGCAGGCCTGGCCACCTGGGCGGGTGAGCGAGTTCTGCGGCATCGCGCCGGAGGCCATCGAGGCGCTGGCGCGCCAGATCGCCGATGCGCCGCGCGCCGCGGTCTACGGCCGCATTGGCACCTGCACTCAGGCCTTCGGCACGCTTGCCTCCTGGCTGGTCGACGTGGTGGGCGCGCTCACCGGCAACCTGGATGCGGTGGGCGGCACCCTGTGGAGCACGCAGGTGGCGCCGCATCTCTCGCTCGCGCCGCCATACCCCACCGATGCGCCGCTGATCGCCAAGCCGAGCCGCGTGCGTGGTACGCCCGGCATCCTCGGCCAATATCCGGCCTCCTGCCTCGCTGAGGAGATCGATACGCCGGGGCCCGGGCAGGTGCACGGCCTCGTGACGCTCGGCTGCAATCCGGTGCTTTCGGCGCCGGGCTCGGCGCGGCTCGATGCGGCGCTCGGCGAGCTCGAGGCGATGGTGAGCGTGGACATGTACCTGAACGAGACCACGCGCCACGCGCACGTGATCCTGCCCGCGCTCTCGCCGCTCGAGCAGCCGCACTGGGATGTGTGGGCCTGGCCGTTCTCGCTGACGATCGGCGGCCACTATTCGCCGGCGCTGTTCGCGCCCGATGCCGAGCGGCCGGAGGAATGGCGCGTGCTGGCGCGGCTGGCCAGCATCGTCGGCGGCGATGCGCTGGCCGATCTCGACGCGCTCGACGATGCCTACTTCGGCGCGATGTGCGACCAGACCGGCATCGACCGCGCCGCCGCCTTCGCGGCTCTGCCGCGGCACGGCGCGCACCGCATCCTCGACTTGTGCATCCGCACTGGTCCGCTGGGCGACCGATTCGGCGCCCGGCCGGGTGGGTTGACGCTGCAGCGCTTCATCGACGAGCCCGACGGCATCGTCTTCGGCCAGGCCGAGCCGCAGGGCGCCGCCGCGCTGAAAACACCTTCGGGCCGCATCGAGCTCACGCCGGCACACGTGCTGGCCGACTTGCCGCGGCTGAAGCAGGCGATGGAACAGTACGCCGGCGAGGCGTCCCCGCTGATGCTCGTGAGCCGCCGCCACCTCCGCTCGCTGAATTCGTGGATGCACAACGTGGAAGGGCTGGTGAGCGGCAAGGAGCGCTGCACCTTGCAGCTTCATCCGACCGATGCCGCCCGGCTCGGCATCGCCAGCGGCGACCTCGCCGAGGTGAGCAGCGAAAGCGGCAGCGTGCGGGTGCTCGCCGAGGTCGGCGACAACATCCGCCCCGGCGTCGTCTCGTTGCCGCATGGCTGGGGCCATGGCGCAGCGGGCACGCGCACGACGGTGTCGGCCCGCCACGCCGGCGTCAACATCAACCTGCTCAGCCCGGCGCGCCTGGTCGACGCCGCGTCGGGCAACGCGGTGCTCAACGGCATACCGGTGCGGGTCCGCCGCGCCGACGAATCGGAAGCCCAGCGATGGATCGCCTGAAGGACAAGGTCGCATGCATCACCGGGGCCGGCAGCGGCATCGGCCGCGCCAGCGCGTTGCGTTTCGCGGCCGAGGGCGCGTGCGTGCTGGTCACCGACCTGCGGGGCGACGCTGCAGCGTCCGTTGCCGACGAGATCGAGGCGGCCGGCGGCGTTGCGCAGGCGCTGGCGGTCGACGTCGGTGTCGAGGATCAGCTGGCGGCGATGATCGACCGTGCGCTGGCGCGCTTCGGCCGCCTCGACATCCTCTACAACAACGCGGTCGACACCTCGGGCAAGGGCAGGGCCGACAAGGACTTCCTCGCGTTCGATCAGGCGCGCTTCTTCGAGATCGTGCGCGTCAACGTGCTCGGCGGCGTGCTGGCCAGCCGGATGGCGATCCCGCACATGCTGAAGCAGGGCGGCGGTGCGATCCTGTTCACCTCTTCCTGCAGCTCGCTCGGCGGCGACGTCGCGCAGTTCAGCTACGGCGCGTCGAAGGCGATGGTCAACTGGTACGTGCAGACGATCGCCGCGAGCTTCGGCAAGCAGGGCATTCGCTGCAACGCGATCCTTCCCGGCGTGATCGAGACGCCGGCGATGAAGGCCTGGGCCAGCGCGGCCATGACCGACGCTTTCCTCGACGTCACGAACAGCCCGCGGCTCGGCCGGCCCGAGGACATCGCGGCGCTGGCGCTGTTCCTCGCCTCCGACGAGGCCGCTTACATCAACGGCGCGCTGATGCGCGCCGACGGCGGCCTGAGCTGCGCCGTGCCGCACGTGCAGGTGGTGCGCCACCTGCTGCAACCGAGCAGCTGACATGGGACAGAAGCAGGAAGACATCATCCGCGACTTTCTCGCCGCCTGGGGCGACGAGCAGCACCGGCCGGACGTCGAGCGGATCGTCTCGATGTTTGCGCCCGACGGGCAGTGGGTGCTGTACGTTCCGAACGGCCCGGTGATCCGGGGCCGCGCGGCGCTGCGCGTCGAGATCGAACGCCAGCTCGGTTATGTGTCTTGGACAGAATGCGGGCTGGTGCACATCATGTCCGACGACCGACGCGTGGTCACCGAGCGTGCCGACCGCTTCTGCAAGAACGGCCGCGTCGTCCAGCACGCGCTGATGGCAGTGTACGAACTCGATGCCGACGGGCTGATCACCGAGTGGCGCGAGTACTTCGACACCTTCGACCTGGCGCGGCAGAGCGGGTCGACGCCCGGGCAGTTGTCGGGACTTGAGGCGTAGGTGGCGGCGCCGACGCGTGGCCGCGCCACCTGATGCCACGACTCGACGGCAACTCTCTCAGCCGCCGTCCGCCGTCAGCATGCCCTGCAGTGCGTCCATCAGGGCAGACAGCGCATCGTCGGTCCAGAACGGATGCGGCGCGCTGCGGCCGAGGCTCGCTTCGCGTGCCGCCAGGATCGCGCGCAGCGCGATGCTCATGAACACCAGCCGCTGCTCGAGCACCGCCGGCTCGACGCGCACCACCAGCCGGCGGATGTGCGCGAGGCAACGCTGGTAGCCCATGTTCAGCCCGCCCTCGAGCACCTCGTCGAGCAGGGCGCGGTTCTGCAGCGCGAGCAGGCTGATGAAGCGCAGGTAGGTGTCTTCCTCGCCGTCGGCCTCGCCGAGATTGATCGACGGGAACACCAGGATCTCGAGAACCTGGCGCAGCGTGCGCGGGCCGCCCTCGGCCTCCAGCCGGTCGAGCGCGGCGTTGCGCCGGTCGTCGATCAGCCTGGCCGTGTCGACGATCAACTCGCGCACGAGCGCGTCCTTGGTACGGAAGTAGTAGTGCAGCGAGCCGGAATTCTTCTGCTCGCTGGCGGCCACGATCTCGCGCGTCGTCACGGCGTCGATGCCGCGCTGGGCAAACAGGCGGCGGGCTGCGAGCTTGATCTGTTCGCGGGTGTCTTGTCCTGCCATGGCGCATGGATTCTGCACCGACTTGCGTAGTTAGGTCGTTTGCTTTAGTCTCTTGACCTAGAAAACAACGGCAAAGGGAAACCTTGCACGAACTCGACTTCAGCGGAAGGCGCGTGCTCGTCGTGGGCGGCTCCAGCGGCATCGGCAACGGCATCGCGCAGAGCTTCCGGCAGCATGGCGCGACAGTCCACGTCTGGGGCACGCGCCCGGGTGCCGCCGACTACGACCTGGAGCGGGGCTCCGATCTGTCCGGCCTGCATTACGCACAGTGCAACGTCGCGGACAGCGGCAGCGTGAACGCGCTCGTGCCCGGTTTCGACGCGCTCGACGTGCTGGTGTTGTGCCAGGGCATCGTGCGTTACGGCCGCGAGGAGTACGAACCGGAAGGTTTTCGTGCGGTGGTCGACGTCAACCTGAACAGCCTGCTCGACTGCAGCCGCAAGTTCCACCCGCTGCTCAAGCGCAGCAGCGGCGCGCTGATCGTGATCAGCTCGCTCGCGGGCTACGGTGCGCGGATCGGAAATCCTGCCTATGCGGCCTCGAAGGCCGGGGCGATTTCGCTGACCAAGTCGCTCGGGCAGGCCTGGGCGCCGGACGGGATCCGTGTCAACGGCGTGGCACCGGGGCTGGTGCCGTCGAAGCTGACCGGCGTCACCGTCGACGACCCGGCGCGTGCGGAGAAGGTGTTGCGCGGCATCCCGGCCGGGCGCTTCGGCACGCCGCAGGACATCGCCGGTGCGGTGTTGTTCCTGGCCTCGCCGATGGCCGCGTACGTAATCGGTCAGACCATCGTCGTGGACGGTGGCAAGGGCCTCGGATAGCCAGGCGGCACGCCTTTGAGAAGGGAATACACGATGGCCTGGGATTTCGAGACGGCACCTGAATTTCAGGCCAGGCTCGACTGGATCGAGCAGTTCGTCCGCGAGGAGGTGGAACCGCTCGAGTTCGTGCTCGGCGACCCCTACGACGTGCAGCACGCGGATCACCTGCGCCTGGTCCGCCCGCTGCAGCAGCGTGTGCGTGCACAGGGCCTGTGGGCCTGCCACCTGGGCCCGGGGCTGGGCGGGCAGGGCTACGGGCAGGTTCAGCTGGCGCTGATGAACGAGATCCTCGGCGCTGCGCGCTTCGGGCCGATCGTGTTCGGCTGCCAGGCGCCGGACTCCGGCAATGCCGAGATCCTGGCGCATTACGGCACGCCGGCCCAGAAGGCGCGCTATCTGCAGCCGCTGCTGGACAATCAGATCGTCTCCTGCTTCAGCATGACCGAGCCGCAGGGCGGTGCCGACCCGCTCGAGATCCGCACCCGTGCCACGCTCGACGAGGGGCAGTGGGTGATCGACGGCGAAAAATGGTTCGCGACCAACGCCCGCCTGGCCGAGTTCTTCATCGTCATGGCGCGCAGCGAGTTGCAGGCCGAACCGCACCGCTGCATCTCTGCCTTCATCGTGCCGGCGCGCACGCCGGGCATCCGCATCGTGCGCGATTGTGGGTACGGCAGCGGCGCCAGGACACATGCTTACGTGCGCTTCGAGGGCGTGCGCCTGCCGGCCGACCACCTGCTCGGCGCGCGCGGGCAGGGTTTCGAGGTCGCGCAGACGCGGCTCGGCGGGGGGCGCATCCACCACGCGATGCGGACCATCGCGAAGGCGAGGAAGGCACTCGACTACCTGCTGCGACGCGCCGTCTCGCGCCGCACGAAGGGCGAGCCCCTCGCGCACAAGCAGATGATCCAGGAGCGCATCGCCGACTGCTGGATCCAGCTCGAGCAGTTCCGCCTGCTGGTCATGCGCACGGCCTGGCTCATCGACAAGCACCAGGACTACCGCAAGGTCCGCAAGGACATCGCCGCGGTGAAGGCCGCGATGCCCAAGGTGCTGCACGACATCGCAGGCCATGCGCTGCAGGTGCACGGCTCGCTCGGCCTGTCCGACGAGATGCCGTTCATGCAGTGGGTGACCGAGTCCTACTTTCTCGGCCTGGCCGACGGCCCGACCGAGGTGCACAAGATCACCGTCGCGCAGCAGCTCACGCGTGGCATCGTTCCGGACGACAGCCCGTTTCCCGACTACCACCTGCCGCGCCGCGCGCACGCCGCGAGCGAGAAGTACGCCGACCTTCTCGGAAGCGATCCGGCATGAGCCACTTGGATCCGCGCCTCGCGGCCATCGACTTCGCGCGCCTGGCACGCTGGATCCACCAGCAGGGGGTCGCCGACGGCGAGATCGGCACCCCGACGCTGCTGGCCGGCGGCACGCAGAACCTGATCGTGCGTTTCCGCTGCGGCCATCGCGAACTGGTGCTGCGCAAGGCCGCCGCGACGGCATACGCCGACGGCAACGAGACGATGCGCCGCGAGGCGCGTGTGCTGGCCGCCCTCGCTGCGACGCCGGTGCCGCACGCACGCCTGGTCGCGGCCTGTGCGGAGGATGCCGTGCTCGGCGGGGCGTTCTACCTGATGGAGCCGGTCGACGGTTTCAACCTCGGTGTCGGCATGCCCCAGCCGCACGCCGGTGATCCGGCACTGCGGCGGGCAATGGGCTTCGCGATGGTCGACGGGCTGGCCGCGTTGCGGCAGGTCGACCATGTCGCGGTCGGGCTGGCCGACTTCGGTCACCAGGGGCGCCAGCAGGAAGGCTATCTCGCGCGCCAGGTCGACCGCTGGCGCGCGCAACTGGAGAGCTACGTCCGTTATGCCGGCTGGCCGGGCATGGCCGGGCTCCCGGAGGTCGATGCGCTGGGCTGCTGGCTCCAGCAGCATCTTCCGGCGAGCTTCCGGCCCGGCCTGCAGCATGGGGACTATCACCTGAAGAACGTCATGTTCCGGCACGACGGACCGGGCCTGGCCGCGATCATCGACTGGGAGCTGAGCACGATCGGCGACCCGATGATCGATCTGGGCTGGCTGCTGGCCACCTGGCGCGACGCCGACGAGCCGCTGCACGGCTCGCCGATCGTCGTCGAGCCCTGGTCGGGCTTCCCGACGGCCGCCGAACTGGTCGCCTGCTACGCCGAGCGGACCGGGGCAGACGTCTCGCAGGCGCACTGGTACGCCGTGTTCGCCTGCTACAAGCTGGCCCTGTTGCTCGAAGGCACCTACGCCCGGGCGTGCGCCGGCCAGGCCGACCCCGCGCTCGGACAGCGTTTTCACGACAACGCGAGCAATCTGCTGCTGCGTGCAGCGAGGTGGACAGCATGAGTTCGACGCCCGAGGATGTGCGCGCCTGGCGCCCCGGACCACGCGATACACCGGTGGCGGCCCTGGCGCGCGCGGTGGCCGCTCATCCGCACAAGGTGCTGTTCGACTTCGGCGGCGCGAAGACCAGCTATGCGGAGTTCGATGCGCTGAGCAACTGCATGGCGCATGCGCTCGCGGCGCTCGGCGTGCGCGCCGGGGCGACCGTGGTCTCGCTGCTCGACAACCATCTCGATGCGGTGCTGCTCTGGTTCGCGCTGAACAAGATCGGAGCGGTGAGCGTGCCGCTGAACACGGCGCTCAAGGGCGAATTCCTGCGCCACCAGGTGGCCGACTCGGAAGCCGAGATCGTGGTCGCCGAGGCGGCCTACATCGCGCGCCTGGCCGCACTGGCGCCGCGCCTCGGCCGGGTGCGGCAGGTGCTGGTCCGTGGGCGACTCGACGACGGTCACACGGACCTGCCGGCGGACCTGCGCTTCGATCCGCTCGACGCGCACCGCGGCGACGACGCGACGCCGTTGCAGGCGCTGCCCGACCCGGCCGCGCTCAACGCGCTGATCTACACCTCGGGCACGACCGGACCGTCAAAGGGCTGCATGATCAGCGGCAACCAGATGTGCCACGTCGCGCGCCTGCTGCTGCGTGCCGCGCCCTTCGGCCCCGACGACGTGTTGTGGACGCCGCTGCCCCTGTACCACATGAACGCGATCGCCACCGGCGTCGTCTCGACGCTGCTGGTCGGCGCGACGATCTCGATCGCGCCGCGCTTCTCGGTCAGCGGCTTCTGGCCGGCTGTCGAGGCCAGCGGCGCGACGGTGGTCTCGATCCTCGGCGCTCTCGGCACCTTGCTCGCGCAGGCGCCCGACAACGACGCGATGAAGCGCTGTTTCGGTCAGGTGCACACCGTCAAGGGAAACCCGTTCGCGCCGGAGATCAAGCAGACCTGGCGGCGGCGCTTCGGCGCGCGCCGCATCGGCTCGAATGCCTACGGCCTGACCGAAGCGCTGATCACCTCGGTGCCGGCCGACGTGGCGGTGCCCGAAGGTTCCTCCGGACGCTGTGCGCCCGAGTTCGACGTGCGCATCTTCGACGCGGACGACAACGAACTGCCGCCCGGCACCGCCGGCGAGGTGGTGTGCCGGCCGCTGCACCCGGACATCATGTTCAAGGGCTACTGGCGCCGCCCGGAGGACACCCAGAAGGTGATGAACAACCTGTGGTTCCACACCGGCGACATCGGCCGGTTCGACGCCGAAGGGTTCTTCTACTTCGTCGACCGCAAGAAGGACTACCTGCGCCGGCGCGGCGAGAACATCTCGAGCTTCGAGATGGAGTCGGCCATCCTGCTGCACCCCGAGATCGAGCAGGTGGCGGTGCACGCGGTGTTCTCGACCGTCGGCGAGGACGACCTCAAGGTCACCGCCAGGCGCGTCGACGGCGCCACCGTTACCGAGGAAACGCTGTGCCGCTGGCTTGCCGAACGGGTGCCGTACTACGCGGTGCCGCGCTACATCGAGTTCCGCGAGGAACTGCCCAGCAACCCGCAAGGGCGCGTGCTGAAGTACCAGCTGCGTGACGAAGGCGTCACGCCGGCCACCTGGGACATCGAGAAATCGGGCTTCAAGCCCACGCGATAGGGGACTACCGGATGTCGATCAGCGAACTCGTCGGCCGCCGCATCATCGTCACCGGCGGCGCCAGCGGCATGGGCGAGGGACTCGTCCGCGAACTGCCGCGCCTCGGCGCGCGGGTCGTCTCGATGGACCTGGACGGAGATGCCGGCACGGCCGTCGCCGCCGCGGCCGGCGCGGCGGGTTTTGTCAGGGTCGACGTTGCCGACGAGGCCTCGGTGGCGGCTGCCGTCGCGGCAGCCTGCGAATCACTCGGCGGGCTTGACGTGCTGATCCACGCCGCAGGCATCGCTCCGTCGTCGCCCGCCGATGTCACCGCGCTGGAGCTGTGGCAAAAGGTCTTCGCGGTCAACGCGACCGGCACCTTCCTGATGAACCGCGCGGTGTTCCCGCACCTGAAGGCGCACGGCGGCAGCATCATCAACTTTGCCTCGGCGGCGGGTGTGCTCGGCCAACCGAACAAGGCGGCCTATTCGGCGGCCAAGGGGGCCGTGCTGGCCTGGACACGTACCGTCGCGCAGGAGTGGGCGGTGCACGGCATCCGCGTCAACGCGATCGCACCGGCGATCTGGACGCCGATGTACGACAAGACCCGCGCCGAGATGAACCCCGAGCAGCTTGCCGCGCACGACGCCTTCATGGCCCGGATGATTCCGCTCGGCGGCAAGCTCGGCGACGTGAACGAGGATCTGGTGCCGGTGCTGGCGTTTCTCGCCTCGCCCGGGGCGCGTTTCATGACCGGGCAGATCTTCGCGGTGGACGGCGGGACCTTGATGGTTCGTTGACGGCGCTTTGCTCGGCGAGGTCGATTGGGTGGCTCCGATCGGCCACGAAGGAGCGTTTGCGGCATCAGGTCGAAGGACTGGATAAGACTGGTAGCGATCTTTCGAGCCGAACCTCTTGATCGGCTGATTCGGTCATGACCGGCCGTCGAAGCAACGGTCGGGACTACGGCACTCCCCGCGATCTCCCTCACCGACGAGGTCTGACCGAGCAGCGGTCGCCCGCCGCTCCCTAGAATCGGCTACTCCAGACGCGCTCTACAGTTGCGTTGATGATTCCAC
Source organism: Piscinibacter caeni (assembly GCA_003265685.1). Lineage (GTDB taxonomy): Bacteria > Pseudomonadota > Gammaproteobacteria > Burkholderiales > Burkholderiaceae_C > Piscinibacter > Piscinibacter caeni. The sequence goes on along the minus strand of KZ836105.1, from coordinate 88,351 downwards.
GTCGATGTGGGTCTTAGGTGAGATGTGCGCAGGAGATCCCGATGGCTGAAAGCACATGAATGAGTGAATATCGTTGGCTCGACGTTGAGGATGACGCCGCACTGACGCCCGCGGAGGTGGTGGTAAGCCGCGACGCGCTCGAATCTCGTAGTCGCGCCGTTCTCGGGGAGGTGTTAACTACCCAGCGACTCATCACCTTTGGGGCTCGAGGGCTGTCGCTATCAAGCGAGCATGAACATCACGCGTTAGACCTTCAAAAATGGGGCCATACGCTCGGATCAGCCGTTGCTGTAATGCTGCCCCCAGATCCACAGCGAGATACCCCTGCCCAACAGCGGCAACGCCGACAATATCGACAGCAGCTTCTACGCGCGCAGGCTACATGGCCGGACTTGGCCGCGACAACCGACAGCGCCTTTTTGATTTGTCTGGACAACGTACCGCCCGAGCTTGGCCTGCCCGAGCAACTCTATACGTCGCACTCTGAGGCGAACCTGGTTGACTACAGTGGATTCAACGCACTCCTGAGGCTCCTTATCAAGACGGTTAGCCCGACGACGGCGCCGGCATGGATGAAGTCGGGCAAGAGCCTCGAGGAAATGCTGACGACGATCCTGGCCGAGACATTCAAGAACACGCACGATCACGCGCGGCACGAACTCAGCGGGGCCGCCCTTCCCGTGTCTGTTCGCGCCATCTTCGCCCGCCACTACGACGTCCGAACGATCCAGGCAACGTTTGAGGGCGCCAAGAAGCCTTCGCCCGCGCTGCGCTTTGCCCATCACTTTCTTCCAGATCCGAAACAGAAGCGCCAGGGGGGGCACGCCTCGCCGCCGCCACGCGTCGGGGGCGTTATCGAGTTGAGCGTGCTCGACTCCGGACCGGGCATGGCAGCTAAGTGGCTTAAGCGAAGCGAGGGCGTTCCTGTTCAGGAACAACTGGAGGCGACGCTCGCATGCTTCGCCAAAGGACGAACGACCACGGCAATGCCCGGCCGAGGCTTCGGACTGGCAAAGGTGCTGCAAGCGCTGCGCGATCTTCATGGATTCATCAGCGTCCGAACAAACGAGCTGCACGTCTTTCGGCAGTTCGCGTTGTACGGTGACCGAGCTCATGTTGAATTGGCAGACGGCCAGCGGATCCCGGAGGAGAAACTCTTCGATTGGCAGTTCGATCTCAAGCCGTCAGCAACTCAGCGTAGCGCCGTCCGCGGGACGGTCGTTTCATTTCTCCTACCGATGGGTGTCGAATGACCGCCGCCCATTTCACATCTTATCCATCCCCAAACGTTGACGGTGAGACGATACTGAGCGTCTTCATTGGAGCACGTCCTCCAAGTCTGACCGAACTCGACAGCGAGCTGGCGTCGCATGTCCAGCGCCTCGGGTCTATCGCCGACATCCGTTTTGTTGGCCACCGGGAAGTCGTTTACGCTCTACGTGAAAACTTGCGCAATCCGGAGCAGGCTCTGGCGCAAAGGCTGTTCGCCATACTCGGGCCGAACACTGGCGCAAAGTTCATAGTGTTCGACGCAGCCACAGGCACGCACGCTGGGCAGGACTGGCGAGGCGTGTCACTAGATGACGGCGCTATCGAGGCGGAACGCCGATTAAGTTTGACCACGGTTTTCCAGCAAGCCGGGGGCGAAGAGAGAGCGCCGACGGGCACTCACTACTCGAAGACGTCGACCAGCCACAGCAATCGGTTCCTGCGCGTGTCGAATGTTCTAGAGCGCTTTCACAACGTCCAGCTCCTCGCCTACTGGCTGCTGCCGCGCCTGTGGACCGTCGAGGGTGGTGCTCACATCATTACAGATACCTCCGGCATCTTCTCAGTTCTGCTCGAAGCGCTCGGTCAGCTTCGTCGGCTTGGTCATCTGCCGGAGCCAGAACCACGGTTGTGGTCACATCGATCTCATGAGGGCGTTGCAGACATTCCTCGTGCGATCGCCAACGCTGCCACCTTCGTTATCTCTGCGTCAACCTCCAATCGGCTGGCTAAACGGTTGGTCGATCAAGGTGCACGCGCGACTCACATCACCACGTTGTTCGAGCTCATCAACGAGGGGGTCGCAAAGCCTGTTCCGGGCGCTGTGGCGCTGTGTGATCTTGCGTGGGACGGCCGTGTGGGAATTGAACCGATCATCAATCACGATGCCGCATCATGTCCCGATTGTCAGAGGAACTTTCACCTTATCGCCATACGCGGAGACCAGTTCAGCATCTCTCCGCCGCGCGTCACGCGCGTGGATATCAAGGCAATCGATCTGCTTGAGCACAAGAGTGTGCTCGCAGGGCTGTTCGGCTTGCGGGCATTCTTTGCGTTCAAGGCTCGGCTGGACAGCCGCCTCAGCACCGTTGGCCTCGATGTACGTTGCGTCATCGTTGGAGCTATGCCTGAAAAGTCGGTGGAGTGGCTGAGTCGTATCCGCACGCGATGGGCAGCGGCCACGCGGCGGACGACGACAACAACACTTCGAACGGTAGTCGCGTGCTCCTATCCGGCGTCCGATTCGCTGGCGCATGCCATCCAACGTGATGCCGCCGGTCGCCTTGGCGCAGCGGCGCCGACCGTAGTGCCTTCCAACGCACTCACCCGGTTGGAGCCCCAGCCCGAAACATCGACTGTCGTTGTCAGCGCCTGTATCGACGAACACCAAGAACTGCTCAGCGTGTCACGGGCGCTGCGCGACGTACAGCCCGGCGGAGCGACCGCCTATCTTTCGGTTGCGCAGTTGATCTCGCCACCGGAGCGCGCAAAGCGTCTTAAGACGAATCTGACCATGGGTGCGCTGGGGGCGGAGACTTTCAGCTACTTCTCCTGCTTCGACCTACCTGTCGACACATATGAAGAGGAGCCGAGCTGGAAGGCGGAACTGACAGAACTGCAGCGTGTCAGTGAGTGGCTAGATGAACGGGAGATTGATATTCCGCCGGAGATCACGAGTCGGATAGCTCGTTTGCAGGCGGCACCGGCGGAGGGGCTCGTCGATGACCTCTTCTGGCCAGACTTGAATGGGCAGCCATTGGCGCTGCGTTCAGACTTTGCCTTGGTGGAAGGGGCGCTGCGCTCTCCTGTAGCGACGCAGGCGGACTTGTTCGCTTCGGTTTGTGTCGCGCTGACAAATCTGAGGAATCACAGCGACCCCTCGCGAAGGCTGACCCACAACGCGTATGAGCGGGCCGTGCTTTCGCCGAGCAACTTTGACCGTTACAACGACGGTGTTCTCCAAGCGAGCATATTGCGGGCCGCGCACCCGGTAGAGCTCGCATTTGGCGCGTGCGAAGAGGACTTGAGCGAGGACATGCTGCGGGTATTGATGGACGCCTTGCCCGACGTAGGTCGGCCGGAGAGGTCCGAGGCCCTACACGAGTTCATTGTTGCAATGTTGACCGGCCGACTGACACTGTTGCCGAGCCACGCTTCTCAATATGCAGAGATTCTGCTGGCTCGCTGCGCCAATTGGCCACTGGCCGCGACGCTTGCACGTTACCTCCAAGACAAGCTGCATGGTGCGTAGCTCGAGATTAGCTCAAGGGGTCGTCGTTTCTCGTCTCCGCGGCATCGTTGACAGTCTCCGGGGTCTATACACGGCCATCCAAAAATGCAGGACCATGGGTCGCGACGGTCCGCAGCCGCGCAAGTTGCTGCCATTCGTACTTGCGGATCGATCGGCAGCAACCGCTGCACTGCGATAGTTGTTCGACTTCCACCTCGTCACCAGTGGTGGCGCCAGCCAGTTAGAGGTAGAGCGCGAATGTCCTGCGGGGACCCAGGCAAGTTTCGCCGTACTTGCCGATGGAGGTTTGGATGGTGAATGGGGCCCGATACCTGCGGCGCTGGGGCCATCACCGTGAGCCACGCTCCTGCCGCGCCAGGGTCAGAAGCGCGTCCAGGGCTCCCTCGCTCAGCCCCTTCAGGGCCCCAAAGTTCGCCTTCGACAGTGGGCTCTGCTCGAAGCTGCGCAGCAGCAATGCGCGTTGGTGGCGAGCCTCGGCCTCGGCAGCCTGCTCGGGAGTCAGCGGCAGGGCCGGCGCGTTCTCGGGCTCTTGTTCATGTGCACGGGCAAGTTTCCGCTCGGGCAGGGGCTTGTGCGGGCGCCGCGGCGCACCCGAGCCAGAATCGCCGGGCCGGCCGGGGCCTCGTTGCACGCCAGGTTCGAGCGGTCGGGGGCGCCGTAGCGCCTGGCCGGGCTGAGATGGCCGCGAAGGGCGGTCTGGGCGACCGGGAGTACCGGGCTGCACCGAGCGTGCGCCACGAGTGGCAGGCCGCTCGCCGGTCGCTGGCGAAGCGGACTGCGATACCTCCCCCTGCTGGGAAAGGAGTGGTGGTCGGGGCGGCCGCAGCGGTCGGGCGTCATGACGCGAAGCCCGGGCCGCCTCGCGCCCCGCGTGTTTCTTTGCTTCGACGATGGCCCGGCGCCGCTCGAGTTCCACGCCTGCAGCATCGCGGTGTTCGGCGGCAATCTCGCCGACCGACTGGCCGTCGAGGTCGATGCGTGTCGCTCCCTCGGCCACCAGGGCCCGCAGGTAGGCGGTCCCGGTGGTGTGGCGCTGCAGGAAGATCGAAAGTGCCTTCTTGGTGAAGACTCCTGGCGCCCGTTGATGAATGTCGGCCTGGATGCGAAGCTTGATCGGCTTGATCACGCCCGCACCGAACAGCGCCGGGAAGTGCATGGCCAGCAGGCGCGCGGTGTCGGCCACGCTGGGTTCGGGCCGCGACGCCGGTGCGACGGCCGCCGCGGGGGCAGCTGGCGCCGCCTCGGTCGGCGTGCCCGGCGTCGCATCGGGCGGCGGGCCTGGAGCAGTCTCGGGAATCTTGGGGATGTCAGGCATCGGAACGAAGCCGGTCGGTCACCAGGGCTGTGTAGCCGGGCCACGTATTCTCGGCCCATGGCCCCGATCCCTGCACGCGTTGCCGCATCCGACTATCGGCAGTCAGTCTTCCAGGAACATCCATCTGCTGATGGCGAATTTCTGGACATGGTCGTGAGCCAGCGTCAGGCCGCTGCCCAGCCATCCCTACGCTTCCTTCGCGGCCGCACGACGCCGTGCCGGTCGATCGGCGCGCGCCAGGTAGGCATCGAGCACCGCGCTCGCGCCGAGCAGCGGCCGCGCGTGTTCGAACAGGCTCATGTAGAGGATGTCGACTGCGGTGAAGCGCTCCCCCAGGAGGTAGGGTCCGCCGCCGAGCGTCGCCGCGATGTGCCGCATCATCGCGGCGTCGAGCAGCGTCATCGCCGCGTCCTGCGCGAGCATCCGGTGGCCCTTCATGTAGACCAGCGGCTCGGTCAGGCCGACCTGGTAGAAGAGCCAGGTCAGGTAGCGCGCGCGCAGCGGGTCGCCCACCGGCACACCGAGTGTCGAGCGTGGGAACAGGTCGGTCAGGTACAGCGCGATCGCGCCGGTCTCGGTGACGACCATGCCGTCGTGCGCCAGCGCCGGCGTGTAGCCGTGCGGATGCGGGTTGCGCGGGTCGGCGCCGCTGCCGTCGGCCTGCGGGTAACGCACGGTCTCGATGCGGCAGTCGGCCTCCAGTTCCTCGAGCAGCCAGAGGATGCGCGTCGAGAACGAGCCGGGCGAGTGGTAGAGCGTCAGCATGGAGGTCACCCCGTCGGGTCGATGGAGAAGCGCCGCGTCAGCGGCAGCAGCACGAGTGCCAGTCCCGCCGACACGAGCAGGGCGGTACCCACCGAGCTGTGGCTCGCGACGCCGCCCCACAGCGCCGCGCCGGCCGCGCTGCCGCCCATGATGCTCATCTGGTAGATCGCCATGCCGCGCGCGCGCAGGCGTTCGGGCAGCACGAGCTGGGCGGACATCGTCAGCGTGTTGACCGTGCAAAGCCACACCGCACCCGACAGCGCCAGTGCGGCGGCAAGCAGCCAGAGGCCCGGCGCCAGCACGGCTGCGGTGGTCGCGGCCGAATACAGCAGCACCCCCGCGTCGACGATGCGGCCGCGGGCGGCCAGCCCGGGCAGGCGCGGCAGCGCGAGCGCCGCGGCCACCGCGCCGAAGCCCATCGCAGTGAGCAATGTCGTATAGGTCGCTGCACCGGCATCGAGCCGCCGTGCCACCAGCGGCAGCAGCGCGATCAGGCCGATCGACTGGATGAAGAAGACGAAGGCGCGCAGAAGGACCGCACGCAGCGCCGGCGAGCCGGCCGCGAAGCGGATGCCGTCGGCCATGGCCTGCCACAGGCCGACGGGCGGGCCATGGCGTGCCGTGCGGCCGATGCGTGCACGCAGGATCAGCGCACAGGCCAGCGTCGACATCACCGCGTTGAGCGCGAACACGGCTGCGGTGCCGGCCGCCGCCATCAGCAGGCCCGCGAGCAGCGGGCCGGCGATGCGCGTCAGATTGATCGCCAGCGCGTTCAGCGTCAGCGCCATCGGCAGCTGCTCGCGTGTCGCGGTGTCTGCGACCAGCGCCGAGAACACCGGGAAGCGCAGCGCGAGGCCGATGCCGTTCGCCACGCTGAACAGCAGCAGCCAGGTTGCCGAGAGCCGTCCGGTCGCGGCGAGTGCGGCCAGCGCGATCGCCACCAACGCGATCCAGGCTTGCGCGAAGGCGTAGAAGCGCGGCCGGTCGAGCCGGTCGGCCAGCGCGCCGCTCGGCAGGCCGAGCAGGAACAACGGCAGGCTGGCACTGGCCTGCACCAGCGCGACCAGTGTCGGGCTGTCCGACAGCTGCGACATGCTCCACGCCGCCGTCACGTCGTGCATCCACATCGACAGGTTGCCGGCCAGCCAGGCCAGCCAGAGCATGCGAAAGCGCGGGTCGGCGAGCGGCGAGGGCGCACTACCGTCGGTCTGCGCCATCCGGGCCGACTCCAGTCTATCGGGCGAAGCCGCGGAACTGGCTCAGGTCCACCGCCGCGGTCGCGGGCGGCTTCAGGTAGTAGATGACCGAGAGCCGGCCCGGTTCGAAGCGGTAGGTCTCGATGCTCTGGATCACCGCGTCGCTGCCGACGATGCAGTTGCGGTGGTGCACCGCCGCCTCGTTGCCGTTGATGATGGTCTCGACCACCTCGAGCCGGAACTGCGCGTTGTGCTTGTCGAACATCTCCTCGATGATGAACCAGCCGTCCTTGTCGGTGCTGCGCCCGGCATAGCCGATGTCCAGGCGCTCCGACGCCATCTCGCGGTACAGCGCCATCAGTCCGGCCTTGTCGTGGGCATTCCAGCATTCCACCTGGCCGCGCATGAACCGTTCGATGGCGGCGGGGTCGATGGTGCTTGTCATGAGCTTCCTTCGCAGGCCTGCCACAGATCGGGCAGACCGGGGTTGGTGGCGACGATGAGCTGCTGCAGCAGGGTCTTGAGCAGCGCGCCGTCCTCGTAGCCGAGGCGCGCCAGCAGGTCGCCTTCGATCGACTTGGCCGCGGCCAGCAGGTGCAGCGAGCGGTCCCGGCCGCTTTCGCTCAGGCGATAGCGCGGTGGCCCGGCATGGCCATCGGTGACGACCCAGGCCTGCCCTTCGGCGTCGACCAGGCTGCGCAGCACCGGCTCGACCGGCGCGTCGAGCACGTACGACAGTGCGGCGTCCAGCTCCTCGGCGCTGACCCCGTCCTGCACCGTCAGCGCGGCGACGACGATCCATTGCGCCTCGCCGAGTCCCTGCGCGCGCACCTTCTCGCGCATGCCGAGGTGGCACTGGAAGTGCGCGCGACCGAGCAGGTAGCCGAGCAGGTCCTCACCGAGTCCGCCGGCGACCCGCGCGCTGCGCGCCTGCGGCAGGCTGCGGTCGTGCCGCGTCGCGAGTGCGTAACGGCCGGCGTGGAACACCAGCGGCGGCCGCTCGGCGCGCTCGAACCCGGTGACCTCGCCGACGAAGATCAGGTGGTCGCCGCCTTCGTACTGGAACGAGGTGCGACATTCGAAGCGTGCGGCGCAGCCGGCCAGCAGCGGGATGCCCGCGGCGCCGGAATCGAGCTCGAGGCCGGCGAACTTGTCGGTGCCCGAGCGGGCGAACCGCGCGGACAAGGCCTCCTGGTCGGCCGCCAGCACGTGCACGGCCCAGTGCGTGGCGTCGCGGAACACCGGCAGGCTGAGCGACTTCTTGGCCAGGCTCCACAGCACCATCGGCGGGTCGAGTGACACGGAGTTGAAGCTGTTCGCGGTGAGACCCACCGGGCTGCCGTCGGCAGCCCGGGTGGTGATCACGGTCACGCCGGTCGCGAAGGTGCCGAGCGCGGCGCGATACGCCTTGGCGTCGTGCGAGGTCGACACGGCAGGCTCAGGCGCCGGGCGGCCGGACGAAATAGCGCACCGAGAGACGGCCGGCCTCGAAGCGGTAGAGCTCGATCGTCTCGATCGCCACGGCCGTCCCGCGCAGCTTGTTGCGGTTGTGGCAGGCTGCTTCGCCGCCGTTGACGATCGCCGCGACCTCCTCGATCTCGATCTTGGCACTCTGCTGCGCCCACATGCCCTCGAGCACCGGCCAACCGTCGGTCGCCGGGGCGCGGCCCACGTACTCGATCTGCAGGCCCGCCGGCGACACCGACCGGTACGCCGCGAAGAAGGCCTGCTTGTCGCCGTTGTTCCACGCCGCCACCTGGGCGTGCAGAAACTGCTCGATCGTCGCGCTGTCCATCGCTCAATCCCAGATCACGTGCAGCTGGCTCGCGCCGCGCAGCATCGCGCCGGTGATCTCGGGCGCGGGCTTGTCGGGGTCGATGCGAAGGTTCGGGAACAGGTCGAGCACGGCGTTGACCGCACAGACGATCTCGACCTTCGCGACGAACTGGCCGATGCACATGTGCGGTCCGAAGCCGAAGCCGAACGAGGGCTTCTGCCGGCGGTCGAGATCGAACTGGTCGGGGTTCTCGAACACCGTCTCGTCGCGGTTGGCAGAGGCCACCATGCACTGCACGAACGTGCCCTTGGCGATCTTCACGCCGCCGATCTCCATGTCGTTGGCGGCCTCGCGTACCTTGAAGGTCGAGACCGGCTCCCAGCGCACACATTCGTCGATCAGCTTGTTGACCAGCGTGCGGTCGGCCTTCACGCGCGCCATCAGCGCCGGGTCCTTCAGCAGCGTCGTCATCACGATGCTGAAGGTGCGCGTCGTCGTCTCGGTGGCGGCGGGCAGCAACGAGCGTACGAAGGTCGTGACCTCGTGGTCGTCGAGCTTCTTGCCTTCGTGCTCGGCGCGGATCAGCCGGCTGATCAGGTCGTCGCCGGTCGCGCCCTCGGCGCGGCGCGCCACCACGGCCTCCTTGATCGAGTCGTACAGGCCCTTCAGTGCCAGGCCGGCCTGGCGACGCGCCTCGGGCAGCTTCTCGGGGTCGAGGATGTTGGCGCCGAGGATCGCGAGACCCCAGGTCGCGTACTGGCGATACTTCTCCGGGTCCTCGGGAAAGCCCATCACCGCGTAGATCACACGGATCGGGAAGTTCAGGCCGAACTGCGCCAGGTCGGCCTTCCTGTCGGCGGCGATGGGCTCGAGGAACTCCTTGCGCATCGCGCGGTCGATCGCCGGCTTCCACTTGTTCACCGTCTCGGGCATGAACGCAGGCTGCAGGAGCGCGCGCACGTTGCGGTGCTGCAGGCCGTCCATCGCCAGGATGATCAGGCCGTCGAACACCGCACCCAGGCCCTCGGCGATGAAGCCGTTGGTGAAGTTGGTGGCGTCCTTCAGGACGTTCATGATGTCCTGGTACTTGAACAGCGCCACCGTGGGCCGTGTCGCCATCTTCGTGCCGGCGTTGGTCGGCACGCCGAACTTGCCGATGAAGTCGCCTTCCCACACCGGCTGGGTGTGGCGCATCTCCTTGCACAGCGCATAGATGTCGGCGCCGGTGCCCTTGTAGGCATCGGAGACCGACGAATAGACGCTCTGGAGTTTCTGTTCGGTGGTTTCGCTCATGTCGATGTCTCCGTCGGTGAAAGTTGAGGGTAGCGGCCGAGGCTCAGCAGCAGCGCCGGTCCGATGACGCACGCGGCCGCGCACAGCATCAGCAGGGGGTGGTAGCCGCCGGTCGAGCGCAGCAGCGCGGCGAAGCCGAACGGCGCGACGGCCGAGCCGATCGTCACCAGCCCGAGGTGCATGCCGAACAGGCGGCCGTAGTCGCGCAGGCCGAAGTAGCGCGCGACGAGGTATGCCGCGATGTCGAACTCGGCGCCCGCGCCGACGCCGCACAGCACCGTGGCAAGCACCAGCAGCGGCAGCGGCGTGCCGGCATCGGCCGTGAGGAACAGCGCGCAGCCGGCGGCGGGCAGCGCCAGCACCACGGCGGCGACGCCCGGCGCCCACAGGCGGTCGATCAGCGCGCCGACCGCGATGCGCCCGACGATCAGCGCGATGCCGAAGGCGCTGAAGACGGCCGAGGCGGTGGCGGCGGGCAGGCCCAGGTCGCGCAGCAGCGGCACGGTGTTGGCGGTCAGGCCATAGATCGCCGAGACGACCAGGGCGAGGCCGATGTTGCAGACCCAGAAGTTGCGGCTCTTCACCGCCTGCTGCCAGGGCATCCCGGCGGCGGCCGCGGCCGCCGTGTGCGACGCGGCAGGCTCCTTGGGTGCCTGACCGGGCACGCGCGCCGGCAGGCGCCGCCAGGCGCTCGACAGCCAGAACAGCGCCACCAGCGCACCCAGCGTGGCATAGCCCGCCTGCCAGCCCCAGCGGGCCATCGCGGCGTTCAGCAGCGGCGGCAGCAGGGCGGCGGCCAGGCCGGTGCCGCACAGCACCAGCGAGAGCGCCAGCCCGCGATGGCGCTCGAAGTGCAGGTTGACGACATGCGTCCAGGTCACCGGCGTCGTGCCGATGCCGATGAAGGGCAGCACGAGGTAGGCGAGGTAGAGCCAGCCCACCGACGCAGGCAACTGCGTCAGTGCGACGAAACCCAGGGCCAGGGCCAGCAACGACATGCCGCTGACGGCGCGCATGCCGTAGCGCAGGTTCAGCCAGCCGACGAAGTTGACGGAAATGGCGCCGCCCGCAGCCAGGAAGCTCACCGCCAGCTGCAGGTCCGCGCGGCTCCAGCCGAAGGCCTGCTGCAGCGGCACGATCAGCGTGCCCAGGCTGTAGATCAGCAGCGCGCTGACGCTGGTGCCCACCCCTGCCAGTGCGAGCAGCAGCGTCGGCCAGCCGGTGCGGAACTCGCCGGCGCTTGGTGCCGCGGCGGAGGGGGAAGCTGCGGCGCCGCCGCCGGCCAGGGCCACGGGCGGGCTCATTTCAGGAAACGCCGGACGCGGCCGGCCGCGATGCGCCCTGGCAGGCCGTTGATGCCGCCGCCGGGGTGGATGCCGGCACCGCCGAGGAACAGCCCCGCCACCGGCAGCGTGTCGCCACCGAGACCAAAGGCCGGCCGCATCAGGCCCGAGCGTGTCGCGCCGGTGTCGATGTGCACGACGCAGCCGTTGTGCACGTTCAGCCGCTTCGCGAGGTCGGGCGAGGCTTCGACGCGCCGGGCGATCTCGAGCTCCTTCAGCCCGTCCATGTACTCGCTCGCCTGGTCGATCACCTGCTGGCCGACCCGTGCGCGGATCGTGTCCCAGCCTTCGTCCGGACGGACCGGCATCGCGACCGGGTAGAGGTAGGCGATGTCCTGCCCCGGCGGTGCCTGCGAGGGATCGACGGCGCTGGGCAGCGTGTTCCACATGTAGGGCAGCGTCGGCACCTGGCCGCGCGCGCAGGCGCGGAAGTTCTCGAGCACGGCCTCGACGGTGCCGATCAGCAGCACGCACTTGCGCAGGTCGACGTCGCTGCGCCGGGCCTGATGGCGCTTCACGCCCACCTGGCCGCGTAGTGCGACGTCGACCTTGAGCGGCGCCCCGCCGTGTGCGTTGGCCGGCGCGAGCGCGACGCGTGTCATCGCCCGGCGGTCGAGCGCACCGGGCGTCACGAGGTCGAAAGCGGTCTTCGGGTGGATGCTCGCGACCACCGCGCGGGCCGCGATGAGGCGGCCGTCCTGCAGGCGCACGCCGGTGGCCTTGCCGTCCCTGGCGACGATCTCGGCCACCGGTGCGTTCAGCAGGATGCTGCCGCCGAGTTCGGTCAGCCGCGCGGCCATCGCGTTGCTGAGCGTCTGCATGCCGCCGAGCACACGGCCGACGCCGGTGCGCAGCAGGAAACCGAGCAGCGCGAAGTAGATGCCGGTGGCCTCGTTGGTGATCGGGCCGGCCGCGCCCAGCAGGCAGCACAGCGCCGACTGCGTGACCGGGTGCCCGAAGCGCTCCATGACGACCTGGTAGGCGGGGCTGCCGACCATGCCCATGATCTCGGGCTTCAGGTGCCTGTTGCGCAGCAGTGCCTTGAGCGCCTCGAACTTGGCGCCGAGGTTCTTCTGTGCCGGGTCGACCCGCATCATCGGGATCGCCATGTCGATGAAGGCGTTGATCACCTTCATCAGCTCGATGAACTCGGTCGCATCGCGCTCGGAGAAGCGGCGGATCTCGGCAGCCGTCTTCGCGACGTCGCGCCAGAACACCAGCGAGTTGCCGTCCGGGTGCAGGTAGACGTAGCCCGGCGTCATCTCGACCTGCTTGAAGCCGTGGCGTGCGAGCTGCAGTTCCTCGGGCATCATCGGGTGCACGCGCAGCGACATCAGGTCCAGCGCACAGGGGTGCACCAGGTGCTGCGGCGCCTCGGGGATGAGATAGCCGGAGGAGCACATGCCGCCGACCTTGTCGAGCGCCTCGATCACCACCACCTTCTGGCCGGACTGTGCGAGGTAGCAGGCCGCCGAGAGGCCGTTGTGTCCGCCGCCGACGATCGCGACGTCGAAGGATGTCTCGGAGCTCATCGAATTCCTTGTGACGGTTGTTCTTCAGACGCCGGCGACCGGCTTCCACCAGTGCAGCTCGGCGGCGTTCTTCTGCAGGTGCTGCCAGGCGGCGGCCACGGCCTGCTCGGCCCCCTCGCGCGACAGGCCGAGGCCCAGCATCACCAGCGTGGCGGTCTCGCGGATGTAGGCACCATCGAGCACGCGCGTCTTCAGGATGCGGCGCGCGCCCTCGACGCTCACGCCGATCACGAGGTCGACCGCGGCCTCGAGCGATTCGAACCGCAGGCGGCCCTGCCTGCGGCCCGCTTCGAGGCAGCGCTGCACGATCAGGCTGCGCGGGTCTTCGCCGCCGAGGAAATCGATGAAGTCGACGCGCGCGATGAAGGCGCCGTGGCGCGGCTCCATCGCGGCACGTGCCATTGCCATCAGCGGCCCGGCGGCGCTGCGCACGGCACCGTCGTCGATGCCCTTGAACAGGCGCTCGAAGCTCGACAGCATCTCGCCGGCCATCTGTCGGCCGATTTCCGCGAGCACCTCGTCGAGCGACTCGAAGTATTTGTAGAAGGTGCCGCGCGAGACCTCGGCGATGCGGACCACGTCGTCTACCACCGGCGGGCGACCGACGCCGGCGTCGACGTAGGCGTCCATCGTCGCGGCGATCAGGCGGGCACGCATGCGGTCGCGCTTTTCCGCCGCGACGCGGACGCGGAAGTCCTCGATGGACGCGTCGGCGCCAGGAGCCGGCAGGTCAGGGCGGGCGGCAGGCATCGGGTTCGTCAGGCCGCTGCGCGGATGTCCGGCAGCAGGGCCAGGTTGGACGGCTGGCCGAGCAGCGCGCGACCGTACAGCTCGCTCGACAGCATCGTGTTCAGCGCGGTGTGGCGCGAGCCCACGCTGAGGTCGCGCCAGAGCCGTTGCAGCGGGCTGCTCGAGGCGAAGGCGCCCGGGCCGGCGATCTCCATCAGCCGCTCGCCGGCGCGGCGCAGCTGGCGCATTGCATAGCCGCAGTCGGCCTGGATGCGGGCCTTCTCGTGGCCGCTGAGCAGGCGTGTCTGTGCGGTCTCGTCGATCATGCCGACCGCGCGGCGGACGTGCAGCCACGCCGAGTCGATCTCCAGCGCGGCCTCGCCGAACTGGCCGACGAAGGTCTGCGAATCGGCCTGGTTGGTGTACTTCCAGCCGATCGTCGGCCGCTGCGGCAGGTGGGTCCCGACGATCTCGAGCATTGCCTCGGCCGCGCCAAGCATAGGGGACAACACGCCGAGCGGGAACAGCGGCTCGACCGGCCAGCGGTCGCGCGGCTCCATGTCCGCCTGCGGCCGGCTGCCGCGCAGCGCCGAGAAGCGCAGCACCAGCGGCGTCGGCACGAAGGCGTTGCGCGCGACGACGGTGTTGCTCCCGGAGGCGCACAGGCCGGCGGTGAACCAGGTGTCGTGGATGCTCACGTCGGGACCGGCGAGCGGGAGGAAGGCGAAGCCGGCGTCAACCGGCTGACCGTCGCCATCGAGGATCCTGACACCGTTGAGCGCCCAGTCGGCGTGCAGGCAGCCCGACGCATAGCCCCACGAACCGTCGACGACAAAGCCGCCGTCGACCGGGCGTGCCGTGCCGATCTGCGCGGCAACGCTGACGACGAGCTCGTTGCCGGTCCTGAGCACGCGGTCGCGGATCACCGGCGGCATCGCCGAAGCCGAGCCGGTGACGCCGGACAGCAGGCCGAACGCCCAGGCCGTTCCGGGGCAGCCGCGCGCCAGCGCGGCAACGGTCTCCACGTGCGTGATCAGCTTGTGGCCCGGGCCGCCGGCGCGGCGCGCGAACATCATCTTCGTCAGCCCGGCGTCGCGCAGCGCCTGGATCGCCTCCGCGCTGGCGCGGCGCTCGCGCTCCGCGGTCTCGGCGAGGCGGGCGAGCAGCGGCACCAGCGTGCGCGCGGTGCCGACCGGATCGCTCGCCGGCGCGGTCAGAGCCGTGTCGATGGGCAGGACAGCGTTCATGGGGTCATTTATTGAACAGACACAGCAATACTGTCAAACATAGAATGAGAATGACATTGGTGTTTACTCTGATGGGTTGGGCCTAGGGTGCCGCGTTTCGGCGATAGCGAAAGCACGTTCGGCAAAGACCGACACACAGGCGCGGCGGCCCGGGCCCGCCGAAGATCGGGCCATTCCTCGCCTGGAGTCTCCGCATGGCCGCCGCATCCCCGTCCGACCCTGAGTTCCTGTCACGCTATGGCCGCTGGGCGTTGATCTCGGGCGCCTCTGAAGGCACGGGCGCCGAGTTCTCGCTGCAGGCGGCCGCGAAGGGCCTGAACCTGATCCTGGTCGCGCGCCGCGCGGACAAACTCGCCGAGCTGGCGGATCGGATCCGCGCCACCCACGGCGTCGATGTGGTGACAGTTTCCCTAGATCTGTCTCAACCTGGCGCGATGGCGGCGCTTCGCGAGGCCGTCGAGGGGCGCGACCTTGGCCTGGTCGTCTTCAATGCCGGCGGCGACAGCGTCGGCGGCCGGTTCCTCGACAGCCCTTACGAAGCATGGCAGTCGCTCACGCGCCGCAACGTCGACCTGCTCACCGAAGCCTGCCACTTCTTCGCGACCCGGTTCGTCACGCGCGGCCGCGGCGGCATCGTGCTCGTGGGCTCCGAGGCGGCGCTCGGCGGCACCGGGCGGCTGGCAATCTACACCGCGACCAAGGGCTACATGTGCAATCTCGGCGAGAGCCTCTGGAAGGAGCTCAAGCCGCGTGGCGTGGACGTGCTCAACCTGCTGATCGGCGCCACCGACACGCCCAAGCTGCGCACGGTGTTCGCGAAGAACAAGCTGCCGCTGGACGCGGTGCCGCTCACCACCTCGGCCGAAGTGGCCCGCATCGGACTTGCGAAGCTGGGCCAGGGCCCGACGGTGGTGCTCAGTGCTGCCGAAGACTCCGACAACCCGCTCGTCTCGGCGCGCGTGCGACGGGAGCGCGTGGAGTGGCAGAGCCGCTTCCTCGACAACTTCTATGGGCCCAGCGAATGACGCGGGCATGACGCAGCGGCCGGAGGTCGACGTCGATGTGGTCGTCGTCGGCTCGGGCGGCGCGGGGCTGACGGCCGCAACCGTCGCAGCGCGGCACGGTCTCGAGGTGCTGCTGGTCGAGAAGGCCGAGGTCTTCGGCGGCACCACCGCGCTGTCCGGCGGCGGCATCTGGGTCCCCGGCAGCTCGCTGGCAGCGCGGGCCGGCATCGTCGAGGCGCCGGGTGCCGCGTCGCGCTACGTGCACGAGGTCGTCGGGCCGACGCTGCGCAGCGACCTGCTCGAGGCCTTTCTCGACGCCGCGCCGCGCATGGTCGACTACCTGCAGTCGCACACCGCGGTGCGATTTGCATTGCAGCGCGGCTTTGCCGACTGGCACCCGCAGGCCGCAGGCTTCTCGCCCGAGGGCCGCCTGCTGGTGCCGCTCGACTACGACGGGCGCGGCCTCGGTGAGCACTTCGACCTGCTGCGGCCGCCGCTGGCCGAATTCAACGCCCCGGGGGGTCTGATGATTGGCCTGCCCGACATGGCGCACGCGGCGCGCTGGACACGTTCGTTCCCGTCGTTCCGGCACATGGCCCGGCTCGGTGTGCGTTACGCCGTCGACCGCCTGCGCCATTCCCGCGGGACGCGGCTGACGATGGGCAACGCGCTGGCGGCGCGGCTGCTGCGTTCGGCGCTCGACGCCGGGGTGGTTGCGTGGCGGCGCACCCCGATGACGCGCCTGCTGCACGAGGGCGGCCGGACGGCCGGCGTGCTCGTCGAACGTGACGGCGCGCCGGTCACCATCCGTTCGCGCCGCGGGGTCGTGCTGGCCAGCGGGGGCTTCTCGGCCAACGCGCAGATGCGCCAGCGCTTCATTCCCTACGCCGAGCACCATGTCTCGCTGGTGCCCGAGGGCAACACCGGCGACGGACTGAACAACGCGCTGGCCGCCGGCGCGGCATTCGACGGCGAGAACCTCAGCAACGCCGGCTGGGTGGTCGTGTCGGTGCACCGCGAGGCCGACGGCCGCCTGCGCAAGTTCCCGCACCTGTTCCTCGACCGCGGCAAGCCGGGCTGCATCGGCGTCAATGCGCGCGGCGAGCGTTTTGGCAACGAGGCCGCGACCAACCTGGTCGAGCCGATGCACCGCACGGGCTCGGTGCCGGCGCACCTGGTCTGCGACGACCACTTCATCCACCGCTACGGCCTCGGCCTGGTGCGGCCGGGTGGCTTCGGACTGCGCCGACTGAGCGCGGGCGGCTACATCGTCAGCGCGCCGACGCTCGAGGCACTGGCCGGGCGCATCGGCGTGCCGCCGGCCGCGCTCACTGCCACCGTCACGCGCTTCAACGCGCAGGCCGCGGCGGGCGTCGACGACGATTTCGGCCGCGGCCGCGAGAAGGCCGACCACTTCATGGGTGACCCGGCCCACCGGCCGAACCCCTGCCTCGGCCCGCTGCTGAAGGCGCCGTTCCACGCCGTGCAGATCTTCCCCGGCGACTCGACCACGACGGTCGGCCTGCGTGTGGACAAGCATGCGCGTGTGCTGGACGGGCACGACCGGGCTATCCCCGGCCTGCACGCGGTCGGCCTGGACATGAATTCGCTGTGGCGCGGCCGCGCGCCCGGCAACGGTGCCAACAACACGCTCGGGCTGACCTTCGGGTTCATCGCGGCGCGCACGCTCGCCGGGGCCGAGGGATGAAGCGCCTGCTGCTGCTGGTGCTCGTGCCGATTGCCGTCGGCCTCGTGGCCGGCATCATGTACCTGCGCGGCGGCCGCTACGTCGAGACCGAAAACGCCTATGTGAAGGCCGACAAAGTGCCGGTGAGCGCCGCCGTGCCCGGCACCGTGCAGGAGGTGCTGGTCGCCGACAACCAGGCCGTGATGGCCGGCCAGGCGCTGTTCCGGCTCGATGCGGCGCCGTTGCGCGTCGCGGTCGCCCGCGCCGAGGCGCGGCTCGCGCAGGTGCGCAACGAACTCGCCGAGATGCGGGCCAGCTACCGCGAGAAGCTGGCCGACGTCGGCGTCGCACGCACGCGCCAGGCCTTTGCGCTGAAGGAGCAGGGGCGCCAGGCCGAGCTTGTCGCGCAGAACTTCGTCTCGGCCTCGCGCTTCGACGACGCGAAGCAGCACAGCGAACTCGCCGGGCAGCAGACCGCAGCCCTGGAGCAGGGCCTGGCGCGCATCGCGGTGTCGCTCGGCGGCAGCCTGCACGCACCGGTCGAGCAGCACCCGGCCTTCCTGGCCGCGCAGGCCGAGCTCGAGCAGGCGCGGCTCGATCTGGCACGCGTCGAAGTGCGCGCGTCGATGGCGGGCACGGTCAGCCGGCCGCCGAAGGTCGGCCAGTATCTCGCTGCGGGCAGCACCGCGATGGCTTTGGTGGCCGGCGGCCAGCCGTGGATCGAGGCCAATTTCACCGAGACCGAGCTCACGCACGTGCGGCCGGGCCAGGCGGTGTCGATCCATGTCGACAGCTTTCCCGACCGTCGCTGGCGGGGCGAAGTCGAGAGCCTGAGCCCGGCCACCGGTGCCGAGTTCGCACTGATCCCGGCGCAGAACGCGACCGGCAACTGGGTCAAGATCGCCCAGCGCGTGCCGGTGCGCATCCGCCTGCTGCACGGCGAGGGCCTGCCCGAGCTGCGCGCCGGGCTGAGCACCGTGGTCGAGATCGACACCGGGTACCGCCGTCGACTGTTCGGCCTGGCGCTCTGAATGAATCCACGCCCGGACGCTGGCGCCCGGCGCGGTCTGGTCACCCTGTCGGTGATGCTGGCCACCGTCATGCAGGCGGTCGACACGACGATCGCCAACGTCGCGCTGCCGCACATGCAGGGCACGCTGGGGGCCACGCAGGACCAGATCTCCTGGGTGCTGACGTCCTACATCGTCGCCACCGCGATCTGCACGCCGCTGGTGGGTTTCTGCAGCGCGCGCTGGGGACGCAAGAACATCTTCCTGTGGTCGGTGGCGGGTTTCACCGTCGCCTCGATGCTGTGCGGCGCTGCGCAGAGCCTGGAGCAGATCGTGCTGTTCCGGCTGCTGCAGGGCGTGTTCGGCGCGAGCCTCGTGCCGCTGTCGCAAGCCGTGCTGCTCGACACCTATCCGCGCGAGCGTCATGGGGCGGCGATGGCGCTGTGGGGCGTGGGCGTGATGGTCGGGCCTATCCTCGGGCCGAGCCTGGGCGGCTTGCTGACCGAGTTCTACGACTGGCGCTGGGTCTTCTACATCAACCTGCCGGTCGGCTTGCTGGCCTGGTTCGGCCTGGCCGCCTGCGTGCCAGAGACGCCCATCGACACCGGCCGCCGCTTCGACTGGCTCGGCTTCACGCTGCTGTCGCTGTCCCTGGGGGCGCTGCAGATGATGCTCGACCGCGGCGAGTCGCAGGACTGGTTCGCGAGCCGAGAGATCGTGGTCGAGGCGGCGCTCGCGGCGCTGGCCTTCTACCTGTTCATTGCCCACATGTTCACGGCCGAGCACCCATTCATCGAGCCCGGCCTGTTCCGGGACCGCAACTTCAGCGTCGGCCTGCTGTTCATCTTCATCATCGGCGTGATGCTGCTGGCGACGATGGCGCTGATGCCGCCGTTCATGCAGCACCTGATGGGTTATCCGGTGCTCGACGTCGGACTGCTGCTCGTGCCGCGCGGCGTCGGCACGATGGTCGCGATGCTGCTCGTGGGCAGGCTCGCTGGCCGCGTGGATGTGCGCGGCCTGCTACTGCTGGGGCTGCTGCTCACCGCGCTGTCGCTGTGGGAGATGGCGCGCTTCACCACGGAAGCTCCGGCCTGGGCGCTGGTGCATACCGGATTCACGCAGGGCCTCGGCCTGGGCTTCATCTTCGTGCCGCTGTCCACCGTCACCTTCGCGTCGCTCGCGCCGCGCTACCGCAACGAGGGCACCGCGCTGTTCAGCCTGGCGCGCAACATCGGCAGCAGCATCGGCATCTCGGTGGTCATCACCGTGCTGGCGCAGCGCACCCAGGTGAACCATGCTGCGTACGCAGAGTTCATCACGCCGTTCAGCCTGGGGCTTGCGCGGGCCGTCGAGGCCGGCGGTCTCGACCTGTCGACGCCGCAGGGCCTGTCGACGCTCGACGCGCAGGTTACCCGCGAGGCGTTGACGCTGGCCTACCTGCAGNCGGCAGCAGCATCGGCATCTCGGTGGTCATCACCGTGCTGGCGCAGCGCACCCAGGTGAACCATGCTGCGTACGCAGAGTTCATCACGCCGTTCAGCCTGGGGCTTGCGCGGGCCGTCGAGGCCGGCGGTCTCGACCTGTCGACGCCGCAGGGCCTGTCGACGCTCGACGCGCAGGTTACCCGCGAGGCGTTGACGCTGGCCTACCTGCAGGACTTCCGCCTGATGATGTGGGTCACGCTCGCGGCGATGCCCTTGATCCTCCTGTTGCGCGTCCCGGCGCGCGGGGCGGTGTCCGTGCCGGCCGTCGAACATTGATCCATGACGACATTCACCGACCACGACGCCGCTCGGCTGCTGCCGCTGGCCGGCGGCTTCAACTTCCGCGACCTCGGCGGCTACCGGACCCTCGATGGCCGGTGCGTGCGCTGGCGGCGGCTGTACCGCTCGGGCAAGCTGTCGGCGCTAACGGCCGGCGACGTCGCGCGGCTCGCGGGAGAGCACATCCGCCTCGTCTGCGACCTGCGCACGCCACAGGAGCGTGCGCAGGAGCCGTCGGTGACCGGCTTCGGCGCTGTTCATCGCGGCTGGGATCAGGACGCGGGTCACTCGCGGCTGCGCGATGCGGTCGCGTCCGAAGGGGCGACGCCGCGCGACGTGCAGGCAGCGCTGGCGGCGACCTACCGCGAGATGCCCTGGCAGTTCGCGCGGCCCTACGCCGATGTGTTTCGCCTCCTTGCCGAAGGCGAGCTGCCGCTGGTCTTCCACTGCGCCGGCGGCAAGGACCGCACCGGTGTCCTCGCCGCGCTGCTGCTGCTCGCGCTCGGCGTACAGGAGGAGGTGGTGGTCGCGGACTACTTGCTGACCGACCGGTTCCTCGATGTCGCGGCCCTGCAGCGGGCGTCGGCAGCGCGGGGGGACGAGGCCGGCGCTGCCGGATTCTCGTCGCTGGCCGGGCTGTCGCCCGAACTGCGTGCACCGCTGCTGCGCTGTGACGCCGCCTACCTGCGCGCGGCGCTCGACGCGGTCGCCCAGCGGCACGGCTCCGTGCCGACGTACCTCGACGAGGCTTTGGGCATCGATGCCGCCGCGTTGGGCCAGCTGCGGGAAGGCCTGCTCGGCTGAGTCACCCGGATCCTCAGGCGATCACCACACGATCGTCCAGGCGGGCGAAGCTGGCGCGCAGCCCTGCCGCGCGCGTGATCGTCTCGATCTCGTCGGCGATCTCCCCGAACATCGGGTCATCCGCGCGCAGGAACGACGGGCGCGATTCCTCGTCCGCAAACGTCGGCGCGAACCCCACGCGCACGATGCGGCCACCATCGATGTCGACCAGCGCCGCTATCCCCTTGCGCTTGTCCTGGCCGATGCTCGCCTTGACGCCGATCGGCCGGTCGCCGCTCGGGCGCGGGCCCTTCATCAGGAACTTGCCCAGCGAATAGAACACCACCTTGCCGTCGATCACCTCGATGCCCTTGGTCACCAGCGTGCCATGGCCGAGGATCAGGTCGGCGCCGTGCTCGACGAAGGCGCGTGCGGCCTCGCGCTGGTAGTCGCCGATCGCCACGCGGTCCTCGAGCAGGCCCCAGTGCACGCTGAGCACGACGATGTCGGCCTGCGCCCTGGCCGTGCGAATGCTGGCGCAGACCGCAGCCAGGTCGTCGCGGTCGCACAGCGTGCCGACCTGCGGCGCCAGGCCCCAGTCGTTCCAGTTCGGGTTCCGGAAGTAGGCATGCCGCCGCAGCGGCACGACCCCGGGCGTGCGCCGGCCGGCGTGCGTGCCGGGCAGCAATGCCGAGCTGCAGCCGATGAAGGCGACCTTGACGCCGTTGCGTTCGAGCGTGACCGGCGCCAGCGCCTCGACGATGTTGTGCCCGGCGCCGACGGGCGCGATGCCCGATTCGCGCATCAGCGCCAGGCTGCGCAGGAAGGCGCGATACCCGGCGTGCAGGCAATGGTTGTTGGCGAACGACAGCACGTCGAAGCCCTTGCGTGCCTTCAGTCGGATCGCCTCCGGGTCGCCCGGGGTGAACAGGTCCTCGCCCTCGACGTCGTCGTTCAGGTGCGCTTCGACCGGATGGGTGTCGCCCGGCTCCTCCGCATACGGCCATTCGCAGTTGCCGAAGCTGAAGTCCGCGGCCTGCAGCACCGGCGCAGCCGGGTCGAGCAGCGTCGGGTCGTAGCGCGCGATCATCACGTCGCCGACACCGACCAGCGTGGCCGTTCGGGGTGCTCTGTCGTTCATCCTTGCTCCCAGCGCACGCCGTGCCGATTCAGGTGGTCGGCCAGTCGTTCGGTGGCGAAGTTCGGCAGCGCCTCCGGTCGCTCGACGACCTTGCCGTTGCGGTAGTCGCGGATGGAGATCACCGCGTGCTTCAGCGCGGCGATCGCCTCGTAGTAGTCGAACTGCGGCATGGGCCGGCCGTACAGGCGCTCGAAGCCGCCGATTGCCTCGTCTCGCAACGGGATGCCGGCGCTGCGCCGCAGGCCGAACGGCAGGCTGAAGAGGTCCTCCGCATAGAGCCACCAGGCCAGGTCGATTTCGGCCGGGCCGAGCGTCGCCACTTCGAAATCGAGCAGCGCGGCCACCGACAGGTCGCGCGCGAACATCGTGTTGCCGATGCGGGCGTCGTTCCACACCAGCCCGCCGGGCGCGGCCGGCGGCGCGTGCTCGATCAGATGGCGCCAGGCCGCCTCGATCAGCGGGAAGTGCCGGCCCTGCGCAGCCCAGCGATACCAGCGGCCGATGAAGTGCTCGAGGTAGAAGCGGGCCGTCGGCGCTGCGCCGGAATCCGGCGCGAGGAACGGGAAGTGCTGCCAGTCGATGCGGTGGAGCTTGGCCATCTCGCGCACGCCGTTCCACCACGCCGTCTCGCGCTGGATCGGGCTCAGCTCGTCGGCGAACCAGCCGCGGGCGTGATAGCTCGGATAGTCCGGCGGCACGCGGCCGTCGACCCGGTCCATCAGGAAGAACGGGGCGCCAATCACCCGTGGATCTTCTTCCGCGAGGAACAGGCGCGGCACCCTGGTGTCGGAGGCCGATGCCACCGCCTGCATCGTGCGGGACTGGTGGAACACGTCGGCCAGCAGCGGGCAGGCGGTCTCGCGCTGGATGCGGACGACCAGATCGCGCGTTTGCGCGCGGCTCTCGGTGGACCAGCGCGCGGTGAACAGGATCGTCTTGCTGGAAAAGCCTTGGGCTGGCTCGACGACGTCGATCAGCGTCAGGTCGCGGGCCTGCGGCAGCCGCGTCGCCAGCCAGGCGCCGAGGCGATGAATCGTCGGGTCGTCGCTCATGGGGGTGTCATGCGCCGGAGGTCGGCAGCTCGCGCAGGGCGGCGGTGAGGGGCCGCGCGCCCACCCCGAGCCGAACCGGCCGCAGCGGCGCCTTGCCGCGGGTCAGCAGCGCCATCGTCTCCAGGTCCTCGGCAGCGGCGAAGAAACGCTCGACCATGGGCAGGCCGCCCTGGCCCCACTGGTCGACGTTGCCCAGCCAGGCCTGCATGCCGTAGACCGGCCAGCGGCGCAAGTGGTCCCATGCGGTGTCCTGATCCGGCACATCGCGCGCGCCGGTGGACTTCAGGGCCTCGCGGTAGTGGCGGATCAGCTCATGCGCCGAGCTGCGGCGCTCCGCGATCGTCAGGGCGCCGATCATGAAGTAGCTGAGGTCGCGCCATGGCTGTCCCTGCCGCACCAGTTGCCAGTCGTGCCAGACACGTTCGCCGTCGGCACGCAGGAAGCTGTTGCCCTGGTGGGAGTCGCCGTGCACCAGGCAGTGCGGGCCAGGCTGCGTGCGCGCGAACTCGGCCAGATGGTCGTAGGCATGCGCCAGCCGCTCGGGGGTCTCGACGATCCACCGCGGCAGAAAGGCCCGGTAGCTCGGCTTGGCGAGGTTCAGCGCGATGTAGTGCCAGTTGCGCAGCACCTGCTCGGTGTCGACGCCGGTGTCCATCGAGGTCTGCAGCCAGGTCTGCGCCGGCAGCAGCGGGCTGTCCCACAAGGCACCGTGCAGCAGCGCGAGAGACTCCAGGCCCTTGGCGACCCCGTCGACGCCGAGGTGGTCGGCGCTGTTGCCGAAGCGCCCCGCGGCCGCTCCCAGGTCTTCCATCACGACGATGCCGCGGCCGCCCCCGTCAGCGTCCCAGTCGGCGAAGTAGGCGCGTGGCACCGGCGCGCGCAGCTGGTCGCGCATCAGGTGGTAGAAACGCGCCTCGAGCTCGCAGATGTCGCCGCTTTCGAAGCCCTCGGACCAGTTCGATTTCAGGCAGACCTGGCGCGGGATGCCGGCAGCGACGCCGGCCTCGTTCAGGTCCAGCATGACGCGCAGCTTGGTCGTATGGCTGTTCTTCAGCTCCACCACCGTCATGTCGCGCACCTCGACGCCGGGGTAGCGGTGCTGCAACAGGCCGCCGAGCCAGGCCGGCGTCACCTCGTGCAGATGACGCGGCAGGCGGCCGGGGCGGCTGGGGTAGGGGCGGCTGCTGGCCCGGTCCGCGGATGGCATGCAGTGGTCTCCGGAAACGGCGCTACTCCGGCGGCATGCCGGCGGCGCGGATGATGGTTCCCGACTTGGCGGCCTCGTCGGCCTGGAAGCGCGGCATCGCGTCCAGCGGCAGCACGAAGGGGACGGTCCCGCCAACGGCCATCGCGCGCTGCACGCTGTCCGACCGGCTGGCCCTGGCGAGCAGCTCGTGCCAGCGTCGCAGCACCGGGGCGGGCGTGCGCGCGGGCGCGTGGGTGGCGATCCAGTAGGGCAGTTCGACACCGGCGAAGCCGGCCTCGGCGAGCGTGGGCACATCGGGCGCGAGCGGGGTGCGCCGCGCGTCGGCGACGGCCAGCGCGCGCAGGCGACCCTGCCGCGCGTAGCTCAGCGCGCCGAGATCGGTGAACAGCAGGTCGATGCGTCCTTCGAGCAGGTCGGGCAGGGCCTGGTAGCCGGCCTTGTACGGTATTCCCGCGAGGCGGATGCCGGCGACCTGCTGCAGCAGCTCGGCCGGCAGGCGGCTGGTCGCGCTGGTGTAGCCGAAGCGCAATTGCCCGGGCGCCCGCCGCGCGAGCGCAACCAGCGCGGCCGCGTCGTGTGCCGGCGTGCCCGGGTACGTGTAGAGGATCATCGGCCCCTGCGCCAGCGTCGTGATCGGCGCGAAATCGCGCACCGGATCGTAGGGAAGCTGCCGGAACAGGTGCGGGTTGGCCGTGAAGGCGACGTTGCCCGACACGAGCAAGGTGTGGCCGTCGGGCACGGCCTTGGCGACTGCTTGGGCGGCAAGGATCGCACTCGCGCCGGGCTTGTTGTCGACGATGACCGACCGGCCGACGTCCTTCGCGAGTTCCTGCGCCAGCGCGCGCACCAGTGCGTCCGGCGAGGAGCCGGCCGCGAACGGCGTCACCAGCGTGATCGCCCTGGACGGAAACGCCTGGGCCCAGGGCGTCGCGGGTGCCGTGCCGAACGAGGCGGCGAGGGCGAGCAGGAGCGCGCGGCGATGCATCCGTCGTGCCCCTGGGCGCGCGCGCTACAGCGAGCGGGCGATGATTTCCTTCATGATCTCCGAGGTGCCGCCGTAGATTCGCGCGACCCGCGCGTCAACCCAGGCGCGCGACACCTTGTACTCGCTCATGAAGCCATAACCGCCGTGCAGCTGCAGCAATTCGTCGAGTACCTTGCCCTGCATCTCGGAGCCGAGCAGCTTGCACATCGCGCCGACTTCGGCGGTCAGCTCGCCGCGCATCGCCTTGGCGAGGCAATCATCGACGAACACACGCAGCATCGTCGCCTGCGCCTTGCATTCGGCGAGCTTGAACTTCGTGTTCTGGAAGTCGAACACGGTCTGCCCGAAGACCTTGCGCTCGCGCACGTAGACCAGCGTCTCGTCGAGCAGCGCCTCGATCGACGCGCAGGCGCGGATGCCGATGATGGTGCGCTCCCATGCGAGCTGGTGCGTCAGGTACTTGAAGCCCTCGTTCTCGGCGCCCAGGCGGTTGGCCGCCGGGACGCGCACGTTGTCGAAGAACAGCTCCGAGGTGTCCTGCCCCTTCAGGCCGATCTTCTCGAGCAGCTTGCCCTTGGAGAAACCCGGCCGGTCTTCCTCGACGCAGATCAGCGTCAGCTTCTTGTCGGCCGGGTCGAGCTTGGTGGCCGTCACCATCAGGCCGGCATTGCCGCCGTTGGTGATGAAGGTCTTCTGGCCGTTGATGACATAGTCGTCGCCGTCGCGGCGCGCGGTGGTGCGCATGCCGCGCAGGTCGCTGCCGATGCCAGGCTCGCTCATCGCGATCACACCGATCAGTTCGCCGCTGACCATGCGCGGCAGCCAGCGCTGCTTCTGCTCCTCGCTGCCGTACGCGACGATGTAGGGCGCGACGATTTCCGAATGGGTCGTGAAGCCGACGGCGGTCGCGTTGGCTCGCGCCAGCTCCTCGATCATCACCGCGGAATGGCCGAAATCGCCGCCCGATCCGCCGTACTCCTCCGGCACCGTCGAGCACAGCAGGCCGGCCTCGCCCGCCTTGCGCCAGAGCGACTTCGGCACGATGCCGGCCTGCTCCCAGGCGTGCAGGTTCGGCGCGATCTCCTTCTCGACGAAACGACGCGCGGTGGCGCGGAACTGTTCGTGGTCTTCGCGGAAGACGGGGCGCATGGTGCTTGCCTCAGCGGCCGGTGAATCGGGCCGGGCGCTTCTCGAGGAAGGCGTTGACCGATTCGAGGTGGTCGTCGGTGTGGTGGGCCAGCGCCTGATAGGCAGCCGACAGTTCGAGCAGGGAGTCGAGCCGCATGTGCTGGCCTTCCCGGAGCAGGCGCTTGGTCAGGCGCAGCGCGTGGGCGGGATTGGCAGCGATGCGTTCGGCCAGGGCCAGTGCTTCCGTTTCCAGCGTGGCCGCCGGCACGACCTGCGCGACCAGGCCCCAGTCCAGCGCCTTGGCGGCATCGATCGTGTCGCCGGTGAAGGCCATCAGGCTGGCCTTCGGCAGGCCGATCACGCGCGGCAGCAGCCAGGCCCCGCCGTCGCCGGGCACGATGCCGACCTTGACGAAGCTTTCGGCGAAGATGGCCTTGTCCGCGGCGAGCCGGATGTCGCACATGCATGCCAGGTCGAGCCCCGCGCCGATCGCCGGGCCGTTGACGGCGGCAATCACCGGGAGATCGAGTTCGTACAGCGCCAGCGGGATGCGCTGAATGGTGTCGCGGTAGCTGTCGCGCACCTCGTACGGGCTGCCGGCGAAGATGCCGCCGCGCGACTGCATGTCCTTGACGTTGCCGCCGGCGCAGAACGCGCTGCCGTTGCCGGTCAGCACCAGCACCTTGGCCTCGCGGTCCCGGCGCAGACCGGCGCAGAGGTCGACGAACTCCTGCATGTGCGCCGGGTCGGTCAGCGCATTGCGCGTCTCCGGCCGGTTCATGCGCGCGATCACGACGGGGCCGCGTCGCTCGACGATCAGGAAGGGAGTGGCAACGGTGCTCATCGGCGGGCTCCTTCGCTCAGGCCGGGCAGCGCGCCGGCGGTGACGCCGGGCCAGAAGCCGGCGCCGCCCGCCGCGCAGGCGGCGCGGCCGATGCGCTGCGACCATTCTGTCGACGAACCGAACTCGCTGCGCCAGGACCACAGGCGTCGCGTGGTCAGGTGCAATTGGTGTTCGTGCGTGAAGCCGATCGCGCCGTGAACGGCGTGGGCGATGCCGGCCGCGATGCCCGCCGCTTCGGCGCTGCACACCTTGGCTGCGGCGATGGGCATCAGTGCCAGGCCTGCGGCACCCGACTCCGCGCAGGCGGCCTCGGCCGACACGCTGGCCAATGCCACCTGTTCGGCCAGCACCGCGATCTGGTGTCCGATCGCCTGGAAACTGCCGATGGCCTTGCCGAACTGCACGCGCTCGGTGGCGTAGCGCGCCGTCAGGTCGAGCAGCGCCTGCAGCGCACCGGCGGTCTGCGCGCTGCGGACGAGGGCCCCGCCTTGCAGCAGCACGTCGGGAGGCAGGTCCGCCGGCAGAACGCCACGGGCGATCGTGGGCGCTCGATCGAAGTCCAGGTCGTCGCGCGGCTCGCCGGCGATGTTCTGCCGCAATGTGCGCTGGTTCGCCCGGGCCGCCTCGAGCAGCACGACGGTCGGGGTGCCACGGTCGTCGGCGAGGGCGACGACACGCTCCACGTGACGGCCCCAAGGGACGTCGATCAGGCGGCCACTGACTCGACCATCGTCGACGATCAACGTCGACGCGGCAGAGCAGGACAGCGGCCCGGAGACCGCCTCGATCTCGACCCGCCCGAGCAGCCAGTTGGCCAGGATCGCCTCCGGCAGCGGCACCGGCGCCGCATGGCGTCCGCAGGCCGCCAGCACGGCGAACAGGTCGTCCCAGCTCGCTTCGGCGCCGCCCGACGATTCGGGTGCCGCGGCGAGCGCGAATCCGGATTCCTCGATGGCCGCCCACAAGCCGGCTGGCCAGGCGCCACTCTCGCTGGCGAGCACGACCTCTGGGGTCGACCTGTCGGCCAGCAGCCGCTCGATCGTCGACTCGAGCATCTCACGCATGGAACCTTCGCTCATCGCAACCCCAGTCCGCGCGCGATGATGCCGCGCAGGATCTCGCGCGTGCCGCCACGCAGTGAGAACGACGGTGCCATCTGCGTCAGTTGCGCCAGCATGCGTGCATGGACACTGCCGCCGGCCCCCGCCGGCTGCGTATCGTGCAGCAGCTGTGCGATCTCCGGCAGTTCCTGCTCGAAGCCGGTGCCGAGGTCCTTGACGCAGGAGGCGGCCAGCGCCGGATTGGCGCCGGCGGCGAGCTGCGCGGTTACCGACAGCGACATCGTGCGCAGCCCGATCAGCTTTGCGGTCAGCCGGCCGATCTCCTTGGCCTGCAGTGCATCCGGCCGCGTGCCGATCGTGTCGATCAGCGAGTGCAGCAGCGCGATGCTGCTGAGGAAGCGCTCCGGCCCGCTGCGCTCGAAAGCCAGCTCGGCGGTGACTTGCTCCCAGCCCTGGCCCTCGGTGCCGATCAGCGCCTCCGGGCCGAGTTCGACGTTGTCGAAGAAGACTTCGTTGAAATGCTCGCTGCCCGTGAGGTCGCGGATCGGGCGGATCGTGACGCCGGGGGACTGCAGGTCGATGATGAACTGCGACATGCCTTCGTGGCGCGCCTTGGTCGGCTCGGCGGTGCGCACCAGAGCGATCATGTAGTGGGACTTGTGCGCGTTGGTGGTCCACAGCTTCTGGCCGTTCAAGAGCCAGCGGCTCGTGCCGTCGATGCGCCGCGCGCGGGCCTTGATCGAGGCCAGGTCCGAGCCCGAGCCGGGTTCGCTCATGCCGATGCAGAAGTACTGCTCGCCGCGGCAGATCGCCGGCAGGTGCCGGTCACGCTGGGCATCGGTGCCGTAGCGCAGGATCAGCGGGCCGCTCTGGCGATCGGCGATCCAGTGCGCCGAAACCGGGGCACCGGCGGCCAGCAGCTCCTCGATGACGACGTAGCGCGCGAACGGACCGGCGGCCGAGCCACCGTACTGCACCGGCAGGGCCATGCCGATCCAGCCGCGCGCGCCGAGCTTGCGGCTGAACTCCGCGTCGAATCCCATCCACGAATCGGCGCGGCGCGCCGGCGCAAAGTGCGCCAGCGCCTCGCTCAGGAAACCGCGCACCTCGGAGCGCAGCGCTTCGGCCGCGGGTGGGATGCGGCTGTAGCGGAACTCCGATGCGATCACAACGCCGTTCCGGCGTCGGCCGCCGCGAACATCCGGTTGATCTGACCCGACGTGACCGGCTTTTCCGGCTCGCGCAGCGGCGCCGCACCGCCCATGCCGCAGGCGGGCTCGATGCTGACGTGCGTCGCCTGCGCCTTCAAGGCGCCGACGGTGCAGTTCGCGCGGCCGAGGATCGCGAACGGGTCGTACGAGAACTCGCGCATCGTGTTCAGGTGCGTGATCTTGTTGATGACCTCGTCGCTCAGATGGCCGGCCTGCTCGTGGAACACCGTGGCCGAGTTCGGCCAGGTGCAGTCGGAGTGCGGGTAGTCGCATTCCCAGCAGACGTTGTCGACGTTGATCGCATCGAGGTTCTTCAGGCCGAACGCATCCTCAATGAAGCAGGTGATGAAGTGCTCGTTGAAGATGTCGCTCGGCTTCTTGCCGCCGAAGTTCGAGTTGGTCCACGCGTTGTGGTGGTTGTGCGTGAAGTCGGCGCGCTCGAGGAGGTAGGGGATCCAGCCGATGCCGCCTTCGGACAGCGCCATACGCAGCTTCGGGTACTTCTTCCACATTGGCGCCCAGATCCAGTCGGCTGCCGAATTGGCGATCGAGATCGGCATCGACGTGATCCACGCATCGATGGGCGATTCGTCGGAGGCGTGGGCCGCCTTCGCGCCGGTGCCGATGTGGCAGCAGACCACGACGTTGTTGTCGGCGCAGGCCTTCCACAGCGGGTCCCAGTGGTCGTTGTGGATCGACGGGAAGCCGTGCACGGTCGGGTTATCCGAGAACGTCACCGCGTGCACACCCTGCTTGGCCATGCGCGCGACTTCGGCCGCGGCGGCCTGCATGTCGAACCAGGGCACCATCATCAAGGGAATGAAGCGGCCCGGCGCGGCATTGCACCAGTCGTTCAGATGCCAGTCGTTGTAGGCCTGGATTGCCGCCAGCGAGACGCCCTTGTCCTCATAGGTCTGGAAACGCTGGCCGGCAAAGCCGGGGAAGGTCGGGAAGCACAACGAGCCCAGCACGCCGTTCGCGTTCATGTCGTCGACGCGCGCCTTGATGTCGAAGGTGCCACGGCGCATCTGCTCGTAGCCGAGCGGCTCCATGCCGTACTCCTCCTTCGGGCGGCCGACCACCGAGTTCAGGCCCATGTAGCCGGTGGCGCGTTCCTCGAACACCCAGACGTCCCGGCCGTTGCGTTGCACGACTTTCGGCTCGCGGCCCTGGTACTTGGCCGGCATGTGCCGCGCGAAGGCATTCGGTGGCTCGATTGCGTGGTCGTCGACGCTGACGAGGATCAGGTCTTCCAGTTTCATGATGTCCCCTTGTTCGGTGGGCGGTGCCGGCGTGCGGCCACGGTTGCAGATCGGTGCTGCAACACATCATAGACCAACTCTTGAACAGAAACCACTGATCTGTTCAGGAAATCGGGAAATCCCGGGGGCGTTCCGGCCTAGAACAGGGTGCGGGTCAGATCCGCCGCGGCGGTGCTGAGTGCTTCGCCAATCGCATCGATGCCTGCATCGTCGTGCTGACCGCGGATCATCACGGCGGAGATCGTGAAGGCGATCGCGCCGGCCGGGTCGCGCACCGGTGCGGCGATGGCCAGGATGCCGTTGGCGAAGTAGCCGTCGTCGACCGCCCAGCCACGCCGCTTGGCGCGCCCGACCTCGCGCCAGTAGGTCTCGAACGAGATCGGGCGCGACCAGCGGATCTGCTCGAACTCTGCGCGGGCCTCGTCCTCGTTGAGTCCCAACTGGCCGACGAACAGGCGCCCGCTGGCGCCCATCAACAGCGGCAGGCGCTGTCCTGCCGGCATGTCGATGCGCAGGGCCGTCGGGCTCGCGACGGAACTGACCAGCACGATGCGGTCGATACCCATGCGTCGCCACAGCGTCACGGTGACCTGGAAGCGGGCCGCGAGCACCTCCATTGCCGGGCGCGCCAACTCGATGCGCTGTCCCTGGGTCATCAGTTGGTCGACCAGCTTCGCGAGGCCCAGGCCGACCGAGTACATCTTGGACAGCGGATTGAAGTCGATCACGTCTTCGGCGACCAGCGTGCGCAGGATGTTGAAGCAGGTGCTGGGGTTGATCGACAGGTGGCGTGCGATGTCGGCCGCCCGCTCGGGCGCCGCGGTCTGAGCCAGGTAGCGCAGGATGCGGATCGCGTTGGCGACCGGCTTGACGGTCACCCCCCCGGCGGCACGGCGGGCCTGGCCGGCAGAATCGTCTTCGATCTCTGTGGCGTCGATGGTTTCTGGCGGCATGGTGCAAGCAGCACGAGAGAAAGCCTGCCCGGATTGTCACGCGGCGCAGGCAAGGGTTCGAGGCATTCTACCTTTGGAATGTGTTTCCGATATCCGAATAAGCACCAACACGGCTGGCGCGTGAAATGGAGACATATCGGCGCAATGTGTGCATAATCTAGGCATCAAAAGGCCAGCCACAGGAGACAAACATGAGCTCGCCCACCCTGCGTGTGATCGCCGATCGCAGCCGCTGCTGCGGCTACGGCCTGTGTGCACAGGTCTGTCCGCAAGTCTACAAACTGGATGCCGACGGGCTCGTCTACCTCGACAGCGACATCGTGCCCCCCGGGCTCGAGGACGAGGCGCGCGAAGGCGCCGCGGCCTGCCCCGCGGAAGCGCTGGCCGTCGAAGCCATCGGCTGATCGCCATGAGGCGTTTCGACGGTAGGGTCGTGCTGCTCACCGGCAGCGGCGGCGGGCAAGGGCGTGTCGCGGCGCTGCGCTTCGCACGCGAAGGTGCCACGGTGGTGGGG
Organism: Piscinibacter caeni; assembly: GCA_003265685.1. Lineage (GTDB taxonomy): Bacteria > Pseudomonadota > Gammaproteobacteria > Burkholderiales > Burkholderiaceae_C > Piscinibacter > Piscinibacter caeni. Next base: position 56,026 of record KZ836105.1, on the reverse strand, counting down.
TGTGACATCAATGCCGCTGGCCACGCCGAGACTGCCGCACTGCTGGCCGCAGAAGGCCAGACCTTGCACGGCAATGCGCCGGTCGACCTGGGCGACCCGGAACAGGCACGCCGCTGGGTCGAGGAGGCCGCCGAGCGACATGGCCGGATCGACGTGCTGTACAACAACGCGTCGGCGGCACGCTTCGGTCTGGTCGGCGAGATGTCGGTCGACGACTGGCGCTACACGATGCGCAACGAGATCGACCTGATCTTCTACACGACCAAGTACGCCTGGCCGCACCTGTCGGTGCGTGGCGGCGTGGTGCTCAACGTGTCGTCGGTCGCGGCCTGGGCCGGCTCGAAGGCGGCGGGCATCAGCGCGCACGCCGCGGCCAAGGGGGCGGTCGTGTCGTTTACCCGGCAAGTCGCAGTCGAGGGCGCGAAGCTCGGCATCCGGGCGGTCAGCATCAGCCCTGGCTTCGTCGCAACCCCCGGCACCGAGGCGTTCGTGCGCAATCCGGCCACACGCGCGGTGATCCTCGATGGCGTTCTGATGGACCGCCCCGGCGAATCCGACGAGGTGGTCGGCACTGCCATGTTCCTCGCGTCGGACGAGGCCTCCTTCATCACCGGCACCGACATCGTCGTCGATGGGGGCCTGCTGGCCCTCTGACGTCGCTGGACACCCCGTTCACAGGACATCGACCATGGACATCATCGGCCTCGGCTACCTCGGCTTCGAAACCACCAAGATCGACGAGTGGCGCACCTACGGTCCGGAGGTGATGGGCTTCCAGATCGGCAGCACGCCCGCAGCCGACCTGCAGTCGCTCTACTTCAAGACCGACGACCGGCGCCACCGCCTGGCCTTCCATCCCGGCCGGACCGACCGCCTCGCCTATGTCGGCTGGGAGGCTCGCGGACGCATGGAGTACCTCGCCGCGGTCGACAAGTTCCGCGCGGCCGGCATCGAGTTGACCGTCGGCGACGCTGCGCTGTGCGAGGTGCGGGGCGTGAAGGAACTGATCCGGTTCCGCGATCCGGTGGGCTACCAGCACGAGCTGTTCTACGGACAGAAATGGACACCGAACTCGTTCGTGCCGGGCCGCCGTCACGGTGGCTTCGTCGCCGACCACCGCGGGCTCGGCCACATGGTGGTGATCACGCCGACCTACGACGGCGAACTCGAGAAGTTCTGGATCGACCTGATGGGTTTTCACTGGTACGGCTCGGGGGCGGGCAAGGGCAAGACCGGCTTCTTCCGGGCCAAGCTCAATGAGCACACCAGCCACGATATCGCCTACGGCCACGGGCCGGGCCGCATGGGCATCCAGCACGTAGGCCTGTTCGTCAAGTCGGTGCGGGATGTCGGGGAGACCTACGACATCGTGCGCAAGCGCAATCTGCCGATGATGATGACGCTGGGCCAGCACACGCAGGACCCGCACATGTCCTTCTACCACTTCAACCCATCGGGCTTCGCGTTCGAGACCATCGTCGAGCTCGAGCCCTGGCACCACGACGGCTTCGAGCTGAATCCCGAATCGCTCAGCACCTGGGGGCACGAGATCGTCGGGCCCATCCTCGGGCCGAGCGTGCGCACGCCGGACGAGCAGTTGGCACCCTGAGGCTGCGCTGCGAGGGCCGGGTGGCGGCCCTCGCGTCCTCGTTCAGACCGATTCGTGCGCCGAGACGAGCAGCAGCCGGGCGACGTTCGCGCGCTCCGGCTGTTCGAGCATGAAGCGCACGGCCGCGGCAATGTCGGCCGGCCGCAGTGGCGGCGTCTGGTCGGCGCGTACCGGCTGGCCCTGGGCGCGCAGGTGGTCGAAGATCTCCGTCTCGGTGGTGCCCGGGGCGATGCTGCCGACTCGCACGCCGCTCTTGCCGAGCTCGACGCGCAGGGCCGTGGTGAACACCTCCAGCGCGTGCTTGACGCCGCTGTAGGCACCGACCGACGAGGAGCTGAGGTAGGCCGCGACGCTCGACACGTTGACGATGGCGCCCGACTGCTGTGCCTTCAGCGCGCGTGCGAACACGTACGACGCCCGAATCACCGCCTGCAGGTTCACCTGGACCATGCGCGCGACGGCGTCGAGGTCGATGGTGTCGACCGAACCCGAGGCGAACACGCCGGCGTTGTTGACCAGCACGTCGACACGGCCGAAGCGGGAGAGTGCCAGATCGAGCAGGCGCTGCGGTGTGCCCGGATCTTCGATCGGCGCACCCAGGGTGACACACTCGCCCTCGAGGCTGGCGGCGAGCGCCTCCAATCGCTCCAGACGCCGCGCCGTGACCACGAGCCGGGCGCCGGCCCGGCTGAGCTCGTGGGCGATCGCCTCGCCGATGCCGGAGGAAGCACCGGTGACGACGGCCACCTTGCCGGCGAGGTTCATAGGGGTTCGGTCCTGCCTGAGGCAGCGAGGCGAGCCTTCATCGCCTCGTTGAAGTCGCGCTTGAGGGTCGGGTAGTAGGCGATCTGCCCCTGCATGCCGCCGGCGATGTCGATCGACGCGGCGCTGATGAAGCCGGCGTAGTCGCTGGCCAGGAACAGGGCCATGCCGGCGACGTCCTCCGGCTTGCCGAAGCGCCCGAGCGGCACGACCTTGAGCACCATCTCGTCGAACTCGGCACGGCTGCAGCTGCCGGCCGGCATTTCCTTGAAGTGACGTTCCCACTGGCCGGTGTCGATCCAGCCCATGTTCAGCGTGTTGACCAGGATGCCGTCCTTCGGCAGCGACATGCCGAGCGTCTTCGACAGCGCGATGCACGAGGCGCGGTTGATCACCGAGGGAATCCCGTCCGGCGTCGGGATCGCGCCGGCGAGTGCGTTGATCTCGATGATGCGGCCCCAACGCTGCTTGCGCATGTGCGGCACCACGGCCTGGACGAAGCGGAAGTGCCCCATCTGAAGGACGTTGGCATGCTCGAGGATCTGCTCAGGCGTCAGCGTGTCCAGGTTGCCACCACGCCCCTGGCCGGCGTTGTTGACCAGCACGTCGACGCTCCCCCAGACCTCGGCCACCTCGTCGACAAAGCGCTTGACCGCCTGCGTGTCGGTCACGTCGACGGCCTTTGCGATCACGGCGCGCGCCTGGCCTTCGAGTTCGCGACCGGTCGCCTGCACGTCGGCTTCGGTGCGCGCACAGATCGCGACCCGGGCACCCTCGGAGGCGAACGCACGCGCGATGGCCCGGCCGATGCCGCGGGATCCGCCGGTGACGATGACACGCTTCTGGCTGAGGTCGATGTTCATGGGCGTGAGTCCGCTGGAGGCAGAGGGACGGTGATCAATATATTGGACACTATAGATCAATGTGTCTACATTAGAGAGGCATTTGGTGCCTCGGGTTTGCCCGGGGTCAGGCCCCGGCGGCGTGGCCGGCGCCCGACATCGCAAGAAACTCGCGGAACGCCTCGGCCGGAGCGCTCAGCGCACCGTGACGCCAAGCGAGACCCACCTCCATGTCCGGGATAGTCCAGTCGACGTCGACGGTGCGGATGCGCCGGCCGTCGAGCGACCAGGGCCGAAACACCATATCGGACAGGATCGTCACGCCGAGGCCGAGAGCGACCATCTCGCGCAGGGCTTCCATCGACGAGGTCTTCAACACTGACTTGGGCCGCAGGCCTGCGTCACGCCAGTACTTGATCGCGTTGCGGTCGCCCTCGTCGATCACCGGCAGGATGTAGGGATGCTCGGCGATGCGTTCAATGCCGACGCTGCCAGCGTCGGCGAGGGGGTGGTTCGACGAGACCCACAGCTGCCGGCGCGAGCGCGTCAGCGTCAACGTGTTCAGCCGTTCGCGCTGCGAGAAGTTGGACAGCAGCGCGACAGCGAGTTCGATCGTCCCGTCGTGCAGCCCGCGCTCGATGCGGGCGCGCGGCAACTCCACCGGAACCACGTCGACGTGGGGAAACAGCTTCCTGAATCGGGCCACCGCCGGCAGCACGAAATAGCCGAGCACGGTGTAGCTGGCTGCAAGCTCCAGCCGTCCGGACACATCCGTGCGCCGCTGGAACGGGAACCGCGCGGCTTCGTTGGCCGCCTCTAGAACCGCTTCCGCGTGCTTCAGGAACGCATGACCCTCGAAAGTGAGCGTCACGCCGGTGCGCCCGCGTTCGAACAAGGCTGCGCCGAGCAGGCGCTCGAGCTCGGCAATCGCGATCGTCATCGCCGACTGGGATACGTGCACCTGCGCGGCCGCGGCCGAGATCTGGCCGGCGCGCGCCGCCGCGACGAAGTAGTTCAGCTGGCGCAGGGAGAACGAAGCGATCAAGGACATGGCCGAGCTTCCATTGGGTCAATCAATACCTGACCCCAACAAATTGAACTCGACAATGATCCACTAACTGAACACACTTGGCAAATGTGTTCTGAAACAGTGATGTCCCACTGAAACCCATGGCACTGCTGCGCCGATGCCTGTTCGAACTCCGCCAGCGCTCCGCGGATTGCGGCGAGTTCGCCTTGACGGCAGAAGAGACCCGGCCGCCGCCGTCGCAGCTCGGTCCGGAGCACTCCGAGCAGAAACACGGGGCGCACCCTTCGCCGAACGAATCACTGCATCCGAATGAGAGGAAAGCCGCATGAAGATCCTGGTCGCGGTCAAGCGCGTCGTCGACTACAACGTGAAGGTTCGCGTGAAGTCCGACGGCACCGGCGTCGACATCGCCAACGTCAAGATGAGCATGAACCCCTTCGACGAGATCGCCGTCGAGGAGGCGGTCAGGCTCAAGGAGAAGGGCGTCGCCACCGAGGTGATCGCCGTCTCCTGCGGTGTCACGCAGTGCCAGGAGACGCTGCGCACCGCGATGGCGATCGGTGCCGACCGCGCGATCCTGGTCGAGACCAGCGACGAACTGCAGCCGCTGGCGGTCGCCAAGCTGCTCAAGGCGCTCGTTGACAAGGAACAGCCGGGACTCGTGATCCTGGGCAAGCAGGCCATCGACGACGACTGCAACCAGACCGGCCAGATGCTGGCCGCGCTGGCGGACGTGCCGCAGGCCACCTTTGCCTCGAAGGTCGAGGTCGCGGATGGCAAAGCCAAGGTCACGCGCGAGGTCGACGGCGGCCTGGAGACGATCTCGGTGGCCATCCCCGCGGTGATCACGACCGACCTGCGCCTGAACGAGCCGCGCTACGTGACGCTGCCCAACATCATGAAGGCCAAGAAGAAGCCGCTCGAGGTGCTCAAGCCCGGCGACCTGGGCGTGGACGTGGCGCCGCGCCTGAAGACGCTCAAGGTCGCCGAGCCGCCCAAGCGGGGTGCGGGTGTCAAGGTGCCCGACGTCGCGACGCTGGTCGCGAAGCTGAAGAACGAAGCCAAGGTGATCTGAATGAGCGTCCTCGCAAATGTGTTGGTCGTGGCCGAACACGACCACGGCACCCTCAAGGGTGCGACGCTGAACACCGTCACCGCCGCCCTGAAGTGCGGTGGCGACGTGCACGTGCTGGTGGCGGGCCAGAACGCCGCGGGCGCGGCGCAGGCCGCGAGCCAACTGCAGGGCGTGGATAAGGTGCTGCACGCCGACGGCCCGAGCCTCGCGGAGCAACTCGGCGAGAACGTCGCCGCGCAAGTGCTCGCGATCGCCAAGGACTACGGCCACGTCCTGTTCCCGGCCACTGCGCACGGCAAAAACGTCGCCCCACGGGTGGCAGCCAAGCTCGACGTCGCGCAGATCAGCGACATCATCAAGGTGGTCGCGGCCGACACCTTCGACCGTCCGATCTACGCCGGCAACGCCATCGCGACGGTGCAGAGCAGCGATGCGATCAAGGTGATCACCGTGCGCACCACCGGCTTCGACGCCGTGACCGACGGCGGCAGTGCCCCGGTCGAGACGATCGCCGCGGTGGCCGACAGCGGCAAGAGCACCCACGTCGGCAGCGAACTCGCCAAGAGCGACCGGCCCGAGCTGACCGCCGCGAAGATCATCGTCAGCGGCGGCCGCGCGATGGGCAGCAGCGAGAAGTTCAACGAGGTGCTGACGCCGCTGGCCGACAAGCTCGGTGCCGCGCTGGGTGCGAGCCGCGCCGCGGTGGATGCGGGCTACGCACCGAACGACTGGCAGGTCGGGCAGACCGGCAAGATCGTCGCGCCGCAGCTCTACGTCGCCTGCGGCATCAGCGGCGCCATCCAGCATCTGGCCGGCATGAAGGACAGCAAGGTGATCGTCGCGATCAACAAGGACCCCGAGGCGCCGATCTTCAGCGTGGCCGACTACGGCCTGGAGGCCGACTTGTTCGAGGCGGTCCCGGCGCTGGCTGGCGCGCTGTGACGACGACCCTCGACGACAAGTACACGCTGCCGTCGGGGCGCGTGTACATGACCGGCACGCAGGCGCTGGTGCGACTGCTTCTGGCGCAGAAGCAGCGCGACACAGTAGCGGGCCTGAACACCGGCGGCTTTGTCTCGGGATACCGTGGCTCGCCGCTGGGCGCAGTCGACCAGGAGCTGTGGAAGGCGAAGAGGCACCTGGAGGCGCATGCCGTGCGCTTCGTGCCGGGCCTGAACGAGGAACTCGCCGCCACGGCCGTCTGGGGCTCGCAGATGGTCAAGCTCGACCCGAATGCACGGGTCGACGGCGTCTTTGCACTCTGGTACGGCAAGGGCCCGGGCGTGGATCGCAGTGGCGACGTCTTCAAGCACGGCAATATCGCCGGTTGCTCGAAGCACGGTGGTGTGCTGGTCATTGCCGGCGACGACCATGCCTGCAAGTCGTCGAGCCTGCCGCACCAGAGCGAGCATGCCTTCATCGCGGCGATGATCCCGGTGCTGAATCCCTCGGGCGTGCGCGAGTTCATCGAGTTCGGCTTGCACGGCTACGCGATGTCTCGCTATTCGGGGTGCTGGGTCGGCTTCAAGGCGATCAGCGACACCATCGAGTCCTCTTCCTCGTTCGACATCGACCCGATGGCGGTCGAGATCAAGGTCCCGGACACCTATCCGATCCCGGCCGACGGCTTCCACATCCGCTGGCCGGATCCGCCGCTCGAGCAGGAAAACCGACTGCAGCGCGAACGCCTCTACGCGCTGCTCGAGTACGTGCGCCTGAACCGGCTGAACCGGCAGGACTGGGATGCGCCCGGGGCCCGCCTGGGCATCGTCACCACCGGCAAGAGCTACCTCGATGTGCGCGAGGCGCTGGCGATGATGGGCATCGACGAAGCGCAGGCCAAGGCGCTTGGCCTGCGCCTGCTGAAGATCGGCCTGTCCTGGCCGCTCGAGCCGCAGTGCATCCGCGAGTTCGCCGTGGGCCTCGACGAGGTGCTGGTGGTCGAGGAGAAGCGCCAGATCATCGAGTACCAGCTCAAGGAGCAGCTCTACAACGCACCGGCCGGATCGCGGCCGCGCGTGGTCGGCAAGTACGACGAGACCGGCGAGTGGGTGCAGGTGCCGCACGACGGCATCCTGCTGTCGCCCAACGGCGAGCTGACGCCGGCCGCGATCGCGAATGTGATCGCCGCGCGCCTGGCCAAGGTGTTCGGCGCGGAGCGCCTCGGGTCGAAGGCACGTGCCTACCTGATCGAGTGCAAGGCCGCGGACGGATTCACCCGCGCCGACCCCGGCGCACCCCAGCGCTTGCCCTACTTCTGCTCGGGCTGCCCACACAACACCAGCACCAAGGTGCCCGAGGGTTCGCGCGCTGTGGCCGGCATCGGCTGCCACTACATGGCGCAGTGGATGGACCGGCGCACCGAGACTTTCACGCAGATGGGCGGCGAAGGCGTCAGCTGGATCGGCCAGGCGCCGTTCACCGGCACGCGGCACATCTTCGCCAACCTGGGCGATGGCACCTACATGCACTCGGGCTCGCTGGCCATCCGCGCGGCCAGGGCGGCGGGCGTCAACATCACCTACAAGATCCTCGTCAACGACGCAGTCGCGATGACCGGCGGCCAGCCGGTCGAGGGCTCGCCGACGGTGCCGCAGATCCTGCAGCAGGTGGCCGCCGAAGGCGTCGAGCACCTGCACCTCGTCAGCGACGAGCCCGAGCTGTACGGTGGCATGCCGGGGCTGCCGGCCGGCGTGGCGGTGAGCCACCGCGACGAGATGGACACACTGCAGCGGCGCCTGCGCGAGACCCCCGGGGTGTCGGTGATCGTCTACGCGCAGACCTGCGCGGCCGAGAAGCGGCGCCGCCGCAAGCGCCGTGAACTGGTCGATCCGCCCAAGCGGGTGCTGATCAACGAGGAGGTCTGCGAAGGCTGCGGCGACTGCGGCGCGCAGTCGAACTGCGTCTCCATCCTGCCGCTGGAGACGCCGCTGGGGCGCAAGCGCACGATCGACCAGAGTTCCTGCAACAAGGACTACTCCTGCGTGAAGGGATTCTGCCCGAGCTTCGTGACCGTCGAGGGTGGCACGCTGCGCAAGCCGGCGCGCAACCGGACCACGCCGCCTGCGGGCCTGCCGATGCCGGATCTGCCTTCGCTCGACGAACCCTGCAACGTGGTCGTCACCGGCGTCGGCGGCACCGGCGTCGTCACCATCGGCGCGCTGCTCGGCATGGCCGCGCACCTCGAAGGCAAGGGCGTGCTCGTGCTCGACATGGCGGGCCTGGCGCAGAAGGGCGGGGCAGTCATGTCGCACGTGCGCCTTGCAGCGACCCCGGCCGGCTTGCATGCCGCCCGTGTCGCGGCGCGCCAGGCCGACGTCGTGCTGGGCTGCGACCTGATGGTCGGCGCCGGCAAGGACGCGCTGGCGACGATGGATCCGCAGCGCACACGCGCGGTGATGAACATCAGCGTGCCGCCGACCGGGGTCTTCACCCAGGACCCGGACTGGTCGGCCCCTCCCGAGGGGATGCTGCAGAGGGTGCGCGAAGCGACGCTCGTCACCGAGTCCCTCGATGCGGCGGCGCTGGCCACGGCGCTGATGGGAGATGCCGTCGCGACCAACGTATTCCTGCTCGGCTACGCCTGGCAGAAGGGCTGGATCCCGCTGCAGGAGTCCTCGCTGATGCAGGCGATCGAACTGAATGGTGCCGCTGTCGCGATGAACCAAGGGGCCTTCGCGTGGGGGCGCCAGGCCGCGCTCGACGAGGCCCCGGTGCGCCGCGCCGCCGGCCTCGACCAGCCGGCCGCGGTGGTGATGCTGCCGGCGCGCACGCCGCCGCTGGACGCACTGATCGCTGATCGCACCAGGCGGCTGACGGACTACCAGGATGCTGCCTACGCACGTCGCTACGAGGTGCTCGTGCGCGAGATCGCGGCGATCGAGCAGCAACGCACGGGCGGTGACCGCCTCGCGCGCGAGGTCGGCGTCAGCCTGTACAAGCTGATGGCCTACAAGGACGAATACGAGGTCGCGCGGCTGTACGTCGATACCGGCTTTCTCGAGCGGGTCAAGGCGCAGTTCGAAGGCGACGTCAAGCTGCGCTTTCACCTGGCGCCGCCCTTGTTCTCGAAGCGCGACGCGCAGGGGCATCTGGTCAAGAAGCCCTACGGCCCGTGGATGGCGACGGCCTACCGCTGGCTCGCGAGGGCCAGGTTCCTGCGTGGGACGCCACTGGACGTGTTCGGCTACACGCATGAGCGTCGTGCCGAACGTGCCGCCATCGGCGAGTTCGAGGCGGCGATGCGCCGGGTTGCGCAGGGCTTGACCAACGAGCGGCTGAACGTCGCGCTCGAGCTGGCGCGCTTGCCGCAGAGCGTACGGGGCTACGGGCACGTCAAGGAGCGCCAGGCCCGCATCGCCCACGAGCGCGCCCAGCGATTGCTGGCGCGCCTGCTTGCGCCCGACGCTGCCGCTTCGGCCACCGACGTGCCGCGCGCTGCGGCCTGATTCGACATACCTATCCCGCCATGGAGACATACGCATGAGCATCGTGCCCGGCCTCAACTTCGAACTCGGCGAGACGATCGCGATGTTGCGCGACTCGGTCGGCAGCTTCGTCCGCAGGGAAGTCGCGCCGCGTGCGGCCGCGATCGATCACGACAACCTGTTCCCAGCGGACTTGTGGAAGAAGCTCGGTGACCTCGGTCTGCACGGCATGACGGTCAGCGAGGAGTACGGCGGCTCCAACCTCGGCTACCTGGCCCACATCGTCGCCATGGAGGAGGTGTCGCGCGCGTCGGCCGCGGTGGGGCTGTCGTACGGCGCCCATTCGAACCTGTGCGTGAACCAGTTGCACCGCAATGGCAGCGCGGCACAGAAGCGCAGGTACCTGCCGAAGCTCGTCTCGGGCGAACATGTCGGGGCCCTCGCGATGAGCGAACCCAACGCCGGTTCCGACGTGGTCAGCATGAAGCTGCGCGCTGACCGCAGGGGTGACCGGTACGTGCTGAACGGCTCGAAGATGTGGATCACCAACGGCGGCGATGCCGATACGCTGATCGTCTACGCGAAGACCGATCCCGACGCGGGCACGAAGGGGCTCACCGCCTTCATCGTCGAAAGGTCGTTCAAGGGCCTGAGCTGCGGCAGCAAGCTCGACAAGCTGGGCATGCGCGGCTCGAACACCTACCCGCTGTTCTTCGAGGATTGCGAGGTGCCGGCGGACAACGTGCTCGGCGTCGAGGGCGGCGGCGTCAAGGTGCTGATGAGCGGGCTGGACTACGAGCGCGCCGTGCTTTCCGGAGGCCCTCTGGGCATCATGGCGGCGTGCATGGACGTGGTGCTGCCCTATGTGCACGACCGCAAGCAGTTCGGTCAGAGCATCGGCGAGTTCCAGCTCATGCAGGGCAAGCTGGCCGACATGTACACCACCTGGCAGGCGTGTCGCGCCTATGTCTACGCCGTCGGCCAGGCCTGCGACCGCGCCGACCACGACCGCACGCTGCGCAAGGACGCCGCCGGCGCGATCCTCTACGCCGCCGAGAAGGCGACCTGGATGGCCGGCGAGGCGATCCAGGTGCTGGGTGGCAACGGCTACATCAACGACTACCCGACGCCACGGCTGTGGCGCGACGCCAAGCTCTACGAGATCGGCGCCGGCACGAGCGAGATCCGGCGCATGCTGATCGGGCGCGAGCTCTACGCCGAGACGATGTGATTGCGGCTCGTTCCCCTGACACCCCCTTCATCGAGCCCGCCATGGACGCCATCCGGTCCAAGACCAATCCCCGTTCGCCCGAGTTCCGCGCCAACGCCGACGCCATGCGCACGCTGGTCCACGACCTGCGCGAGAAGTTCTCGCAGGCCGCACTCGGCGGCGGCGAGAGCGCGCGTGCCCGCCACACCGCACGCGGCAAGCTGCTGCCGCGCGAACGTGTCGACCAGCTGCTGGACCCGGGCACGCCGTTCCTCGAAATCGGTCAGCTCGCCGCCTTGGACATGTACGACGGCGACGCGCCCTGCGCCGGCCTGATCGCCGGCATCGGCCGCATCCACGGCGTCGACTGCATGGTCGTGGCCAACGACGCCACCGTCAAAGGCGGCACCTACTACCCGATGACGGTCAAGAAGCACCTGCGCGCGCAGGAGATCGCGCTGCAGAACCACCTGCCGTGCATCTACCTCGTCGACTCCGGCGGCGCCTTCCTGCCACGGCAGGACGAGGTCTTTCCCGACCGTGAGCATTTCGGCCGCATCTTCTACAACCAGGCCAATCTGTCGGCACTGGATATTCCGCAGGTGGCGGTGGTGATGGGCTCGTGCACCGCGGGCGGCGCCTACGTGCCGGCGATGAGCGACGAGACGGTGATCGTGCGCAACCAGGGGACGATCTTCCTCGGCGGACCGCCACTGGTGAAGGCCGCCACCGGCGAGGTCGTCACGGCCGAGGACCTGGGCGGCGGCGACGTGCACGCCCGCGTGTCGGGCGTGGTCGACCACCTGGCCGAGAACGATGCTCACGCGCTGTATATCGCGCGCCGGATCGTCGCCAACTTCAATCGCCGCAGGCCCGAGACCGTGACCATTGAGGCCAGCGAGGAGCCGCTGTACGACCCCGAGGAGATCTACGGCCTGATCCCGCACGACACACGCAAGCCCTACGACGTGCGCGAGGTCATCGCCCGCATCGTCGACGGTTCGCGCCTGGACGAGTTCAAGTCGCGTTACGGCAGCACGCTGGTTACCGGCTTCGCGCGCCTGTACGGCATGCCCGTCGGCATCATTGCCAACAACGGCATCCTGTTCGGCGAGAGCGCCCAGAAGGGCGCGCATTTCATCGAGCTGTGCTGCCAGCGCGGCGTGCCGCTGGTGTTCCTGCAGAACATCACCGGCTTCATGGTCGGACGCAAGTACGAAAACGCCGGCATCGCCAAGGACGGCGCGAAGATGGTCACGGCGGTCGCGACCGCGCAGGTGCCCAAGCTGACGATGCTGATCGGCGGCAGCTTCGGCGCCGGCAACTACGGCATGTGCGGGCGCGCGTACTCGCCGCGTTTCCTGTGGATGTGGCCGAACGCGCGCATCAGCGTGATGGGCGGCGAGCAGGCTGCCGGCGTGCTGGCCACCGTCAAGCGCGAGGGCATCGAGGGCCGGGGCGGCCAGTGGAGCGGCGAGGCCGAGGAAGCCTTCCGCGCGCCGATCCGCGCGCAGTACGAGCTGCAAGGGCACCCCTACTACGCCACGGCGCGGCTCTGGGACGACGGTGTCGTCGACCCGGCGCAGTCGCGGCGCGTGCTCGGCTTGTCGCTGGCGGCAGCGTTGAACGCGCCGATTGCGCCGACCCGCTTCGGCGTGTTCCGGATGTAGCCGGCCATGACGAACCCCACGACGCTGAAGATCGAACGCCGCGGCCCGGTGGCCTGGATCTGGATGGACCGTCCGCAGGTACACAACGCCTTCGACGAGACGCTGATCGCCGAGCTCACCGTCGCGTTCCATCGACTGGACGCCGACGCCGACGTGCGCGTGATCGTGCTCGCCGGCAAGGGCAAGAGCTTCTCGGCCGGCGCCGACCTGAACTGGATGAAGCGCCAGGGCACGGCCTCGGTCGAGGACAACGTCGCCGACGCGCGCCGGCTCGCCAACTTGTTCCGAACCATCGCGATGTGCCGCACACCCACCGTGGCTCGTGTACACGGCGCCGCGCTGGGCGGCGGCATGGGCCTGGCGGCCGCCTGCGATATCTGCGTCGCGTCGAGCGCGGCGCAGTTCGCGACCTCCGAGGTGCGGCTGGGGTTGATCCCGTCCGCGATCGGCCCGTATGTCGTGCGCGCCATCGGTGAGCGGCAGGCGTACCGCTACTTCCAGACCGCCGAACGCATCCTGCCTGCCCGTGCCTGCGAGATCGGCCTCGCGCACGAGGTGGCCGAGCCCGAGGCGCTGGACGAACGTGTGCAGTCCATCGTCGACGCGCTGCTGGCCGGCGGTCCTCAGGCGCAGGCGGCGTCGACCGAACTCATTCGCGCCGTGGCCGGACGGCCGGTCGACAACGCGGTGGTCGAGGACACCGCGCGGCGCATCGCCGAGCAGCGTGCCACCCCCGAGGCGCGCGAGGGGCTCGGTGCCTTCCTCGACAAGCGCGCGGCGCAATGGACACGCATCGGCGGCTGAGCCACACCAAGAAGAACGGGACCGGAAACGACATGTTCAAGAAGATCCTGATCGCGAACCGTGGCGAGATCGCCTGCCGCGTGATCAAGACCGCACGCCGCCTGGGCGTAGCCACCGTGGCCGTCTACTCCGAGGCCGATGCCAACGCGCGCCACGTGCGGCTGGCCGACGAAGCGTTGCTGATCGGCCCGCCGGCAGTGCGCGAGTCGTACCTCAACGCCGACAGGATCCTCGAAGCCGCCAGGGCTGCTGGCGCCGAAGCGGTCCATCCGGGTTATGGCTTCTTGTCCGAAAACGCCGGTTTCGCCGACGCCTGCGCCGCGGCCGGCATCACCTTCATCGGCCCGCCGGCCTCGGCGATCCGCGCGATGGGGCTGAAGTCGGCGGCCAAGGCGTTGATGGAGAAGGCCGGCGTGCCGCTGACACCCGGCTACCACGGCGACGATCAGAACCCTGCGTTGCTGGCGCGCGAGGCCGATCGCATCGGCTACCCGGTGCTCATCAAGGCCAGTGCCGGCGGCGGCGGGAAGGGGATGCGGCGTGTCGACCGGGCGGCCGACTTTGCGGCCGCACTGGCCTCGTGCCAGCGCGAGGCGCAGGGTGCCTTCGGCAACGACCACGTGCTGGTCGAGAAGTACGTGCTCAAGCCGCGCCACATCGAGATCCAGGTCTTCGGCGACACGCAGGGCAACGTGGTCTACCTGTTCGAGCGCGACTGCTCGGTGCAGCGCCGCCACCAGAAGGTGCTGGAGGAAGCGCCGGCCCCGGGCATGACGCCGGCGCGGCGCGCGGCGATGGGCGGGGCGGCCGTCAACGCCGCCCGGGCGGTGGGCTACGTCGGTGCCGGCACCGTCGAGTTCATCGCCAACCCCGACGGCAGCTTCTACTTCATGGAGATGAACACCCGGCTGCAGGTCGAGCATCCGGTCACCGAGATGATCACCGGGCTGGACCTCGTCGAGTGGCAACTGCGCGTGGCCGCCGGCGAGCCGCTGCCGCTGCGTCAGGAGCAGCTGGCCATCGAGGGTCACGCGATCGAGGCGCGCATCTACGCCGAGGACCCGGACAAGGGTTTCCTGCCGTCGATCGGCCGGCTGGTGCACCTGGTGCCGCCGCCGCAGAGCGACTGCGTGCGCGTGGACACCGGCGTCGAGCAGGGCGACGAGATCACGCCGCACTACGACCCGATGATCGCCAAGCTGATCGTCTGGGGCGACAACCGGCGCCAGGCCCTGGCGCGCCTGCGCCAGGCGCTGGCGCAGTACCGCGTCGTGGGCGTCGCCAACAACGTCGACTTCCTGGCGCGGCTGGTGGCGCTGCCCGCCTTCGCAGAGGCCGACCTGGACACCGGACTGATCGAGCGCGAGCAGGCGCTGCTGTTCCCGACGGATGCAGCGGTGCCCGACGATGTCTGGCTGCTCGCAGCGCTGGCCGAGCTGATGCGCGAGGCGCGACTGGCCGAGCGCCGCGGCGCCGGCGCGGCCGACCGCGATTCGCCCTGGCGCAAGCTCGACGGCTGGCGGCTCAACGGCCGCGTGCAGCGGCAACTGGTGCTGCACATCGGCGATGTCCGGCAGACGGTCGGCGTCGAGGCCGGCGCGAACGGACATGTGCTGACGCTGGACGGTCGGCGCGTCGCCGTACACGGCACGCTCGGCAGCGACAGCGAATTGCATGCCCAGATCGGCGAACGCCGGCTGCGCGCGGCAGTGGTCGCCGCAGGGGCGCGGCGGCAGGTGTTCTTCGAGGGCCGCTCGTGGCCGCTGGTGCTGGTGGACACGCTGCACGTCGGTGGCACGGGCGACGAAGCCGAGGGCGGGCTGCGGGCTCCGATGCCGGGCCGGGTCATCGCGCTGGCGGTGCCCGTCGGCACACGCGTCGAGAAGGGTGCGGCGCTGCTGGTGCTGGAAGCGATGAAGATGGAGCACACCATCAGCGCGCCCAGGGCCGGCGTCGTCAAGGCCTACCACTGCGCCGTCGGCGATCAGGTGGCCGACGGTACCGAGCTGGTAGAGCTCGAGGCGGCGCCATGACGCGGCCTGATATTGCCCCGCCGGGCGATCCCCGCATGACCACGATCGCCTCCATTCCCCTGTCCGATGTCCGCGCCGCGCTGGCGCAGCCTGCGCAGCGCGCCGAGGCACGCTGGTGCGTCGCCGAGGTCGCCGCCCTCTTCGAGCTGCCGTTCATGGAGCTGCTGTTCCGCGCGCAGCGGACGCATCGCGAGCATTTCGACCCCAGCGAGGTCCAGCTGTCGACGCTCTTGTCGATCAAGACCGGCGGCTGCCCGGAAGACTGCGGCTACTGCCCGCAGTCCGCGCATTTCGACACCGGCGTCGCGGCCGGCAAGCTGATGGCGGTGCAGGAGGTCGTCGAGGCCGCCCGTGCCGCCAAGGCCAATGGAGCGACTCGCTTCTGCATGGGCGCGGCCTGGCGCAGCCCGAAGGCACGCGACATGGTGCCCGTCGCCGAGATGGTGCGCGAGGTCAAGGCCCTGGGCCTGGAGACCTGCATGACGCTGGGCATGCTCGATGCCGAGCAGGCGCATGCGCTCGAGCAGGCGGGGCTGGACTACTACAACCACAACCTCGACAGCGCGCCCGACTTCTACGGATCGATCATCGGCACGCGCCAGTACCAAGACCGGCTCGACACGCTGATCAACGTGCGCCAGGCCGGCCTCAAGGTCTGTTGCGGCGGCATCGTGGGCATGGGGGAGAGTCGCGTCCAGCGCGCGGGGCTGATCGCGCAGCTCGCCAACCTCGACCCTTACCCCGAGTCGGTGCCGATCAACAACCTGGTGCAAGTGCCGGGGACGCCACTGGCAGGCACCGAACCGATCGACCCCTTCGAGTTCGTGCGCACCATCGCGGCCGCACGAATCACGATGCCGCGCGCCATGGTGCGCCTGTCGGCCGGGCGCGAGCAGATGGACGAGGCCTTGCAGGCGCTGTGCTTCGCCGCGGGTGCGAACTCGATCTTCTACGGCGACAAGCTGCTGACCACCGGCAACCCGCAGGTCGAGCGCGACCGGGCGCTGTTTCAGCGGCTCGGGCTGCGCACCACGGCCTAGTCCGCCGCGACCATGCCGATCGACATCCGCCGCGGCAACGCGGAGTGGCAGCGCCGCAGCCTGCGCAACGTCTGGCACCCGTGCACGCAGATGCAGCGGGCGGCGGCGCTGCCGCCGCTGCCGATCGCGCGCGGCCACGGGCCCTGGCTGGAGGACCACGAGGGCCAGCGGTACTTCGACACCTCCAGCTCCTGGTGGGTCAACCTGTTCGGCCATGCCGATGCGCGCATCGCGGCGGCGCTGAAGGACCAGCTCGACCACCTGCCGCACGTGATGCTGGCCGGCTGCACGCATGCGCCGGCGGTCGAACTCGCCGAACGCTTGTCGGCGCTCACGGGGAACGTGCTGGGCCACTGCTTCTTCGCCAGCGACGGCGCCTCGGCGGTCGAGATCGCGCTGAAGATGAGCTATCACTGCTGGCGCAACCTTGGCCACGGCAACAAGCGCGAGTTCGTCTGCCTGCGCAACGGCTACCACGGTGAAACGCTCGGTGCACTGTCGGTCACCGACGTTGCCGTGTTCCGAGACGCCTACGACCCCCTCTTGCTGCGTGCTCGCTCGGTGATGTCACCCGACGCAAGGCAGGTGGAGCACGGAGAGTCCCCCGCCGCCGTGGCGACCCGGGCCGCGCACGACCTGCGCAGGCTGCTCGCGGCAACGCACGAGCAGATTGCCGCCGTCATCGTCGAGCCGCTGGTGCAAGGCGCGGCCGGCATGGTGATGTACGACCCCTGCTACTTGCGCATGCTGCGCGCGCTGTGCGACGAATTCCACGTGCACCTGATCGCCGACGAGATCGCCGTCGGCTGCGGGCGCACCGGCACGTTCTTCGCCTTCGAACAGGCGGCCGCGCCGGGCGGCGAGCCGCTCTGGCCTGACTTCGTTTGCCTGTCCAAGGGCATCAGTGGCGGCTTTCTGCCGCTTTCGCTGGTGATGACCCGCGATCACATCTTCGATGCCTTCCTCGACGATGATGTCGCGCGCGGCTTCCTGCATTCGCACTCCTACACGGGCAACCCGCTCGCATGCCGGGCCGCATTGGCGGTGCTCGACCGCTTTGTCGATGACGACGTGCTGCGCGTCAACCGGCAGCGGGCCGAGGAGCTGACGCGGTCCCTGGCGCCGCTGCAGGAGGATCCGCGCATCGAACACTGGCGCCAGCGCGGGATGATCTGGGCCTTCGACGTGCGCGAAGAGCTTGCCGGGCCGCGCTTCTCCGAACAATTCCACCTCGCCGGTCGCAAGAACGAGTTGCTGATCCGGCCGATCGGACGCAGCGTCTACCTGCTGCCGCCCTACGTGCTCGACGACACGCTGTCGAACTGGCTGGCCGAGCGGGTCACCAACACCCTCGACGCGGTCACGCCCCGTTGACCCGACGATGCTGATCGACCACCTGAGCCGCCAGCTGCGCGAACGCGAGGCGCATTCACTGCGCCGCAGCCGCCGCATCGTCGAGCTGCCGTGTGCGCCGCGAGTGTCGGTATCCGGCAACGCGCACGCAGCGCGGCCGATGCGGGCATTCTGCAGCAACGACTATCTCGGCCTGGCGAACCACCCCGAACTGCGCGCAGCGCTCGCCGAAGGCGCGTGTCGGTGGGGTGTCGGCAGCGGCGCCTCGCACCTGATCAGTGGCCACACTCGCGCCCATGCCGCACTCGAGGACGATCTCGCCGACTTCCTGGCAAGGTGCATTCCGCAGGCACGGGCCATCGAGTTCTGCAGTGGCTACATGGCCAACCTTGCGCTGCTGACCGCACTCGGTGACGCGGACACGACGATCTTCGCCGACCGGCTCAACCATGCGTCGCTGATCGATGGCGGACTGCTGTCCAAGGCAACCATGCGGCGCTATGCCCACGGCCGCACCGACGTGCTCGCCGATCAGCTCGCGCGCTGCACGACGCCGATCCGGCTGATCGTCACGGATGCGGTGTTCAGCATGGATGGCGACCTGGCGCCCCTGCCCGAACTGCTCGCGCTGGCTGAACGCTTCGACGCCTGGCTGATCGTCGACGACGCCCATGGCTTCGGCGTGCTCGGCGAGCAGGGACGGGGCACACTGGCGCACTTCGGCCTGCGCAGCGAACGGCTGATCTGCATGGGCACGCTCGGCAAGGCGGCCGGGGTGGCAGGCGCCTTTGTCGTCGCCCACGAGACCATCGTCGACTGGCTGGTTCAGGCCGCGCGGACCTACGTCTACACGACCGCCTCGCCGCCCGCACTCGCCCACACCCTGCGTGCCAGCCTGCGACTCGTCCGCGGCGAGGAGGGCGAACGCCGGCGGGCGCGGTTGCGCGATCTCGTCCGCCTGCTGCGCACGCGGCTGGGAGCGCTGATCGCCGACCGACCGGAGCTCGGCTGGCGATTGGGCGAGTCGAGCACGGCGATCCAGCCGGTGATCGTCGGTGGCAACGAGGCAACCTTGTCCCTGTCGGCAGCACTCGAGGCGCGCGGCCTGTGGGTGCCGGCGATCCGGCCACCGACCGTGCCGGTGGGGTCGGCGCGGCTGCGCATCACGCTGAGCGCTGCGCACGACGAGGACGACGTCGCCAGCTTGGTCGACGGCCTGGAACACGCCGCGAAGGAGCTGCCGTGAACCTGCGGACTGCAACGCGGGGCTGCTTCGTGAGCGGCACCGACACCGAAGTCGGCAAGACGTGCATCAGTGCCGCCCTGCTGCACCGCGTTGCGAGCCATGGGCAGCGCGCTGCGGGCTTCAAGCCGGTCGCCGCAGGAACGGTCGTGGTCGACGGGCGCCGCGTCAACGAGGACGTGCAGGCGCTGCGCCAGGCCGGGTCGATGCCGCTTTCCGATGCCGAGGTTGGCCCGTTCCAGTTCGACGCCGCCTGCGCGCCCCACGTCGCCGCGGCGCTCGAGGGGAGGGCGATAGATCGCGTGGCAATCCTGACGGCGGGGCGCAGGCTCCTGGCGCGCTGCGACTTCCTGGTGGTGGAGGGGGTCGGTGGCTTCTGCGTGCCGCTCGGCGCCGACTGGGACAGTTCGCACATCGCCTGCGGGCTGGGGCTGCCGGTGGTCCTGGTCGTGGGGCTGCGGCTCGGCTGTCTGAACCATGCGCTGTTGACTGTCGAAGCCATCCTCGCGCGCCGCCTGCAGCTCGCCGGCTGGGTCGGCAACACGATCGATCCGCAGATGCCGTACCGGGCCGAGACGATCCAAACGCTGGAGCACGAGCTGGGCCGGCGACGGCGGGTGCCGTGCCTGGGCATCGTCCCGTGGCTCGACCGGCCCGATCCGGCGTCGGTCGCGGCGCACTTGGGCGACACGGCGCTGCAGACGGCGTTCGGCCTCGCGCAGACGCCATCTTCCCCCCCGGTGCCGGCTCGCGCGCGATGATCGACGCAGCCTTCCTCGCCGATCCCTATCCGTCCTACGCGAAGCTGCGCGAGGTCGGTCCGATCCACTGGAGCGACGAGTTCTTCGGCGGCGCCTGGTTGCTGCCGCGACATGCCGACGTCGAGGCGGTGCTGCGCGATCCCGCCCGGTTCTCGGCGCAGCGCACAGGCGGCTGGGTCATGTCCGACGACACGGCGCGCCGGGAGCTTGGACGCTTCCAGCAGGTCTTTGCCCGTGCCATGCTGTTTCTCGACGAACCCCACCATGCCCGCATCCGTGCCGTGCTCAACGCGGGCTTTCGAGGCGACGCGCTGCGGCGCCTTGTTCCTGTGATCGAACAGCGTGTTGACGATCTGCTCGACGCGGTCGACGCTGACGCGGGCTTCGACTTCATGGAAAAGGTGGCGCGCCCGCTGCCCGCCGAGGTGATGGCACTCCTGATGGGCGTGCCGATCAGCGACCTGGGCGATTTCATCGCGTGGTCCGACGACCTGGCGGCCTTCATCGGCGCAACGAAGCCCGACCTCGACGAGGCACGCCGCGCGCAGGCCAGCCTGCTGGCGATGTGCAGCTACTTTGCCGGACTTGTCGAGCAACGGCGGCGAGCACCGGGCGATGACCTGGTGAGCAGCTTGCTGCGGGCCGAGCGGGACGGCCACATCCGTGCCGGTGTGGAATTGCTGGCGCAGTGCGCGATGCTGCTGTTTGCCGGCCACGAGACGACGCGCAACCTGCTGGGCAACGGGTTGCACGCGCTACTGAGGCATCCCGCCCAGTGGCGACGCCTGCAGCAGGAGCCGACGCTTGTGCCCGCCGCGCTGCGTGAACTGCTGCGCTACGACAGTCCGGTTCAATACACCGGCCGGCGCGTCTCGACAGACTTGGAACTGCACGGTCGTCGCCTCCGACGCGGGGACCTGGTCATTGCGTTGATCGGGTCGGCAAACCGCGATCCGGCCCGTTACCCGGAACCTGATCGCTTGGACATCGGCCGTACAGCCAGCGGCCTGCTTGCCTTTGGGGCCGGGCCGCATGTGTGCATCGGCGCGGCATTCAGCTTGATGGAGGCTGAAGTCGTGTTTGGGAAGCTCTTGAAACGATTTCCCGGTTTGTCGATGTGCGAGGCCACCCCACGCTGGAGCGGCAATGCGGCGTACCGAGGACTGGTCGCGCTGCCGCTGCGGCGGTGAACGCGCCAACGGGAAGCCGCATTGCGCGGTTGTGGAAGGGCGTGAGTCGCGACGCCGCCAGTGGCGCGGTCTCGGGGCGTGACTGGTGTCGATGAAGGTGGTTGAGCGTGGCGGTGCCACGTAGTGTCGTTTCGCACGACGTCCTGGGTTCCGCAGCTGGATTGTTGACTTGCCGCGAACGTCCGCTTGACCAGAGTCGCATTTTTCTGCGGGGCGGTGCCACCTAAGCTGGTCTTCGTCAACGCGCTGCTGCAGTCAAGTGACCGCGTTGCAACTTCCCTTCATCCACTCACTAGGAGATTCACATGACTGGCGTTGCAGAAGCACTGGTTTCGGTTGTTCTGGTCCACGGCGGCTTCGTCGATGGTTCCGGCTGGGAGGACGTGCATCGCATCCTCACGAAGGACGGGTACTCGGTCAGCATCGTGCAGAACCCGACGAAGTCCCTTGCGGACGACGTCGCGTTCACGAAGCGCGTGATCGATGCGCAGAGCAAGCCGGTCATCCTGGTCGGCCATTCCTACGGCGGCGTGGTCGTCACCGAAGCCGGCAACCACCCGAACGTGAAGGGCCTGGTCTACGTGGCCGCCTTCGCCCCCGATCGCGGCGAGTCGGTGTCCTCGCTCATCAAGGATCCGGCTCCCGGTGCCCCCGTGCCGCCCATCTTGCCGCCGCAGGACGGCTTTCTCGCGCTCGACAAGACGAAGTTCGCCGCGTCCTTCGCGGCCGATGTCGGCGCGAAGAAGGCGGCATTCATGGCCGACTCCCAGGTTCCCTGGGGCGTCGATGCCCTGACCGGCGCGGTCAGCGAACCTTCCTGGCGGATCAAGCCGAGCTGGTACCTGGTCGCCAAGGACGACAAGATGATCCCGCCCGCGGCGCAACGGGCCATGTCGCAACGCGCGGGCTCGACCGTCGTCGAGGTTCCGGGCAGCCATGCGGTCTACGTGTCGCGGCCCAGGGACGTCGCGGCGCTGATCGAGCGCGCTGCCAAGCAGGTCGCGGCCAAGGAAGTGGCGGCCAAGCAGTAGCCAGCCTCCCCGCACACGGGGCCCATCACGCGGCCGCCGGCAGCATGCCGGCGGCCGCGTTTGCATTGGCTGGAGCGTCTTGACATATGCTTGACATCTAAAGTATTGAGTCCTAAAGTAAGTTCAGCTTGTTTCGGAGGTCGCGCAGATGAACACTGTTTGCACCGACAGGGCCACGGCCGCAAGCGCCACGTGTGGTGCGCCGGGCGACCGCTTCGAACTGCGCTTCGACTCACTGCTCGCCGATGGCCGAGCGCTCTCGTTTCCCTGTGACGGCGCCGGACAGGTCGACCTCGATCGACTCGGTGAAAGGTCACGCAGCAGCTACTTCTACGCCCGCGGCGTGATCGGGCGCGAGTTCGCCCGCCCCCAGGTGCACGCGCGCACCATGCAGTGAGCGGCTCACCCCTTGAGTCCTCGACGGAAGGAAGGGATCCAACCATGAACGAGCTGAAGGCGATGCGCACGTTCGCGCAGGTCGCTGAGACCGGCAGTTTCATCAACGCGTCGCGGGCCCTGGACTTGGCACCCGCGGTCGTGACGCGGACGGTGGCGGACCTCGAGCGCCACCTCGGTGCCCGCCTGATGACAAGAACCACGAGGCGCGTGGTCCTCACGGACGTCGGAGAACGTTATCTCGGACGGGTCCGCGGCATCCTCCGGGACGTCGACGAGGCTACCGGCATGGCGCGGCACTCGCAAACCGAGCCGGACGGTGAAGTTCGTGTCGTCGCTCCGCCGGAGTTCGCCACGCATCAGCTCGCACGTCGCATGCCCAGGTTCCATGCGAGCCACCCGAAGGTCGTCGTGAAGGTCACGGCGACGGGGCCCGTCCGATCGCTCGATCCCGGCCAGGACATCACGATCGTGGTCAGGCAGTCACCGCTCGACGGGGATTTCATTGCCCGCCGCCTGGCGCGGGCCGAGGTCATCGGCTGCGCCACACCCGAGTACCTCGAGCGCCATGGCCGCCCCTCGCACCCGAGCGAACTGATCTACCACAGGCTCCTGACGCCACCGCTGCAGCGTGCCATCACCTTCAGCCGTCGACCGAGCGACGACTGCTCTGCGGGCGAATGCGTGACCGTGGTCCCGTCCCCTGCGCAGCTCGACAGCATGAACCCGGATCTTCACCGCGCCGGGGCGCTGGCCGGATTCGGGATCGCGGGACTCGCCTCGTTCTCGATCGATCAGGAACTGCGGGACGGCCGCCTCGAACAGGTGCTGCCCGCCTGGCACGTTGCCGATCTGTCGGTGTGGGCCTGCATGCCGAGTCGGCAACACGTCCCGGCGAGCACGCGAGCCTTCATGGACTTCCTGCTCGACGAGTTCGGTGGCGTGGAAGATGATCCCTGGATTCCCGCATCCCGCGGCACTCGCGACGCCCATCGTGCGCTTGGCGCATAGATTGTCCCTTGCGCATGACTCACACGGCCGGCAAGACCCGGCCGTCCGTGTCGGGGGAGTCCCCATCTGGCGATGCCGTCAGATGGCAGCCCTAACGGCCCCTGTTCCCGCCTTCGACCCGCTGCCGCCGGGGAATACTCTCGCGAGGACCGGTCTACGAGGGACATTCAGTGCGGGTCACTCTGAGAACCAAGGCGGCCCTGCTCATCACCTCGCTCGTGCTCTGCCTCGTCGGCGTGGCCGCCTGGTGGCAGTACCAGCAGTTCGCGGGCGAGTACCTGGGCCTGATGCGCCGGCAGCAGCAGGCGCTGACCGATACGGCGGCGGCCGACCTCGACTACAAGCTCGGCATGCACCTGACCGTGCTGGACCGCGCCGCGCGCCTGGCCGACGCGCAGACCTTCACCGACCCACTGGCGCAGCAGCGCGTGTTCGCGGACAGCGGACTGCGCCCGATGTTCGATGGCGTTGCGCTGATCGGCCTCGACGGCACGGTCATCGCGAGAGACCCGCCCAACGGCAAGCCGCTGAACATCGCGGACCGCGACTACTTCCGTCAAGCGCGTGACGAGGGCCGGCCTGCCATCTCGGCGCCTCTGATGACACGGTCGACGAATCGTCCGGCGGTAGTGATGGCCGTGCCGGTCAAGACGGCCGATGGCCGGGTGACCGGCGTGCTCGGCGCGGGCCTCGATCTGCACCGGCCGAACGTGCTCGGCGACCTGAACCGGGCGAATGCCGCCGAAGATCGCTACTACGTGATCGTCACGCGCGGACCGGCGCCGGTGACGGTGATGCACGCGGACGCCAGCCTTCTGCTCAAGCCCGCGCCGCCGGCCCGTTCGGGCGACGATGGCGATCTCGTCACGCGGGCCACGATACGCAGCGCCGACTGGGAACTGCGCGTCGTCATGCCGGCTCGGGCGGCCCAGGCACCGCTGCTGCATGCCCGCCAGGCGCTCTGGTCCCAGCTGTTCTGGCTCGGCCTGGCCTGCGGCGTGCTGGTCTGGCTCTGCACGACATGGCTGATGCGCCCGCTGCAGGCGCTGTCCGCCGCGATCCGTGGGGTGCGAAGTTCACCCGATCGTCCCGTCCGGCTCGACATCGGCGTCAACGACGAGCGCGGCGATCTGGCGCGCGAGTTCGACACGCTGATGGTCGAACTGCGCGAGCAGCGCGAACAGCTGGCCGCCGTGACGGACGCGTCGCCATTGGGCCTGTTCCGCTGCGACGCCGAGGGCCGCATGACCTACGTGAACGAGGCCTACCTCGCGATCCACGGGCTCGGGCGCGATGCCGCTGAGCAGGGCTGGCTGAGCCTGATCCGCGCCGAGATCCGCGATCGGGTGCGTGACGACTGGAGGCGCCTCGTCAAGGAGTCGGCACCCCTGCATGTCACGCGGCGCCTGCGCCGCCTCGACGGCACCGAGGTGCTCGTCTCGATGCGCAGCCGGCCGGTGTGGGTGGACGGAGCCGTGGCGGGCCACGTCGGGACCGTCTCCGACATCACCGAACGCACGCGGGCCGAGCAGGCGCTGCGCACGCTCACGGCGGTCTTCGACGCCACCACCGACTACGTCGTGCAGACTGATTCCCAGGGGCGCCTCACGTACCTCAACCCGGCCGCCAGGCGGCGCAGCGGTGTGGCCCCCGACGCACCCATCGAACACCTGTCGGTGGCCGACTTCAACCCGCCGCAGACGGTCGAAAGGCATCGCCAGGAGATCGTCCCGGCGGCGTTGGCCCATGGCCTCTGGGTGGGCGAATCGGTGTCGTGGGACGCCCAGCGCAACGAGGTGCCGGTCAGCCACATGGTCATCGCGCACCGCGACAGGCAGGGCCGTGTCGAACACTTCTCGGCGATCATGCGCGACATCTCGCAGGCCAAGGCGGCGGAGCAGGCCCTGCGCGCCAGCGAACACCGGCTGCGCTTGATCACGGACCACCTGCCGGTGCTGATCTCCTACCTTGACCGCGACCTGCGGTTCCGCTTCGTCAACCGGACCTACCGGGCGTGGTTCGGCATCGACGCCGCCGACCAGCTCGGAATGAGCGTACGGGAGTTCTACGGCGAGGCCGCCTGGCAGGCGATCGAGCCCCACCTGCGCGCGGCCCTGGCCGGCCGCGAAGTCTCCTACGAACGCGACATGGTGCGCCCGGAGGGCCGGCGCCGCGTGCAGGTGACGGTCGTACCCGATCGCAGCGGCGAGGGCGAGGTCGCCGGGCTGTTCACGCTGATCACCGACGTGACCTCGTTCCGCGCCGCCGAGCAGGCGCTGCAGGAGAGCGAGGCACGCCTGCGCACCGTGGCCGACGCTTTGCCGATGCGCGTGGCCTACATCGACGCCGAGGAACGCTACCGCTTCAACAACCTGGCCTACGAGCGTGGCTTTGGCCGGCCGCGCGCGCAGATCCAGGGCCGCACCGTGCGCGAACTGCTGGGCGACACCGCCTATCGCTCCGTAGAGCGGCACATCCGCGCCGCGCTGGGCGGTGAGCGGGTCACGTTCCAGAGCGAGCTGACCACGGGCGACGGCTTCGCCTGCTACGAGGCGCAGTACATCCCGCAGGTCTCGGCGGATGGGGCGGTGGTGCTCGGCTTCCACGCCGTCGTGAGCGACATCACGCGCCAGAAGCTCGAGGAGCGGCGCCTGGTCGAGCTGGCGCGCGTGGACACGCTCACCGGCCTCGTCAACCGCGCCGGCTTCGATCTGCGCCTGGCCGAGGCGATGGAGCGCAGCCGGGCCACCGGGGACCTGATGGCGCTGATGTACCTCGACATCGACCGCTTCAAGCAGATCAACGACCGGCTCGGCCATCTGACCGGCGACGCGCTGCTGCGGGCGTTCGCGGGCAGGCTGATGCAGACGATGCGCTCGACCGATACCGTGGCTCGTCTCGGCGGCGACGAGTTCACCGTGATCATGCAGGGCCTGCCGCGGGCCGAGGTGGCCGCTGCAGTCGCAGCGAAGATCGTCGCGGCGATGGGGCAGCCGTTTGTGATCGAGCAGCAGGCGGTCAGCGTCACCACCAGCATCGGTCTGGCCTTCTACCAGGGCGGCTCGGCGACGGCGGCGCAGCTGGTCGAGCAGGCCGACCGCATGCTCTACGAGGCCAAGGCGGCGGGCCGCAACACCTACCACGTGAACCTGCGCCTGATCGAAGGCGGCCGCGCCGGGACCTGATGCCCGGTCGAAGTGCTATTGTCCAAGTTGCCGTCGAAGCAGACAGACCACCGGGACTGCGATGCTTGCCGCCAGAGTCGCGTGGACGATCCTCGAATCCGAGCACGCCCATGTGCGTGCTTTGCTTGTCGAGATTGCTTCGGCTGTGCAGGGCACCGACTGGTCCGCTGCCGGGCCCGGCCTGCGGCGGCTGCTTGAGCTGATCCTTGCCCTGGAGGCGTTCGACGGCGCCGCGCACCGCCCCAAGGGCTCGCGCATGCTGGCGGCCATGCAGGGAAGATCGAGTGCCGCAGACGATCAGCTCGCGACCCTGACGCGGGATCGCACCGTCAACGATGCCCTTCTGCTCGAGCTGAAGGCCGCGCTTGAACGAGTGGCGCAAGGTGAGGCGCGCGACGCCCCGGCCTGTCGGTCGCTGCTGACGCGCCGTCGGGAAGGACTGCTCGCCCGGATGGAGCGGGTAGAGACGCTGCTGCGTTCGCATGCCGAGCGCCTGCTGACCGAGGAAGAGTGGTCGCACGTCGATTCGGAGATCCCGACCAGGATCGAGCGCCGCTGAAGCCGCCTCGCCGACGCGGCGCCGAGGACGATTGACGCGGCATGGCACGTACGGGCTAGGATCCGAACTGTTCGCGCGGCAGCCACCAGGCTCGGGGCGCACCTGAAGCCGGGGCCCCCGCCCTTCGGCGGCAGCGTTCCTGGACACCCCGAGCAACATGGTCGATTCGCCAGTGCCTCAGACGGACACCCCTGAGCGGCGGCTCGCGGTGGACCGGCAGTTGCTTCGCTTGGCACTGCACAACTCGGCGCGCAGCGTACCGCTGCAACTGGTCGCGGCCGCCTATGTCGTCTTCCTCGGGGTCCAGGCCGGGCGGGTGACCGCAGCTGCAGCGACCGGCGTGCTGGCGCTTGGCGTAGCGCTGCTGCGGCTATGGATCGTGCGGGCCTTTCCGGCTGACGGCGAACGATCCAGCGGTCAACACGCCAAGGCCGTGCTGGCGCTCGAGATCAACGCGGCGCTTGCCGGTGCCATGTGGGCCACCAGCACCTTGGGCGTCTACCCGGCGCTCGGTGTCGGCGCCGGCTCGGCCTATCTGCTGCTGGTCTGCGGTTCGCTGGCCGTGGCGGCGTTCTTCATGTCCCTGGCCGGGCATGCCTTCACCATCCTCGCGGTGGCGCAACTGGGCGCGCTGGGGCTGGCGTTCGGTGCCGTGCACGGGCTGGAGGCTGTACCGCTGCTGGTCTTGCTGCTGATCTTCGGCGTGACGATCGTGCGGGCCGCCGGCGCGTTCCGGGACACGGCCGCGCAAGCCATCGGGTTCAGCCTGAATGCCGACCAGGCCATCGGTGAGCTGCTGCGTGCCAAGGAGGCGGCCGAGGCGGCCAACTTCGCGAAGTCGCAGTTCCTGGCGACGATGAGCCACGAAATCCGCACGCCAATGCATGGTGTCATCGGAGCGCTCGACCTCCTGCGGCATTCCGCGCTCGACGCACGCCAGCAGAGCTGGGTCAGCACCGCCGCGTCCTCCAGCGAGTCGTTGCTGGCGATTCTCAACGAGGTCCTGGACCACGCCAGGATCGAGGCGGGCAAGCTGCAGCTGAACATCGCGCCCATGTCGGTCGGCGCGGTTGCGGCGTCGGTCGTGCAGGAGTTTCGTGCGAATGCCGCCGCGAAGGGCATCGTGATCGAGGCGGTTGTCGACACCGGCGACATGGATCGAGTCCTGGGTGACGGCCAGCGCATCAAGCAGGTGCTGCTCAATCTGGTCGGCAACGCGGTGAAGTTCACCGACCTGGGATCGGTGACCCTGCGCACCCACGTCAAGCGCGGCCAGGACGGACAGGCGCTGGTCACCTACCAGGTCAGCGACACCGGCGTGGGCATGACGGACGAGGTGGTCAAGCGCCTCTTCCAGCCGTTCTACCAGGCCGAAGGCAATCCGCGGCAGGGCGGCACCGGACTTGGCCTGTCGATCAGCCAGCACATCGTGAGGGCAATGGGCAGCGAGATCGAGGTGCGCAGCCGGCACGGCAACGGATCCACGTTCCGCTTCGCGCTGTCGCTGCCTCCGGACTCAGCCCCGACGCCAATCGCCAGGCGTGAGTCGCAGTTCGGCGAGTTGGATCACTCGGAAGACTTCACCGGAACCGCTATGGTGGTCGACGACAACCCGGTCAACCGCATCGTCGCTGCCGAACTGCTGAAGTCGCTCGGCCTCACCGTGCTGGAGGCCGAGGACGGCCTGCAGGCGCTGCAGATCCTCGAGCGACGCGCTGCAGACTTCGTCCTGATGGATTGCGACATGCCGGTCATGGACGGCTACGAGGCCACGCGCCGGATCCGCGACCGCGAGGCGCGCCTGGGCCTGCCGCATCTTCCCGTGCTCGCGGTGACGGCGAACGCATTCGACGAGGACGTGTCCCGCGCCCTGGCTGCCGGCATGGACGGTCACCTGCCCAAGCCTTTCACACGGGCTCAGCTCAGGGTGGCGCTGTCAACGTGCGGGTGACCTGTGTACCGGTGTTGCCCCCGAACCCGCGAGCCGGTTGCGCGGATTGGCCGTTGCCAGGATGGCGGACACGACGCGATCAATGCGCAAGAGCATTCTTGCCAGTACGATGGGCATGAGGAACCGACACAATGCCGAACATCGGGTCCGTCCCGACGGCGGAGCCTTAGCGTCTTAGTCGCCGACCATTTGCGACTGGCGGAGCGATCGATCTCCCATTGGCCGCAGGGTAGAGTGCGTGCGATGCGGCAATCGTCCCTGATACCGACATCTTCCTCGGAGGAGAGCGTTCCTGATACCGTCAACGCTCAGCCGGAACGGTCTGCCGATACCGTCAGGTTTCGCTCATCGGCCCTGTTTCGGGACGAAGTTGAAGTGGCGTTGCGAGGTTCGGACGCGCTCGGTCGCCGGCGGGAAGGGGTTCGCCGCCTATCATTTGACCCGATTCTGTGTGGTGGGCCTGCATGAACCTTGATGAGCCGATTCATGTGTTTCACCGAAGCCCAGCGAGTACGGCGGTATCGATGTCGGTATCGACTGGACTTCGATCGCGCTCCGCTCCTCGCTACGCCCGGGCGCTTGCGCACAGGTTGACGATCGAGTGGGAGTAGGGCGCGCTGCCGGTCGCCCGGCGCGACCTCACGGGCGCTTCATCTGGCACGAGGTCGGCGTGCTGGCCACGTAGGCCGGGATCGCACGCACCGGCTGGAAGTTGAAGCCGGTGTTCTCGACGCTGTAGGGGTTCTTCGCGTTGGCCCGGGCCCACTCGGTGATGAACAGCGGCTGCTGCATCTGGTGGTCCGTCCGGCGCATCTCGATCTCGCCGTTGAAGCCCTGGAGCCGGAGCCCGCTCATCGCGCCGGCCACCTTCACCGGGTCGGTGCTGCGGGCCTTGGCCATGCCTTCGCTGAGCAGCGCGAGCGCGTTGTAGATGCCGAGGATGTTCCAGTCCTCGTTGAAGCGCTTCTTGAACTCGTCCTGCCACTTCACGAGGCCCGGCACGCCGTTGTGGCCGATGGCCACCACCCGCACCTTGCCGCCCACGCCCGCGGCCAGCGCGGTCGGCACGCCGATGTTGGTGGCGTAGTAGGTGTAGAAGTCGGCGTTCAGGCCGGCGTCCTTGGCGGCCTTGATCAGCAAGGTCAGGTCCTGGCCCCAGCTGCCGGTGACCACCGCGTCGGCGCCCGAGGCCTTGATCTTGGCGACGAAGGGCGCGAAGTCCTTCACCTGGCCGAGCGGGTGCAGGTCGTCGCCGACCACCTCGACGTCGGGCCGCTTGCGCGCGATCGTCTCGCGGAACCAGCGCGAGACCTGCTGGCCGTGCGCGTAGTTCTGGTTGATCAGGTAGACCTTCCTGATCCCGCTCTGCTCCTTCATGAAGCTGGTCAGTGCCTCCATCTTCATCGAGGTGTCGGCGTCGAGCCGGAAGTGCCAGAACGAGCAGCGCTCGTTGGTCAGCGCCGGATCGACCGCGGCGTGGTTCAGGTAGACCACCTCCTGGCCCGGATTGCGCTCGTTGTGCTTGTTCACCGCCTCGATCAGCGCGGCCGCCACGGCCGAACTGCCGCCCTGGGCAACGTAGCGCACACCCTGGTCGATCGCGGAGCGCAGGTTGTTCAGGCTTTCCTGCGGCGACCCCCTGTTGTCGAAGGGGACGATCTCGAACCTCACGCCGGCGGCGTTCTTCTGGCTGAACTGCTCGGCGAGGAACTGGTAGCTCTTGAGCACGTTCTGGCCGACGTTGGCGAACGGGCCCGAGAGTGGTTCCATGAAGGCGATCCGCACGGTCTCGCCCGTCTGGGCCAGGGCAGTGCCGGGCACCAGCGCCGCGGCGGCCAGGCAGAGTCCGGCGAGTCGACGTGTCGTGTTCACTGCGTTTGTCTCCTTGGGTACAACCGGCCGAGGGTGTCGCAACGCCAGGGCGTCGAATGTCGGCCACTGCCCCCAGCCTCGCCGGCCCGAGCGTGCAGGGCCCGACGACCCGGGATGTTGAGCAAGCGCAGATCCGGCGCCGACACCTCAGCGGACCTCGGTGCGAAATCGCACGCGGCGGCACCCGTTCGCCGCGAGCATTTCTGATAGGGGTGACTGTATATTCCACCTGCCGGGCGTTGGGCAAGTGCGACGGCTGGTTGCGCCAGGATGCAGCCCCTCGAAGGATCAGAAGTCCAGCCGATGTACATAGGGCCCTACGAGATCCTCGAGCAGCTGGGGCTGACGGCGGGCGGCCCCATCCACCGGGCCCGGGAGGTGTCCACCGGCGCCGTCGCCCTGCTCGGGCTGCGCGAGCGCGAGGACGGCGCCCGCGCCCTGCGGCACGAGTTTGCCCTGCTGCGGACCGTCGAGGTGCCCGAGGTCATCAAGCCGCTGGGTCTGGTCGAGGACGGCGCGCACCACGCGCTGGTCCTGGAGCCGTTCAGCGGCGAGGGTCTGGACACCGTGCTGGCAGGCCAGGCGCATTTCTCCCTGCCGAGCGCGCTGACCCTGGCGCTGCAGGCGGCTCGCGCCCTGGCGGCGCTGCACGCGGCCGGCATCGTGCATGGCGACCTCCGCCCTGCCAACTTCCTGCTGGCCCAGGGCGACGATCGGCTGCAGCTCAAGTTGGCCGACCTGAGCCGGGCGACGGCCCGCGACGAGGACACCTTGCCCCGCACGGCGGCCTACCGGGACTGGGCCTATGTCTCGCCGGAGCAGACCGGACGCATGCAGGGCCCGGCAGACTACCGCACCGACTTCTATTCGCTGGGGATCCTGCTGTACCGCCTGCTGACCGGCGAGTTGCCGTTCCAGGCGGGCGATCCGCTCGAATGGGTGCATTGCCACCTGGCCCGCACGCCGGTGGCGCCGCACGAACGGGTGGCGGCTGTTCCACCCGCGCTCTCCGACCTCGTGCTGAAGCTGCTGGCCAAGGCACCCGAGGAGCGCTACCGGAGCGCCGCCGGCCTGTGCGCCGACCTGGCGCAGTGCCTGGCCCAGTGGCAGGCCGACGGCGCCATCGCGCCGTTCGTGCTGGGCCGGCACGACGTGGCCGATCGGTTCGAGCTCGGGCACAAGCTGTACGGTCGCGAGCGCGAGACGGCCGCGCTCCGGGCCGCCTTCGAGGCGGTGGCCACGTCGGGCACGTCCCGGCTGGTCACCGTGGCCGGTTATTCGGGCGTCGGCAAGTCGGCCCTGATCCAGACGCTGCACCCTTCGGTCGTCGCCCGGCGGGGTCGCTTCCTGGCCGGCAAGTTCGACCAGTACCGGCGCGACATTCCCTACGCCACCCTGGCCCAGGCCTTCGACGGCCTGGTGCGCCAGCTCCTGGGCGAGAGCGATGCCGGCATCGCGCATTGGCGGCAGGCCCTCGACGAGGCGCTGGCGCCGAACGCCCAGCTCATGGTCGGCCTGATCCCCCGGCTCGAGCTCGTCATCGGCCCGCAGCCGCCGGTGCCCGAACTGCCGCCGCAGCAGGCGCAAGGCCGCTTCCAGCTCGTGTTCCGGCGTTTCGTCGGCGCGTTCGCCACGCCCGAGCGCCCCATGGTGCTGTTTCTCGACGACCTGCAATGGGTCGACGCGGCAACGTTGGCGCTGCTGGCCGATCTGGCCACCCATCCCGAGGTTCGGCACCTGCTGCTGGTCGGCGCCTACCGCGACAACGAAGTCGACCGCGACCACCCGCTGCGGCGGGGCCTGGAGACGATCCGGCAGGCGGGCGGCACCGTGCAGGAGATCGTGCTCGCCGCGCTGCCCCTGGGCGAGATCGCGCAACTTGCCGCCGACGCACTGCACTGCCCGCCGCAGGAGGCCCGGCCGCTGGCCCGACTGGTGTGGGACAAGACCGGCGGCAACCCCTTCTTCGCCCGCCAGTTCCTGGCCGCCTTGGCCGAGGAGCGGCTGCTGCAGTTCGACGCCGGCCAGGGCGCCTGGCGCTGGAACCTGGCGCGCATCCAGGCCAAGGGCTTCACCGACAACATCGCCGACCTGATGGTGGGCAAGCTGGCGCGCCTGCCGCAGGAGACTCAGGACGCCCTGACGCGCTTTGCCTGCCTGGGCAATGCCGCCGACGCCGCCACGCTGGCGATCGTGATGGAGCGCCCCGCGCCGGCCGTGCGCGCCTTGCTGCGGCCCGCCGAACAGGCCGGGCTCGTGCATCTGCAGGAGGATCGCTGCACCTTCCTGCACGACCGCGTGCAGGAAGCGGCCCATTCGCTGCTCCCCGAGTCCGCGCGCACGGACAGGCACCTGGCCATCGGCCGGCAGCTGGCCGCCGGCCTGCGGCCCGAGGCGCTCGCGGAGCGGGTGTTCGAGGTCGTGAGCCAGCTCAACCGCGGCAGCGCCGGGATCGTGTCGCCGCACGAGCGGGAACGGGTCGCCGAACTGAACCTGCTGGCCGGCCAGCGCGCCAAGGGGGCGGCCGCCTATGCCGCGGCCCTGAACTACCTCGGCGCCGCGACGGCGCTGCTGCCGGCAGATGGCTGGGAGCGGCGCTACGCGCTGTGTTTCGCGATCGAACTGGCGCGCGCCGAGTGCGAGTTCCTGACCGGCGACCCCGCGCAGGCCGACACGCGACTGGCGGCACTGGCCGAGCGCGCCGCCGACCTCGTGGACCTGGCGGCCGTGACCTGCCTGCGCGGGCAGATCTTCATGACGCTGGGTCGGCCCGACCGATGCATCGAGGTCTGCCTCGATCATCTGCGCCGCGTCGGCATCGCCTGGTCGACCCCTCCGACGGACGAGGAGGTGCGGCGCGAGTACGACGCCCTGCGGCAGCGCCTCGGCGCTCGCCCGATCGAGTCCTTGCTCGCGCTGCCGCCGATGACGGACCGCATCGCCGCCGCGACCCTGAACGTCCTCAACGAGGCCTTCGCACCCGCGTGTTTCAGCGACCGGAACCTGTCCTGCCTGATCGCGCTGCGCGCCGGCAGCCTCAGCCTGGAGCACGGCAACGGCGAGGCCTCGGGAGCGGCCTACGCGATGCTGGCTGCGGTGCTCGGATCGCACTTCGGCGACTACCAGACCGCGTTGCGCATCGGCGAACTCGGGGTGGCGCTGGTGGAGCGGGACCAGGTGGAGCGCTTCAAGGCCCGCGTGTACATGGCCTTCGGCCTGAGCGTGATCTTCTGGCTGCGGCCCGTGCACAGCAGCCTCGAGTACTTCAAGCGCTGCATCGACTCGGCGCACCGCGTGGGCGATCCCACCTATGCGGCCTATGGCTACCACCGCACCACTGCCGCGCTGCTGGCCAGCGGTGCCCCGCTCGACGAGGTGCAGCAGGCCGCCGAGATGGCGCTCGACTTCGCGCGCCGGGCCGGCTTCAGCCTGCTCGCACGCATCAACACCGGGCTGCTCCGCCTGGCGCTCACGCTGCGCGGCCTCACGCCGGTGTTCGGTGACTTCGCCGGGCCGGACTTCGACGAGCCCGAGTTCGTGCGGCAGCTGGACGAAGACCCGCGCCTGGTCTACGGCGGCTGCCGGCATGCGCTGCGCACGCTGCAGGCGCGTTATCTCGCCGGCGACCTGGCCGGTGCGCTGGCCGCGGCCACGAAGGCGCAGGGCTCGCTGTGGCTGCTGCAGTCGTCCTTCGAGGTGGTGGAGTACCGCAGCTTCACGGCGCTGGCCCATGCCGCGCTCTGGGACACGGCAGCGCCGGCCGACCGGCCCTCGCACCGGCAGGCAGTTGCGGAGTGCCACGAGGCCCTGCAGGCCTGGGCGGCGAACTGCCCGGAGAACTTCGACGACCGCGCCGCCCTGGTCGGTGCGGAACTCGCCCGGCTCAACGGCCGCGAGCTCGAGGCGCTGCGCCTGTACGAGCAGGCCATCGACGCGGCGCGCGGCCAGGGCTTCGTGCACGGCGAGGCCATCGCCTGCGAGTGCGCGGCCCGCTTCTGCCTGGCGCGCGGGCTGGCCGTGCCCGGTACGGCCTATCTGCAACGCGCGCACAGCGCCTACGCGCGCTGGGGCGCGGAAGGCAAGGTGAGGCAGCTCGAGGAGCAGCACCCGGCGTTGCGCGCCCCCGCCGGGCGCACGCCGTCCGTGCCGGCGCGGCAGGCTGACATCGGGCTCGACCTGCTCTCGGTCGCCAAGGCGTCGCAAGCCATTTCCGGTCAGATCGTGCTCGACGAGCTGATCGACACGCTGATGCGCATCGTGCTCGAGAGCGCCGGCGCGCAGACCGGCTGCCTGCTGCTGGAGCGGGGTGACGAACTCGTGCTGGCGGCCGAGGCCACCGTCGAGCAGCAGGCGGTGCGGCTGCGCCGCAGCGCCGGGCCGGCGCTGTTGCCGTCGCAGCTGCCGCTGACCCTGCTCCAGTACGTGCGGCGCAGCCGCGAACCGGTGCTGCTGACGCAGGCGTCAGCGCAGCACCCGTTCTCCGCCGATCCGTACTTCGCGCAGCGGCCGCCGCAGTCCGTGCTGTGCCTGCCCGTGCTGCGCCAGGCGAACCTGGTCGGCCTGCTGTACCTGGAGAACCGCCTCGCCACCCAGGCCTTCCCGCCGGAGCGTGTGCAGGTGCTGGAACTGCTCGCGTCGCAGGCCGCGATCTCGCTCGACAATGCCCGCCTCTACGCCGACGTGCGCGACAGCCAGGCCCGCATCCGGCGCCTGGTCGAGTCCAACATCATCGGCATCGGCTTCTGGGACGCGCGCGGCGGCTTCGTGGAGGCCAACGATGCCTTCCTGCACATGCTCGGCTGCTCCCGGCAGGCGCTGCGCTCCGGCGCCCTGAGCTGGGTGCGCATCACGCCGCCGGAGCACCGGGAACTCGATGCCCGCCAGATCGCCCAGCTGCAGGTGCCGGTCGAGCGGGAGTTGCTGCGCCAGGACGGCAGCCGCATCCCGGTGCTGATCGGCGCGACGTTGTTCGACGATTCGCCCGACCAGGGCGTGGCCTTCGTGCTGGACCTGACCGAACGCCGTCGCGCCGAGGCCGAGCGGCAGGCGCGCCAGGCGGCGGAAGCGGCCAACCAGGCCAAGAGCGACTTCCTGGCCAACATGAGCCACGAGATCCGCACGCCGATGAACGCCATCCTCGGCATGTCGCACCTGGCCCTGCAGAGCGGGCTCACGGCGCGCCAGAAGAACTACGTGCAGAAGGTGCACGCCTCGGCCGAGTCGCTGCTGGGCATCATCAACGACATCCTCGACTTCTCGAAGATCGAAGCCGGCAAGCTCGACATCGAGCAGGTGGACTTCAACCTCGCGGAGGTGCTCGACAACCTGGCCGGCGTGGTGGGCATGAAGGCCGAGGAGAAGGGCCTCGAGCTGCTCTACGTGGCGCCGCCGGACCTGCCGACGGCGCTGGTCGGCGACCCCTTGCGCCTGGGCCAGGTGCTGCTGAACCTGGCCAACAACGCCGTCAAGTTCACCGAGCGGGGCGAGGTCTCGCTGGCGCTGCAGGTCGCCGGGCGCGGCGATCACTGGGTCGAGCTGCGCTTCGAGGTGCGCGACACGGGCATCGGCATCGAGCCCGCGCAATGCGAGCGCCTGTTCCGGCCCTTCGAGCAGGCCGACACGTCCACCAGCCGCCGCTACGGCGGCACCGGCCTGGGCCTGGCGATCAGCCGGCAGCTGGTGCAGCTGATGGGCGGCGAGCTGGACATGCGCAGCACGCCGGGGGTCGGCAGCCGCTTCTTCTTCACGCTGCGGTTCGCGCTGCAGCAGCCCGGCGCGTCCGGCCTGCCGCTGCGCCACGCGGGGCTGCTCGGCAGCCGCACGCTGGTGGTGGACGACAACGCGCAGGCCCGCGAGGTGCTCGCGGCCATGGCCCGCTCGCTCGGGCTGCAGCCCGACGTGGCCGTCGACGGCGGCCAGGCGCTGCGCAAGATCGGCGCGGCCGAGGCCGCCGGCGAGCCCTACGACCTCGTCCTGCTGGACTGGAAGATGCCGGGCATGGACGGCATCACCTGCGCACGGCGGATCAGGGACATGCCGCGCCCGCGCGCCCGTGCGCCCACGGTGCTGATGCTCACGGCCTTCTCGCTCGACGAGGCGCTGCGGCGCGTGGAGGAGCAGGGCCTGCAGGTCCCCGCGCTGCTGACCAAGCCCGTCACGCCGTCGTCCCTGTTCGATGCCTGCTGCAAGGCGCTGGGGCTGGCCCCGCCGGCCGGCACGCACGCCGAGCGGCGCAAGGGAGGGCGCCTGGACGAACGATCGAAGCTCGCCGGCGCGCGCATCCTGCTTGTCGAGGACAACGAGATCAACCGGGAGGTCGCGCTCGAGCTGCTGGGCGCACAGGGCATCGGCGTCGTGACCGCGGCCGACGGCCGCGAGGCGCTGCAGGTGCTGGAGCGGGAACCGTTCGACGCGGTGCTCATGGACTGCCAGATGCCGGTGATGGACGGCTTCGCCGCCACGCGCGCCCTGCGCGAACGGCCGGCGCTGCAGGACCTGCCGGTGATCGCGATGACGGCCAACGCGATGGTCGGCGACCGGGAGCGCACGCTCGCCGCGGGCATGAACGACCACATCGCCAAGCCGATCAACGTCGACGAGATGTTCGCCACGCTGGCCCGGTGGATCGTGCCGCGCAGGCCGACGGCGCCGGCTGCCGACGCGGCCGGCGCGGGTGCGGACTTCCGGCCGCTGCCGGGCATGGACCTGTCCGCCGCGCTGGAGCACCTGGGAGGGAACGAATCCCTGCTGGCAAGAACCTTGCAGCGTTTCCTCGCGGCCGAGCGCGACTTCGCGACCCGCTTCGCCTCGACATGGACAGCCGGCGACACGGCCGCGGCACGGCGCATGGCGCACGACCTGCAGTCGGTCGCGGGCACGCTCGGCATGGACGATCTGCGGCAGGCCGCGATCGCCCTCGAGGAGGCCTGCCACGCTGGCGATGCGCCGGCCGTCGACGCCCGCCTGAAGGAGGTGTCGGTCCTGATCGAGCCCATCCTGCAAGGTGTGCAGTCCTGGGCAGATGCCCGCACCGGGGCTGCCCTATAGTCGCGGGCGCATTGTCCTGAGGTCGCACGTGGCTCGACGAATCAAGAAGGTCCATCGGACGGCAGATCGCCGGCCGGCCCGCGCTGTCCTCCGGGGGGCGATCGAATGGGCGTGACCCGCCAGCCCGGTGCGACGGACCGTCTCTTCTTTGCCGTCCAGCCCGACGCCGCCGCGGCGGCGCAGGCCGACGCGCTCGCGCAGGCGCTGGTGCAGCAGCACGGCCTGCGCGGCCGGCCGCTCGGCGTGGGCCGCTACCACGTCACGCTCGCGTTCCTGGGCGACCACGTCGGGCTGAGCGACGCCTTGCTCGACCAGGCCACGGCCGCCGGCGATGCGCTGGCGCAGCCGGCCTTCGACGTGGTGCTCGACGAAGCACGCAGCTTCGCGCGCGGCCAGGGCCTGCCGCTGGTGCTGTGCGGCCACGGCGCCGGCGTCCGCGGGCTGGAGCAGCTCGCCGCTGGCTTGCGCGCCGGGCTCGAGCCCTTCGGCCTGGCCGAGCGCCGCACCTACCGGGCCCACCTGACGCTGCTGCGCGACGACCGTGCCCTCGCGGCACAGGCCGTGGCGCCGGTGGCC
Source organism: Piscinibacter caeni (assembly GCA_003265685.1). Taxonomy (GTDB): domain Bacteria; phylum Pseudomonadota; class Gammaproteobacteria; order Burkholderiales; family Burkholderiaceae_C; genus Piscinibacter; species Piscinibacter caeni. The sequence continues at coordinate 17,349 of KZ836105.1, read as the reverse complement.
TGGCGCGCGACCGAGTTCGTGCTGGTGCGCAGCCTGATCGGCCAGGCGCGGCACGAGGTGCTGCGGCGCTGGCCGCTGCAGGACGAGCGGCCGTGACCGACCCGCGCGACGAACACGCGATGGGCCTCGCGCTCGACCAGGCGCGCAATGCCTGGCTGGTGGGCGAGGTGCCGGTCGGCGCGGTGATCGTGCGCGACACGCCCAGCGGCCGCCAGGTGGTGGCCACCGGCTACAACCGGCCGATCACCGAACACGACCCGACGGCGCATGCCGAGATCGTCGCGCTGCGCCATGCCGCCACGCTGCTGGCCAACTACCGGCTGCCCGAGTGCGAGCTGTACGTGACGCTCGAGCCCTGCGCGATGTGCGCGATGGCGCTGATGCACGCGCGCTTCAAGCGCGTGGTGTTCGGCGCCGTCGACCCAAAGACCGGCGCCGCCGGCTCGGTGGTGGACCTGTTCGGCGACCCGCGCCTGAACCACCACACCGAGATCGTCGGCGGCGTGCGTGGCGAGGAGTGCGGCGCGCTGTTGCGCGAGTTCTTCGCCGAGCGGCGCGAGCAGTACCGGCGCCGGCGCGCCGCGGCCGGCACGGACGAGCCGAACATCCCCACCGGCGAGGCCACCGAGATCGGGCCCACCGAACCGGGCGCGTTCACGTGAGCACGCTGACGCTGTTCACGCCGTCGGGCGTGGTCGTTTCGAAGGCCACGCTGCGGCTGGCTTCACGCCGGCTGCAGGCGCTCGGTTTCGAGGTCGCGATCGATCCGGATGCAGCCGCGCGCCACCAACGCTTCGGCGGCGACGATGCGGTGCGCCTGGCCGCGCTGCACCGCGTGGCCGCGCAGGCGCCGTCGATCGCGATGGCCACGCGCGGCGGTTACGGCCTGACGCGCCTGCTCGATGCGATCGACTGGCCGCGCATCGCGGCGAGCGTCGAACGCGGCACACGCTGGGTCGGCCACAGCGACCTCACCGTGCTGCAGCTCGGCCTGCTCGCGCACGCCAGGGGCATCACCTGGGCCGGGCCGATGGCCTGCTACGACTTCGGCCGCGACGGCGACGACGCAGTCGACGAGGTGACGCGCGACTGCTTCGTCGAGGCCATGTCGGGCGAGCTCGAGGCAGTGGGCTTCCGCACCGAGCCCGGCTTCGACGCCCTGGAAGCGCGCGGCACGCTCTGGGGCGGCAACCTGTGCATGCTCGTCTCGCTGCTGGGCACGCCGCATTTCCCGCGCATCAAGGGCGGGGTGCTGTTCCTGGAGGACGTCAACGAGCATCCGTACCGCGTGGAGCGCATGCTGCTGCAGTTGCAGCAGGCCGGCGTGCTCGACGCGCAGAAGGCGGTGCTGCTGGGCGCCTTCAGCGACTGGAAGCCGTCGCCGCTGGACCGCGGCTACACGCTCAAGAGCGCGATCGCCCAGCTGCGCACGCGCACCCGCACGCCCATCCTCACCGGCCTGCCGTTCGGCCATGTGCCCACCAAGGTGTGCCTGCCGGTGGGCGCACGGGCCAGCCTCGTGGTGCAGGGTCGCGACGTGCTCGTCGCCTGGTGAGGCGCTCCCGCGGATAGAGGGGCGCCTCCAGTGCCCGCGCGGTGAAACCCTGAGCGAACGACCGTTCGCCGGCCTTATCATCCGCGCCTGCCTTTCGGCGGCCCGGCCACAAGCCGGTGTCCGTCGGGGGCTCCATCTTTTTCGGGGGCATCGCGCCAAGCCTGCGGTGGCCTCCAGAGGCGACGAAGGGAACGACCGCATGCCCGGTCTGCTCGAGACGTGGAGGGCGCGCGCCGCGGTGCTGCTGATCGCGCTGCTGGCCGCCTGCAACAACAGCCCGTACCCCGACGGGGCGGCCGCCACCAACACGCTGTTCAACTCGTTCGACGAGCGCTCGCCGCGCTACCTCGACCCGACGGCCTCGTACAGCAACCCCGAGACGCCCTACACCTACTCGGCCTACGAGCCGCTGTACGCCTACCACTACCTGAAGCGGCCGTACGAGCTGATCCCGAAGGCGGCCGAGGCGGTGGCGCAGCCGTACTACCTCGACGCCGCCGGCAACCGCCTGCCGCAGGACGCGCCGGCCGAGCAGATCGCGCAGAGCGTCTACGACATCAAGATCAAGAAGGGCATCCTGTACGCGCCGCACCCGGCGTTCGCGAAGAACGACCGGGGCGAGTACCTCTACCACCACCTGAGCCGCGCGCAGGTCGGCGACAAGCGCTCGCCCTGGGAGTTCGACAAGCAGGGCACGCGCGAGCTGGTGGCCGACGACTACGTCTACGCCTTCAAGCGCCATGCGACCACGCGCATCGAGGCGCCGATCTTCGCGATCTTCTCCGAGTACCTGATCGGGCTGAAGGAGTACGCCGAGCGCGTCAAGGCCGAGGACGAGAAACTGCTCGCGGGGCTGTCGAAGGCCAGTCCCGACAAGCCCTTCCTGGACTTCCGCCAGTGGCCGCTGGAAGGCGCGCAGGCGCTGGACAGCCACACGCTGCGCCTGCGCATCAAGGGCAAGTACCCGCAGTGGAAGTACTGGCTGGCGATGACCTTCACCGCCCCGGTGCCCTGGGAGGCCGACGCCTTCTACGCCCAGCCGGGCATGAACGAGAACGGCCTGTCGCTGGTGAAGTGGCCGGTGGGCACGGGCCCGTACATGATGACCGAGTACGTGCAGGACCGCCGGCACGTGATGAAGCGCAATCCGAACTTCCGCGGCGAGCCCTTTCCCTGCGAGGGCGAGCCCGGCGACAAGGAGAAGGGTCTGCTCGAGGACTGCGGCAAGACCATGCCCTTCGTCGACACCGTCGTGTCGACCATCGTCAAGGAGCGCGTGCCGCGCAAGGAACTGTTCAAGCAGGGGTACCTCGACGTGCCCGAGATCGAGCGGCCCGAGTGGGGCGTGGATTTCCGCGTCGACATGGAGGACTCCGACCGCGTGAAGCAGTTCTACGAGCAGCGCGGCTACAGCTTCCCGCAGACCACCGACATCAACAACTGGTACCTCGGCTTCAACTGGCTCGACCCGGTGGTCGGCAAGGGCGACACGCCCGAGCGGCAGGCGAAGAACCGCAAGCTGCGCCAGGCGCTCTCGATCGCGATCGACTGGGAAGAGGGCTACGGCAAGATCTTCCGCACCAAGGCCGGCCTGGCCGCGCACGGCCCGGTGCCGCCGGGGGTGTTCGGCTCACGCGAGGGCACGCCCGAGGGCTTCAACCCGGTCACGCACCGCAAGGTCGGCGACCAGGTCGTGCGCCGCCCGCTCGAGGAGGCCAAGAAGCTGCTCGCGGAAGCCGGCTACCCCGACGGGCGCGACGCCACCACCGGCAAGCCGCTGGTGCTGAACTACGACTACCAGCGCACGCCCACGCCGGAGATCAAGGCCGAGCTCGACTGGATGGTCAAGCAGTTCGGCAAGCTCGGGGTGCAGCTCGAGATCCGCGCCACCGACTACAACCAGTTCCAGGACAAGATGCTCAAGGGCAAGCAGCAGATCTTCTGGTGGGGCTGGCTGGCCGACTACCCGGACGCCGAGAACTTCCTGTTCCTGCTCTACGGCCCGAACGCCAAGTACCCGACCCAGGGCGAGAACGCGGCCAACTACAGCAACCCCGAGTACGACCGGCTCTACCGCCAGATGCAGACCATGGACGACGGGCCTGAGAAGCAGAAGGTGATCGACCAGATGGTGGCCATCGTGCGCGAGGACGCGCCCTGGGCCTGGGGCTACTGGCCCTACGTGGCGCTGGCCTTCCAGCCCTGGGCGCACAACGGCAAGCCGACCATCGTGGTGCGCGACCTGGCCAAGTACTACCGCATCGACCCGGCGCTGCGGGTCGCGAAGCAGGCCGAGTGGAACCACCCGGTGCGCTGGCCGCTGGTGCTGATCGCGCTGGCGCTGCTGACGCTCGCGGCGATCGCCTGGCGCAGCTACCGGGCGCGCCAGCGCGCCACGGCCCGGCCGGCACGGCTCTCGCCGTCGGGAGCCTGAGCATGCTGAACTACCTGATCCGCCGTCTCGGCTACGGCGTGCTGATCCTGATCGGGGTGAACCTGTTCACCTTCGCGCTGTTCTTCACCGTCAACACGCCCGACGACATGGCGCGCCTGAACATCGGCGGCAAGCGCGTCACGCAGGAGCAGATCGAGAAGTGGAAGGCCGAACGCGGCTACGACAAGCCGCTGTACTGGAACGCGAAGGAGCAGGGTAGCGCGAAGCTGACCCAGACGATCGTGTGGGAGCGCTCGGTGTCGCTGTTCGCGCTGCAGTTCGGCCGCTCGGACGCGCGCAACGCGATCGACATCGGCCACGAGATCAAGACACGCATGGGGGTGAGCCTGCAGCTCGCGCTGCCGCTCTTCATCCTGCAGGTGATCGCCAGCACGGCGTTCGCGCTGCTGCTGGTGTTCTTCCGCCACTCGCGCATCGACTTCTGGGGCGTGGTGCTGTGCGTGCTGATGCTCTCGATCTCGAGCCTCTTCTACATCATCGTCGGCCAGTACCTGTTCTCGCGCGTGCTGCGCCTGGTGCCCATCAACGGCTACGCGCCGGGGCTGGATGCGGTGAAGTTCCTGGTGCTGCCGATCGTGCTCTCGCTGCTCTCGCGCCTGGGCACCGAGGCGCGGCTGTACCGCGCGATGTTCCTCGAGGAGATCGGCAAGGACTACGTGCGCACGGCGCGCGCCAAGGGCCTGTCCGAGGCGGTGGTGCTGTTCCGCCACGTGCTGAAGAACGCGCTGATCCCGATCATCACCAGCGCCGGCTCGTACCTGCCCTACGTCTTCCTCGGCAGCCTGGTGTTCGAGAGCTTCTTCGGCATCCCGGGGCTGGGCGCGTTCGTGATCGAGGCGATCACCGGGCAGGACTTCGCGATCGTGCGCTCGATGGTGTTCCTCGGTGCGCTGCTCTACATCGCGAGCTACGTGATCATCGACGTGGCCTACACCTGGGCCGACCCGCGCGTGCGGCTGTCCTGAGCACCAAAGAGATCCCACCATGCCGAAGTTCGTGCTGCTCTGGACCGATGCGGTGCTCTACCTGATGCTGGCCGCGCTCGGCTGGTACCTCTGGCGCATCCGCACCGACCGCAACCTGCGCGCCAACTGGTTCAAGGTGCTGCGCGACCCGGCCGCGCTGTCGGCCGGCATCGTGCTCGCGCTGTTCGCGCTGGTCACGCTGGCCGACAGCATCCACTTCCGCCGTGCGCTGCCGCCGGTGGCGGGTGCGCCGGCCGATGCGCCGGTGTTCTACGCGACCAACACCGAGAGCGTGCTCGACCTGCTGCTGGCGCGCCAGATCGGCATGCGCGAGTTCAGCTACTCGGAGCCACTGGCCTACCTCGGTCACGAGAAGCAGGCGATCGAGCGAAACGGCGAGGTGGTGCGCGACTACCCGCGCCTGGCCTTCGGCGGCGCGCACCTGAGCGACCCGGCCACGCAGTGGGTCGGCGATGTCGCCGCGCGTGCGCTGACCGGCGCCGCCGGCGGCGCGCTGCTCGCCGGCCTGGTGCTGCTGGGATTCGGCGCGGCGCTGCGCCGTTCCCACGGCGGCCTCGGCGCGGCCGTGCGCGACGTGCTGGCCGACCGCACCGACCTGCCGCTGCGCGCCGCCTGGTTCACCGTGCTGGCCATCGGCCTGATCGGCGGCGCCACGGCCGGCCTGATGGGCCACTACCACCTGCTGGGCACCGACCGCACCGGCAACGACGTGCTGGTGCAGTCGCTCAAGAGCGTGCGCACCGCCTTCGTGATCGGCACGCTGGCCACCGTCGCGACGCTGCCCTTCGCCGTCGTGCTCGGCATCCTGGCGAGTTACTTCCGCGGCTGGGTCGACGAGGTGATCCAGTACGCCTACACCACGCTCAGCTCGGTGCCCAACGTGCTGCTGATCGCCGCCTGCGTGCTGATGGTGCAGGTGTTCCTCGACAAGAACCCGGACCTGTTCGAGACCGGCCTCGAGCGCTCGGACCTGAAGATCTTCCTGCTCTGCGTGATCCTCGGCGTCACCGGCTGGGCCACGCTGTGCCGCCTGGTGCGCGGCGAGACGCTCAAGCTGCGCGAGCTCGAGTTCGTGCAGGCGGCCACCGCCTTCGGCGTCGGCCCGGTGCGCACGATGGCGCGCCACATCGCGCCCAACGTGATGCACCTGGTGCTGATCACCACCGTGCTGAGCTTCTCCGACCTGATCCTCTACGAGGCGGTGCTGACCTACGTCGGCGTCGGTGTCGACCCGGCGATGAACAGCTTCGGCGGCATGATCAACTTCGCGCGCAGCGAGATGAGCCGCGACCCGATCGTCTGGTGGAGCTTCGCGGCCGCGTTCGGCTTCATGGTCACGCTGGTGCTGGCGGCCAACCTGTTCGCCGACGGCGTGCGCGACGCGTTCGACCCGCGTGCCCGCAGCCTGCGCCCGCGCCTCGTGCGCCAGGCGTCGTGAGGAGCGGCGCATGCTGAAGATCGACGACCTGAAGGTGGTGCTCGACGCCGAGGCCGGGCTGGTGCGGGCGATCGACGGGCTCTCGCTCGCGATCCGCCGCGGCGAGACCTTCGCGCTGGTGGGCGAGTCGGGCTGCGGCAAGAGCATGACGGCGCTGGCGCTGATGCGGCTGCTGCCCGACAACGGCGGCGTGGCCGGCGGCCGGGTACAGCTCGGCGAGCACGACCTGCTGGCGCTGCCCGAGGCCTCGATGCGCGCGGTGCGCGGCGGGCGCATCGGCATGATCTTCCAGGAGCCGGCCACCAGCCTGAACCCGGTGATGCGCGTCGGCGACCAGATCGTCGAGGCGATCGAAGCACACACCGACCTGCGAGGCGCCGCGGCACGCGCCAAGGCAATCGAGTGGCTGGGCAAGGTCGGCATCCCCGAGCCGGCGCGGCGCATCGACGAGTACCCTTTCCGCCTCTCGGGCGGGCAGAAGCAGCGCGTGATGATCGCGATGACGCTGGCCTGCGAGCCGGACTTCCTGATCGCCGACGAGCCGACCACGGCGCTGGACGTCACCATCCAGGCCCAGATCCTCGAGCTGCTCAAGCGGCTGCAGAAGGAGCAGGGCATGGGCCTGCTGCTGATCACGCACGACCTCGCGGTCGTCGCCGGCATGGCGCAGCAGGTGGCGCTGATGTACGCGGGGCAGATCGTCGAGCTGGCCTCGGCGCAGGAGTTCTTCGAGCGGCCGCGCCATCCTTATGCCCAGGCGCTGCTGCGCGCGCTGCCCGACTCGGCCAAGCGGGGCGAGGCGCTGACGGCGATCGCCGGCACCGTGCCGCCGCTGCACGAGGCCTTCACCGGCTGCCGCTTCGCGCCGCGCTGCCCGCGCGCCTGGGACGAATGCCGCAGCACGCCGCCCGCGCTGCTGCCGGCCGGCGCGGCGCAGGTGCGCTGCCTGCTCTACCGCGACACGGCGGCCGCGGCGGCCGACGCGGTGCCCGCCGCGATACCGCTGCGCTACGAGGCGCCGCGCGTGGCCGCCGAGAGCCGGCCGCTGCTGCAGGTGCGTGATCTGCGCGTGCGCTTCCCGATCCGGCGCGGCCTGCTGCAGCGCGAGCACGGTGCCTTCGTCGCGGTGGACGGCGTGTCCTTCGAGATCCCGTCCGGCCGCACGCTGGCGCTGGTGGGCGAGTCGGGCTGCGGCAAGACCACCACCGGCAAGGCCATCGTGCAGCTGCTGCGCCACCAGGCGCGCATCGAGGGCCAGGCGCTGTTCGAGGGCCAGGACCTGTTCGCGCTCGAGGGCGAAGCGCTGCGCCAGGCGCGCCGCTCGGTGCAGATCGTGTTTCAGGATCCGTTCGGCTCGCTCGACCCGCGCATGCGCGTGGCCGACATCCTCGAGGAGGGCCTGCTCGCGCTGCGCCCCGAGCTCGACACGGCGCAGCGCCGCGAGCGCCTGCAGCGCCTGATCGACCAGATCGGCCTGCGGCCCGACTGGCTGCAGCGCTACCCGCACGAGTTCTCCGGCGGGCAGCGCCAGCGCATCGCGATCGCGCGCGCGCTGGCGGTCGAGCCGCGGCTGATCGTCTGCGACGAGCCGACCTCGGCACTCGACGTCTCGGTGCAGGCGCAGATCCTGAACCTGCTGCGCGAGCTGCAGCGCGACACCGGGGTCTCCTACCTCTTCATCACGCACAACATCGGCGTCGTCGAGTACATCGCCGACCGTGTGGCGGTGATGCAGCGCGGCCGCATCGAGGAGCAGGGCAGCGTCGACGAGGTGCTGGGCGCGCCGCGCTCGGAGTACACCCGCACGCTGCTGGCGGCGGTGCCACGTATCGCGCTGGCCTGAGGCAAGAAAAAGGGCCGCCCGGCGGGCGGCCCTGAATCAGGACAGGCGCGCGCTCAGCGCAGGCGGATGGCCTCCGCCTCGCGGTCGGCATTGCGCCGGTACATCATCAGCAGGCCGAGTTCGCTGCTCTTGGACGCGTCGACCACGGCACTGCTCACCGGCAGCGACGCAGCGCGGAACGCGCCGACCTCGCCGAACGGATCCGCCGCCAGCGCGAAACGCGGCGCGCCCGGCGTGAAGCGCATGTCCTCGATCGCGTCGGTGTTCAGGCCACTGAAGTAGTTGTCGAACACGTACACGCCGAACGAGAGCGTCGCGCCGGCCGGCAGGTCGATGCCGCCCGAACCGACGTTCAACGGGACCGTGAAGATCACGTTGCCCGAGTTCAGGTCGGCATCGGTGTAGAAGTACGCATCGGCCGGGCCGTCGTTCGAGCCGTCGGGCTTCAGCTTCTGGACCCACGCGATGTTCTGGCCGCTGGCCGCGAAGCCCCCGAGTTCAGCGTTGTAGACCACGTACTCCGGCACGCCGTCGCCCGTCGTGTCCACCACGACGTCGAACTCCGCCGGGTAGTTCGGATGGGCGCGCCGGCCGGTGGTGCTGATCGCGAACTCGACGAGGTCGAACGGCAGGCCCGTCAGGTCGGCACCCAGGTGCCGCACGCCGACCGAGCGCAGGTCGATCACCGCCTGGTTCGACCCGGCCCCCGGGATCTCGCTGCGCGGGATGCGCGGGCTCACGCCGGTGAGCGAGAAGGCGTCGTACTCGCCGGTGTTGAAGGCCCAGTTGCGCAGCTTCAGCGAGGTTCCCTTGCGGCCGGACTCGACGTCGGCCGACAGGTGGCCCGCCTTGCGCGGCAGCACGTGCCAGGGCACGGTGATCTTCTCGCTGCCGCTGGTCAGCGTCAGATAGCCGTCGAACTCGTGCTGGTTCAGCAGGGCACCGTCGCCGCCGCTGCCGCCGCCGTCGATCGTCCAGTCAGGCAGCTTGGTCGGATCGATCACCAGACGCACCTCGAGGTCCTCGCGGCCGCGCGGTCCGACGCTGACGTACGGGCGCACCAGCACCTTGACGGCGCCGCTGGCCTGGTCGTCCGCATAGCGGAAGCTCGGCGTGACCTTGAAGGTGCGCGCCTGGCGCGAGAAGTTCTCCAGGCGCAGCGTCTGCTCCACGACCATCGGCGCAGCCACTTCCTGCGCCCCGAAGGACAGGCTGGCGGAGCGCGTCTCGCGGTTCCAGGCGATCACGCTCTGGTTCAGGGCACGGTCCACGCGCAGTTCACCGCCGCCGATGCGGGTGATCGGCGCCAGGCCGCCGGGCAGCAGGGCCGGGTTGGTGTAGACCACCGTCTCGGCGCTGTTCATCAGCATCGCCTTGACCTGCTCGGGCGAGCGCTCGGGGAAGGCCCCCCGCAGCAGGGCCACCGCGCCGGAGACCATCGGCGCTGCCCCGGAGGTGCCGCCGAAGGCCGTCTCGCCGGTGCCGGTGCCGACCTCGGCCGACAGCGACGCGCCGGGCGCGCCGATCTCGGGCTTGATGGTCTGCCAGCTGTACGAAGGCCCGCGCGACGAGGTCGACGCCATGCTGCCGACCAGCGGCACGGCGGCCGCCGGCGAGAACGACACGTTGACCGGTGCCGCGATGTTGGCCTTGATGGCGTTGGACAGCGACTGCTGGATCACCAGGGTGGGCACGAAGTTGTCGCCGCCGCCATAGGAGAACGACACCGCGTCGCCGGCGGCCACGAGGCCGATCAGCACCCCGGTGGCGCCTGCGTCTGCCGCCACCTCGACCTTCAGGCTCACTGAGCAGGTGCCGCGGTCGATCAGCGCGATCTTGCCGGCCGGGTTGGCCCGCAGCGCATCGCCCGGGCAGCCGCGGCCGATGTAGACCACGTCGCCCGTGACGCCGCCGCCCACTGGCGCGAAATCGACCGTGGCGGTGTTGGCATAGGTGCCGGCAATCGCGTCGGGGGCGTTCACCACCAGCGGAATCGCCACCGCACTGGGCACCTGCGTCTGCGCGACGCTGATGACCCCCGGGGTGGTGGAGGGCGAGCCGACGATGTACGGGCGGTCGCCGCTGTTGCCCGCGGACGTGACCACCGAGACGCCCAGCTTCACCGCGTTGGCGGAGGCCAGGCTCAGGTCATCCTCGACCTGGCCGTAGCTCGACCCGAGAGACATGTTGATCACGTCGACCGCGTCGCTCGTGTCGCCGTCGCCGTTCGGGTCGAGCGCGAAGTCCATGCCCTGCAGCAGCGCGACCCCGCTGCAGGAGGTGGCCACCGCGCTGCAGACCTTCACCGCCACGAGTTTGGCGCCGGGGGCCACGCCCTTGTGGGCGCCGTCCAGGCTCCGGCCCGCGATGATGTCGGCCACGTGCGTGCCGTGGCCCTCGAAGTCGATCGGGTCCTCGTCCGGCGTTTCCGGCGTGTTCGGCCAGGATTCGCCGACGAAGTCGTAGCCGTCCACCACCTTGGCGGTAGGGAACAGCCCGTCGCGGGTGGTGTTCTTCGAGTCGCTCGGGGCGGTGCCGTAGGCAGCCTCGTAGGCCCCTCCGGTGCCTGCGCCGCCGAGGTTGCGGTGCGTGTAGTCGATGCCCGAGTCGAGCACGGCCACGGTAACGCCGGTACCGTCGAAGCCGGCGGTCTGCACCTTCGTCGCGCCCACGTAGGGCACGGTCTCGGACAGGTCGAGCTGGTAGTTCACGACCGGCCGCACCTTGGCGACGCCGGGCAACGCGGCGATGTTCTTCAGCTGCGCTGCGTCGACCCGCACCGCGATGGCGTTGTGCGCCACCTGCACCCGTGCGAGCTCCTTGGCACCGAGCGACTGCAGCTGCGCCGCGAGGCCGGCCTGGGCGTCGCGCACGCGCTGGCGATGCGCCGCCACGCCGCTGCGCAGCGCGCTGGCCGCCTGGGCGCTCTTGCGGTCCGTGAGGCCGGCCGCCTCGGCGAGCTGTGCGCGCTGCGCCGCCACCGAGTTCTGGTCCAGCGAGACCCAGACGTTGACGCTGCCGCGCGCACTGCGCAGCCGGGCGTCGACCCGATCCGACACCACCTTGTCCGGCAATGCCAGGCGCGTCATGCGCGCCGACGACGAGGGCGTGGCCCGGTTTGCGCCGTCGCCGGCATCGCCGGCCGAACCGCCGCCGCAGGCGACGAGCAGCCAAGCTGCCGCGCCCACCGCCAGCGGTGTGAAGAGTCTTCTCACGTGGACCTCCGTTGACTTATTAAGGGCAGCACCGATGAGTGCTGGCCGGCCAGCAGCGGCCGCGCGGAGCGTTCGTCCCGGCGGCTTCATCCGCGACCGACCCGTGATCTTGATCACGCCATGTGTCGAGCGTCAACGGGGTTGTGACCTAGGCCAGTCGCACCGCCAGCGCCCTGGGGGTTCGATCCCGCCCGTAGGGCGCATCTGCTGCACGACGGGGCCGCGACGCACCGCGTCGAGGCGGATCAGTGGGCCTGCTCAGAGGGCCTGCTCGAACTGTCCGATGGCCTCGATCAGCTGCGTCAGTGCCGCGCGCTCGGCGGCACTCAGGTGCGGGTTCCAGCAGTCCATCAGCAGCACGATGCGGGTCTCGTCGGAGCGGTTGCTGGCCTCGTGCAGGTAGGTGTCGTCGAACAGCAGCAGCTCGCCCTCGCGCCAGCGGTGCGCGCCGATGTCCACCAGCCGGAGCTCGCAGTCGGGCGGCACCCGCAGCGGCAGATGCATCACGAGCCGGATGTTGCTCACGCCATGGTGCGGCATGATGGTCGTCTGCGGCGCCAGGTACGAGAAGCAGATCTCCGGCGCCTGGCCCGGCATGCGGAACAGGTCGAGCGACTCGAGCACCGCGCTGGTGACGGGGCAGCGGCGGTGGTTGTCGTCGAAGCGCCGGCCACGGCGGAAGAAGAAGAACGCGTCCCAGGCCGGCTTCTCGGACAGGCCGCCCAGGTATTCGCCCATGCGCTCGCCCGGGTCGAAGTCGATGAAGCTCGGGATCGGCTCGCGGCTCTGGTGCAGCTCGAGCGCCTCCCGTTGGATCTCCGGGAAGGCGTCGCGCAGGCGCGCCGCCCAGGGCACGAGGAATGGGTCGAGGAACGGGGTCTCCGGCAGGCCGGGCACCCACAGGAACTTGGGACGCTGGCGCGGATGCGGCGGCACGCCGGGCGGATCCTCGGTCATCACCTGCACCGCCGCGTCGATGCGCGCGAGCGCTGCGGCACCGAACTCGGCGCGCAGCTGCGCCTGCGCCTGGCGCAGGTACTCGCGCCGGTACAGGCGCGCCAGCTCGGTGGCGCGCTGGCCGAGCTCGCGCATCGCGCTCGGCAGCGACGGGTCGACCAGCCACTGCCGGAACCCCGCGGTGCGGGCGGTGGCCTGGTGCCAGGCCCGGGCACAGCCGGCGTCGTCGCCGCGCAGGCGGCGCAGTTCGCCGAGCAGCAGCCAGGCGAAGCCGGCGTCCGGGTCGCCGCGCGGGGCCCGCGCCAGGCTGGTCTGCAGCACCGCCTGGGCCGTGCCCAGGTCGCCCGCCGACCAGAGCATGCGCACCAGCCTGAGGGCCAGCCCGAGCTGCTCCGGTGCCGCCGCATGGGCGCGCCCGAGCAGGGGCAGGGCGCGTTCCGGCTCGCCGCGCGCGGCCGCCAGATCCGCCAGCAACACCAGCACGGCCGGGTCGTCAGGACGAAGCTGGATGGCCCGCAGGCACAGCGACTCGGCTTGCAGTGACTGCCCGTCGGCCGCGAGGGCGCGGGCCCGGTCCAGCAGGTCGTCGGTGCGCAGTGGTTCGGTGCCGGTCATGCTCGTGGAATGCTAGAGGACCTGGTCTAGGCCATTCGCCCGCCGCGTGGCGATCACGCCACGCAGGGTTAGCCGCAGGATTAGCTACGGCACGTTACGTGCATATTACCGGCCACGTCATCGAGACGGGGTCGGGCCCGCGTACCCGCCGTGCCTGGGCCGAGTCGATGTGACCGTTTCTTCAACTCTCCGAGGAGGACGAATGTTCAAGCGCACGAAAGTCAGCGCGGCTGCCCTCCTGGCCCTATCCGGGCTGGGTATCGGGCTGGGCCAGGCGCAGGCCCAGGTACAGTTGGACCGCGTAGAAATCACCGGCTCGTCCATCAAGCGCATCGACGCCGAAGGCGCGGTGCCGGTGCAGGTCTTCAAGCGCGAAGACATCGAGCGCACCGGCGCCACCAACACGGTCGACCTGCTGCAGCGACTGCCCGGCATTCAGGGCGGCACCAGCGAAGGCACCAGTGTGGGCGGCGGCGGCGCGGGCTTCGCCGGCGTGTCGATCCACAACATCGGCGAGACCCGCACCCTCGTGCTGCTCAATGGTCGACGCCTGACGCAGTACGGCGGCCAGTCGCTGACCGGCTCGGCGGCGGCGGTCGACCTGAACACCATCCCGATCGCGGCGATCGACCGCGTCGAGATCCTGACCGACGGCGCGTCGGCCCTGTACGGCTCCGATGCCGTGGCCGGCGTGGTGAACTTCATCACCCGCCGCAACAGCCAGGAAGGTGACATCACCGTCGGCGCCTCGATTCCCCAGCATGGCGGCGCGCAGGAATACCGCGTCAGCCTGACCAAGGGCTTCGGCGACTTCGACAAGGACGGCTTCAACGTCCTGCTCGCCGCCAGCGCCGACAAGCGCACCAAGCTCGACGCCGAGGACCGCGACTATTCGAAGTCCGGCGTGATCAACTTCGACTGGGGTGGCGGGCGCTACCAGACGTTCCTCGGCTCGCCGCGCGGCGTGCCGGCCAACGTGGCCGACAACAACGATGACCTGATCAACCCGTACTACCTGGCCAACAACAACACCTGCGCGCCGAACAACGTCAAGGTGGTGGGCAACGCGGGCAAGGTCGCGTGTTACTTCGACTTCATCTCGGTGCTCGAGATCTTCCCGGAGCGCGAGCGGCAGAACTTCATGGCCACCGGCGCCGTGAAGTTGGGCGGCCAGAAGCTGTTCGCCGACGTGATCTTCTCGAAGACCAAGAACATCGGCCGCATCGCGCCGCTGGCCGCCGACATCCTGATCGAAGAGGGCACCCCGCTGCACGACCAGTACCTCGCTCCGCTGGGCATCACGGGCGACGCGCTGGCGAGCTGGCGCGGCTCGGACCTGGGCAAGCGCACCGACATCAACAAGTCGACCTTCACCAGCGTCGTGGTCGGTCTCGAGGGCAACCTCGCGGGCTGGGACTACAAGACCGGCGTCTTCTACTCGGAGAACAAGTACAAGAACGACATCGCCGGCTACCCGGGCGGCTTCGCGCTGCGCCGGCTGGCCAGCAGCGGCGTGGTGAACCCGTTCCTGCTGCCGGGCCAGCAGTCGCAGGCGGGACAGGACGCGCTGAACGCGGTCAAGTTCTCGGGCTACTGGGACGGCGGTGATGCCAAGCTCGCCGGCTTCGACCTGAGCGGCTCGCGCGAGATCTTCAACCTGCCGGGCGGCCCGGCGGCAATCGGTACCGGCGTGCAGTTCTACAACGAGAAGTTCGCCGGCAAGCCGAGCCTGTTCGCACAGGGCAAGCTGGCCGACCCGGTGAGCGGGCGCGAATGCGACCCGGCGGCCGTCTTCCCGGACCCGAATGCCTGCGACCAGCGCGCCGGCGACGACGCAGCCATCGTGCCCTACGGCGCGGACCGCAACGTGATGGGCGTGTTCGCCGAACTCGTGATGCCGGTGGTCAAGAACGTCGAGGTCACCGCGGCGGTGCGCTACGACGACTACGAGAACGTCGGCGACACCACCAACGGCAAGCTGGCGTTCCGCTGGACCGCGGCGCCGGGCTTCCTGATCCGCGGGTCGGTGGGCACCGGCTTCAAGGCGCCGACCGTGCCGCAGCTGAACGCCGCGGCCCAGCCGTTCGGGGTCACGTCGAAGCCGCACGACTGTCGCAACGAGCTGGACCTCGCGGCGGTGGCGGCGCAACTCGGCACGGCCTGCCGGCCGGGCAACGTGCAGTACGACGTCATGGCCGGCGGCAACCCGGACCTGAAGCCGGAGAAGTCCAAGCAGGCCACGCTGGGGCTGCGCGTCGAGCCGTCGAGCGCGCTGTCCCTGGGTGCCGACCTGTGGCATGTGCAGATCGAGGATGCGATCGGCCAGATCGACGAGACCGAGGCGTTCCGGAACCCGTTGAAGTACAACACCTGGACGACCAAGCGGGACAACGCCACCGGCCTGACCTTCCTGGCGCTCAACAACGGCAACGTCAACCTCGGCAAGGAGTTCTACACCGGCATCGACTTCGACGCGGTGGCCCGCTTCGCCACGCCGATGGGCCGCGTGACGACCCAGTTCCTCGCGACCTACATGCTGCGCGAGCAGAAGCAACTGCTGCCCGACGGCGAGTACTTCAGCTCGATCGGCCAGAACAGCGACGCGCTGGGCACGGTGAACTTCCGCTGGCAAGGGCGCCTGACCGGGCTGCTCGAGACCGGCAACTGGAAGCATTCGCTGGCGGTGAACTTCAAGTCGGGCTACAAGGACGCGCTGGCCGAAGTCGAGCGTCTTGGCCCCGGAGACGTCGGCACCGGCGAGTTCGGTGTCTTGCGCCTGAACGTGAAGCGCTACTTCACGCTGGACTGGCAGAGCCAGTGGGACATCACCAAGTCCTTCTCCGTCACGGGCGGCATCCTGAACGTGTTCGACCGCGACCCGCCGCTGTCGCTGGCGCAAGGCGGCCTGAACAAGGGCCAGATGTACGGCTACGACGATCGCTACTACGATCCGCGCGGCCGCACGTTCTACGCGAACGTCTCGCTCAAGTTCTGACACGGCGTTAACAAGGGGGAGTTCCCCAATGTGCCCGCTGGCCACGAGCCGGCGGGCATTTTTGTTAACCTTGCCCGCTTCCGAACTGGAGATCCCAGGCCATGAATTTCGCCAAGCAGCAGCGGGACCCGAGGCGACACCTCGTCGGCTTCTCTGCTGTCGTCCTGTTCCACGGCTTCGTTGTCTACGCGCTCGTCACCGGGCTCGCGAAGAAGGTCGTCGAGGTGGTGCGTGCACCGATCGAGACCAAGGTCATCGAGGAGGTCAAGAAGCCGCCTCCGCCACCCGAGACGGTGGTGCCCCCGCCGCCCCGGCTGGAAGCACCGCCGCCGCCTTTCATCCCGCCGCCCGAGGTGCAGATCGCCACGCCGCCCCCGCCGGCGCCGACGATCACCGCCGTGACGCCCACGCCGCCGCCGGCGCCCGTGGTCATCGCACCCGCTCCGCCGCCGCCCGTGCCGGCCCCGCCGGCCCCGCCGGCTCCGGCGCCTGCCGTGGTGTCCGCCGCCGTCGTCTGCTCGAACTACACGACCGTGATGGGCGACGCGAGCTTCCCGCGCGAAGCCGCCCGTGCCGGTCTGGAGAAGGGCGAGGCGACGATCCAGTTCACCCTGTCGGCCTCCGGCGAGGTGAAGGACGTCAAGGTCCTCAGCCAGTCGCACGCGGCGTTCGGCCGCAACAGTGCCCGCATCGTGGGCGAGTACAAGTGCCAGGGCCAGGGCCACGACGTCGTGGTCAAGGTGCCCTTCAGCTACAAGCTCCAGTGAGCCCGGTCTCGTACCCCTGACCGTCGCTCGCCACTTCATTTCTGATCACGCAGAAAGAAAGCAACATGTTCCTGCGCAAATCCATCACCGCCCTCGTCCTCACGCTGGCCGCTGCGCTGGCGCCGCAACTCGCCGCGGCACAGGCCGCCGATGCGGCCTCCGCCGCGCCCGCGGCCGCCCCGGCCGAGCCGGCACCCGCGCCGATGCCGCCCGCGGCCACCACGGCCAAGGAAGTCGTCGACAACCCGTACGGCCTGCAGGCGCTGTGGGCGCAGGGTGACTTCGTCGCCAAGGGCACGCTGGTGATCCTGGTGCTGATGAGCATGGGCAGTTGGTACATCCTCGTCACCAAGCTGTACGAGAGCCTGAAGATCAGCAGCGAGGCCAAGGCCGCGCGTGCGAGCTTCTTCAAGGCCGGCAGCCTGCAGGAGGGTGCCAAGAAGCTGAAGGAGGGCAGCGCGTTCCGCTTCATCGCCGAGACCGGCATCGACGCGGGCGAGCACCACGAGGGCGAGCTGACCGA
>KZ836104.1 GCA_003265685.1 Piscinibacter caeni | reverse complement strand
CCCGCCTCCCAATGCGCCGGCCGGCGCGACGGCGCCAAGGCTGCGGCGGCCCGGGCGAGCTCATGGGCCGTCTGTACCAGCAGCGCCACGCCGCGCTCGAAGCCGCGCGGATCGAGCCGCGCCCACTCGGCGCCCTGCGACTGGCCGCGCAGCAGGCGCGCCGCGGTGAGGCGGTCCAGTGCCGCATCGCCGCTCAGCTGCCAGGGCTGCGCCGGCGCCGGCGGACCGAGCGAGCGCGCCAGCGACTGGGTGGTCTCGACACGCGGCTGCCAGCCGCCGCCGGCGGCGAAGGCCTGCTGCGCGAGCGGCAACAGCTGCGCGAAGGGCAGCAGCACGATGCAGTCGCGCAGCGCCAGGCCGTGGGCGTGCGCCCAGCGCCGGCACTGCGCTGCAAAGGCAGGCCACGGCGTACCGCCCTGGGGGCAGTCGCCGGCGATCTCAAGGGGGTGGCGCGCTATCGCTGCCATCGAAATTGACCACGGCGCCACGCGCCACGGCCGCAGGGCCTTTGTGTCAGAATCATTGTGCCTCGGCCACCGATGGTCGCGTGGCCCCGCCCGAGGATCCACCCATGAGCAGCGAAAACATCAAGCACATCTCCGATGCGTCATTCGACGCCGACGTACTGCAGTCCGACAAGCCGGTGCTGGTCGACTACTGGGCCGAGTGGTGCGGGCCGTGCAAGATGATCGCGCCCATCCTCGACGACATCTCGAAGGACTACGGCGGGCGCCTGCAGATCGCCAAGATGAACGTCGACGAGAACCAGGCGGTGCCGGCCAAGTACGGCATCCGCGGGATCCCGACGCTGATGCTGTTCAAGGGCGGCGAGCTCGTGGACACCAAGGTCGGCGCGCTGCCCAAGGCGCAGTTGACCGCCTTCCTCGACCGCCATCTATAATCCTTCCCAATCGTTGCGGTTGCCGGTCCCACGAGCGCCGGCTCCCGCAGCGAACCGATTGCCCCCACGCCCGGCCGCCCTGCTCCGATAACGGGGTTGGCGGTCACCGCCGTACCGGCAGCGCGTGGTTCCGGCCCCCCTTCCAGCGTTTCCGTCGTCGCCAAGGCGCTGCCGCGCAAGCTGCGGCCGCACAAGACCCACCGCCTAGGGCATCTCCCCATGCATCTGTCCGAACTGAAGGCCCTGCACGTCTCCGAGCTCATCAAGATGGGCGAGAGCCTGGAGATCGACAACGTCGCTCGCATGCGCAAGCAGGAGCTGATGTTCGCGATCATGAAGAAGCGCGCCAAGGGCGGCGAGCAGGTGTTCGGCGACGGCGTGCTCGAGGTGCTGCCTGACGGCTTCGGCTTCCTGCGCTCGCCCGACGCGAGCTACATGGCGTCGACCGACGACATCTACCTCAGCCCGAGCCAGATCCGCCGCTTCAACCTGCACACCGGCGACGCCGTCGAAGGCGAGGTGCGCGTGCCCAAGGACGGCGAGCGCTACTTTGCGCTGGTGAAGGTCGACCGCGTCAACGGCCTCACGCCCGAGGAGAGCAAGCACAAGATCATGTTCGAGAACTTGACGCCGCTCTTCCCGAAGGAGCAGTTCAAGCTCGAGCGCGAGATCAAGTCCGACGAGAACATCACCGGCCGCATCATCGACCTGATCGCGCCGATCGGCAAAGGCCAGCGCGCCTTGCTCGTCGCGCAGCCCAAGACCGGCAAGACGGTGATGATGCAGCACATCGCGCACGCGATCGTCGCCAACCACCCCGACGTCTACCTGATCGTGCTGCTCGTCGACGAGCGGCCCGAGGAAGTGACCGAGATGGTCCGCACGGTGCGCGGCGAGGTCATTTCCTCCACCTTCGACGAGCCGGCCGCGCGCCACGTGCAGGTGGCCGAGATGGTGATCGAACGCGCCAAGCGCCTGGTCGAGCTGAAGAAGGACGTGGTGATCCTGCTCGACTCGATCACCCGCCTCGCGCGCGCCTACAACAACGTGCTGCCCTCCTCCGGCAAGGTGCTGACCGGCGGCGTGGACGCCAATGCGCTGCAGCGCCCGAAGCGCTTCTTCGGCGCGGCGCGCAACGTCGAGGAAGGCGGCTCGCTGACCATCATCGGCACCGCGCTGATCGACACCGGCAGCCGCATGGACGAGGTGATCTACGAGGAGTTCAAGGGCACCGGCAACTGCGAGATCCACCTCGACCGCCGCATGGCCGAGAAGCGCGTCTACCCGTCGATCCTGATCAACAAGTCGGGCACGCGCCGCGAGGAACTGCTGCTCAAGCCGGAAATCCTCCAGAAGAGCTGGATCCTGCGCAAGCTGCTCTACCCGATGGACGAGATCGAGGCGATGGAGTTCATCCTCGACAAGATGAAGTCCACCAAGAACAACCTCGACTTCTTCGACATGATGCGGCGCGGGGGCTGAGCCCGCACGACGCTATAATCCGCGGTTTTCCAGCGTTGGAAAGTGCGCCGAAAGGTTCGGCGTGGCTCCCGGCAATGCAGCGCAGAGGTTTCCCATGAAGGAAGGCATCCACCCCAACTACCGCGAAGTCTGCTTCGTGGATCTGTCCAACGGCTTCAAGTTCGTCACCCGCTCGTGCGCCGAGACGAAGGAGAAGATCACGATGGACGACGGCCGCGAGCTGCCGCTGTTCAAGCTCGAGTCGACCAGCGAATCGCACCCGTTCTACACCGGCACGCAGAAGAGCGTCGACTCGCTCGGCGGCCGCGTCGAGAAGTTCCGCAACAAGTTCGCCCACCTCAAGAAGTAGGCGCCGCGCGGACGCGACACCCAGGGCAGCCTCGGCTGCCCTTTTTGTTGCCGGTGATGCGGCATCATTGCGGGCCGCGCCGCGACACGACCGCTTGAACTCGCCCAACCCCGCCCTCGTCACCCAGCGCGCCGCGCAGCGTCTGCCGCGCGTGGCCCTGCTGCTGTTCTGCGCGGCCTACCTGCTGCCCGGGCTGGTCGGACGCGATCCCTGGAAGAACGCGGATGCGGCGGCCTTCGGCCACATGCTCAGCATCGCCGCGGGTCGCTCGGGCTGGCTGTCGCCCTCGGTCGGCGGCCTGCCGGCCGACGTGGCACTGGTGCCCTACTGGCTGGGCGCGGCGGCCATCAAGCTGCTGCCCTGGGCCGATCCGGCGCTGGCCGCGCGCCTGCCGTTTGCGCTGCTGCTGGCGCTGGTGCTGTGGCTGACGTGGTATGCCACCTACCACCTGGCCCGCACCGACGCCGCCCAGCCGCTGCCCTTCGCCTTCGGGGGCGAGGCGCACCCGGTCGACTATGCCCGCGCGATCGCCGACGGCGCGGTGCTGGCGGTGATGGCCACGCTCGGCCTGCTGCAGCTCGGCCACGAGACCACGCCGGAGCTGGTGCAGCTGGCCGGCGCGGCGCTCTACCTCTACGCCCTGGCGGCCGCCCCGTTCCGCCTGCGCGCTGCGCGTGCCGCGCTGCTGCTGGCGCTGCCGGTGATGGCGGCCAGCGGCGCGCCGGCCCTGGCGGTCGCCTTCGCACTGGTCGGCATGATCATCTTCGCGCGCTCGACCTACCCGCAGGTGCGCCGCAGCGTGCTCTGGGTCGCCGCCGCCGGCCTGCTGGCGGCCGGGCTCGGCACGCTGCTGCGCGCCTGGGCGTGGCGGGTCGGCGGCACCGACAGCGCGGCGCAGTGGCTGAGCGTCGGCCGGCTGCTGGTCTGGTTCACCTGGCCAGCCTGGCCGCTGGCGCTGTGGACACTGTGGCGCTGGCGCAGCCACTGGCTGCACCGGCACATCTCGGTGCCGCTGGGCTGCGCCGCGGTGGCGCTGCTGGCCAGCATCGCGATGGGCGGCTCGGACCGTGCGCTGATGCTGGCCGTGCCGCCGCTGGCCGCGCTGGCCGCCTTCGCGCTGCCGACGCTGCAGCGCAGTGCCGCTGCGGCGATCGACTGGTTCTCGGTGTTCTTCTTCAGCGCCTGCGCCCTGGTGATCTGGGTGATCTACGTGGCGATGCAGACCGGCGTGCCGGCCAAGCCGGCGGCCAACGTCGCCAAGCTGGCGCCGGGCTTCGTGCCGGTGTTCTCCGGCATCGCGCTGGTGGCGGCGGTGCTCGGCACGCTGGCCTGGCTGTGGCTGGTCAGGTGGCGCACCGGGCGCAACCGCCATCCGCTGTGGAAGAGCCTGGTGCTGCCGGCCGGCGGCGTGGCGCTGTGCTGGCTGCTGCTGATGACGCTGTGGCTGCCGCTGCTGGACTACGCCCGCAGCTACCGCCCGGTGGTGGCGCGCATTGCCGAACAGGTGCCGGCCGATGCCTGCATCGCGGCGCCGCAGATCCCGACCTCGCTGATCGCCTCGCTGGAGTACATCGGCGGGTACCGGGTCGATGCGATCACGCCGCCGGACGTCACCGCCTGCGAGGTGCTGCTGCGCACCGCGCGCGGCGGCGCCGACGACAGCGTGCCGGGCTGGGCCCTGGTGGCCCGCCTGCCCCGGCCCACCTCGCGCGACGACGTGACGCTGATGTACCGCCGCGAGGCGCGCTGACGGCTCAGGCGGCCTCGGCCGGCGCGTCGGCCGTCTGTGCGACACGCACCCGCGCGGCGGGCAGCAGCAGGCGGAAGCGCGAGCCCTTGCCCGGCTCGCTCTGGATGTCGAGTTCGCCGCCGTGGCGCTGCACCACGTGCTTGACGATCGACAGCCCGAGCCCGGTGCCGCCGGTCTCGCGCGAGCGGCTGCCGTCGACGCGGTAGAAGCGTTCGGTCAGTCGTGGCAGGTGCTCGCGTGCGATGCCCGGGCCGGTGTCGGCCACGAGGATCTCCCCGCCGCCGTCGGGCAGCAGGCGCCAGCGCAACTCCACGCTGCCGCCGTCGGGCGTGTAACGCACCGCGTTGTTGATCAGGTTCATCACCGCGCTCATCAGCTCGGGCTGCGCTCCGGCGATCTGCACGCCGGTGGGATGGTCGACCTGCAGCGTGTGGCGCCCACCGGACAGGGCCCGCGCATCGGCCTCGATCTGCAGGAACAGCGGCTCGAGCGCCACCCAGCGGTCCACCGTCGGGCGCGGGCTGCCCTCGAGCTGGGCCAGCGTGAGCAGGTCGCTGACCAGGGTCTGCATGCGCTGCGTCTGCTGCTGCATCAGCCCGAGCACACGCTTGCGCTCGGCCTCGGTCAGCGGCAGGTTGGCCATGGTCTCGAGGAAGCCGGCCAGCACCGTCAACGGCGTGCGGATCTCGTGCGAGACGTTGGCGACGAAGTCGCGCCGCATCGCCTCGTTGCGCTCGCGGTCGGTCACGTCCTGCGAGAGCACCAGCTTCATGCCCTCGCCGTAGGGCCGCACCAGCACCGACAGCGTGCCGTCGTGGCGCGGCTTGGGGAAGCTCACCGCCTCGTCGAAGCGGCCCTGCTGCAGGCAGGCGACGAAGGCCGGCGCGCGCACGAGATTGGTCACCGGCTGGCGCCGGTCGCGCTGCGGGTCGAGCCCGAAGTGATCCGCCGCCACCGTGTTGCACCAGACGATCTGGCCGGCCGCGTCGAGCAGCAGCACGCCGTTGGGCGAGGCCTCGATGGCCGAGAGGAACTGCTCGAGCCGCAGCCGCTCCTGCGCCAGGCCCTGCTCGCGCTGCCGGATCGAGCGCTCGACCCGGTAGCCCAGTTCGCCCCAGAAGCCGGTGTCGCGCGGCGCCTGCTGCTCCTGCGGGCCGCGCAGCCAGGCCATCAGGCGCGCACCGCGCAGCGCATCGAGCAGGGCCGCCAGGGCCACGCCCGTGGCCCCGCCCAGCATCGCGCTGAGCACCGGCGACTGCGTCGGCCGGCCCAGCAGGTACCCCGCGACGCCGCCCGCCGCCATCGCCAGCACGCCGGCGAGCAGGCGGGTCAGCAGCCAGCTCAAGCCTGCGTCTCCGGCACCTGCTGGGTCAGGCGGTAGCCGGCGCCGCGCACGGTCTCGACCATCGTCTGGCACTGCGCCGGCGCGAGCGCCTCGCGCAGGCGCTTGACGTGCACGTCGACCGTGCGCTCCTCGATGAACACATGGTCGCCCCAGACCCGGTCGAGCAGCTGGGCGCGGCTGTGCACCCGCTCGGGGTGCACCATCAGGAAGTGCAGCAGGCGGAACTCGGTCGGGCCGAGCTTGAGCTCGACCTCGCCGCCGATCACCCGCCGCGTGGCCGGATCGAGCCGCAGCTTGCCGACCTGCACCGCCGCGTCCAGCGCCTCGGGTGCTTTCCGGCGCAGCACCGCGCGGATGCGCGCCATCAGCTCGTTGGTGGAGAACGGCTTGGTCAGGTAGTCGTCCGCGCCGGCGTCCAGCCCGGAGATCTTGTCCGATTCGGCCGCGCGCGCCGTCAGCATGATGATGGGCAGCTCGCGCGTGCGGGTCTCGCTGCGCCAGCGCCGTGCCAGCGCGAGGCCGGACTGGCCGGGCAGCATCCAGTCCAGCAGCACCAGGTCGGGCAGCACGCCGTCGATCGCCGCCTGCGCCTGCTCGGCCGTGGCGGCCACCGTCACCTCGTAGCCGGCATGGCGCAGGTTCAGCGCGATCAGCTCGGCAATCGCCGCCTCGTCCTCGACCACCAGCACCTGGCTCATCGACACCTCCTCAACGCACCACGGACTCGACGTTGGCCAGCGGATGGTGGCGCACGTCGGTGCCCTTGACGATGTAGATGGTCTGCTCGGCGAGGTTCTTCGCGTGGTCGCCGATGCGCTCGATCGCCTTGGCCACGAACACCAGGTCGATCGACGAGGAGATGGTGCGCGGGTCTTCCATCATGTAGGTGATCAGCTTGCGCATCAGCCCGTCGAACTCGATGTCGATCTGATTGTCGTCCTTGATGACCTCCAGCGCCTTGACCGCATCCAGCCGCGCGAAGGCGTCCAGCGCCTTGCGCAGCGAGGCGGTGGCCAGGCTCGCCTCGAAGGAGACGTCGCCCACCGGCAGCCGCATGCGGCTGGACATGCCGGAGTTGATCAGGCGCTGCACGGTGCGCGCGATGCGTGCCGCCTCGTCGCCCACGCGCTCGAGGTTGCCGATCGTCTTGGAGATCGCGATCAGCAGGCGCAGGTCGCGTGCGGTCGGCTGGCGCCGCGCGATGATGGTGGAGAGGTCGCGGTCGATTTCGACCTCCATCTGGTTGACGCGCTCCTCGCCGGCCAGCACCTGCGTGGCGGTCTCGCCGCTGACGTTGACCAACGAGTAGATCGCCTGGGCGACCTGCGATTCGGCCAGCCCGCCCATCTCGAGCACGCGGGTGGAGATGGCCGAGAGCTCGGCGTCGAACTGGGTCGAGAGGTGTTTGTCGCTCATGTCGGTTCCCGGTAGTGGCTTCGGCCCGCTGCGCTTGACTTCGCTGCGCGAAGTCAGCCTGCGCCGCTACATCACGGACAGGTTCATCCGAACCTGCCCGTGATGTAGTCTTCCGTGTCCTTCTTCTTGGGCTTCATGAACAGCTCCGCCGTCGGCCCGAACTCGATCAGGTCGCCGAGGTACATGTAGGCCGTGTAGTCGGACACCCGCGCCGCCTGCTGCATGTTGTGCGTGACGATGGCCACGGTGTAGTCGCTCTTCAGCTCGGTAATCAGCTCCTCGATCTTGCCGGTGGAGATCGGGTCGAGCGCCGAGCAGGGTTCGTCGAGCAGCAGCACCTCGGGCTTGATCGCGATGCCGCGCGCGATGCACAGGCGCTGCTGCTGGCCGCCCGACAGGCCCGAGCCGCTCTGACTGAGCTTGTCCTTCACCTCGTTCCACAGCGCGGCCTTCTTCAGCGCCCACTCGACCCGCTCGTCCATCTCCACCCGCGGCAGGCTCTCGAACAGCCGCACGCCGAAGGCGATGTTGTCGTAGATCGACATCGGGAACGGCGTCGGCTTCTGAAAGACCATGCCGATCTTGGCGCGGATCAGGCTCACGTCGAGCCGCTTCTCGAGGATGTTCTGCCCGTCCAGCAGGATCTGCCCCTCGGCGCGCTGCTCGGGATAGAGCTCGAACATGCGGTTGAAGGTGCGCAGCAGCGTGCTCTTGCCGCAGCCCGACGGGCCGATGAAGGCCGTCACCTTGCCGGCCGGGATGTCGAGGTTGATGCGCTTCAGGGCGTGGAAGCCGCCGTAATAGAAGTTCAAGTCGCGCACCGAGATCTTGACCTTCTCGGTGACGGGCAGTTCGACGCGGACGTCCATCGCCCTTCCCCCTCAGTGTTTGTTGCGGAACAGCACGCGCGCCAGGATGTTCAGCGCGAGCACACCCAGCGTGATCAGGAACACGCCGGCCCAGGCCAGCTTCTGCCAGTTCTCGTACGGGCTCATCGCGAACTTGAAGATGGTCACCGGGAGGCTGGCCATCGGTTCGGCGAGGCTGCTGGTCCAGAACTGGTTGGACAAGGCCGTGAAGAGCAGCGGCGCCGTCTCGCCGGCGATGCGCGCCAGCGCCAGCAGCACGCCGGTGACCACGCCGGCGCGCGCCGCCTTCAGGGTGATCATCACGATCACCTTCCACTTCGGCGTGCCCAGCGCATAGGCCGCCTCGCGCAGCGCGTTCGGGATCAGGCTCAGCATGTTCTCGGTGGTGCGGATCACCACCGGAATCACGATCAGCGCCAGCGCCAGCACGCCGGCGCCGCCGGAGAAGGACTTCACCCGCGCCACCACGGCGGCATAGATGAACAGGCCGATCACGATCGACGGCGCCGACAGCAGGATGTCGTTGATGAAGCGTGTCGCCGAGCCGAGCCAGGTCTTCTGCCCGTACTCCGCCAGGTAGATGCCGGCCAGGATGCCGATCGGCGTGCCCAGCAGCGTGGCCAGCGACACCATCAGCAGCGAACCGAAGATCGCGTTGGCCAGGCCGCCGGTCTCGGCCTGCGGCGGCGGCGTCATCTCGGTGAAGGTCGCCAGCGCGATGCCGCCGATGCCCAGGCGCACCGTCTCGATCAGGATCCAGACCAGCCAGAACACCCCGAAGGCCATCGCGCCCAACGCGAGGGCGAGCGCCACGCGGTTCACGCGCTTGCGCGCGCGGTGCCTGGCCAGCTTGTCGGCGTCGAATGTGAGCGCCGTGCTCATGAGCGGCTCCCTTCGCTCTTCTTGAGTTGCGCCAGCAGCACCTTCGAGAGCGCCAGCACCACGAAGGTGATGAAGAACAGGATCAGGCCGAGGTAGATCAGCGAGGCCTGGTGCAGCCCCTCGCCAGCCTCGGCGAACTCGTTGGCCAGCGCCGAGGTGATGCTGTTGGCCGCCTCGAACAGCGACAGCGAGTCGAGCTGGTTCATGTTGCCGATCACGAAGGTCACGGCCATCGTCTCGCCCAGCGCCCGCCCGAGCCCGAGCATGATGCCGCCGACCACGCCGGTCTTCGTGTAGGGCAGCACGACCTTGTAGACCACCTCCCAGGTGGTGGAGCCCAGCCCGTAGGCGGACTCCTTCAGCAGCGGCGGCGTGACCTCGAACACGTCGCGCATGACCGCCGCGATGAACGGGATGATCATGATCGCCAGGATGATGCCGGCCGACAGGATGCCGATGCCCACCGGCGGCCCCGAGACCAGCGCGCCGAGCCCCGGAACCCCGCTGAACGCCGCCTGCAGCGGCTGCTGCACGTAGGTGGCGAGGATCGGGCCGAACACCAGCAGGCCCCACATGCCGTAGACGATCGACGGCACCGCGGCGAGCAGTTCGATCGCCGTGCCCAGCGGGCGCTTGAGCCAGTTCGGCGACAGCTCGGTGAGGAACAGCGCGATGCCGAAGCTCACCGGCACCGCGATCAGCAGCGCGATGAACGAGGTCATCAGCGTGCCGTAGATCATCACCAAGCCGCCGTAGCGGTTGCGCACCGGGTCCCACTCGCTGTTCCAGAGGAAGCCCAGGCCGTACTCGCGGATCGCCGGGGCAGCTCCGATCACCAGCGAGGCGATGATGCCGGCCAGCAGGGCCAGCGTGAGCCAGGCGGCGCCATGGGCCAGCAGGGAGAACAGGCTGTCGGCCCACGGGGAGGACCGGCGCTGCGGCGGCGGTGCGCCGGCCGGGTCGGAACGGTCCATGACGGTGCGATCCAGGCTCGGGTTCGCGGGCAGTGTAGCGGTCATGGGCCTCCCGTCCGGTGCTGGCGATGCGGTGCTCGGAACGCCCTGCGCTTACTGGACCGCGGCCACCGGCTTGCCGGCGGCGTCCTTGATCTCGCCCCACTGCTTGCGCACCAGGTCCTTGACGTTGGCCGGCAGCGACACGTACTCCAGCTCGGCGGCCATCGCGTCGCCGCTCTTGTAGGCCCAGTCGAAGAACTTCAGCGCCGCGGTCGCGTTGGCCGGCTTGTCGGTCGACTTGTACATCAGGATGAAGGTCGCACCGGTCAGCGGCCAGGAGTCCTTGCCCGGCTGCTCGGTCAGGATCTGGTAGAAGGTCTTGGACCAGTCGGCACCCGCGGCCGCCGCCTTGAAGTTCGCGTCGTCCGGCGCCACGAAGCTGCCGGCCCGGTTCTTCAGCAGCGTGTACGTCATCTTGTTCTGCTTCACGTAGGCGTACTCGACGTAGCCGATCGAGTTGGGCAGGCGCTGCACGAACGCCGCCACCCCTTCGTTGCCCTTGCCGCCCGCGCCGGTCGGCCAGTTCACGGCGGTGCCCTCGCCGACCTTGGTCTTCCACTCCTCGTTGACCTTGGACAGGTAGTTCGTGAAGATGAAGCTGGTGCCCGAGCCGTCGGCGCGGCGCACCACCGCGATCGGCGCATCGGGCAGCGGCACGCCGGGGTTCAGCGTGGTCAGCGCCGGGTCGTTCCACTTGGTGATCTTGCCGAGGTAGATGTCGCCCAGCGCCTGCCCGGTCAGCTTGATCTGCCCCGGGGCGATGCCCTTGATGTTGACCACCGGCACGACGCCGCCGATCACGGTCGGGAACTGCAGCAAGCCGTCCTTGGCGAGTTCGTCGTCCTTCAGCGGCATGTCCGTGGCGCCGAAGTCGACCGTCTTGGCCTTGATCTGGCGGATGCCGGCGCCCGAGCCGACCGACTGGTAGTTGATGCGCGCGCCGGTCGCCTTGTTGTAGGCATCGGCCCACTTGGCGTAGATCGGCGCCGGGAAGGTGGCGCCGGCGCCGGTGACGTCCTGCGCCAGCACAGCGCTGCCGGAGATGGCGAATGCGACGGCCAGGGCCGCACGACGAACGGTGGAGACGGACATGGTGACGCCTTTCGAGGTGGTGCGTGACATGGCCGGCACTCTAGGGACGCCTCGTGACAGCCGCGTGACAACGGCCGTGGGCGCGCACGTGGCGTCACACGACCGTCATCCGACCGTCACAGCGCCACCGCAGACTGCCCAGCCGTGACTTTCACACGAGGACCCACGATGTTCCGATCTTCCCTGCTGGCCGGCGCCGCGGCGCTGGCCCTGCTGGCCGGCTGCGCCACCACCGGCACCCCCGCGACGGTGGCTGACGCCACGGCGCGCAACCCCCAGCTGACGACGCTGAACAAGCTGATCGCCGACGCCGGCCTGGCCGATACGCTCAAGGGGCCCGGCCCCTTCACCGTGTTCGCCCCGAGCGACGAGGCCTTCAAAGCCGTGCCGGCCAAGACGCTGGCCGAACTGAGCACCGACAAGTCCAGGCTCAAGGAGGTGCTGAGCTACCACGTGCTGCCGGGCAAGGTCGGCGCCGCCGACGTCAGGAACGGCAATGCCAAGACCGTGCAGGGCGCCAACCTGGCACTCGGCAAGGCCGGGGGTTACGTGACGGTCGAGGACGCGATGGTGACCCAGGCCGACCTGGGCGCCGCCAACGGCGTCGTCCACGTCATCGACCGGGTGCTGATGCCCCCGAAGAAGTAGGCCGCGTCCCGATCAGGCCCGCGCCGCGTCGGCGAGTTGCTCGGCGCTGCGCTTGGCGCGGGCCGCGTCGCGCGCCTCGACCATCACCCGCAGCACCGGCTCGGTGCCGGAGGCGCGGATCAGGATGCGCCCCTGGCTGCCGAGCTCGCGCGTCACGCGCTCCTGCTCGGCCGCCAGCGCGGTGTTCTTCTTCCAGTCGCTGCCCTCGGCCAGGCGCACGTTGATCAGCGTCTGCGGGAACAGCGCCACGCCGGCCAGCAGTTCGGCCAGCGTGCGGCCGCTGCGCCGCACCGCCTGCAGGATCTGCAGCGCGCTGACGATGCCGTCGCCGGTGGTGTGCTTGTCCAGCGCCAGCAGGTGGCCCGAACCCTCGCCGCCGAGCTGCCAGCCGCGCGCCGACAGCTCCTCGAGGATGTAGCGGTCGCCGACCTTGGCGCGCACGAAGGGCACGCCGCGTTCCTTCAGCGCCAGTTCGACCGCCATGTTGGTCATCAGCGTGCCGACCGCGCCGGGCACCGGCTGGTCCTGCGCGATGCGGTCGGCCACCATGACGAACAGCAGCTCGTCGCCGTTGAACAGGCGGCCGGAGCCGTCGACCATCTGCAGCCGGTCGGCATCGCCGTCGAGCGCGATGCCGTAGTCGGCGCCATGCTCCTTGACGGCGGCCACCAGCGCCGCCGGCGCCGTCGCGCCGAAGCCGGCGTTGATGTTCATGCCGTCCGGACTGCAGCCGATCGCCACCACCTCGGCGCCGAGCTCGTGGAACACCTCGGGCACCACGCGCGAGGCCGCGCCGTGTGCAGCGTCGACCACCACCTTCAGCCCGCGCAGCGACAGCTCGCCGCCGATCGTGCTCTTGCAGAACTCGATGTAGCGGCCGCGCGCGTCCTCGAGCTTGCGCACCTTGCCGAGCTCGGACGAGTCGACCCAGCGCGCCGGCTGCTCGAGCAGGCGCTCGACCTCGGCCTCCCAGGCGTCGGGCAGCTTCTCGCCGCGCGCCGAGAAAAACTTGATGCCGTTGTCCTCGTACGGGTTGTGCGAGGCACTGATCACCACGCCCAGGCTCAGGCGCAGCGCCCGGGTCAGGTAGGCGACGCCGGGCGTGGGCAGCGGCCCGGTCATCAGCACGTTGACGCCGGCCGAGGCGAACCCGGCCTCGAGCGCCGATTCGATCATGTAGCCGGAGATGCGCGTGTCCTTGCCGATCAGCACGGTCGGCCGCGCCTCGCTCTCCTTCAGCACCCGTCCGACGGCATGGCCGATGCGCAGCATGAAGTCCGGCGTGATCGGGTACTGGCCCACCGTGCCGCGGATGCCGTCGGTGCCGAAGTAGGTTCTGCTCATCGGATCGCTCCTTGCGTCGCGGGGGATTCTGGCACCGGCAGCAGGCCGGCCGCCCCCCACACCTTCAGGGCGTCGACGGTGGCTGCGACATCGTGCACACGCAGGATCGCCGCCCCCTGCCGGGCTGCCGCGAGCGCGGCGGCGATGCTGCCGGCCAGGCGTTCGCCGACCGGGCGACCGGTCACTGCGCCCAGGGTGGATTTGCGCGACCAGCCCAGCAGCAGCGGCCGGCCCAGCGCCAGCAGCTCCGGCTGGCGGCGCAGCAGTTCGAGGTTGTGTTCGACGGTCTTGCCGAAGCCGATGCCCGGGTCGAGCACGATGCGTTCGTCGCCGATGCCGGCGGCGCGCAGCGCCTGCAGCCGCCCGGCCAGGAAGTCCGCGACCTCGGCCACCACGTCGTCGTAGGCCGGGCGCTGCTGCATCGTGGCCGGGTCGCCGCGCATGTGCATCAGGCAGACGCCGGAACGCGGGAAGGCGGCCACCGCGTCGAGCGCCCCGGGCGCCTGCAGCGCGCCGATGTCGTTCACGATGTCGGCCCCCAGGTCGAGCGCGCGGCGCATCACCTCCGGCTTGACCGTGTCCACCGACAGCGGTACGCCGAAGCCCAGCGCGCCCTGCAGCACCGGCAGCACACGCGCCAGCTCCTCCTCCAGCGGCACCGGCGCCGCGCCGGGGCGGCTGGATTCGCCGCCGATGTCGAGGATGTCCGCGCCCTCGGCCAGCAGTTGCTCGCAGTGGCGCAGCGCCGCCGCCGCGTCGCCCAGGCGGCCGCCGTCGGAGAACGAATCCGGCGTCACGTTGACGATGCCCATCACGCGTGGGCGCGCGAGATCGATGCGGAAGCGCGTGGTCTGCCAGAACATGGGAGCCTGCAAAGAAAACGGGGCCGAAGCCCCGTCGAGTTCAGGACCGGCGGCCGGGTCAGGCCGTCGCGGTGGCGCTGCCCGGGCTGACCGGGGGCACGCTGGAGCCGGGCTTGCTGGCCGAGGGCGTCCAGTCCTTGGGCGGGCGCGGCGGCTTGCCGGACATGATGTCCTCGATCTGGTCGCTGTCGATGGTCTCCCACTCGAGCAGCGCCTTGGCCATCGTGTGCATCTTGTCCTGGTTCTCCTCGATGAGCTTGCGCGCGGTGGCGTACTGCTCGTCGATGATGCGGCGCACCTCGCGGTCCACCTTCTGCATCGTCGCCTCGGACATGTTGACCTGCTTGGTGATCGAGCGGCCGAGGAACACCTCGCCCTCGTTCTCGGCATAGACCATCGGGCCGAGTTCGTCGCTCATGCCATAGCGCATCACCATGTCGCGTGCCAGCTGGGTGGCGCGCTCGAAGTCGTTGCTGGCGCCGGTGGTCATCTGGTTCATGAACACCTCTTCGGCGATGCGGCCGCCGAACAGCACCGAGATGGTCGAGAGCATGCGCTCCTTGTCCATGCTGTAGCGGTCGCCCTCGGGCAGCTGCATCGTCACGCCCAGCGCCCGGCCGCGCGGGATCACGGTGACCTTGTGCACCGGGTCGGTCTTGGGCATCAGGCGCGCCACCAGGGCATGGCCGGCCTCGTGGTAAGCGGTGTTGCGGCGCTCTTCCTCGGGCATGACCATGGACTTGCGCTCGGGGCCCATCATGATCTTGTCCTTGGCCTTCTCGAAGTCGACCATTTCCACCACGCGCCCGCTGCGGCGCGCGGCGAAGAGAGCCGCCTCGTTGACCAGGTTGGCCAGGTCGGCACCGGAGAAGCCCGGCGTGCCGCGCGCCAGGATGTCGGCGCGGATGTCCTGGCCGACCGGCACCTTGCGCATGTGCACGTTCAGGATCTGCTCGCGGCCGCGCACGTCCGGCAGCGTCACGTAGACCTGGCGGTCGAAGCGGCCCGGGCGCAGCAGCGCCGGGTCGAGGATGTCGGGCCGGTTGGTGGCCGCCATCACGATCACGCCGAGGTTGGTCTCGAAGCCGTCCATCTCGACGAGCATCTGGTTCAGCGTCTGCTCGCGCTCGTCGTTGCCGCCGCCCAGGCCGGCACCGCGGTGGCGGCCGACGGCGTCGATTTCGTCGATGAAGATGATGCAGGGCGCGCTCTTCTTGGCCTGCTCGAACATGTCGCGCACGCGCGCCGCGCCGACGCCGACGAACATCTCGACGAAGTCGGAGCCGGAGATCGAGAAGAACGGCACCTTGGCCTCGCCGGCGATCGCCTTGGCCAGCAGCGTCTTGCCGGTGCCCGGGGGGCCGACCAGCAACACGCCGCGCGGGATGCGACCGCCGAGCTTCTGGAACTTCTGCGGGTCCTTCAGGAAGTCGACCAGCTCCTTGACCTCCTCCTTGGCCTCGTCGCAGCCGGCGACGTCGGCGAAGGTGGTGGTGTTGTTGGCCTCGTCGAGCATGCGCGCCTTGCTCTTCCCGAAGCTGAAGGCACCGCCCTTGCCGCCGCCTTGCATCTGGCGCATGAAGTAGATCCACACGCCGATCAGCAGCAGGATCGGGCCCCAGCTGGCCAGCAGGCTCAGCAGGAACGAGGGCTCCTCGCGCGGCTTGACGTCGAACTTGACGCCGTTGTTGATCAGGTCGCCGACCAGGCCGCGGTCGAGGTAGGTGGCGGTGGTGCGGACTTCCTTGTCGTCGGTGGTGCGAGCGCGGATCTCGGTCGAGCCACCGCCGCCTTCCTGCAGCACCACGCTCTTGATGCGCTTGGCGCGCACCTCTTCGAGGAACTCGGAGTAGCCGATCTGGCCCGCCGTCGACGCTCCGCGGTCGAACTGCTTGAACACGGTGAACAGCACGAGTGCGATCACCAGCCAGACAGCGACCTTAGAGAACCATTGATTGTTCACCGCGGCTCCTTTTCCGAGATACAGACAACGTGGCGGAAGGGTTTCCGCCCATTGCCACGGCATGTGGTGATGATTTTAGTCCAGTCAAGCCCACGGGCCCGGGGCGTTTCACCCTGGTACGACACGGTTTTCGGCCACTCCGGCACGCGGCTTGAGACCGATGCCGATCAGGAAGGTTTCGGCCGACTTGTCGCGCGACGCCTTGGGCTTGAGCGCCTTGACGCTACGGAAGCGCTGCTTGAAGAGCTCCACCAGCTGACTGTAGCCGCTGCCGTGGAACACCTTGCAAACCAATGCCCCGGTGGGTTTGAGGTGGTTCTGGGCGAACTCCGCCGCCAGTTCGACCAGGTGGGCGATCCGGGCCGAGTCGGCACTCTCGATGCCGGAGAGGTTGGGCGCCATGTCCGAGACCACGAGGTCGACCGGGCGGCCGCCGACCCTGGCGCTCAGCTGGGCCAGCACCGCGTCCTCGCGGAAGTCGCCCTGGATGAACTCGACACCTTCGATCGGCTCGAAATCGAGGATGTCCAGCGCGATGATGGTGCCGTTCAGCACCCCGCCCGGGCCGGCGAACTTGCGCCGCAGGTACTGGCTCCAGGCGCCCGGCGTGGCGCCCAGGTCCACCACCAGCTGCCCGGGCTTGACGAGGTGCAGCGTCTCGTCGATCTCCTTGAGCTTGTAGGCCGCACGGGCCCGGTAGCCTTCCTTCTGCGCCAGCTTGACGTAGGGGTCGGTCAGGTGGTCGTGCAGCCAGGCGCGGTTGACCTTCTTGCTCTTGGATCGGACGCTCATCGGACGCGGATAATACGCAGATGCCCGTCATCACCCTGACCCCGGCGCAGCGCAAGGAACACCGCGCCGCAGCCCACCACCTCGATCCGGTCGTGCTGATCGGCGCCGAAGGCCTGACCGAAGCCATCCGCAAGGAGGCCGACGCCGCGCTGAACGCCCACGGGCTGATCAAGATCCGCGTCTTCTCCGACGACCGCGCGGTGCGCGAGCAGATGCTGCTGATCCTGGCCGAGGAGCTGAACGCCGCCCCGATCCAGCACATCGGCAAGCTGCTGGTGCTGTGGCGGCCCGTCCCGCCCAAGCCCAAGGCCGAGCGCGAAGACCGGATGCCCGGCCCCAAGGTGGTCAAGATCCTGAAGTTCTCGAAGAGCGGCAACCATCGCCCGCAGGTGAAGAAGGTCAAGGTGATGGGCAACCAGCGGCTCACCGCTGGTGGCGAGGTCAAGCGCGCCCGCAAGCGGCAGACGAGCGTCAAGAAGTCCGCACAGGGCGGCTGAGCCGCCAGGCCAGGGCCAGCACCAGCAGGCCCTTGAGCGCGAAGAACACGCTGGAGACCGCGTGCAGCGCACCGAAGCTCCAGGGCCCCTGCCCGGCCCGCGCAGCCTCCATCATCGGCTGCACGGCGAAGTAACCTGCCACGGTGCAGAACAGGGTGCCGGCGGCCAGCAGCAGCTCGGCGCTCATGCGCGATCCGCGCCCGGCCTCGGCCGCGTCGCGCGCCAGGCGCCACGTCAACATCACGAGCAGCAGGCCGAGCGCGAGGCTCAGGTGCGCCTCGATGGAGAGGATGCGCCCGGCCACCCGGCCGGCCTCGGCGCGCGGCAGCAGCGCAAAGGCGCTCGGCGTGGCGATGCCGGCGACGCAGGCGAGCGCACCCGCCCACAGCGCGGCCAGCAAGCCGGCCAGCCGTTGCATCAGTGGCGCCCGGCCGCCCGAAGCCACTGAGCGCCCCCTCGGGGGGCAGCGAGCGCACGCGAGCGTGGGGGTGTCACGTCAGACGTAGCGGACGTCGACGATCTCGTAGTGGCGCAGTCCGCCGGGCGCCTGCACCTCGGCCACGTCGCCGGCCTCCTTGCCGATCAGCGCGCGGGCGATCGGCGAGCCGATGGAGATCAGGCCCTGCTTCAGATCCGCCTCGTCCTCGCCGACGATCTGGTAGGTGACCTTGGCGCCGCTGTCCTCGTCCTCGAGGTCGACGGTCGAGCCGAACACCACCTTGCCGCCGGCGTCCAGCCCGGCCGGGTCGATGATCTGCGCGGCCGCGAGCTTGCCCTCGATCTCGAGGATGCGGCCCTCGATGAAGCCCTGCTTGTCTTTGGCCGCTTCGTACTCGGCGTTCTCCGACAGGTCGCCCTGCGCGCGCGCCTCGGCGATCGCCTGGATGACCGCATGCCGCTCGACGGACTTCAGCCGCGTCAGCTCGTCCTTGAGCTTCTCGGCGCCGCGCTTGGTGAGGGGGATGGTGGCCATGCGAAAGAATCCTCGAGCCGGAAAAAACGAAGCCGCCGCCCAGAGAATCCGGCGGCGGCCGTGGAGAGATGCGCCGGAGTTTAGTGCAGTTCGGCGTGCAGTTCCTGCAACGACCTCACCACCACATCGGCCTGGTGCTTCATGCCCTCGACCGCGGCCTCGCAGCCGGCCATCGAGGTGTAGTAGGTCACCCGGTTGGCCAGTGCCGCCTGGCGGATGTGGCGCGAGTCGGCAATCGCGGTGCGGGTCTCGTCCACGGTGGTGAAGACGAGCTGGATCTCGCCCGCCTTGACCATGTCGACGATGTGCGGCCGGCCGTCCTTGACCTTGTTGACCGCCCGGACCGGCACGCCGGCTTCGGCGATCGCCGCAGCCGTGCCCTTGGTGGCCACCAGCTGGAAGCCGAGCGCGTGCAGGTCACGCGCCACGGCGACGGCGCGCGCCTTGTCGCTGTTCTTCACGGTGATGCACACCGTGCCCCGGCTCGGCAGGCGC
Source organism: Piscinibacter caeni (assembly GCA_003265685.1). Classification (GTDB taxonomy): domain Bacteria; phylum Pseudomonadota; class Gammaproteobacteria; order Burkholderiales; family Burkholderiaceae_C; genus Piscinibacter; species Piscinibacter caeni. Next base: position 166,718 of record KZ836104.1, on the reverse strand, counting down.
GAGCCGGCCCCGAGCTGGCTCTTGACCATCGCCTCGCCGAAGCTGCGCCCGGTGCCCATCACCTCGCCGGTGGAGCGCATCTCCGGCCCGAGGATCGGGTCCACGCCCGGGAACTTGTTGAACGGGAACACCGCCTCCTTGACGCTGAAGTACGGCGGCACCACCTCGCCCGGCACGCCCTGCTGCGCGAGGGTGCGGCCGACCATGCAGCGCGCCGCGATCTTGGCCAGCGGCTGGCCGTTGGCCTTGCTGACGAAGGGCACGGTGCGCGAGGCGCGCGGGTTCACCTCCAGCACGTAGACGACCGCGTCGTCGCCCTCGCCCTGGATCGCGAACTGGACGTTCATCAGGCCCACCACCTTCAGCGCCTTCGCCATCGCGACGGTCTGGCGGCGCAACTCGTCCTGCAGCGCGGCCGAGAGTGTGTAGGGCGGCAGCGAGCAGGCCGAGTCGCCGCTGTGGATGCCGGCCTGCTCGACGTGCTCCATGATGCCGCCGATCACGACCCGCTCGCCGTCGGCGATGCAGTCGACGTCGACCTCGATCGCGTCGTCGAGGAAGCGGTCCAGCAGCACCGGCGACTTCTCCGAGACGCGCACCGCCTCGCGCATGTAGCGCTCGAGGTCCTTGTCGCCGTGCACGATCTCCATCGCCCGGCCACCGAGCACGTAGCTCGGGCGTACGACCAGCGGGTAGCCGATCTCGTGCGCCATCGCCAGCGCGGCCTCCTCGGTGCGCGCGGTGCGGTTGGGCGGCTGCTTCAGGCCGAGTTCGTGCAGCAGCTTCTGGAAGCGCTCGCGGTCCTCGGCCACGTCGATGCTGTCCGGGCTGGTGCCGACGATGGGCACGCCGGCGCGCTCCAGGTCGAGCGCCAGCTTCAGCGGCGTCTGGCCGCCATACTGCACGATCACGCCGGCCGGCTTCTCCTTGTCGACGATCTCGAGCACGTCCTCGAGCGTGACCGGCTCGAAGTAGAGGCGGTCGGAGGTGTCGTAGTCGGTCGAGACCGTTTCCGGGTTGCAGTTGACCATGATGGTCTCGTAGCCGTCCTCGCGCATCGCGAGGGCGGCGTGGACGCAGCAGTAGTCGAACTCGATGCCCTGGCCGATGCGGTTCGGCCCACCGCCCAGCACCATGATCTTCTTGTTCGAGGTCGGCTCGGCCTCGCACTCCTCGTCGTACGACGAGTACATGTAGGCGGTCTGCGTGGCGAACTCGGCCGCGCAGGTGTCCACGCGCTTGTAGACCGGGCGCACGTTCAGCGCGTGGCGCGCGGCGCGCACCGCGTGCTGGTGGGTGCCGAGCAGCTTCGCCAGGCGCTTGTCGGAAAAGCCCTTGCGCTTGAGGAAGCGCAGTTCGTCGGCCGACAGGCCCTCGAGCGTGCGGCCGGCGAGCAGCTTCTCGGTGGCGACGATCTGCTCGATCTGGGCCAGGAACCACGGGTCGATCGCGGTTTCCTCGAAGATCTCGTCGAGCGTCATGCCGATGCGGAAGGCGTCGGCCACGTAGAGGATGCGCTCCGGGCCGGCCTCGCCGATCTCCTGCACGATGTCCTCGCGGTCGTCGCTGCGCTCGGTCAGGCCGTCGATGCCGGTCTCCAGGCCGCGCAGCGCCTTCTGGAAGCTCTCCTGGAAGGTGCGGCCCATCGCCATCACCTCGCCGACGCTCTTCATCTGCGTGGTCAGGCGCGAATCCGCGGCCGGGAACTTCTCGAACGCGAAGCGCGGGATCTTGGTGACCACGTAGTCGATCGAGGGCTCGAACGAGGCCGGCGTGGCGCCGCCGGTGATGTCGTTGCGCAGTTCGTCGAGCGTGTAGCCCACCGCCAGCTTGGCCGCCACCTTGGCGATCGGGAAGCCGGTGGCCTTGGAGGCCAGCGCCGAGCTGCGCGAGACGCGCGGGTTCATCTCGATCACCACCATGCGGCCGTTGCGCGGGTTGATCGCGAACTGCACGTTGCTGCCGCCCGTGTCCACGCCGATCTCGCGCAGGATCGCGATCGACGCGTTGCGCATCAGCTGGTATTCCTTGTCGGTCAGCGTCTGCGCCGGCGCAACGGTGATCGAGTCGCCGGTGTGGATGCCCATCGGGTCGAGGTTCTCGATCGAGCAGATGATGATGCAGTTGTCCGCCTTGTCGCGGACCACCTCCATCTCGAACTCCTTCCAGCCGATCAGCGATTCCTCGATCAGCAGCTCGTTGGTGGGCGAGAGGTCGATCCCGCGCTTGCAGATCTCCTCGAACTCCTCCGGGTTGTAGGCGATGCCGCCGCCGGTGCCGCCGAGCGTGAAGCTGGGGCGGATCACCATCGGGAAGCCGGTGCCGCCGATCTCCTGGGTGATGCGCCGCTGCACCGCCAGCGCCTCCTCCATCGAGTGCGCGATGCCGCTCTTGGCCGAGTGCAGGCCGATGCCGGTCATCGCGTCCTTGAACTTCAGCCGGTCCTCGGCCTTCTCGATGGCGTGTTCGTTGGCACCGATCATCTCCACGCCGTACTTGGCCAGCACGCCGTGGCGGTGCAGGTCGAGCGCGCAGTTCAGCGCGGTCTGGCCGCCCATGGTGGGCAGCACCGCATCGGGCCGCTCCTTGGCGATGATCTTCTCGACCACCTGCCAGGTGATGGGCTCGATGTAGGTGGCGTCGGCCATGCCCGGGTCGGTCATGATCGTCGCCGGGTTGCTGTTGACGAGGATGACGCGGTAGCCCTCCTCGCGCAGCGCCTTGCAGGCCTGGGCGCCGGAGTAGTCGAACTCGCAGGCCTGGCCGATGACGATCGGGCCGGCGCCGATGATGAGGATGCTTTTCAGGTCGGTGCGCTTCGGCATCTCAGCGTTTCTCCATGAGGTTCACGAAGCGATCGAACAGGTAACCGATGTCGTGCGGGCCGGGTGAGGCTTCGGGGTGGCCCTGGAAGCAGAAGGCGGGGCGGTCGGTGCGCGCCAGGCCCTGCAGGGTGCCGTCGAACAGCGACACATGCGTGGCGCGCAAGGTGGCCGGCAGGGTCTTCTCGTCCACCGCAAAACCGTGGTTCTGGCTGGTGATGCTGACGCGGCCGCTGTCCAGGTCCTTCACCGGGTGGTTGGCACCGTGGTGGCCGAACTTCATCTTGAAGGTCTTGGCGCCCGAGGCCAGCGCGAGGATCTGGTGGCCCAGGCAGATGCCGAAGGTCGGGATGCCACGCTCGATCAGTTCGCGGGCCGCGGCGATCGCGTAGTCGCAGGGTTCCGGGTCGCCCGGGCCGTTGCTCAGGAAGATGCCGTCGGGCTTCAGCTCGAGCGCCTTGGCGGCCGGCGTCTGCGCCGGCACGACGGTGACCCGGCAGCCGCGCTGCGCCAGCATGCGCAGGATGTTGCGCTTGACGCCGAAGTCGTAGGCCACGACGTGGAAGCGCCCATCCTTGGCCTGGCCGTAGCCCTGGCCCAGCACCCATTCGGTCTCGGTCCAGGGCCGCACCTCGGTGGCGCTGACCACCTTGGCCAGGTCCTGCCCGGCCATGCTCGGCGCGGCCTGGGCACGCGCCACCGCGTCGGCCCGATGGCTCTCGGTCACCGCGGCGCCCTCGGGCAGCGTCAGGATGCAGCCGTTCTGCGCGCCCTTCGTGCGCAGCACGCGCGTCAGGCGCCGTGTGTCGATGCCGGCGATCGCCACCGTGCCTTCGCGCCGCAGGTAGGCCGGCAGCGTTTCGCTCATGCGGAAGTTGGATTCGCGCACCGGCAGGTCCTTGATGATCAGGCCGGCGGCGTGCACTTTCGAGGCCTCGACGTCTTCGTCATTGACGCCGACGTTGCCGATGTGCGGATAGGTCAGCGTGACGATCTGGCGGCAGTAGCTCGGGTCGGTGAGGATTTCCTGGTAGCCCGTCAGCGCGGTGTTGAACACCACTTCGCCAACCGTCAGCCCGGCGGCGCCGATCGAGACGCCCTGGAAGATCGTGCCGTCCGCGAGAGCCAGGATCGCCGGGGCGTGGGGGGACAGCAATGGCGGCGGCACCGGGGACTCCCTGTCTGTGTGCGCGCCCAGGTCGGCTCGTCGACCGGCGTCAAGTGCCGAGGAAGATCCGTCGGATGGCAGCGGAAAAGCGCTGGGCGGCGTGGGTGAAGGTAAACCGCGGAATTATAGACCGCGGCCACCTCCCGATCGGGGCACCCTGATGCTCAGCCGAGGGCGGCGATGCCCGCCTTGGCAATCTGCACGTCCTCGCTGGACTTCACCCCGCTGACGCCGACCGCACCGACGCAGTGCCCGTCGACCATGATCGGCACGCCGCCTTCCAGAAGCGCCTCCAGGCCCGGCGCGCTGAGGAAGGAGGTGCGGCCCTGGTTGATCATCTCCTCGTAGACGCGACTCTCGCGCCGCCCCAGCGCCGAGGTGCGCGCCTTGCCGGGGGCGATGTGCGCCGACACCGGCGCGGCGCCGTCCAGGCGCTGCAGCCACAACAGGTGGCCACCGTCGTCGACGATGGCGATGCTGACCGCCCACTGGTTCTTCAGCGCCTCGGCCTCGGCCGCGGCCGCGATGCGCTTGACGTCGTCGAGCGCCAGGAAGGGTTTGCTGTTCATGGCCGCACTCTACCTGCAGCCCGGCAGATCTTGATTCCAGCCGGGCCGCCGGCATATCGCCACGAACCGCAGGGCCATCGGCACCGCCCGCGGCTGGCAGGGAACTAGAATTTTCCTTGTCGGTCACAGGCCGTATCAATCCCAACGGAGGTTTCATGTCCCAGAGCCTGCAAGCTGCCTACACCGGTTACGCCGGTGCGGGTGTTTCGGTGGAGCAGCGCAATCGCGTGCTGCGCAACACCTATTGGTTGCTCGCCCTGTCGATGGTTCCGACGGTGCTGGGCGCCTGGATCGGCGTCTCGACCGGTCTGGCCCGCGCCATGTCGCCCGGCATCGGGCTGGTGGTGTTTCTGGTCGGCGCGTTCGGCTTCATGTTCGCGATCGAGAAGACCAAGAACTCGGCGGCCGGCGTGCCGGTGCTGCTGGCCTTCACCTTCTTCATGGGCCTGATGCTCGCCCGCCTGGTCGGCGCCGTGCTCGGCCTGGCCAACGGCGCCACGCTGATCATGATGGCGTTCGCCAGCACCGGCGTGATCTTCCTCGGCATGGCGGCGCTGTCGACGGTGATCAAGCGCGACCTGTCGGCGATGGGCAAGTGGCTGTTCGTCGGCGCCCTGATGGTGCTGGTGGCCGGCATCGCGAACTTCTTCATCCAGTCGGGTGCGCTGATGATCACGTTGTCGGTGCTCGTGACCGGCATCTTCTCGGCGTTCATCCTGTACGACCTGAAGCGCGTGCGCGACGGCTACGAGACGAACTACATCAGCGCCACGCTGAACGTCTACCTGAGCATCTACAACGTGTTCCAGGCCCTGCTGTCGCTGTTCGGCATCGGCGGCAGCAGCGAGTAAGGCGCCGGCCGACGCATTCAGACGGGGCCTTCGGGCCCCGTTTTTGCGTCCACCGCCGACAGGTGGGCGATGGAGTTCGCGTAATAGGCCAGCACCCGCGTCTCGCCCGGATCCGGCCTCAGCAGGCCGTCCTCCTCCAGCACGAGGCGGCGCAGCACCAGCATGCGCAGGCCGACGTCGATCGCATAGTCACGGTCGCCGCGCGGCACGTAGACATGTCCGCCGGCGCGCTCCACGCGCTGCATCAGTTCCTGCACTGCGGCCTTGAGCTCCAGCGGAGACAGGCTGCGCTGCGGCTCGCGCAGCAGCACCTGCGCCACGAGCGGCACCGGCAGCACCGGCACGACGTCGCCGATCGCGCCCATCAACTGCCGGCCCACCGCCGCCACAGCGGCGCGCCGGGCCTCGTCGGGCAGCGTCCGGAAGTCGACCCGCCCGTCCCGCGCCCAGTCGCGCATCGAGATCGGCCGGCCGAAGTTGACGCAGGCATAACCGAAGCGGTAGCGCTGCCCCGTCAGCATGCCGAGCGCCTGGCGCGCGACGAACCGTGAGGTCACCACCAGCGTGTGCCAAAGGCTGGCCGGCGCCGGCGTGGCGTCGAGCTTGCGCAGCAGCGAGCGGTCCTCGATCACGCGGTCGTAGTTGATGCCCACCGGGATGAAGACCAGGTCGCGCTCGGCGTCGGGCGAGAAGCCCTTGAGCATGTAGTCGAGCAGGCCGAGGCGCGGCTCGCGCAGCCGGCCGTCGACGCTCAGCCCGCCTTCCGGGTACATGGCCTGCGGCACGCCGCCCTCGGTGGCCATCTGCACGTAGCGCTGCAGCACCATGCGGTACAGCGCGTCGCCCGAGTTGCGCCGCACGAAGTACGCCCCCATCGCGCGGATCAGCCCCTGCAGCGGCCAGACGCGCGCCCATTCCCCCACCGCATAGCTGAGCGCCACCTTCTCGGCCGCGAGGAAGGAGACCAGCACGTAGTCCATGTTGCTGCGGTGGTTCATCACGAACACCACGGTGGACTTCGGGTTGATCGCCGCGAGTGCCTGCTGGTCCGCATGGCCGAGGCGCACGCGGTAGATCGAGCGGGCGAAGGTCTTGGCCAGCCAGTAGCCGACCCGGAAGTACACGTAGGCGTTGAAGGCCGGAACGATCTCCTGCGCGTACTCGTGCACGCGGCGCGCGACCCGGTCGGTCGTCTCACCGCTCGCCTGGGCGTGCTGCTCGGCGGCCGCCAGCACGCGCGGGTCGCTCTCGAGCCGGTCGATCAGCGCGCGGCGGCGCGTCAGCTTGAACGGCGGCAGCTCGATGGCCAGGCGCAGCTGGATCTCGTCCAGCACGCGCCGCACGCTGCGCCGCACCATCCAGCGCAGGCCAGGCAGCAGCAGCCACTGCAGCGTGGCCAGTGCGGCCAGCACGACGAGCAGGAGGAACAGCCAGAGCGGGAGCGTCACTGGCTGCGTCATCGGCTACTCCCGTTCGAACACCGCGATCGACTCCACGTGCGCGGTGTGCGGGAACATGTTCACCGCCCCGGCGGCCGTGCAGCGGTAGCCCGCCTGGTGCACCAGCAACCCGGCGTCGCGCGCCAGCGTGGCCGGGTTGCAGCTGACGTAGACGATGCGCTGCGGCGGCGCCCAGCCCGCGCGCGGCGCGCCGTGCAGGTCGGCCAAGGCCTTGGCCAGCGCGAACGCACCCTCGCGCGGCGGGTCGACCAGCCAGCGGTCCGCCGCGCCGAAGGCGACCAGCTCGTCGGGCGTCAGCTCGAACAGGTTGCGTGCCACGAACGAGGCCTTCGCGGCCAGCCCGTTGCGCGCGGCGTTCTCGCGCGAACGCTGCACCAGCGCCTCGCTGCCCTCGATGCCCAGCACCTCGCGGCAGCGCGTGGCCAGCGGCAGCGTGAAGTTGCCCAGGCCGCAGAACCAGTCGATCACCCGCTCCTGCGGGCCCGGCTCGAGCAGGCGCAGCGCACGCGACACCAGCGTGGTGTTGACCTGGTGATTCACCTGCGTGAAGTCGGTCGGCTTGAACGGCATCGTGATGCCGTACTCGGGCAGCGTGTAGGCGAGTTCCGGGCCGGCGTCGTCCAGCGGATGGACCGAATCCGGCCCCTTGGGCTGCAGCCACCACTGCACGCCATGGACCGCCGCGAAGGCGCGCAGGCGCGCCAGGTCGTCGGATGCCAGCGGCTCGAGGTGGCGCAGCACCAGCGCCGTGACCGTGTCGCCGACGGCCACCTCGATCTGCGGCAGCCGGTCGAGCTGCGCCATGCCGCCGATCAACTCGCGCAGCGGCAGCAGCAGCGCGCTCAGGTGCGGCGGCAGCACCTCGCAGCTGCGCATGTCGGCCACGTAACTCGACTGGCGCTCGTGGAAGCCCACCAGCACCGTGCCCTTCTTCGCTACCCAGCGTACCGACAGGCGTGCGCGGTAGCGATAGCCCCAGGCCGGCCCCTCGATCGGGCGCAGCACCCGCTCGGGCCGGACCTTGCCGAGGTGCCACAGCGCATCCTCCAGCGCGCGCTGCTTGACCGCCACCTGCGCTGCCACATGCAGATGCTGCATGCGGCAGCCGCCACAGTGGCCGAAGTAGACGCAACGCGGCACGACGCGCTGCGAACTCTCGCGCCGTCGCTCGACGATCTCGGCGCGCTCCCAGCTGTTCTTGCGCTTGGTGACGCGCACGCGCACCTGCTCGCCCGGCAGCGCGCCGTCGACGAACACCACCTTGCCCTGCGTGTCGTGCGCCACGCCCTGCCCTTCGAGGTCGAGCGACTCGACCTGCAACCACTCATCCACCGCTGTCATGGTGCGGATTATCCCGGCCCGCGGCTGCTACACTGCCGCGGCCAGGAGAGAGCTTCCACGTGGAGCCGCCGAAGGCGCAGCGCCTGCCCGCGAGGGCGGGCCGAACGCTCAGGCAAAAGGACTGGCACGCGGCACGTGGCGACACGCGCCGTTCCTCACTGGAGAGAGGCCCGCCGGCGAGCGGGCCCACCGAAGGGGCAAGCGGCACGCCGGGATCCGGATGCCGTCAATCTCTCAGGTAAAGCGGACAGGGAGGGCCACCGTCGATGCAGTTGCACGCTGCGTCGGCGGCACGAGGCCCCCGCACCATGCGCCCGAAGGAGGCGAACATGTCCGACACGACCCTGCTCCAGACCCCGCTGCACGCCTTGCATCGCGAGCTCGGGGCCAAGATGGTGCCTTTCGCCGGCTACGAGATGCCGGTCAGCTACCCGAGCGGCGTGCTGGCCGAGCACCGCCAGGGCCGCGCGGCGGCGGCCCTGTTCGACGTCTCCCACATGGGCCAGGTGCGCCTGGCCGGCGACGGCGCCGCGGCCGCGCTCGAGTCGCTCGTGCCGGTGGACGTGATCGGGCTCGCCCCCGGGCGCCAGCGCTACGCCTTCTTCACCAACAGCGCCGGCGGCATCCTCGACGACCTGATGATCACGCGGCGCGCGAACGACTGGCTGCTGATCGTCAACGCCGCCTGCAAGACCGCCGACATCGCCCTGCTGCAGACCGGCATCGGCCACCGCTGCACCGTGCAGCCGCTGCCCGAACGCGCGCTGCTCGCGCTGCAGGGCCCGCAGGCCGCGGCGGTGCTGGCGCGCCTGGCGCCGGAGCTGGCCGGGCTCGTCTTCATGACCGGCGGCGAGGCCAGCATCGCCGGCGTGCCCTGCTTCGCCACGCGCTCGGGCTACACCGGCGAGGACGGCTACGAGATCTCGATGCCGGCCGAGGGCGCGGTCACGGTGGCCAAGGCGCTGCTGGCGCAACCCGAGGTCAAGCCCGCCGGCCTGGGCGCCCGCGACACGCTGCGCCTGGAGGCCGGCCTGTGCCTGTACGGCCACGACATCGACGCCAAGACCACCCCGGTCGAGGCCGGCCTGACCTGGGCGATCCAGAAGGCGCGCCGCGCCGGCGGCGAGCGCCACGGCGGCTACCCCGGCGCCGCGGTGATCGACGCCCAGCTCGCCGCGGGACCGAGGATCAAGCGCGTCGGCCTGCTCGGCCTCGAGAAGATGCCGGTGCGCGAGGGCGCGCCGATCCACGATGCACAAGGCCACCCGCTCGGCCACGTGACCAGCGGCACCATCGGCCCGACGGTCGGCAAGCCGATCGCGATGGCCTACCTGGCCGCCAACCATGCCCAGGCCAACCACGAGGTCTACGCCGACGTGCGCGGCAAGCCGCAACCGATGCGCGTGACCACGATGCCGTTCGCGCCCCACCGTTACTTCCGCGGCTGAGCCGCTCACACCACCCCGCCCGCGACCGAGGAGAACGCCGATGACGACGATGTACACGCCCGACCACGAGTGGATCAACATCGAGGACCACGAAGCCGCCACCGTCGGCATCACCCACCACGCGCAGGACGCGCTGGGCGACGTGGTCTTCGTCGACCTGCCGGAAGTCGGGCGCACCTTCAAGAAGGGCGAGGTGGCCGGCGTCGTCGAGTCGGTCAAGGCCGCGGCCGACCTGTTCATGCCGGTGACCGGCGAGATCGTCGAGGTCAACGAGGCGCTGCGCGCCGACCCGTCGCTGGCCAACAGCGACCCGCTGGGCGACGGCTGGTTCTTCAAGGTCCACATCTCCGAGGCCGGCATGGCCGAGTTCGACCAGCTGATGGACGGCCCGGCCTACGACAAGCTGCTCAAGAGCGCCTGAACGGCGCCGGCACCCCACTTCAGCCCCCCAGGGAAGGTCCATGCTGATGTCCGCGCACGTGCCGCTGCACGAACTCGAGAACCCGGCGGAGTTCGTCGCCCGCCATGTCGGCATCGCCGCCGGCGACGAGCCGCAGATGCTCTCGGCGATCGGCGCCGCCTCGCGCGCCGCGCTGATGGAGGCCATCGTGCCGGCTGCGATCGCCCGCCCGGCGCCGATGGCGCTGCCCGCGCCGGTCGGCGAGGCGCAGGCGCTGGCCGAGCTGCACGCGATCGCGGCGCAGAACCGGGTGCTCAAGAGCTTCATCGGCCAGGGTTACCACGGCACGCACACGCCGACGGTCATCCTGCGCAACGTGCTCGAGAACCCGGCCTGGTACACCGCCTACACGCCCTACCAGGCCGAGATATCGCAGGGCCGCATGGAGGCGCTGGTCAACTTCCAGACCATGGTGTGCGACCTGACCGGCATGGCCATCGCCGGCTCGTCGATGCTCGACGAGGCAACCGCCGCCGCCGAGGCGATGACGCTGGCGCTGCGCGTGGGCAAGAGCAAGTCCAGCACCCTCTTCGTCGCCGACGACGTGCTGCCGCAGACGCTGGAAGTGCTGCAGACCCGCGCCCGACCGCTCGGCATCACGCTGGCCACCGGCCCGGCCGAGGCCGCCGGCAATGCCGAGGCTTTCGCCGTGCTGCTGCAGTACCCCGGCGTGGACGGCGTGGTGCGCGACCTCAAGCCCATCATCGACGCGGTGCACGCGCGCGGTGGCCTGGCCATCGTCGCAGCCGACCTGCTCGCGCTGACGTTGCTGGTGCCGCCGGGTGAATGCGGCGCCGACATCGCCTGCGGCAGCACGCAGCGCTTCGGCATGCCGATGTGCAACGGCGGCCCGCACGCGGCCTACCTGGCCACGCGCGACGAGTTCAAGCGCCAGATGCCGGGCCGGCTGGTCGGCGTGAGCGTCGACAGCCACGGCGCACGGGCCTACCGCCTGGCGCTGCAGACCCGCGAGCAGCACATCCGGCGCGAGAAGGCCACCTCCAACATCTGCACGGCGCAGGTGCTGCCGGCCGTGGTGGCGAGCATGTACGCCGTCTACCACGGGCCCGAGGGGCTGACGCGCATCGCGCGCCGGGTGGCGAGCTACACCGCGATCCTGGCCGCCGGGCTGAAGCAGCTCGGCGCGGCGGTGGTCGACGCGGCGACCTTCGACACCCTGACGGTGGCCGCCGGCGCGGCTACCGAGGCGGTGCTGCAGGCCGCCCGCGCCGCGGGCTGCAACCTGCGCCGCGCCTCGGCCACGAGCGTCGGCATCACGCTCGACGAGACGACGACGCGCGACGACCTGCGCCTGCTCTGGTCGCTGTTCTCCGGCAGCCAGCCGCTGCCCGACTTCGCACCCTTCGAGAAGGGCCTGGCCTCGCGCCTGCCGACCGCGCTGGCGCGCAGCAGCCGCTTCCTGACGCACCCGGTGTTCCAGCGCTACCGCAGCGAGACCGAGATGTTGCGCTACCTGCGCATCCTGTCCGACAAGGACCTGGCGCTGGACCGCACGATGATCCCGCTCGGCTCGTGCACGATGAAGCTGAACGCGACCAGCGAGATGATTCCCATCACCTGGCCCGAGTTCGCGAACCTGCACCCGTTCGCGCCGGCCGACCAGCTGGCCGGTTATGCCGAACTCGACGCGCAGCTGCGCAGCTGGCTCACGCAGGCCACCGGCTACGCCGGCATCAGCCTGCAGCCCAACGCCGGCTCGCAGGGCGAGTACGCGGGGCTGCTGGCGATCCGCGGCTGGCACGCGTCGCGCGGGCAGGCGCAGCGCGACATCTGCCTGATCCCGGAATCCGCGCACGGCACCAACCCGGCCAGCGCGCAGATGGTCGGCCTCAAGGTGGTGGTAGTGAAGTGCGACGCGCTCGGCAACGTCGACCTCGACGACCTGCGCGCCAAGTGCGAGCAGCACCGCGAGCAGCTCGCCTGCGTGATGATCACCTACCCCTCCACCTACGGCGTTTTCGAGTCGCGCGTGAAGGAGCTGTGCGCGCTGGTGCATTCGTTCGGCGGACGGGTCTACGTGGACGGCGCGAACATGAACGCGCTGGTCGGCATCGCCGCGCCCGGCGAGTTCGGCGGCGACGTCAGCCACCTGAACCTGCACAAGACCTTCTGCATCCCGCACGGCGGGGGCGGGCCGGGTGTCGGCCCGGTGTGCGTGGTCGAGGACCTGGTGCCCTTCCTGCCGGGCCATGCCAGCGCTGGGTTGCGGCCCGGGTCCGCGGTGGGCGCCGTCTCGGCCGCGCCGCTGGGCAACGCCGCGGTGCTGCCGATCTCGTGGATGTACATCCGCATGATGGGCGAGCCGGGGCTGCGCCTGGCCACCGAGACCGCGATCCTGAACGCAAACTACGTGGCCGCGCGGCTGGCAGACCACTACGACATCCACTTCAGCGGCGAGATCGCCGGCATCAAGGGCGGCGGCGTGGCGCACGAGTGCATCCTCGACCTGCGCCCGCTGAAGGACAGCAGCGGGGTGAGCGCGGAAGACGTCGCCAAGCGCCTGATCGACTACGGCTTCCACGCGCCGACGCTGAGCTTCCCGGTGGCCGGCACGCTGATGGTGGAGCCGACCGAGAGCGAGTCGCGCGCCGAGCTCGACCGTTTCTGCGACGCGATGATCGCCATCCGCGCCGAGATCGCGCAGGTGGAGTCCGGCGCCTGGCCGAAGGACGACAACCCGCTGGTCAACGCGCCGCACACCGCGGCCGCGCTGCTGGCGAGCGACTGGAAACACGCCTACAGCCGCGAGCAGGCGGCCTACCCGGTGGCGGCGCTCAAGCGCAGCAAGTACTGGTCGCCGGTGGGCCGGGTCGACAACGTCTGGGGCGACCGCAACCTGTTCTGCGCCTGCCCGCCGGTGTCGGACTTCGCCTGAAGCGCGCCAATGGCCGTCTCGGTCTTCGACCTGTTCAAGATCGGGATCGGCCCGTCGAGCTCGCACACGGTCGGGCCGATGCGCGCGGCGCGGCTGTTCGCGCTGCGCCTGCAGCACGAGGGGCAGCTGGCGCACACGGCACGGGTCGTGGCGCGGCTGTACGGCTCGCTGGGCGCCACCGGCAAGGGGCATGGCAGCGACAAGGCGGTGCTGCTCGGCCTGGCCGGCCACGAACCGGACACGGTCGACGTCGAGGCCATCCCCGCGCTGCTGCAGGCCATCCGTAACGAGGCGTCCGTCGCGCTGCTGGGCACGCACCGCATCACGCTGCGCGAGAAGACCGACCTGCTGTTCCTGCGCCGCGAGACCCTGCCCTTCCACGCCAACGGCCTGCGCTTCGAGGCTCTGGACGCCGCCGGCGCGCTGCTGGCCGAGCGAACCTACTACTCGGTGGGCGGCGGCTTCGTCGTCAGCGAGGAGGTGGCGGCCGACGGCACGCGCCAGAAGGCGATCGCGCCGGACGCGACCGTGCTGCCGTTCCCGTTCCGCACCGGCGAGGAACTGCTCGCGCTGACGGCGCGCGAAGGCTGCTCGATCGCCGAGCTGATGCGGCGCAACGAGCGCCACTGGCGCTGCGATGCCGAGATCGACGCCGGGCTGCTGACCATCTGGGGCGTGATGCAGGCCTGCGTGCAGCGCGGCTGCCGCACCGGCGGCACCCTGCCCGGCGGCTTCAAGGTGCGCCGGCGCGCGGCCGACCTGCACAAGCAGCTGTGCAGCAACCCCGAGGCTGCACTGCGCGACCCGCTGCAGGTGCTCGACTGGGTCAACCTGTACGCGCTGGCCGTCAACGAGGAGAACGCCGCCGGCGGCCGGGTGGTCACCGCGCCGACCAACGGCGCCGCCGGCATCGTGCCGGCCGTGCTGCACTACTACGCCCGCTTCACGCCCGGCGCCACCGACCGCGGCGTGATCGACTTCCTGCTCACCGCCGCCGCGATCGGCATCCTCTACAAGGAGAACGCCAGCATCAGCGGCGCCGAGGTCGGCTGCCAGGGCGAGGTTGGCGTGGCCTGCTCGATGGCCGCCGGCGCGCTGTGCGCGGCGCTCGGCGGCACGCCGGCGCAGGCCGAGAATGCCGCCGAGATCGGCATGGAGCACCACCTCGGGCTGACCTGCGACCCGGTCGGCGGGCTGGTGCAGATCCCGTGCATCGAGCGCAACGCGATCGCCGCGGTCAAGGCCATCAACGCGGCCCGCATGGCGCTGCGCGGCGACGGCAGCCACCACGTCAGCCTCGACAAGGTCATCAAGACCATGCGCGAGACCGGCGCGGACATGATGACCAAGTACAAGGAGACCGCGCGCGGCGGCCTCGCGGTGAACATCGTCGAGTGCTGAGTGTCCGAGCGCAGCCCGCGCTCAGCCACTCAGGGGCGGCCGGCCGCGGCGGCCTGGAAGGCCGCCAGGCTGCGTGCGGCGCGCTCGCGCACCTTGCCGCGCAGCAGCGGCGTCCAGCCGAGCAGCCAGCCCGGGGCGCCCAGCGCCTGGCGCGACCAGGCCCAGAAGTCGAAGCGGTCCACGTGCCGCACGATCAGCCCGTCGCGGAACTCGAAACGCGCGTCGATGCGGTTCAGCACCCGGCGCCCGGTGGCGCTGAAGGTGTAGTGCGCGTCCCAGTGGGCGCGGCCCTCGCGCTCGTCGGCGGCGATCGCGCTGGCCTCGACGCGCAGGTCGCGGCCGTTGGCGCACAGCATGCGCCACATGTCGCCGGCGGCGCGCCCCTGCAGGTCGAACACCTCGTCGCTGAAGCGGACCTCCGGGTGGTAACAGGCGGCCATGCCTTCGGCGTCGCGGCGGGCGAAGGCGGCATAGAAGCGCTCGATCAGGGCGGCGTGGGGATGCATGCCGCGAGTGTCGCACCGGTCGGTCGCGGCATACCCCGGTGTTAACACCGCGTTAATCCGTTAAGCTTCGCGGGATGAAGCTGCTGCTCGCCGAAGACGACGCCACCCTGGCCGACGCGCTGGGGGCCCAGCTGCGCCAGGCCGGCTTCGAGGTCGAGGTGGCCGACAACGGCGCGGTGGCCGAGTACCTGCTGCTGCGCCAGCCCTTCGACCTCGGCGTGCTCGACCTCGGCCTGCCGATGGTCGACGGCCTGACCGTGCTCAAGCGCGTGCGCGCCGCCCGGCCCGAGCTGCCGATGCTGGTGCTGACCGCACTCGACGGACTGGAGCACCGCGTCGCCGGGCTGAACGCCGGCGCCGACGACTACCTGACCAAGCCCTTCGACTTCCCCGAGCTCGAGGCCCGCATCCGCGCCTTGCTGCGCCGCACGCGCGGCGCGCCGCCGGCAGCGCTGCAGGCCGGCCGGCTGGTGTTCGACCGCGAGGCACGCCGGGTCACGGTCGGCGGCACGCCGCTCGAACTCTCGCCGCGCGAGTGGATGCTGCTGGAGCTGCTGCTCGCCCAGCGCGACAAGGTGGTCACCAAGGACCAGATCAACCAGGCCTGGGCGGTGGACCCCAGCGAGACCGGCGGCGGCTCGATCGAGGTCTACATCCACCGCGTGCGCCGCAAGCTGGAAGGCTCCGGGCTGGCGATCCGCACCGTGCGCGGCCTGGGTTACCTGCTCGAGGCGGAATGATCCGCAGCTGGCTGCGCCGCCTGCCCGGCGTGCACCCGGGCAGCCGTTCGCTGCACCGCCACCTGCTGCTGTGGCTGCTGCTGCCGCAGCTGGTGCTGTGGGCCGCGGCCGCCTTCGTCACCTACAACCTCGCGGCGCGTTACGCCGACCAGGCGATCGACGCGGCGCAGTACACCGCCTCCAAGGCACTCGCGCGCCAGATCAAGCCGATCGGCAACGGGCTGCTGATCGACTTCCCGCGCGCCGCGCAGGACATCCTCGAGGCCGACCCCGACGACCGCATCTACTACACCGTCAGCACGCCGCCGGGCCAGTTCATCCTCGGCAACCGCAAGCTGCCGCCGCCGCCGGAGATCGCCTCGCCACGCCTCGGTCAACCCTACTTCTACAACGGCACCATGACCGAGGCCGGCCGGGAAATGCCGGTGCGCGTGGCCGCCCAGTACCTGCGCTACGGCGAGGTGGACCAGCCGCAGCTGATGCTGGTGCAGATCGCACGCGGCCGGGCCAGCCGCGAGCAGCTCGCCCGGCGCATCCTGCTGGACACGGCGCTGCCGCTGTCGGTGCTGGTGGCGCTGATGTCGATGATCGTGTGGGCCGGCATCCGCGCCGGCCTGGCGCCGCTGGCGCGCATGCGCGCGCTGGTGGAAGACCGTGCGCCGAACGACCTCGCGCCGCTCGAGCTGGAGGCGGCGCCGCGCGAGGTGCACGCGCTGGCCAAGGCGATCAACACGCTGCTGGCCACGGTGCACCAGAGCGTCAGCAGCCAGCGCCGCTTCGTCAGCGATGCAGCACACCAGCTGCGCACCCCGCTGGCCGGACTGAAGAGCCAGACCGAGCTGGCGCTGGCCGAGGCCGCCGACCCGGCGCTCAAGGCCCGGCTGCAGCGGGTGCACGACAGCGCCACGCGCAGCGCGCACCTGGTGAACCAGCTGCTGACGCTGGCGCGCGCCGAGCCCGAATCGACGCTCGCGCAGGGGCGCGCCCGCATCGACCTGGTGAAGCTGGCCGCCGAGCCCGCCGCCGAACTGGTGCCGCGGGCACGCCAGGCCGGCATCGACCTCGGCTTCGAGGAACAGGTCGGTGCGCCCCTGTTCGTGCTGGGCAACGCCCTGCTGCTGCGCGAGGCGCTGGTCAACCTGATCGACAACGCGCTGCGCTATGCCGGGCGCGGCGCCAGCGTCACGGTGCGCGTGCGCGCCCTCGCCGGCCAGGCGCAGATCGAGGTCGAGGACGACGGCCCCGGCATCGCGCCGGCCGACCGCGAGCGCGTGTTCCAGCGCTTCGCCCGCGCCACCAACGCCGGCGACGGCTGCGGCCTGGGCCTCGCCATCGTGCGCGAGATCGCCGAGCGCCACGCCGGCAGCGTGCACCTCGAAGGCAATGCACCGCGCGGGCTGCGCGTGCTGCTGCGCCTGCCGCTGGCGGCCGCCGACTCTGCCTGAGCGGCCAGCCGCCCCAAGGGTGCTGGCACGCAGCGGCCGCGCGTGCACATTTGGGTCCAGCGGGAGGCTTGCGTGCGAACCCGGCTCAAGTTGCTTCGCGCGCGTGCCGAACAAGCCGAGAATGGGCACGGCAGGTTGCGGCAGCGCCCAGGCTGTGCTGACCATGGCAGGCAACGAACCAACGGCCCCTCGGCCACCTCTGGACAATCCGGCGCGCACGTCGCGTCTGCCCCGACGGATCTACGTGCCGCGTGCCATCGGCCTGGCTCTCGGCGCGCTGTGCGCCGGCGCGGGGCTCAGCCAGGCCGGCGCGCCGGTCTGGGCCTGGTGCGTCATGCTGTCGTACTGCGCGGCCTGGCCGCATCTCGCGTACCAGATCGCCCGGCGTTCGCACGATCCCGCCGCTGCCGAACGGCGCAACGTGCTGTTCGACTCTCTGGCCGGCGGGTTCTGGGCGGTGGCGATGGCGTTCAACGTGCTGCCCACCGTGCTGCTGCTGGCCGCACTGGCCATGAACAACCTGGCCGTGGGTGGCAGCCGGCTGTTCGGGCGCGGGCTCGTGGCCATGCTGCTGGGCAGCGGTGCCGGGCTGCTGTCGCTGGGCCCCAACTTCAAGCCCGAGACGAGCTTCGTCACCATCTTGTGGTGCCTGCCGTTCCTGCTCACGTACCCGACGGTTCTGGGCCAGGTGATGTACCGCCTGTCGATCGAGCTCAGTCGGCGCAAGGACGAGCTTCGGCTCGAGAAGCAGCGGGCCGACGAGGCCAGCGCCGCTCAGGCCCGGATCCTGGCCGAACTCGCCGCGCGCGACGAGCTCACGAACTTGTACAACCGCCGCTACATGGGCGAACTGCTGATCCGGCAGCGCCATCTCAGCGACCGCACCGGCGCCGTGTTCGCCGTCGCGCTGGCCGATCTCGACCACTTCAAGCACATCAACGACACCCACGGCCACTCGGTGGGTGACAGCGTGCTGCAAACCTTCGCCCAACTGTGCCAGGGCGTGATCCGTGGATCCGACACGGTCGGACGCTGGGGCGGCGAGGAGTTCATCCTCGTCTTTCCGGGGGCCGCGGCCAGGGAGGCCACGCAGGCCGCGGAACGCCTGCGCGAGCAGGTGGCCGCAGCCTCGGTGGAGTTGCCCGGCGGA
The DNA here is from genome assembly GCA_003265685.1 of Piscinibacter caeni. GTDB lineage: Bacteria > Pseudomonadota > Gammaproteobacteria > Burkholderiales > Burkholderiaceae_C > Piscinibacter > Piscinibacter caeni. The sequence goes on along the minus strand of KZ836104.1, from coordinate 148,461 downwards.
CTGCGGGTGACGTTCACCGTGTCGATAGGACTGACCGAACATCGTCCCGCCGAAGGTGTGGAAAGCACGATCGAACGTGCGGACCGCGCGATGTACCTGGCCAAGAAGCAGGGGCGCAACCGCGTGGTTGCGCATTGACGGGGGCGGCACGGCCCGACGCGTCGCGACGGCGGTGACCCCTAGGGAAAGTCCGGGGTCGTGAAACCTTGCCGTAACTTTAACGCCTTCTTAACATGCGCCCCAGCTTGATTCAACAAGCTGAACGTTTTCTAAATCAACCCTGGTTCCCTAGGAGACACGCATGGCAATGAAGCGCATTTCCCTCTCGCTGGCCGCGGCCGGCCTGCTCGGCGCGACGCTGGCCCACGCGGGCGAAGTGGAGGTGCTGCACTGGTGGACGTCCGGCGGCGAGGCCAAGGCGGCCGCCGAGCTGAAGGCCACGATGCAGAAGAAAGGCCACAGCTGGAAGGACTTCGCGGTCGCCGGCGGCGGCGGCGATGCGGCGATGACGGTGCTGAAGTCGCGCGTGGTGTCGGGCAACGCCCCGGCCGCGGCGCAGATCAAGGGCCCGTCGATCCAGGAATGGGCCCGCGAGGGCGTGCTGGCCAACATGGACAGCGTGGCCAAGGCCGAGAAGTGGGACGAGCTGCTGCCCAAGGTCGTCGCCGACGGCCTGAAGTACAAGGGCAACTACGTCGCCGCGCCGGTCAACGTGCACCGCGTCAACTGGCTGTGGGCCAACCCGGCGGTGTTCCAGAAGGCCGGCGCCAAGCTGCCGACCACCTGGGACGAGTTCTTCGTCGCCGCCGAGGCGCTCAAGAAGGCCGGCGTGATCCCGGTCGCGCATGGCGGCCAGAACTGGCAGGACTTCACCACCTTCGAGAGCGTCGCGCTGGGCGTGGGTGGGGCGGACTTCTACAAGAAGGCCATGGTGCAGCTCGACCCGGCCACGCTGAAGAGCCCGACGATGCAGACCGTGCTCGAGACCTTCAAGAAGGTCAAGGGCTACACCGACAAGAACGCCCCGGGCCGCGACTGGAACCTCGCCACCGCGATGGTGATCAAGGGCGAGGCCGGCATGCAGCTGATGGGCGACTGGGCCAAGGGCGAGTTCATCGCCGCCGGCAAGGTGCCGGGCAAGGACTTCGCCTGCGTCGCCGCGCCGGGCACGGCCAAGAGCTTCACCTACAACGTCGACAGCTTCGCGCTGTTCCAGCTGAAGGACCCGGCCAACCAGAAGGCGCAGCAGGACCTGGCCGCGGCGATCATGTCGCCCGAGTTCCAGGAGGTGTTCAACCTGAACAAGGGGTCGATCCCGGTGCGCCTGGGCATGAAGCTGGACAAGTTCGACGACTGCGCCAAGACCTCGGCCGCCGACTTCGTGGCCAGCAACAAGGCCGGCTCGCTGGTGCCCTCGATCGCCCACGGCATGGCGGTGCCCTCCGCCGCTGAAGGCGCGATGAAGGACGTGGTCTCGCAGTTCTGGAACGACGACAAGATGACCGCGGCCGCGGCCATGGACAAGCTCGTCGCCGCGGCGAAGAACAAGTAAGAGCGTCTTCGCGCGTCCCGGGCGGGGCGCGTTCGCCGCCCCGCCCTGTCCCACTCTTCACCGGGGTTCGACCATGAACACTCCCGCCGCCGTCGCGGGCGGGGCGCGACCGACCACGTCATCCGTGTCGGCCGCTGCCCGCCTGTCGGAGTGGATGCCCAGGCTCGTGCTGGCACCCTCCTTCGTGATCTCGTTCCTGTTCATCTACGGGTTGATGGCCTGGAACGGCTACCTGTCGCTCTCGGCCTCGCGCCTGCTGCCCAACTACACCTTCGTCGGCTTCGACCAGTACGTCACGCTGTTCGAGAGCGAGCGCTGGTGGGTGGCGCTGGGGAACCTCGGCATCTTCGGCGGCCTGTTCATCGCGCTGGGCATGGCGATCGGCCTGCTGCTGGCCATCCTGCTGGACCAGAAGATCCGCGCCGAGGGTGCGCTGCGCACGATCTACCTGTACCCGATGGCGCTGAGCTTCATCGTCACCGGCACCGCGTGGAAGTGGATCCTGAACCCCGGCCTCGGCCTCGAGAAGGTGATGCACGACTGGGGCTGGACGAGCTTCGCCTTCGACTGGCTGATCAACCCCGACCGCGCGATCTACACGATCGTGATCGCCGGCGTCTGGCAGAGCTCGGGCTTCGTGATGGCGCTGTTCCTGGCCGGTCTGCGCGGCATCGACGACTCCATCCTCAAGGCCGCGCAGATCGACGGCGCGAGCCTGCCGCGCATCTACTGGCGCATCATCATCCCGAGCCTGCGCCCGGTGTTCTTCTCGACGCTGATGGTGCTGGCGCACCTGGCGATCAAGAGCTTCGACCTGGTGATGGCGCTGACCGCCGGCGGCCCGGGCTTCGCGACCGACCTGCCCGCCACCTTCATGTACACGATGTCCTTCTCGCGCGGGCAGATCGGCCTGGGCGCGGCCTCGGCCACGATCATGCTGGCCACCGTCGCGGCGATCGTCGTGCCTTATCTCTACTCCGAACTGAGGGCCAAGAAATGAGCAGCGTCGCCGTCTCCCGCCCGCCGGCAATCGACTGGGGCCGCATCGCGCTGTGGTCGGTGCTGCTGCTGTTCGCGGTGTTCTACCTGCTGCCGATGTACGTGATGCTCACGACCTCGCTGAAGGACATGGAGCAGATCCGCAACGGCAACCTGCTCTCGCTGCCCACCGCGCCGACCTTCGACGCCTGGAGCAAGGCCTGGAGCCACGCCTGCACCGGCGTGGACTGCGGCGGCCTGAAGCCTTTCTTCATGAACTCGGTGTTCATGGTGATCCCGGCGGTGCTGGTCTCGACCCTGATCGGCGCGCTGAACGGCTACGTGCTGTCCAAGTGGCGCTTCACCGGCAGCGAGGTGATCTTCGCGCTGATGCTGTTCGGCGTCTTCATGCCGATGCAGGTGGTGCTGCTGCCGATGAGCCAGGTGCTCGGCTGGCTGGGCATCGCCAACTCGGTGTGGGGCCTGGTGCTGGTGCACGTGGTCGCCGGCATGGCCTCGACAACGCTGTTCTTCCGCAACTACTACGTCGGCCTGCCCGACGAGTTGGTGAAGGCGGCGATGCTCGACGGCGCGGGCTTCTGGCGCATCTTCTGGCGCATCATCCTGCCGCTGTCCACGCCGATCACCGTCGTCACGCTGATCTGGCAGTTCACCAACATCTGGAACGACTTCCTCTACGGGATCGTGTTCTCCGGGGCCGGCAGCAAGCCGGTGACGGTCGGCCTGAACAACCTGGCCAACACGACGAGTTCGGTGAAGGAATACAACGTCGACATGGCCGCCGCGATGATCGCCGGCCTGCCGACGCTGATCGTCTACATCGTGGCAGGCAAGTACTTCGTCCGCGGCCTGACGGCCGGGGCGGTCAAGGGGTAATCATGGGCGCACTCTCCATCCGCAACGTGCGGCGCAGCTTCGGCAGCGTCGACATCCTCAAGGGCATCGACGTCGAGGTCGAGGCGGGCGACTTCCTGATCCTGGTCGGCCCGTCGGGCTGCGGCAAGAGCACCTTGCTGAACATCATCGCCGGGCTCGACAAGCCGACCTCCGGCGAGGTGCACATCGGCGGGCGCGACGTCACGCACGCGCTGCCCAAGGACCGCGACATCGCGATGGTGTTCCAGAGCTACGCGCTCTACCCGAACATGAACGTCGCGCAGAACATCGCCTTCGGCCTGGAGATGCGCAACGTGCCCAAGGCCGAACGCGAGGCGGCGATCGCGCGTGTCGCGAAGATGCTGCAGATCGAGCACCTGCTCGACCGCAAGCCCGGGCAGCTCTCCGGCGGCCAGCGCCAGCGCGTCGCGATGGGCCGCGCGCTGGCACGCAACCCGACGCTGTTCCTGTTCGACGAGCCGCTGTCCAACCTCGACGCCAAGCTGCGCGTCGAGATGCGCGCTGAGATCAAGCACCTGCACAACAAGGCGCAGGTGACCACGGTCTACGTGACGCACGACCAGATCGAGGCGATGACCCTGGGCGACCACATCGCGGTGATGAAGGGCGGCGTGATCGAGCAGCTCGGCTCGCCCGACGACATCTACAGCCGCCCGGCGACCCGCTTCGTGGCCGAGTTCATCGGCTCGCCGGCGATGAACATCGTCGCCGGCCAGCGCGCGGCCAACGGCTTCGCCTCGCACGGCATCGAGCTGGCGCTGACCGACGCGCAGCGCGGCAGCGTCGGCGGCGGGCATGCGGACGGCATCCTCTACGGCCTGCGGCCCGAGGCGGTGGCCTTCGCCGACCGGGGCCTGCCCGGCACCATCAGCCTGGTCGAACCCACCGGCCCGGAGACCTACGTGCTGGTCGACACGCCGATGGGCAAGATGATGGCGCGTGTGCCGGGCAAGGTGCACCAGCAGGTCGGCGAGACGGTGCACCTGCAGTGGCAGCCGCAGGACGCCCACCTGTTCGACGCCAAGACGGAGCGGCGCATCGCGGCCTGAGCCGTCCGCCGCGTACACTGGGGCGCATCGAAGCAGTGGGCGCCCCGGACGATGTTCGATCAGATCGAGACCCTCACCGCCCGCGTGGCACCCGACGTCGAGCGCTGGTCGCTGCGCGCGCTGCGGGAGCGGACCGAACAGCTCGTCGTCCGCCAGGGTGTGGCCGAGGCGCCGCAGCGCGGCCTCGACGAAGGCGCGATGGTCAGCGTGGCGCACGCCGGGGGTCTCGGCCACGCGGCCACCGCCGACCTGAGCGAGGCCGGGCTGGCGCAGGCGTTCGAGCGGGCGCGCCGGCTGGCCCAGGCGGCGGCCGGCCGCATGGTGTTCGACCCGGCCGAACTGCCCGCGGTGCGCTCGCGCGGCAGCTATGCCGGCCCCGTCGAGCGCCCGGTGGGCACCGTGCCGCTGCGCGAGCGCGTCGAGCTCGTGCGCGCGGCCTGCGCGGCCATCCGGACCGATCCGCGCATCGTCGACTGGGAGGCCATGCTGAGCTCGGGCGAGACCGAGCAGCTGCTGATCACCAGCGACGGCGCGCGCAACGAGCAGCGCTGGAGCCAGACCATCCCGCACCTGCAGGCCACCGCGCATGTCGACGGCGTGACGCAGACCCGCTCCTCGGCCGGCCAGTACAACGGCTGGTGCCAGCAGGGTGGGCTGGAGGTGCTCGAACGCGCCGCCTTCGCCAGCGACGGACCGCGCGTGGCCGCCGAGGCACTCGAGCTGGCGATGGCGCCGCAGTGCCCGAGCGGCACGATGGACGTGCTGCTGATGCCCGACCAGATGATGCTGCAGATCCACGAGTCGATCGGCCACCCGCTCGAGCTCGACCGCATCCTCGGCGACGAGCGCAACTTCGCCGGCACCAGCTTCGTCACGCTCGACATGTTCGGCCACTACGCCTACGGCAGTGAGCTGCTGAACGTCAGCTACGACCCGTCGCGGCCCGAGCAGCTGGCCAGCTTCGGCTTCGACGACGAGGGCGAGCCGGCACGCCGCGAGCTGCTGATCGAACGCGGCATCCTGAAGCGACCGCTCGGCGGCGCGGTCTCGCTGGCGCGCGCCCGGCGCATCCGGCCGGACCTGCAGGGCGTGGCCACCGCGCGCTCGAGCGGCTGGAACCGCGCGCCGATCGACCGCATGAGCAACCTCAACATCGAGCCGGGCAGTTCGACGCTCGACGAGATGATCGCGAGCATCGAGCTGGGCGTGATGATGCGCACCAACCTCTCGTGGAGCATCGACGACTCGCGCAACAAGTTCCAGTTCGGCTGCGAATGGGGCCGCGTGATCCGCAACGGCCGGCTCGCCGAGGTAGTGCGCAACCCGAACTACCGTGGCATCAGCGCCACGTTCTGGCGCTCGCTGGCGATGGTGGGCGACCCATCCACCTACGAGGTGATGGGCACGCCGTTCTGCGGCAAGGGCGAACCCTCGCAGACGCTGCGCGTCGGCCACGCGGCGCCGGCCTGCAAGTTCTCCGGCGTCGCGGTGTTCGGGGGCGAGGAATGATCGGGCGGGCCGAGTTCGAGGCACTCGCCGATGCGCTGTGCCAGACCACCGGCGGCATCGACCGCTGCCTGCTGCTGCTGCACGCCGAGGCCTCCACCTTCATCCGCTTCAACGGCGCGCAGGTGCGCCAGGCCACCGGTGTCGAGCAGGCGCATGCCACGGTGACGGTGGTGCGCGGGCAGCGCCGCGTCGAGGCGCGGGTGACGCTGTCGGGCCGGCTGGCGCACGACCTCGCGCTGCTGCAGCGCGAGCGCGCGTTGTCCGTGGCGGCGCTCGACGACGTGGCCGACGACCCGCACCTGCTGCTGCCCGACGCGCCGGCGCGCAGCGAGCGCATCGACACCGGTCGCCTGCCGGAGGCCGGCGAGCTGGTGCCGCGCGTGGCCGAGGCCGCCGCCGGGCTGGACTTCGTCGGCTTCTACGCCGGCGGCCCGCTGCTGCGCGCCTTCGCCGACAGCCTGGGCTCGCGCCACTGGCACCAGGTGGAATCCTTCCACTTCGACTGGTGCCTGGTGCAGTCGGCCGACAAGGCGGTCAAGAGCTTCTACGCCGGCACGCACTGGGACGGCGACGAGTTCTCCCGCCGCGTCGCCAGCGGCGCGGCGCAGCTGCCGCTGCTGGCGCTGCCGCCGCGCCGCCTCGAGCCCGGCGCCTACCGCAGCTGGTTCGCGCCGGCAGCGATGGCCGAGCTGCTGGGCACCGTCGCCTGGGCCGGCCTGGGCGCACGCGGGCGCCGTACCGGCACCTCCAGCCTGATGCGGCTGGCGCATCGCGACGCGGTGCTGAGCCCGGAGTTCTCGCTCGCGGAGAACCTGGCCGAGGGGCTGGCGCCGGCCTTCACGGCCGAGGGTTTCGTACGGCCGCCGCAGGTCAGCCTGGTCGAGCGCGGCCTGGCGACGGACACGCTGAACAGCGCCCGCTCGGCGCAGGAGTACGGCCTTCCCGCCAACGGTGCGAACGCCAACGAGACACCCGAGGCGCTGGCGCTCGCCCCGGGCCGGCTGAACGCGGCGGACCCGCTGGCCACGCTCGGCACCGGGCTGTACGTGAGCAACCTCTGGTACCTGAACTACTCGGACCGGCTCGCCTGCCGCATGACCGGCCTGACGCGCTTCGCCTGCCTGTGGGTCGAAGACGGCCGGCCGGTCGCGCCGGTGGCGGTGATGCGCTTCGACGATTCGTTCCTGCGCATGTTCGGCGAGGGCCTGCTCGGACTGGGCGATCGTGCCGAGCTGATCCCGGAGAACGGCACCTACAACGAGCGCCAGCTGATGTCGATCAGCACGCCCGGCGCCCTCGTCGAGGGCTGGCGGCTCACGCTTTGACCTGGGGCTCGGCCTCGGCCTCGTCGAGGTCGGGTTCGAAGGCCTCCGGCGGCAGCCTGCTGCGGCGGCGCAGCACGAGGATCAGCACCGCGAGGCCGCCGACCAGCAGCAGTGCCGGGCCGAACCACAGCAGCCAGGTGGTGGACTTCATCGGCGGGCGGTAGAGCACGAAGTCGCCGTAGCGCTCGGTCATGAAGGCGACGATCTGCGCGTCGGTCTTGCCCTGGCGGATCATCTCGCGCACCTGTTGCCGCAGGTCCTGCGCCAGGTCAGCGTGCGAGTCGGCGATGGTCTGGTTCTGGCAGACCAGGCAGCGCAGCTCGGCCGAGATGCGCAGCACGCGCGCCTCGAGCACCGGGTCCTCGGCCGCCGGCGCGGCCTCCTTGGACAGCGCCGCGAACGGCAGCAGCAACAGCAGCAGCGCCGCGAGCCCCTTCCAGCTACGCATTGAGTTCCTTCACCAGCGGTTCGATCTTGTCGCGCAGCACGTCCGGGTTGAGCGGCCCGATGTGCTTGAAGCGGATGATGCCCTGCTTGTCGACCACGAAGGTCTCGGGCACGCCGTAGACGCCGTAGTCGATGCCCACGCGCCCGTCGGCGTCGAACAGCGAGGCCTCGTACGGGTCGCCGAGCTGGCGCAGGAAGCCCAGGCCGGCGCTGCGCTGGTCCTTGTAGTTCAGGCCGTAGACCGGCGCGAGCTTCTTCTTCGCGAAGGCCACCACCAGCGGATGCTCCTCGCGGCACGGCGCGCACCACGAGGCCCAGACGTTGAGCACCCAGACCTTGCCGAGCAGCTCGTCGCGGCGGATCTTCACCTCGGGCTGGTCGAGCCGCGTCAGCTCGAAGGCCGGCGCCGGCTTGCCGATCAGCGGCGAGGGCACCTCGCGCGGGTCGAGCTTCAGGCCGACGCCGAGGAATCCCACCAGCACGACGAAGACCGCGAGCGGGATCAGGAACTTCAGCGCCTTCAAGCCTGCGCCCCCGCCGAGGCGGCCACGCCCTGCTCCGCCTTCACCTTGGCGCGGTAGCGCCGGTCGCTGGCTGCCAGCGCGCCGCCCAGCGCCATCAGCAGGCAGCCGCCCCAGATCCAGTCGACGAAGGGCTTGACGTAGATTCGCACGATCCAGGCACCGGTGTTGCCCACCGGCTCGCCGAGCGAGACGTACAGGTCGCGCGTCAGGCCGGTGTCGATGTCGGCCTCGGTCATCGGGTTCTGCTGCACGCGGTAGACGCGCTTCTCGGGCTTCATGTCGAGCAGCTTGCGGCCATTGCGGCTGACCTCCACCAGGCCCTGGGCCGCGACGTAGTTCGGCCCCTCGAGCTCGCGCACGCCGCGGAAGGTGAAGGTGTAGCCGCGCACCTCGGTGGTGTCGCCCGTCTCCATCTTCACGTCGCGCTCGACCTCGTGGCCGCGCACCATGGTCACGCCGATGATGAAGGCGGCCACGCCCAGGTGCGCCACCATCATGCCCACCAGCGCCCGCGGCAGCAGCTTCAGGCGCTCGAGCGGGTGGCCGCCGCGCAGGCGTTCGAGCAGGTCGGTGGCCACCGAGGCGATGATCCAGAACGCCAGCGCCAGGCCCAGCGTGGCCAGGAAGCCGATCTCGCCGGTGGCCCATTCGACGCCGATGGCGGCCAGCACCGCCACGCCGAGCGCCCAGCGCAGGCGCGTCCACAGGTCGGGCAGCTCGGCCTGCTTCCAGCGCGCCAGCGGGCCGATGCCCATCATGAACACCAGCGGCGCCATCAGCGGCACGAACACGGTGTCGAAGTACGGCGGGCCGACCGAGATCTTGCCCAGGCCGAGCGCGTCCAGCACCAGCGGGTAGAGCGTGCCCAGCAGCACCGCGCCCATCGCCGCGACCAGCAGCACGTTGTTGACCAGCAGCATGGTCTCGCGCGACACCAGCGCGAAGCGCGCACCGAGGCCGACCTTGGGCGCGCGCCACGCGTACAGCGCCAGCGAGCTGCCGATCACGATCACCAGGAAGCCGAGGATGAACAGGCCGCGCTTCGGGTCGGTGGCGAAGGCATGCACCGAGCTCAGCACGCCCGAGCGGACCAGGAAGGTGCCCAGCAGCGAGAGCGAGAAGGCCATGATGGCCAGCAGCACGGTCCAGTTCTTGAAGCTGCCGCGCTTTTCGGTGACGGCCAGCGAGTGGATCAGCGCCGTGCCCACCAGCCAGGGCATGAAGGAGGCGTTCTCCACCGGGTCCCAGAACCACCATCCGCCCCAGCCGAGCTCGTAGTAGGCCCACCAGCTGCCCAGCGCGATGCCGATGGTCAGGAAGATCCAGGCCGCGGTGGTCCACGGCCGGCTCCAGCGCGCCCAGGTGGCATCGAGGTTGCCGCCGATCAGCGCCGCCACCGCGAACGCGAAGGCCACCGAGAAGCCGACGTAGCCCATGTAGAGCATCGGCGGGTGGATCACCATGCCCGGGTCCTGCAGCAGCGGGTTCAGGTCGCGGCCGTCGGGTGCGGCGGGGAACAGCCGGTCGAACGGGTTGGACGTGAGCAGCATGAAGAGCAGGAAGCCCGCGCTGACCAGCCCCATCACCGACAGGATGCGCGCGATCACCGGCAGCGGCAGGTGGCGGGAGAAGCGCGCCACGGCGAGCTGCCACACCGCCAGCATCGTCACCCACAGCAGCAGCGAACCCTCGTGGCCGCCCCACACCGCGGCGATGCGGTAGGGCAGCGGCAGCGCCGAGTTGGAGTTGTTCGCCACGTACAGCACCGAGAAGTCGTTGTTGACGAAGGCGGCGGTGAGCGCGACGAAGGCGGCCGCGATGAAGAGGAACAGCAGCAGCGTCATCGGCCGCGACAGCAGCATCCAGTCGCTGCGCCCCTTCTGCGCGCCGGCCAGCGGCAAGGTGCCCTGCAGCAGCGCGACGCCCAGCGCAAGCCAGAGCGCGAGGTGGCCGAGTTCGGGGATCATGGCTGGGCTCCGACGACGGTCTTGCCGACCTTCTCGTTGGTCTGCTGGGCGCGCTTGACGGCCTCGGCGGCCTCCGGCGGCATGTAGTTCTCGTCGTGCTTGGCGAGCACCTCGCGGGCGACGAACACCCCGCCCTGCAGCTGGCCCTGGGCGACCACGCCCTTGCCCTCCTTGAACAGGTCCGGCAGGATGCCTTCGTAGACCACCGGCACGGTCTTGGCGGTGTCGGTGACCACGAAGCTCACCTTCACGCCATCGCGCTTGACGCTGCCCTCCTCCACCATGCCGCCGAGGCGGAAGGTGCGCCCGACCGGCGCCTCGTTGGAGGCGATCTGCGAGGGCGAGAAGAAGAACACCAGGTTGCTCTGGAAGGCGTTGAGCACCAGCGTGGCGATGGCCGCGACGGCGACGACGACACCGCCGGCGATGGCAAGGCGCTTGTGACGGGGTTTCATTGCAGTACCGCCAGGCCGTTCCGAAGGTACTGCGCGCCCCCTTGGGGGGCAGCGAACGAGGTGAGCGTGGGGGTCATTTCAGTTGTCCTCTTCGGATTCGGCCGCCTCGCGGCGGGCCTGGGCGTGACGCCGGCGCGCCAGCAGCGGCTCGGCCAGCATCAGCGCGGCACACACAGCGTACGAGCCCCAGACGTAGAGCCCGTAACCACCCATTGCGAAGAACTCGCTGGCGCTGCCCCAGTTCATGTCATCGCTTCCTGTCGACGCACCAGCTCGCCCACCCATTCCGTGTGCCGCTCGCGCTCGAGCACGATGGCGCGGGTGCGCATGAACACCACCGCGAACGCGTAGGCCCAGCACGCGAAGGTCATCAGCAGCATCGCGGTCAGCATGGTGTGCGCCATCTTCGGCGCCGCGGTCATGCTGATCGTCGCGCCCTGGTGCAGCGTGTTCCACCACTTCACCGAGAAATAGATGATGGGCACGTTCACCGCGCCGACGATGGCCAGCAGCGCGCCGGCCTGGTCGGCCCGGCGCGTGTCGTCGATCGCGTTGACCAGGGCCATGAAGCCCAGATACAGGAACAGCAGGATGAGTTCCGAGGTCAGGCGTGCGTCCCACACCCACCAGGTGCCCCAGGTCGGCTTGCCCCACAGCGCGCCGGTCCACAGCGCCAGGAAGGTGAACAGCGCACCGGTCGGCGCGATCGCCCGCGCCACCATCGAGGCCAGGCGGGCGTTGAAGGCCCAGCCGATGGCGGCCCAGAAGGCCATCACGAGGTACAGCAGCATCGACATCCAGGCCGCCGGCACGTGGATGAAGATGATGCGGTAGGAGTCGCCCTGGGTCGCGTCGGTCGGGGCGACGAAGAAGCCGATGTAGAGCCCGGCGACCGTGAGCATGATGCACGCCGCCCACAGCCAGGGCAGCAGCGCGCCGGTCAGGCCGTAGAAGCGCACCGGCGAGGCGAAGGTGAACAAGCGCAGGCGCGACGGCGATTCCATCACTGCGTCACTCCGTCGCGATGCGCAGCGCCGCGCCCGTGGCCAGCGGCGCGAGCAGGATGCTGCCGATCAGCAGCGCCCCGAGCAGCGAGAACTGCCCGCGCGCCGACATGCCCGCCTCGGCCGCCGCCACCGCGCCGGTGCCGAAGATCAGCGCCGGGATGCACAGCGGCAGGATCAGCAGGATCAGCAGCACGCTGCCGCTGCGCAGGCCGAGCGTCAGCGCCGCGCCCAGCCCGCCGAGCAGGCTGAGGATGGGCGTGCCCAGCAGCAGCGTCAGCACGAGCGACAGGTTGGCCGGTGCCGACAGGTCGAACATCAGCCCGAACAGCGGCGCCGCCGCCACCAGCGGCAGCCCGGTGACGACCCAGTGCGCCAGCGCCTTGGCCGCGGCGATAGCCCAGCCCGATTCGCCCGACAGCAGCATCTGCTCGAGCGAGCCGTCGGCATGGTCGGCACCGTACAGCGAGGTCAGCGAGAGCATCGCCGCCAGCAGCGCGCAGACCCACACCACGCCCGGGGCGATCAGCTTGAGCGTCTGCGGCTCCGGGCCGATGCCCAGCGGGAACAGGCTGACCGCGACCAGGAAGAACGCGATCGGCAGCAGCGCCTCGACGCGCCGCCGCGCGGCCAGCCGCAGGTCGCGCGCGACGATGGCCAGGAACACGGGGCTCATCGGGCGGCGACGGCATCGAGTTGCAGGATCTCGGGCGCGGGTTCATTGACGGACAGGTCGATGTGGCTGGTCAGCACCGCGGCGCCGCCGGCCAGGGCATGCGCCGCGAGGGTGCGGTCGAGCATGCGGCTGCCGTCGGCATCCAGCGCGTCGTAGGGTTCGTCGAGGATCCACAGCGGAGCTGACGGTTCCAGGTGCAATCGCGCCAGCGCGATGCGCCGGCGCTGCCCCTGCGACAGGGTGCGCACCGCCGCATGGCGTCGGCTGTGCATGCCCACCGCGCGCAGCGCCTCGGCGCAGGACGGCGCGTCGCCGGCGTGGCCGTGCAGCCGGGCCAGGAACTGCAGTGACTCGAGTGACGACAAGTCTTCCTTCAGCGCATTGGCATGCGCCAGGTAGCAGGTGGAGCGGGCGTAGGCGGCGCGCTGTTCGCGCACCGGGCGGCCCTGCCAGTGCAGCTCGCCCTCGGCCGGCGTGGACAGGCCGGCCAGCAGGCGCAGCAGGCTGGTCTTGCCGCTGCCGTTCGGGCCGCGCAGCCAGACGATCCGCCCGCTGGCCAGCGTGAAGCTCAGGCCGCGGAACAGCAGCCGGTCGCCGCGGCGGCAGGCAAGATCGCGCGCGGCGAGGTCGGTCGGGGCGAGCGGCACGGGTGGTGGGCGCAAACGGTGCAAAGGCGCAAGCTTACGGCATGAGCCTTGGCCTTCCCTTAGCGCCGGTCAAGCCCGGGACCGGCACCCGAACGGGGCGCCGGCCAGCGTCCGACAGCACCGACACGAGGCGGCCGCGCCGGGCAGCGGCGTTCAGAACTCCATGTCCAGTTCCTCGATCTCGTCGGGCTCGGCCTTGGCGGCGGCCACCCATTCCTTCATCTCGGGCATGGCCATGATGGTGCGGCAGTACTCGGCGCAGTCGGGCGGCAGCTTGACGTCGTAGGTGAGGAAGCGGGTGACGACCGGTGCGTACATCGCGTCGGCCATGGTGCGCTGGGCGCCGAACAGGTACGGGCCGCCGTAGCGGGCCAGGCAGTCGCTCCAGATCTCGAGGATGCGGTCGATGTCGGGCCTTGCGCCGGCCCAGATGCGGAAGCCGGGCCGGTGCGCCTTCAGGTTCATCGGCAGCGCCGAGCGCAGGTTGGCGAAGCCGGAGTTCATCTCGCCGCTGATCGAGCGGCAATGCGCACGGGCGATGCGGTCGGCCGGCATCAGCCCGGCCTCGGGTCGGATCTCATTCAGGTATTGGGCGATGGCCAGCGTGTTCCACACCTTGGCGCCGTCGTGGGTCAGGCAGGGCACGCGGATCGACGGGGCGAGCAGCAGCAGTTCCTTGCGCGCGTCGGCGTCGTCGGGCGGCACCATCACCTCGTCGAACGCCAGCCCGGCAAACCGCGCCAGCAGCCAGCCGCGCAGCGACCAGGACGAGTAGTTCTTGCTCGACAGCGTCAAGGTGGCCCGCGCCGCCGGGACGGCCGCCGTCTTCTTGCGGGCCGGCGCCTTGGCGCGGCTGGGGGCGGCGGTGGCGGGCATGGCGGTCTCCGAAGTGTCCGGCCCGCCACGTTGCAAGCCACATGCCACGGGCGTTGGCGCGCAAGTTGCTGACGCTCGCCCGCCACCCTACCCGGAGACCGCTTCATGTACCACGCGTACCAGGCCCACAGCGACTGGATGTGGCCGGTGCGCACGCTGGCCCGCACGGCCGTGCCGATGCTGCTGGACCCGACGCTCGGCCTGGGCGGCCATCCGCCGCAGCGCCGCCTGGCGGCAGCCTGCGAGGTGATGCGTCTGGCGGAGATCACCCACACGCGGCCGGACTGGGGCATCGCCGAGGTGACCGTCGGCGGCGCGCCAGTGCCGGTGGCCGAAGAGGTGGTGCAGCGCACGCCCTTCGCCACCCTGCTGCGCTTCGCCAAGCCGGGCGCGGCCGCGCAGCCCAAGGTGCTGGTGGCCGCGCCGATGTCGGGCCATTTCGCGACCCTGCTGCGCGACACCGTGCGCACGCTGCTGCCCGAACACGACGTGCACGTCACCGACTGGCACAACGCGCGCGACGTGCCGCTGGCGGACGGGCGTTTCGGGCTGGCCGAGTACACACAGCACCTGGCGGACTTCCTGGCCGCCCTCGGCCCGGGCGCGCACCTGATGGCGATCTGCCAGCCCTGCGTGGCGGCGCTGGCGGCCACCGCGCTGATGGCCGAGGACAACCACCCCGCCACGCCGGCCAGCCTGACGCTGATGGCCGGGCCGATCGACTGCCGCATCGGCTCGACCGCGGTGAACCAGCTCGCCACCAGCAAGCCGATCGGCTGGTTCGAGCGCCACCTGATCAGCCGCGTGCCGTGGCGCTTCCGCGGCGCCGGGCGGCGCGTCTACCCGGGCTTCCTGCAGCTCACGGCCTTCATGAGCATGAACCGGGAGCGGCACCTGAACGCCTTCCGCGACTACTACGTCCACCTGGTCGAGCAGGACGACGAGAAGGCGCGCGTCACGCGCGACTTCTACGAGGAGTACATGGCGGTGGCCGACCTGCCCGCCGAGTTCTACCTCGAGACCGTGCAGCAGGTGTTCCAGGAGTACCGGCTGCCGCGCGGCGAGCTGGTGCTGGCGGGCCGGCGGGTCGACCCGGCGGCGATCCGCCGCACCGCGCTCGTCACCATCGAAGGCGAGCGCGACGACATCTGCTCGACCGGCCAGACCCTTGCCGCGCAGGACCTGTGCACCTCGCTGCGGCCTTACCTGCGGACCCATTACGTGCAGCCCGGCGTGGGCCACTACGGCGTGTTCAGCGGGCGGCGCTGGCAGAACCAGATCTACCCGCTGAT
Source organism: Piscinibacter caeni (assembly GCA_003265685.1). GTDB lineage: Bacteria > Pseudomonadota > Gammaproteobacteria > Burkholderiales > Burkholderiaceae_C > Piscinibacter > Piscinibacter caeni. Next base: position 133,242 of record KZ836104.1, on the reverse strand, counting down.
CCGCAATGTGATCGCGCTCTGCCAATAGCGCCCCCCAGTCGCTGCGCTCCTGCCCCCGAGGGGCGCCGTCCGGCTTGGGACGGCCCGGCGCCGGACAGTCCTTACTTGCCGCCGCGCAGCTTGGCCAGCGCGGCCTGGGTCTCGTTCCACAGGTCCATGCCGACGCTCGCGCCAATCGAAGCGTTCACCTTGGTCAGCTTGTCGCGCATGCGCGCCGCCTCGGCCGCCGGCAGCTCGTTGACCTGCATGCCCTTGGCCTTCAGGTCGGCCAGTGCCCTGGCGGCTTCCTCGCGGGTGTCCTTGCGCTCGAAGTCACGGCTGGCCCGGGCGGCATCCAGCAGGATCTTCTGCTCGTCCTTCGACAGGCCGTCCCACCACTTCTTGCTGACCATCACGATCCACGGGCTGTACACGTGGTTGGTCACGCTCAGGTACTTCTGCACCTCGAAGAACTTGCTCGACAGGATGGTGTTGACCGGGTTCTCCTGGCCGTCCACCGTCTTGGTCTCGAGCGCACTGAACAGCTCGGAGAACGGCAGCGGCACCGCGTTCGCCCCCAGCGTCTTGAAGCTGTCGAGGTAGACGTTGTTCTGCATCACGCGCAGCTTGATGCCGTCCAGGTCTTCCAGCTTGTTGACCGGGCGCTTGCTGTTGGTGAGGTTGCGGAAGCCGTTTTCCCAGTAGACCAGGCCGACGAGGCCCTTCTCCGGCAGCTTGTCCATCACCTTCTGGCCGATCGGGCCGTCGAGGATGGTGTCGGCCTCCTTCGCGTTGTTGAACAGGAAGGGCGTGTCCCACAGTGCCATCTCCTTGCTGATGCCCACCAGCGTGGCGGTCGAGCCGACCATCATCTCCTGCGCCCCGCCGATCAGCGCCTGCTGCATCTGCACGTCCGGCCCGAGCGCGGCGGCGCCGATGGCGCGCACCCGCATCTTGCCGCCCGAGGCCTTCTCCACCTGCTCGGCAAAGATCTTGACGGCGCGGCCCTGGTTGCTCTGCTCGTTCAGGCCGTAGCCGAAGCGGATCAGGCGCGGCTTGATGTCCTGCGCGACGGCGGCCAGGGGCGCCAGCAGTGCCGCGGCGGCGGCCGCGGCGACGAGGGAGCGACGAAGAAGAGTCATGCTTGTCTCCAGCAATGAAGGGTTCAGCGCATCCACGCGACCGGCGCGGTGACGAGCTGCGGGAAGATCACGAACAGCACCAGGATCAGCGTGTAGGTGAGGAGGAAGGGGTTCACGCCCCTGATCACCTGCGCCAGCGACAGGCGGCCGACGCCGGCGACGACGTTCAGCACCGTGCCCACGGGCGGGGTGATCAGGCCGATCGCGCCGTTGAGCACGAACATCAGGCCGAAGTACACCGGGTCGATGCCGGCCTTGACGGCGATCGGCAGCATCACCGGCGCGAAGATCAGGATCGTGGGCGTCAGGTCCAGCGCGGTGCCGATCAGCACCAGCACGACCATCATCACTGCCATCAGCAGGCGCGGATGCTCGACCAGCGGCCCGAGCCAGCCGGTCAGCGTGGCCGGCAGGTCGGCCAGCGTGATCATGTAGCTCGCCACCGCGGCGCCGGCGCACAGGAACATCACGATCGCGGTGGTCTTGGCGGCGCGCACCAGCACCGGGCCGATCTCGGCGAGCCTCATCTCGCGGTGCACCGCCAGCGCCACGACCAGCGCGTAGAACGCCGCCACCACCGCCGCCTCGGTCGGCGTGAAGACGCCGGTCTTCATGCCGCCGATGATGATCACAGGCATCAGCAACGCCCAGAAGGCCTTGGCCGTGGCGCGCAGCCGGCCGGCCAGCGGCACCGGTTCGCCCTCGGGCAGGTCGATGCGGCGCAGCACCAGCTTCCACGCGATGATCAGGCCCGCGCCCATGATCAGGCCCGGCACGATGCCGGAGACGAACAGCGCCGAGATCGAGGTGTTGGTCGTGACGCCGTAGATCACGAAGGGCATCGACGGCGGGATGATCGGGGCGATGATGCCGCCCGAGGCCAGCAGGCCGGCGGAGGTGGCCATCGGGTAGCCCTGCCGGCGCATCATCGGCAGCAGGATGGTGGCCAGCGCCGCCGTATCGGCCAGCGCCGAGCCGCTCATGCTGGCCATCAGCACCGCCGCGCCGATCGCGACGAAGCCGAGCCCGCCGCGGATGTGGCCGACCCAGGCCTGGGCCATGTCGATGATGCGGCGGCTGATGCCGCCCGAGTTCATCAGCTCGCCGGCCAGGATGAAGAACGGCACCGCGAGCAGCGGAAAGCTGTCCACGCCGGCCACCAGGTTCTGCGCCAGCAGCTGGGTGTCCCAGAAGCCGAGCACGTACGCCATGCCGGCGCCGGTGAGCACGAGGGCCAGTGCCATGTTCATGCCGATGCCCATCAGCACCAGCATGCCGGCGGAGAAGACGACGAAGGCGAGTCCTTCTGGAGACATGGTTGTTACTCCACCTCGTGCGCGTGCCCGAGGTCGAGCGGTTCGCGCTTGATGAGTTCGATCAGGGCGATCACGGCGATCGCGGCGCAGGCCAGCAGGGCCGGCAGGGGCAGCAAGGCGGTCGGGTAGCCGAGCACGACCGAGCGGCTTCCCATGCCGACGATCACCTGCTGCCAGGCGCCCCAGCCCACCAGCACGCAGGCGAGGATCACGAGCAGCCGGATCAGCGCGGTCATCGCCGCCATCGCGAGCGGGCGGTTCTTCAGCAGCCCGACCAGGCTGGTGAAGGCCATGTGCTCGCCGGCCGGGTAGGCGGCGGTGGCGCCGATGAACACCATCCAGACGAACAGCAGGCGCGACAGCTCCTCGCTGGCCGGGATGCCGCTGCCGAAGCCGTAGCGCAGCACCACGTTGACGAACACCGCCAGCGCCATCACGCCCAGGCAGGCGGCCATCGCCGCGTTGGTGAAGCGCTGGAAGCGGCCGGAGGCCCGGGGCAGGTTCATCGTGCGTCCTCCTGTTGCAGCCAGGTTGCAGTGGTGCNTGCCGCTGCCGAAGCCGTAGCGCAGCACCACGTTGACGAACACCGCCAGCGCCATCACGCCCAGGCAGGCGGCCATCGCCGCGTTGGTGAAGCGCTGGAAGCGGCCGGAGGCCCGGGGCAGGTTCATCGTGCGTCCTCCTGTTGCAGCCAGGTTGCAGTGGTGCTGCACAGCGCCTCGAGCGGCTGCAGCGCGTCCAGGCGCAGCACCCCCGGCTCGCCGAGCGGCGATTCGAGCGTGGCGAACTGGCTGTCCACCAGGCTGGCGGAGAAGAAGTGCGAGCCCGCGCGGGCCGCCACGCGTTGCAGGGCGGCCGCCCGGTCGAGCTCGAGGAAGGCGAAGCGCAGGCCCGGCGCCGCGCTGCGCAGGCGCTCGCGGTAGGCGCGCTTGAGCGCCGAGCAGGTCAGCACCAGGCCGGCCGGGTGGGCGCGCAGCTGCTCGCCCAGGGTGTCGAGCCAGCCGGCGCGGTCGGCGTCGGTCAGCGCGATGCCGCGGCTCATCTTGTCGCGGCTGGCCGGGCTGTGGAAATCGTCGCCCTCCACCAGCGGCAGGCCCAGGGCCTGCGCCAGCGCGGCACCGAGGCTGGACTTGCCGCAGCCCGCCACGCCCATGATCACGATCGCACGCTTCATTGGATAGCGCTATCCGGTTGAGTTCAAGAAAAGACGGAGACCGGTCCCTCCTGCGTCCTGTGCAACGTGAGGTGCACCTGCGCTACAGTCGAGTTGTCGTCCATCTTCGGATAGCGCTATCCTAGTGGACGAGTCGCCGGACAAGATCCGTACTTACCCTATGTCGCCGCCTCCCCGTCATCGCGCCACCGGACGCGTCACCCTGGCCGACGTGGCCCAGGCCGCCGGTGTCAGCCCGATCACCGTGTCGCGCGCGCTGCGCGGCGAACGCGCGGTCGACCCGGAGCTGGTGGCCCGCGTGCAGGCCGCGGCCCAGCGGCTCGGCTACGTGCCCGACCCGGCCGCGCGTGCCCTCGCCTCGCGCCACAGCACGCATGTGGCGCTGCTGATCCCGATGCTGTCCAACGCCTTGTTCGTCGACCTGCTCGAGGCCGTGCAGCGCACCTTGCGCCCGGCCGGCTACCAGACCCTGATCGGCGTGACGCACTACGACGCCGCCGAGGAGGAGCAGCTGCTGCGCGAGCAGCTGCAGCACCGTCCGGCCGGCCTGCTGGTGACGGGCTTCGACCGCAGCGACGCGACCCGTGCGCTGATCGCCGGCAGCGGCGTGCCCTGCGTGCACCTGATGGAAACGTCCACGGCCGCGGGCGTCTACAGCGTCGGCTTCTCTCAGGCCGATGCCGGCGCGGCGATGACGCGCCACCTGCTGGCGCGGGGCCGGCGCCGCATCGCCTTCGCTGCCGCGCAGCTCGACCCGCGCACCATGCAGCGCCTGGAGGGCTGGCGCCGCGTGATGCGCGAGGCCGGGCTGTACGCGCCGACTCTGGAATGGCTCAACCCGGCGCCCTCCTCGCTCGCGCTGGGCGGCACGATGCTCGAGCAGATCGCCGGGCAGACGCCGGCGGTGGACGCGGTGTTCTTCTGCAACGACGACCTGGCCCAGGGCGCGCTGCTGGCCGCGCTGCGCCTGGGCATCCGCGTGCCGGAGCGCATCGCGGTGGCCGGCTTCAACGACCTGACCGGCAGCGACCAGATGCTGCCGCCGCTGACCACGGTGCGCACGCCGCGCGCCGAGGTCGGCGCGGCCGCGGCGCGCATGCTGCTCGCGCTGATGCGCGGCGAGAGCGTGCCGGTGCCCGGCATCGACCTCGGCTACGAGCTGGTGCCGCGCGCCAGCACCTGAACGCCGCGGCCGCTCAGAGGCCGGGCTCGATCGGCTCGGGCGCCGGCAGCGGCACCGCCGGCGCCACGCGCGACTCGCGCAGGGCGCGGGCCTGTTCGGCGAGCAGGCCGGTGCCGGCCTGGCTCGCCTGCTCGAGCAGGGCCTGGACGTCTGCGTCGCTCGCCTGCGGATGCACGATGTAGGCCTCCAGCGCGTCGATGCGGACCGCCTCGGAGGCATCGCCGGCCACCAGGCCGCCCAGCTCCTGCAGGCTGGCCGACAGCTCGCCCTGCCGCACGCGTTGCAGCGCCTGCAGGCGGCCGCTGTCGTCGGCGTCGTGCAGGCCGCCGGGTGCCGTGGCCGCCGGCACGATGGCGGCCGGCCGCTGGCCGTCGTCCGCCACCGGTGCCGGGTGCCGGGGCGGCCCCGCGATGGCCTGAAGTACGCCGGCCTTGCCGAGCGGGAACACCCAGGCTGCCTTCAGCCGGGCACGACCGGTGCCGTCGTCGCCGCCGTAGTGCAGCACCAGTTCGAAGCCGTTCAGCCAGCGTCGCAGGCTGGCTTCGGGCGATGCGGCCTCCACGCCGCCGGCAGGTGCCGGCATCGCGAGCAGGTCGGCCGCCACGGCATCGGCCAGGACGAGCTGCACGCCCTGCCGCCGCGCCAGGTCCTCGAGCGCGACGCGCAGGTTCGGCAGCACCGATTGCGCCGGCGCATCGGCCGGTGCCGACGCCGGTTCGGCCTCGGGCGCGCCGGCCAGCCACAGGCCCGCCAGCACCGCGCCGGCCAGCACGCTGGCCCCCAGCAGACGACGGTCGCAGCGCATCGGCGTGCCTCGCTCAGGGCAGGGTCAGCTGGGACGCGCCGTTCCAGGAGATCGCCAGGCTCAGGCTGCCGCCGGCGAGCGACGCATAGGTCGCGTCGGCACCCTGGATCCAGCTGAAGCGGTTCGACGCGCCGCTCACGCTGCCGCGTAAGTTGCCCGGGCCGAAGTCGTGCGCGCCCTGCAGCGTGATGTTCTGCGGCGCGCTGCCCGCCGCAGTGGCGAAGAACAGCGTCAGGGTGGTCATCGCGGTGTTCAGCGGGGCGGTGGTGCCGCCGGTGGTGACGCGCCGGTGCAGCGCGTACTGCCCGACCTTGACGCCGCCCTTGAAGATGTCGCCCGCCTGGTGCTGCCACAGGCCCGCGGCGTCCGGCACGTTGGTCAGCGCCGTGCGCGTCAGCGTCAGCACGGCCGAGCCGGCGCTGGCCAGCGGCGCGAAGAGCGAGATCGCCGAAGCGACGACGAGAGACTTGATTCCGATGCCCATGGTGTGGTCCTCTTTCCAGGTTGACGGGTCGGGCCGTCACGCCGGCCCGAGGCGCCCCGCCCGGCCGCGTTGCGGTGCCGGTGGTGTCGGAGCACTCGGGAACGAGGTTAGGAAACCGGCCGCGCCGCCGGCTCCCCAGGCCGGCAGCCGACCTAGGGAGAAACCTGCGGGATGGCGCGCGCGGCAGCTGCGGCGCTGCGTGGCCTGCGCACCAGGTAGCTCCAGGCCACCGGCACCACCAGCAGCGTCAGCAGCGTCGAGGTGAGCACGCCGCCGATGATGGCGCGGCCCATCGGTGCCTGCAGCTCACCGCCGTCGTTCAGCGCCAGCGCGAGGGGCAGCATGCCGAACACCATGGCCGCGGTGGTCATGACGATCGGGCGCAACCGGGTCTGGCCGGCCTGCAGCAGCGCCTCGGGCACGCTGGCGCCGGCGCGCAGCGCGCGGTTGGCGAAGTCGACCAGCAGGATCGCGTTCTTGGTCACCAGGCCCATCAGCATCACCAGGCCGATCATCGAGAACACGTTCAGCGTGCTGCGCCAGGCCAGCAGCGCCAGCATCACGCCGATCAGCGCCAGCGGCAGCGAGGCCATGATGGCCAGCGGCTGAACGAAGCTGGCGAACTGGCTGGCCAGCACGATGTAGATGAAGATCACCGCCAGCAGCATCGCGCCGAGCATCGCGCCGAAGGCGTCCTGCTGCTCGCGCGTGGCGCCACCCACGTCGAAGCGGTAGCCGGGCGGCAGGGTCGTGGCCTTCACCAGCTTCTGCACGTCGGCGCCGACGTCGCCGGCCGGCCGCCCCTGCGCGCCGGCGAAGATCGCCTCGCGGCGCTGCAGGTCCTGGCGCCTGATCACCTCCGGGTTGCGCACCGGCACGATGTCAGCCACCGCGTCGAGCGGGATCGCGCTGCCGTCGCGCGCGAAGGCCACCGGCAGCTTGCCCATCTGCGCGACGCGCTCGCGCTGCGCCTCGGGCAGGCGCAGCATCACCTCGACCTGCTCGCCGTCGGGCGTGGTCCAGGTGGTGGCCGCCTCGCCGTTGACATAGGTGCGCAGGCTCGCGGCCAGCTGCGGTGCGGTCAGGCCCAGCTCGCGTACCGCGTCGGGCTTCAGGCGCACCGCATAGGCCGGCAGGCCGGGCTTGACCGACAGCTCCACGTCGGCGATGCCGGGAACCTGCTTCACCTTCTCGGCGAACTCGCTGGCGATGCGGGCCAGCCCGTCCGGGTCGCTGCCGAGGATCGCCACGTAGATCGGCCGGTCAAAGCCGACCGACACCTCGATGCCGGGGATGCCGGCGATCGCCGCGCGGATCGCATCCTCCACCTCCTTCTGCGAGCGCTGCCGCTCGCGCCGCGGCACCAGGGCGATGTTCAGCGTCGCCTGGCTGCGCCCGACCGCCAGCCCGGTGCCGCTGCCGCCCACGTTGGTGGAGACGCTCTGCACCTCGGGGAAGCCGGCGACGATCTGCTCCACCTGGCGCACCTTGGCATCGCTGCGCGCCAGGCTCGAGCCCACCGTCATGCGGATTGCCAGCTGCGTGAAGCCCTGGTCGGCCTGCGGGATGAACTCGGTGCCCACCAGCGGCGCCAGCGCCAGCGCGCCGACGAAGCTGGCCAGCCCGCCGCCGAGCACGAGCAGCCGGTTGCGGTGGCGCGTGGCGAACACCCAGCGGATCAGCCGCGCATAGCCGGCGTGCAGCGCGTCCATGCCGCGGTCGACGGCGCGCAGCGGCCAGCCCAGCCACGGCCGCGTGCGCCACGCGGCGCCGGGCGGGTCGCGCCAGACGCTCGAGAGCATCGGGTCGAGCGTGAAGCTGACGACGAGCGACACCAGCACCGCCACTGCCACCGTGATGCCGAAGGGCTGGAAGAAGCGCCCGACGATGCCGCCCATGAAGGCCACCGGCACGAACACCGCGCAGATCGCGAAGGTGGTGGCGAGCACGGCCAGGCCGATCTCGTCGGTGCCGTCCTGCGCAGCCTGGCGGTGGCTCTTGCCCAGGCCGAGGTGGCGCACGATGTTCTCGCGCACCACGATCGCGTCGTCGATCAGCAGGCCGATGCACAGCGACAGCGCCATCATCGTCATGAAGTTGAGCGTGTAGCCGAAGGCCTGCACGGCGATGAAGCTGGCGATCACCGAGATCGGCAAGGTCAGCCCGGTGATCACCGTGCTGCGCCAGGAATGCAGGAACAGGAACACGATCGCCACGGTCAGCAGCGCGCCCTCGATCAGCGTGTGCTGCAGGCCGGTCAGCGAGGCCTTGACGAAATCGCTGTTGGCCTGCACGAGGTGCAGCTCGACGTCCGGCGGCAGGCCCGCGCGCAATTCGTCGAGCGCCTGCTTGACCGCCTCGCCGGTGGCCACGGCGTTGGCATCCTGCTGCTTGAAGACGTTGAAGTTCACCGCGCTCTGGCCGTTCAGGCGCGCAAGACTCTCGGGCTCGCGTTCGCGCTCGACCAGCGTGCCCAGGTCGCCGAGCCGCAGCGGCAGGCCGTTGCGCTGCGCCACCACCAGCTCGGCGAAGCCGCGCGGGTCCGCCAGGCGGCCCTCGACGCGCAGCAGCGTGTCCTGCGCCGCGTCCGACAGCAGGCCGACCGGCTGGTCGGCGTGGGCCTCGCGCAGCGCGGCGGCCAGCTGCGCCGGCGTGATGGCGTAGGCGCGCAGGCGCTCGGGGTCGAGGTCGATGCGCAGCTCGCGCTTGGCCAGGCCGGTGACCTCCACGCTCGCCACGCCCTGCACGCGCTGCAGCCGCCGCGCCACCACCTGGTCGGCCAGGATCGACAGCTCTCGCGCGCTGCGCGTCGGCGACAGCAGCGCGCTCACCACCACCGGCTGGCTGTTGTCGTTGTCGTAGCGCGCCACGCGCGGCGGCCGCGCGTCGATCGGGAAGGCGGACTGCGCGACGGCGATGCGGTCGCGCACCTCCTGCATCGCGCGGCCCATGTCGGCGTCGAGCGTGAACTCGACGTTCGTCTGGCTGCGCCCCTCGAAGCTGCGCGAGCTGATGCGCTTGACGCCGGCGATGCTGTTCACCGCTTCCTCGATCTTGCGCGTCAGCTCGCGCTCGACGGCTTCGGGCGAGGCCCCGGGCCAGGCCACCTCGACGAAGGCCACCGGCGGTGCCACGTCGGGCATCTGCTCCACGCCCAGGCGCGCATACGAGAACAGGCCCAGCACGCACAGCGCCACCATCAGCATGGTCGCGAACACCGGGTTGGCGATCGCCACGCGGGTCATCCACATGGGCGGCTCCTCAACGAACGGCGGACGACGCCGCGGCCGCGGCCAGCGCCGCGCCACGCGACACGACGACCGCCTTGCGGCCCTCGCGCAGCCCGTCGAAGCGCAGCGCCAGCAGCTGTGCCCCGGGCGCCAACCCGGAGAGCACCTCGACGCGGCCGGCCACCTCGTCCTGACGGCCCAGCGTGACGGCACGGCGCCGCAAGACGCCCGCCTCGATCACCCACACCTGCGCCTGGCCGGCTTCGCTGGCCACGGCAGCAGCCGGCACCGTCAGGCGCGGGGCCGGGTCGCCGAGGCTGACGCGCGCCACCGCGTACTGGCCGGCACGCAGCTTCTCGCCCGGGTTGGGCACCGCCACGGTGACGCCGATGGCCCGCGTGCCGGGCTCCGCGGCCGGGGCAATGCGGTCGATGCGCCCGGCCACCGGCTCGGGCCGCCCCTCCACCTGCACCTCGACGGCCAGGCCGGGTTCGAGCAGGCCGACCTCGTGGGTGCCGACGCTGCCCGCCAGCTCCAGCCGGGCCAGGTCGACGATGCTCAGCACCGGCTGCTCGGCCGCCAGCTTCTCGCCCGGCACGACAAGCCGGCGCGCCACCACGCCGGCGATCGGCGCCACCAGCGAGGCATCGCGCAGCCCGACGCGGGCGGTCTCGAGCTGGGCCTGGGCCGAATCCAGCGTGGCGCGGGCGGCGTCGAGCGCGGCACGCGAGGCTTCCAGCGCGTTGGGCGAGATGAAGTTCTGGTCCGCCAGGCGCTGGTTCGAGGCGTGGCTGCGCTCGACCTGCAGCCAGTTGGCACGCGCCGCCGCGACACTGGCCTGGCGCTCGGCCACGCGGCCGTCGAGCTCGGCCAGGTCGAGCCGGCCGAGCGGCTGGCCGGCACGCACCCGGTGGCCCTCGTCCACCGCCAGGCTCAACAGGGTGCCGGGCGCGCGTGCCTTGACGACGGCACTCGAGGGTGCGACCAGCGGGCCGGAGAAGGCCAGGCGCAGCGGCAGCGCAACCGACACCGGCTCCACCACCTCGAGCGCGCTGAACTCGAGCACGGGTTCGGGCGCCGGCGGCGCCTCGGTACCCGCGCCGAACCCGGCCACCCTGGCCACCGCGACGGCGGCCGCCGCCACGCCCACTGCCCAGCCCCCCAGCCGTGCTGCCTTGTGCATGCCGCCCTCTCCTCGTGGTTGCCGCTCTCGTGGAGCGGCGCCACTGTAGGCAGGGATGGCGGCAGGCGCAGCCCGGATGCGACAGGCTGCAGGCGACGGCGACGAACCGCAGCCGGGGTGGATCGGCCGCGCTGCGGAACAGTCGCACGCCCGGCGAACTGAGCAGAAATGAGCGCGAATTCCGTCGCTTGTCGTGACGGGAATCGATCGATCCGAAGCTCAGGCCCGGCGCCCGGTGATCGGCGCCATGTCGACCCGGACGTCCCCGCATTGCGCCCGGTGGCGCAGCGCATGGTCCATCAGCACGAGGGCCAGCATGGCCTCGGCGATCGGCGTGGCGCGGATGCCCACGCAGGGGTCGTGGCGGCCGAAGGTCTCGACCACGCTCGGCTGGCCGTCCAGCCCGACCGAGCGGCGCGGGCTGCGGATCGAGCTGGTCGGCTTGATGGCGATGGAGACGACGATGTCCTGCCCGGTGGAGATGCCGCCCAGCACGCCGCCGGCGTTGTTGCCGGCGAAGCCCTGCGGCGTCAGCTCGTCGCCGTGCGTCGTGCCGCGCTGGGCCACGCTGGCGAAGCCGGCGCCGATCTCGACGCCCTTGACGGCGTTGATGCCCATCATCGCGTAGGCGATGTCGGCATCGAGCTTGTCGAACAGCGGCTCGCCGAGGCCCACCGGCACGCCGCGGGCCTCGACGCGGACGCGCGCGCCGCAGCTGTCGCCGGCCTTGCGCAGCCCGTCCATGTAGGCCTCGAGGCGCGCGATGTCGCTGGCGTTGGCGGCGAAGAAGGGGTTCGAACCGATGTGCTCTTCGCCCTCGAACGGGATCTCGATCTCGCCGATCTGCGTCATCCAGCCGGTGAAGGTGGTGCCGTAGGTCTGCTTCAGCCACTTCCTGGCCACGGCGCCGGCACCGACCATCGGCGCCGTCAGCCGCGCCGACGAGCGCCCGCCGCCGCGCGGGTCGCGCAGGCCGTACTTCTGGTGATAGGTGTAGTCGGCATGGCCGGGGCGGAAGGTGCCGAGCAGGTTGCCGTAGTCCTTGCTGCGCTGGTCGGCGTTGCGGATCAGCAGGCAGATCGGCGTGCCGGTGGTGCGGCCCTCGAACACGCCGGAGAGGATCTCCACCGCATCGGGCTCGTTGCGCTGGGTCACGTGCCGGCTGGTGCCGGGGCGCCGGCGGTCGAGCTCGGGCTGGATGTCGGCCTCGGACAATTCGAGGCCCGGCGGGCAGCCGTCGATGACGCAGCCGATGGCCGGCCCGTGCGACTCGCCGAAGTTGGTGACGCGGAAGAGTTCGCCGAAGCTGCTGCCTGCCATGCAGGCGATTCTAGTTGGGGGCTAGCTCGCCGCCGGCTGCGCCGGGTTCTCGTCGACCGGCCAGTCGCGGATGTAGGCCTTGAGCATGCGGTTCTCGAAGTCCTGGCTGTCGACCACCGCCTTGGCCACGTCGTAGAAGGAGATCACGCCCATCAGCGTGCGCTCGTCCATCACCGGCATGTAGCGCGCGTGGCGCTCGAGCATCATGCGGCGCACCTCGTCGATCTCGGTCTCGGGCGTGCAGGTCAGCGGGTGGTCGTCCATCACGCTGCGCACCGTGGTCGAGCCGACCGAGCCGCCGTTGCGCACCACGGCGAGGATCACCTCGCGGAAGGTCAGCATGCCGGCCAGTTCGCCATGGTCCATCACCACCAGCGAGCCGATGTCGCGCTCGGCCATGGTGTTGACCGCCTGGGCGAGCGGCTCGTTGGGCGTGACCGTGAACAGCGTCCCGCCCTTGACACGGAGGATGTCGCTGACCTTCATGCTCGTCTCCCAGGGTGCGTCAAAACCAATATAGCCCACAATGATGTGCGACGACCACCCCCGGGCTTCCCCGGCCAGCCTCGACGCAACATGCCCGGCATCAACGACCCCGGCTTCGACACCCTCGCGCTGCATGCCGGTGCCGCGCCCGACCCGGCCACCGGCGCACGCGCGGTGCCGATCCACCTCAGCACCTCGTTCGTGTTCGAGTCCAGCGAGCATGCCGCGTCGCTGTTCAACCTCGAGCGTGCCGGGCATGTGTACAGCCGCATCTCGAACCCGACCAACGCGGTGCTCGAGGAGCGCGTGGCGGCCCTCGAGGGCGGCGTGGGGGCGATCGCCACCGCCAGCGGCCAGGCCGCGCTGCACCTGGCCATCGCCACGCTGGCGGGCGCCGGTGCACACGTGGTGGCCTCCAGCGCGCTGTACGGCGGCTCGCACAACCTGCTGCACTACACGCTGGCGCGCTTCGGCATCGAGACGACATTCGTCAAGCCGCGTGATCTCGACGCCTGGCGCGCGGCGATCCGCCCGACCACGCGGCTGCTGTTCGGCGAGACGCTCGGCAACCCGGGCCTGGACGTGCTCGACGTGCCGGCCGTGGCCGCACTCGCGCACGAGCACGGCCTGCCGCTGCTGGTGGACTCGACCTTCACCACGCCCTGGCTGATGCAGCCCTTCGAACATGGCGCGGACCTGCTGTACCACTCGGCCACCAAGTTCCTCTCCGGCCACGGCACGGTGATCGGCGGTGTGCTGGTCGACTCGGGTCGCTTCGACTGGGACGCCTCCGGCCGCTTCCCCGAACTGACGCAGCCCTACGACGGCTTCCACGGCATGGTGTTCACCGAGGAGAGCACGGTCGGCGCGTTCCTGCTGCGCGCGCGCCGCGAGGGCCTGCGCGACTTCGGCGCCTGCATGAGCCCGCACACGGCCTGGTTGATCCTGCAGGGGCTCGAGACGTTGCCGCTGCGCATGGCGCGGCACGTGGAGAACACCCGCAAGGTGGTGGCCTTCCTGGCCGCGCATCCGTTCGTCGCCTCGGTGGCCTACCCGGAGCTCGAGTCGCATCCCGATCACGCGCTGGCGAAGACGCTGCTGCCGCGCGGCAGCGGGTCGGTGTTCAGCTTCGACTTGAAAGGCTCTCGATCACAGGGCCGCGCCTTCATCGAGGCGCTGAAGATCTTCTCGCACCTGGCCAACGTGGGCGACTGCCGCTCCCTCGTGATCCACCCCGCCTCGACCACGCATTTCCGCATGGACGACGCCGCGCTGGCGCAGGCCGGCATCGGCCCGGGCACGATCCGCCTGTCGATCGGCCTGGAGGACGCCGATGACCTGATCGACGACCTGAAGCGGGCGCTGAAGTCGGCCGAGAAGGCGGTGGCGTGATGGAGCTGACGGTCGACGGCCGGCGCGCCTACGCCTACACCGGCGGCAAGCCCTTCGATGCCGCGCTGCCCTGCGTCGTGTTCCTGCACGGTGCGCTGCACGACCACAGCGTGTGGAACCTGCTGGCGCGCTGGTGCGCGCACCACGGCCACGCGGTGCTGGCGGTGGACGAGCCCGGTCATGGCCGCAGCGCCGGGCCGCCGCTGGCCAGCGTCGAGGCGCTGGCCGACTGGACGCTCGCGCTGCTCGACGCCGCCGGCGTGGCCCGTGCCGCGCTGGTCGGGCACAGCCTGGGCTCGCTGATCGGGCTGGAGGCCGCCGCGCGTGCGCCGCAGCGCATCACGCGGCTGGTGATGATCGGCACCGCGTTCCCGATGAAGGTCTCGGACGCCCTGCTGGCCACCGCGCATGAGCAGCCGCTGCGGGCGATCGAAATGGTCAACGCGTTCTCGTTCTCCGGCATCGCCGCCAAGCCCTCGTTCCCCGGCCCCGGCATGTGGCTGCACGGCAGCAACCGGGCACTGATGCGGCGCATGCAGGCCGGCGTCACCGGTCTGAACCTGTTCGAGCACGACTTCCGCGTGTGCGACGCCTACACCAACGGCCTGCAGGCCGCCGCGCAGGTGCACTGCCCGGTGCACTGCGTGCTGGGCGAGCGCGACCAGATGACCAGCCCGCGCTCGGGCCGCGACCTGGCGGCGGCGCTCAAGGCCACGCTGCACCACCTGCCGGCCGGGCATTCACTGATGGCCGAGTCGCCGGACGGCGTGTTGAATGTGCTGCGCCAGGCCCTTGCCTGACGGAGGATCCGCGATGAACGCCACCGGCAGCGCCATCGATCCGAAACGCTTCACGAGCTTCGCCGAGTTCTACCCCTTCTACCTCGGCGAGCACGCCAACCGCAGCTGCCGCCGGCTGCATTTCCTCGGCTCGACACTGGCGCTGGTCTGCCTCGCGCTGCTGGTGGCCACCGGCCGCCCGCTGTACCTGCTGCTGGGCCTCGTGGCCGGCTACGGCTGTGCCTGGATCGGCCATTTCGTGTTCGAGAAGAACCGGCCGGCCTCGTTCAAGCGGCCGCTGTACAGCTTCCTCGGTGACTGGGTGATGTACAAGGACATCTGGACCGGCCGCATCCCCTTCTGATGAGCGAACAACCCGCGCCGGCGCCGGTCAGCGCGATCGAGCGCCTCGTCGACGTCGTCGCGCTGCCGATCGGCCGCTGGGACCGCGACGCCCGCCTGGTGTTCTGCAACCCGCCCTACCTGCGCTGGGCGGCGCGGCCGCGCGAGGCGCTGCTCGGCCGCACGCTGGCCGAGCTGTTCGGCGCCGAGGCCTGGGAGCGGGCGCGCCCGGCCTTCGAGCTCGCCTACGCCGGCCAGACCACGCACTACGAGCGCCGCCTGACGCACAGCGGGCACGGTGGCCGCTGGGCGCGCATCCAGGTGTTCCCCGACGTCGACGAGCACGGCGCCGTGGACAGCATCTTCACGATCGCCACCGACATCCACGAGGACGTGACCGCGCGCGAGGCGCTGATCGCCGCGCGCCAGCGCCTGGACCGCTTCACCGAGAACATCCCCTACCCGCTGACCTACCTGGACGCCGGCTGCGTGATCCGCTTCGTCAACAAGGCGTACTGCGAGGCCACGCACCTGACGCCCGAGCAGCTGGTCGGGCGCCACATCGGCGCGGTGCGGGGCATGCGCCGCTGGTCCGAGCACGAGCCGCACTTCCGGCGCGCGCTGGAAGGCAAGACGGTGCAGTACACCCGGCTCGTCGCCGAGCTGCCGCAGGGCCCGCGCTGGATGCGCACCAGCTACGTGCCCGACCGCGATGCCGACGGCCGGGTGGTCGGGCTCTACACCGTGACCGTCGACGTGCACGACCTGACCGTCGCGCAGGAACAGCTGCGTCGCAGCGTGGAGCGCGATGCGCTGACCGACGTGCTGAGCCGCCGCACGATGATGGACCGCATCGAGGCCGCGCTGGTCGATGCGCAGCAGGCGCCGGTGGCGCTGTTCTTCATCGACCTGGACGGCTTCAAGGCCGTCAACGACCGGCTCGGCCACCGCGAGGGCGACGCGCTGCTGGTGCGCGTGGCGCAGGCGCTGCAGTCCAGCGTGCGTGCCGACGACGCCGTGGGCCGCTTCGGCGGCGACGAGTTCCTGGTGCTGGCCTGCGTGCGCAGCCCGGCCGGGGCGCGCGCGCTCGCGCTGCACATGCTGGCCGCGCTGCGCCAGGTGGCGGTGCAGGAGGGCGGCGGCGTCACGGCGAGCATCGGCTACGCGATCGCGCCGCTGGACGCGCAGCACCCGATGAAGCTGCTGCAGGCGGCCGACGACGCGATGTACGCCGCCAAGCGCCTGGGCAAGGACCGGGTGCAGCACGGCGCGCTGCCGGCCCAGCCGAGCGACTCGCCGGCCGGCTGATCAGGGCTGCAGCAGCTCGGCGAGCGTCATGCGGTCGAGCCCGGTGCGCTGGCGCAGGCCGGCCAGCGCCGGCAGCGGCTCGATCAGCAGCTTCGCCAGCAGCGGCTCGGCGGCGGTCACGGCGGGCTCGCACAGCAGCACGAAGCGCGCCGCGCCGCCCTCGTCGAGCCGGCCGACCCAGTCCAGCGCCACCAGCGTGTCGACCACCGTCTCGACCTGCAGCGGGTCGATGCGCAGCGCCTGGGCAATCGCATCCAGCGCGAGGCCGCGGCCCTCGTTCCCGCGCGCCGACTGCAGCGCGCGCAGCACCTGCACCGCCAGCGCCAGGCGCGCGCCGGGCGTGTCGGGCCAGCGCTTCACGCCCATCTGCAGGCTCGGTGCGTAGGCCGCCACCACGGCGCCCAGCAGCACGATCACCCAGCCGAGGTAGATCCAGACCAGGAAGATCGGCACCGTGGCGAAGGCGCCGTAGACCACCGAGAAGGTCGGCACCTGGCCGATGTACCAGGCGAGCAGCTTCTTGGCCACCTCGAAGCCGGCCGAGACGAACACCCCGCCGGCGATCGCGTGGCGCCAGCGCACGTGTGTGTTGGGCACGTAGTGGAACAGCCCGGCCATCGCGGCGGCGAACAGCACGAACTCGATCAGGTTCAGCAGCAGGCCCACGCCGCCGGGCAGCGCGCCGATCAGCCCGCGCGAGGCGGTGATCGCCACCGAGGTCAGGCTGAGGCTGACGCCCAGCGCCAGCGGGCCGAGCGTGGCCGCGGCCCAGTAGACCAGCACGCGCTGCGCGATCGGCCGCGCGGTGCGCACGCGCCAGATGGCGTTGAGCGCGCGGTCGATGGTCAGCATCAGCGCCAGCGCGGCCCCCACCAGGAACACCAGGCCCACGGTGCCGAGCCGGTTGGCCTTGGAGGCGAACTGCGTCAGCGCCTGCAGCACCGGGCGCGCGATGTTCTCCGGCACCAGGTTCTGCAGGAAGTACTTCTGCAGCGCGTCCTCGAAGGACGAGAACATTGGGAAGGCCGAGAACAGCGCCAGCATCACCGTGACCAGCGGCACCAGCGAGATGAGCGTGGTGAAGGTCAGGCTGCTGGCGGTCAGGCCGAGGCGGTCTTCGCGGAAGCGCTGGCGCAGCGTGGCCAGCGTGTCGAGCCAGGGCCAGTGCTGCAGCGTCTGCAGCAGCTCCGCTAGACGGTCCTGCCAGCGCTGCGCCAGGCGGGCCTTCAGCGGGGTCGGGAGATTCATTGCTGGCATGATAGCCAGCGACATGACCGCGCCCCCTTCGACCGCCCTGCCCGCCCCCGTCGTGTGGACCCGTGCGCTCGCGGTGGCCGGGCTGCTCGGCCTGATCGTGCTCGGCCTGGCCTGGGAGCTGTGGCTCGCGCCGACCGGCAACCGCACGCTGGCGCTCAAGGTGCTGCCGCTGACCATTCCGCTGGCCGGGCTGCTGAAGAACAGGCTCTACACCTACCGCTGGGTGAGCCTGTTCGTCTGGCTCTACTTCATCGAGGGCGTGGTGCGGGCGAGCGGCGACCGCGGCCTGTCGGCGCAGCTCGCGCTGGTCGAGGTCGCGCTGTGCCTGCTGCTGTTCGCGGCCAGCGCGATGCACGTGCACTGGCGCCTGACGAACGCGAAACGGCATGCCGCGCCGGAGGCGGCGCCGTGAGCCTGGAGGAACGGCTGCGCGGGCTGATCGGCGCGGCCCACGTGCTCACCGAGGGCGACCTGAGCGCCTACGAGCAGGACTGGCGGCGCCGCTGGCGCGGCCACGCCCGCGCCGTGGTGCGGCCGGGCTCGACGGCCGAGGTGGCTGCCGTGGTGCGCGCCTGTGCCGAGGCCCGCGCGACGCTCGTGCCGCAGGGCGGCAACACCGGGCTGGTGGGCGCCTCGGTGCCGGATGGGAGCGGCACGCAGGTGCTGCTCAGCCTGCAGCGCCTGAACCGGGTGCGCGGCATCGACCGCGCCAACCTGACGCTGACGGCCGAGGCCGGCTGCATCCTGCAGCTGGTGCAGCAGGCCGCGCGCGAGGCCGGCCTGCTGTTCCCGCTCAGCCTGGCGGCCGAGGGCAGCTGCACCATCGGCGGCAACCTCGCCACCAACGCCGGCGGCACGCAGGTGCTGCGCTACGGCAATGCACGCGAGCTGTGCCTGGGCCTCGAGGTGGTGACGGCCGAGGGCGAAGTCTGGGACGGCCTGTCGGGCCTGCGCAAGGACAACACCGGCTACGACCTGCGCGACCTGTTCATCGGCAGCGAAGGCACGCTGGGCATCATCACCGCCGCCACGCTGAAGCTGCACCCGCTGCCCGCGGCACGCACCACCGCGCTGGCCACGCTCGGCACGCTCGAGCAGGCCGTGGCGCTGCTCGGCCTGGCGCAGCAGCGGCTCGGCGCCGCGCTGACCGGCTTCGAGGTGATGAACGGCTTCTCGCTCGAGCTGGTGCGCACGCATTTCCCGCAGCTGACCCAGCCGCTCGCGCCGGCGCCCTGGACGGTGCTGCTGGAGCAGTCCGACGAGGAGAGCGAGTCGCACGCGACGCTGCGCTTCGAGGCGCTGCTGGAGTCCGCCTTCGAGCAGGGACTGGTCGACGATGCGGCGTTGGCCAGCAACCTCGAGCAGGCGCATGCGATGTGGCACCTGCGCGAATCCATCCCGCTGGCGCAGAGCCAGGAGGGGCTGAACATCAAGCACGACATCTCGGTGCCGGTGTCGCGCATCCCGGCCTTCGTGGCCAGCGCCGACGCCGCGCTGGCGCTGGCCGTGCCGGGCGTGCGGCTGGTGGATTTCGGCCACCTGGGCGACGGCAATCTGCACTACAACGTGCAGGCGCCGGTCGGGCTGGCGCCCGAGGCTTTCCTGCGCGAGCGCGAGCACGAGGTCAACGGCATCGTCTACGACACGGTGGCGGCCCATGGTGGCTCGATCTCGGCCGAACACGGCATCGGCGCGCTCAAGCGCGAGGAGCTGGCGCAGCGCAAGTCGCCGGTCGCGCTGAAGCTGATGCGCGCGATCAAGCAGGCGCTCGATCCGCACGGCCGGATGAACCCCGGACGCGTGCTCTGAAGCGGTCTACTGCAGCGTGCCCTTGAGCGAGGGCAGCGACGGAAAGGCCATCACCTCGATGCCCTCGTCGCGCAGCGCCTGGGCGTCCTCCGGCGAGGCGCGGCCGCGGATGGCGCGCTCCTCGACCTCGCCGTAGTGGATGCGACGCGCCTCCTCGGGGAAACGCTCGCCGACGTCCTCGCTGTGTTCGACCATGTGGCGCAGCGCCTTCAGCCAGGCAGCCTGCATCGCGGGGGTCTTCTCCGGTGCCGCCGGCGCCGGCTCGCGCAGCGCGGAGACGTTCAGGTGCGGGGCGCTCGGCAGCCGGCTGATGGCACGGTCGCCGCAGACCGGGCACTCGACCAGCGAACGCTCGCGCTGCGACTCGAAATCCTCGCCGGAGGCGAACCAGCCCTCGAAGCGATGGTCGTGAACGCAGCGCAGGTTCAGCACCTTCATGCCCCGGATTATGGGGCGGCGGGCCTTACGGCGCGCTTTGCCAGTCGATGGCCCAGCGCCCGGCGCGCCAATTCTGCAACCACAGCAGCCCGAACAGCGTCTTGGTATCGCTGACCTGGCCGGCGGCGCACAGCGCGTCGAGTTCGTCGACGCTCAGCAGCGTGACCTCGAGGAACTCGCCGTCGTCGAGCTTCGCACCGTCGTGTCGCAGGCCGCGGGCGAACCAGACCTCGATCGCCTCGCTCGAGTAGGCGATCGCGTTGTGGATCACGCCGATGCGGGCCCATTGCGAGGCCGAATAGCCGGTTTCCTCGAGCAGCTCGCGCCGTGCGCAGGTGAACGGCGACTCGCCCGGGTCGATCTTGCCGGCCGGGAACTCGAGCATCACCTGGTCGATCGGATAGCGCCACTGGCGCTCCATCACGAGCCGGCCGTCGTCGAGGATCGGCAC
Source organism: Piscinibacter caeni (assembly GCA_003265685.1). Lineage (GTDB taxonomy): Bacteria > Pseudomonadota > Gammaproteobacteria > Burkholderiales > Burkholderiaceae_C > Piscinibacter > Piscinibacter caeni. The sequence continues at coordinate 113,164 of KZ836104.1, read as the reverse complement.
CACCATCACCGCCCCGTCGTGCTTGATGTACTCGCGCGTGGCCTGCGAGCCGTCGGGCAGGCGCACGGTGTCGCGCCGCACGTCGAGCAGGCGCCCGCGGAACACCTGCTCGAAGCCGACGCCGACCTCGCGCAGGTGGGCGTCGCGGTTTTCGTCGTCGCCCGGCGCGCCCATGCGACCGCGCGGCCTCAGGTGCCCAGCGCCTTGACGATGGCCTGCGCGCACAGCGTCATCAGCCCGCCGGGCAGCAGGCCGAAGCCGAGGATCGCCACGCCGTTGAGCGAGAGCAGCGTGCGCACCTCGCCGGTGCTGGTGATGGGCGTCAGGTCGGTCGGCTCGTCGAAGTACATCACCTTCACGACGCGCAGGTAGTAGAAGGCCGCGACCAGCGACAGCAGCACCGCGATCACCGCCAGCCAGATGTAGCCGGCCAGATTGGTCGACACCAGCGCCTGCAGCACCGCCAGCTTGGCGTAGAAACCCACCGTCGGCGGGATGCCGGCCAGCGAGAACATGAAGATCGCCATCACGGCGGCATACCAGGGGCTGCGCTTGGCGAGGCCCTTCAGGTCGTCGATCTGCTCGGACTCGAAGCCGCTGCGCGCCAGCAGCATCACCACGCCGAAGGTGCCCAGCGTGGTGAACACATAGGCCAGCACGTAGAACATCGACGAGCTGTAGCCGTTCGCGGCCGACAGCGTGTTGCCCGAGACGACCGTGGGCGTGAGGCCCAGCAGCATGAAGCCCATCTGGCCGATGGTCGAGTACGCCAGCATGCGCTTGAGGTTGCTCTGAGCGATGGCGGCCAGGTTGCCGATCACCAGCGAGCACACCGCCAGCACGATCAGCATCTGCTGCCAGTCCTCCGCGACGCCGGACATGCCCTCGACCAGCAGCCGGATGGTGATGCCGAAGGCCGCCAGCTTCGGCGCGCCGGCCACCAGCAGCGTGACCGCCGTGGGCGCGCCCTGGTAGACGTCGGGGATCCACATGTGGAACGGCACCGCGCCGAGCTTGAAGGCCAGCCCGGACACCACGAACACCACGCCCAGCACCAGCACGGCCTTGTTGATCTGCCCGGTGGCGATGGCCTTGAAGACCTCGCCGATGTCGAGCGACTGGGTCGCACCGTACATCATCGACAGCCCGTAGAGCAGGAAGCCGCTGGCCAGCGCGCCGAGCACGAAGTACTTCATCGCCGCCTCGGTGGCCGGGGCGTGGTCGCGGCGCAGCGCCACCAGCGCGTACAGCGACAGCGACATCAGCTCCAGGCCGAGGTAGACCACCAGGAAGTTGTTGGCCGAGACCATCACCTGGATGCCCAGCAGCGACAGCATGTTCAGCGTGATCAGCTCGCCCTTGAGCATGTCGCGCTGCTCGGCGTAGGGCCGCGCGTAGGCGAGCGAGACCATCGACGCCAGCGTGGCGAAGAAGGCGAGCAGGTGACCCATCGGGTCGGCCACCACCATGCGCTGCATCGCGTAGACCGTCTCGCCGGCGTCGAAGCGCTGCAGGTGCAGCCAGGCCACCACCGCGAGGGAAGCCTGCGCCAGCAGGTAGGTGGGCAGGCGGCGCGGGTGCGTCACCCACAGGTCGACCATCGCGACGAGCAGCGCCGCGCAGAGCAGCACGATCTCGGGGGCGACGGCGAGCCAGTTCATTGCATCCATGTCTCGTCTCTCTCAGGGCGCCAGCTTGGGCTGCTTGACGTGCTCGAGCAGCTGGGTCACCGAGGCCTGCATGACGTCGGTGAAGGGCTTGGGGTAGACGCCCATCCACAGCACGGCCACCGCGAGGATCGCCATCATCACGAACTCGCGCGCGTTCAGGTCGCTGAGCGCCTTGACGTGCTCGTTGGCGACCGCGCCGAAATAGACCCGCTTGACCATCCACAGGTTGTAGGCGGCGCCGAGGATCAGCGCGGTGGCGGCCAGGAAGGCGAGCCAGAAGCCGGCCTTGACCGTGGCGAGGATCACCATCCACTCGCCGATGAAGCCGCTGGTGCCCGGAAGGCCGCTGTTGGCCATCGCGAAGAACACCGCGAAGGCGGCGAAGGTCGGCATGGTGTTGACCACGCCGCCGTAGCTCGCGATCTCGCGCGAGTGCACCCGGTCGTACAGCACGCCGATGCACAGGAACATCGCGCCCGAGATGAAGCCGTGCGAGATCATCTGCACGATGCCGCCGGCCACGCCGAGTTCGCTGAAGATGAAGAAGCCCAGCGTGCAGAAGCCCATGTGCGCGATCGACGAATAGGCGACCAGCTTCTTCATGTCCTGCTGGACCATCGCCACCAGGCCGATGTAGATCACCGCGATGAGCGACAGCGCGATGATGAACCAGGCCCATTCGCGGCTCGCATCCGGCGCGATCGGCAGCGAGAAGCGCAGGAAGCCGTAGGCGCCGAGCTTCAGCATGATGGCAGCCAGCACCACCGAGCCGCCGGTCGGCGCCTCGACGTGGGCGTCGGGCAGCCAGGTGTGCACCGGCCACATCGGCACCTTCACCGCGAAGGCCAGGAAGAAGGCGAAGAACAGCAGCGTCTGCGCGGTGGCCGGAAGCGGCAGTCGGTGCCAGGCCTGGATGTCGAAGCTGCCGCCCGACTTGAAGTACAGGTAGGCCAGCGCCACCAGCATCAGCAGCGAGCCGGCCAGCGTGTAGAGGAAGAACTTGAACGCCGCGTAGACGCGCCGCGGGCCGCCCCAGATGCCGATGATGATGTACATCGGGATCAGCGTGGCCTCGAAGAACACGTAGAACAGCAGCCCGTCGAGCGCGCTGAACACGCCGACCATGATGCCGGAGAGGATCAGGAAGGCGCCCATGTACTGGTTGACGCGCTCCTCGATCACCTCCCAGGCCGAGATCACCACGATCACGGTGATGAAGGCGGTCAGCGGAACGAACCACATCGACAGGCCGTCGACGCCGAGGTGGTACTTGACGTTGAAGCGATCGATCCAGGGCAGCGACTCCTCGAACTGCATCGCCGCGGTGGAGGTGTCGAAGCCGCCGATCAGCGGCAGCGTGACGAGGAAACTCGCGAAGGCGCCCACCAGCGCCATCCAGCGCACCGCGGAGGCGTTCCGATCGCGTCCCAGCGCGAGCAGCAGGACGCCGCAGGCGATCGGCAGCCAGATGGCGAGGCTCAGGAGACCCATGGTTGTTGTGGTGTTAGCGAACGATCAGGGAGCCCAGGTAGGGCCACAGCTGCCAGGTCATCAGCGCGATCACGCCGACGATCATCACGAGGGCGTACCAGTACAGGTAGCCGGTCTGGAGCAGGCGGGTCAGCGCGGCGATGCCGCCCACCGCCTTGGCCGAGCCGTCGATCACGACGCCGTCGATCAGGCCGACGTCGCCGCCCTTCCACAGCCCGCGGCCGAGCGCGCGCGCCGCGGGGGCGATCAGGTTCTCGTTGATCCAGTCCATGTAGTACTTGTTCTCCAGGACCGTGACGATCGGCTTGAAGGTGCGCGCGATCGCCGCCGGGATCTCCGGCTTGACCAGGTAGAACACGTAGGCGACGACGACGCCCGCGAGCGCGAGCCAGAACGGCAGCGTGGTCAGGCCGTGCAGCGCCATCGCCGCCGCGCCGTGGAAGCCCTCGGCGAGCTCCGCCATCGCGGGGTGGGCCTGCGCGTTGACGAAGATCGAATCCTTGAAGAACTCGCCGTAGAGCATCGGGCCGATCGTCAGGTAGCCGATCACCACCGACGGGATGGCCAGCAGCAGCAGCGGCGCGGTGACGACCCAGGGCGACTCGTGCGGGTCGTGGTGCTCGCCGTGATCGTCGTGGTGGTCGTGCTCGCCCGGGAAGGGCTTGTGATGGAAGCGCTCCTTGCCATGGAAGACCAGGAAGTACATCCGGAAGGAATAGAACGCCGTGACGAACACGCCGGCCACCACCGAGAAGTAGGCGAAGCCCGAGCCCGGCAGGTGCGAGGCGTGCACCGCCTCGATGATGCTGTCCTTGCTGTAGAAGCCGGCGAACAGCGGCGTGCCGATCAGCGCCAGCGAGCCCAGCAGCGAGGTGATCCAGGTGATGGGCATGTACTTGCGCAGGCCGCCCATGTTGCGGATGTCCTGGTCGTGGTGCATGCCGATGATCACCGAGCCGGCGGCCAGGAACAGCAGCGCCTTGAAGAAGGCGTGCGTCATCAGGTGGAACACCGCCACCGAGTAGGCCGAGACGCCGAGCGCGACCGTCATGTAGCCGAGCTGCGAGAGCGTCGAGTACGCCACCACGCGCTTGATGTCGTTCTGGATGATGCCGAGGAAGCCCATGAACAGCGCGGTGATCGCGCCGATCGTCATCACGAAGGACAGCGCCACGTCGGACAGCTCGAACAGCGGCGACATGCGCGCCACCATGAAGATGCCCGCGGTCACCATCGTCGCGGCGTGGATCAGCGCGGAGATCGGCGTCGGGCCTTCCATCGAGTCGGGCAGCCAGACGTGCAGCGGGAACTGCGCGCTCTTGCCCATTGCGCCGATGAACAGGCAGATGCAGGTGACCGTGATCAGCGCCCACTCGGTGCCGGGCAGATTGAGGGCCGCGAGCTCGCTGCCCTTGGCGAAGGCCTCGCCGTAGTTCAGCGTGCCGGCGTAGGTGACGATCAGGCCGATGCCGAGGATGAAGCCGAAGTCGCCGACCCGGTTGACGAGAAAGGCCTTCAGGTTGGCGAAGATCGCCGTCGGCTTGGTGTACCAGAAGCCGATCAGCAGGTAGGAGACCAGGCCCACCGCCTCCCAGCCGAAGAACAGCTGCAGGAAGTTGTTGCTCATCACGAGCATCAACATCGAGAACGTGAACAGCGAGATGTAGGAGAAGAAGCGCTGGTAGCCCGGGTCCTCCTCCATGTAGCCGATGGTGTAGATGTGCACCATCAGCGACACGAAGGTCACCACGCACATCATCATCGCGGTAAGGCCATCGACCAGGAAGCCGATCTCCATCTTCAGCCCGCCGACGACCATCCACTCGTAGATCGTCTGGTTGAAGCGCGCGCCGTCGACCGCGACGGACTTCAGCACCATCGCCGAGATGACGAAGGCGATCGCCACGCCGAGGATGGTGGCCAGGTGCGCGCCGCGCCGGCCGATCCACTTGCCGAAGAAGCCGGCCAGCACCGCGCCGGCCAGCGGTGCCAGCGGCACCGCGACGAGCAGGTTGGGGGAAAGGGTTGCTGCCATGGGGTGCTCAGCCCTTCAGCGTGTCGAGCTCGTCGACGTTGATCGTGGAACGGCTGCGGAACAGCACCACCAGGATGGCCAGGCCGATCGCCGATTCGGCGGCGGCCACGGTCAGGATGAAGAACACGAACACCTGGCCGGCCATGTCGCCCAGGTAGTGGGAGAACGCGACGAAGTTCAGGTTGACCGCCAGCAGCATCAGCTCGATGGCCATCAGCAGCACGATCAGGTTCTTGCGGTTCAGGAAGATGCCGATCACCGACAGCGCGAACAGGATCGCGCCGAGCGACAGGTAATGGCCGAGCGAGACGGCCCCCAGCGTGAAGCCCGTCATTTCTGCTCTCCCGCCGCGGCGGCTGCCGGGGCCTCGACCGTGGGCTTCATCGGCACGAGGCGCACGCGGCCGGCCTTCTTCGCCCTGACCTGCTCGGCCGGGTCGATGTACTTGGAATCCTTGCGCTTGCGCAGCGTCAACGCGATCGCCGCGATGATCGCCACCAGCAGCAGCACCGCGGCGATCTGCAGCGGGTACAGGTACTGGGTGTAGATCTCGATGCCCAGCATCTTGGTGTTGCCGAGCTTGACGGCGGCCGCGTCGGGCACCGGCGCCTGGCGCACGTCGAAGCCGGGGATCAGCACCAGCGCCATCTCGAGCGCGATGACGACGCCGATCGCCGCGGCGAGCGGGAAGTGCTTCCAGAAGCCGGCGCGCATCGAGTCGACGTTGATGTCGAGCATCATCACGACGAACAGGAACAGCACCATCACCGCGCCGACGTACACGAGCACCAGCGAGATCGCCAGGAACTCGGCGCGCAGCAGCATCCAGACGCAGGCGGCGTTGAAGAACGCGAGCACCAAGTACAGCGCGGCGTAGACCGGACTGCGCGCGGTGATCACGCGGAAGGCCGCGAACAGCAGCACGGCCGAGAAGATGTAGAAGAGCGCGGTTTGCATCGTGTTGTTCCTGCCGGGCGCGGGGAGCGCGCGCCGGCTGCCCTCAGCGGTAGCGCGCGTCCGCGGCCTTGCGGGCCGCGATCTCGGCTTCGTAGCGGTCCCCCACCGCCAGCAGCATGTCCTTGGTGAAGTACAGGTCGCCCCGCTTCTCGCCGTGGTACTCGAAGATGTGCGTCTCGACGATCGAGTCGACCGGGCAGCTCTCCTCGCAGAAGCCGCAGAAGATGCACTTGGTCAGGTCGATGTCGTAGCGCGTGGTGCGGCGCGAACCGTCGGCGCGCACGTCGCTCTCGATCGTGATCGCCATCGCCGGGCAGACCGCCTCGCAAAGCTTGCAGGCGATGCAGCGCTCCTCGCCGTTCTCGTAGCGGCGCAGCGCATGCAGCCCGCGGAAGCGGGGCGACAGCGGTGTCTTCTCCTCCGGGAACTGGATGGTGATCTTGCGCTGAAAGAAGTGCCGCCCGGTGAGCTTGAAGCCCTTGAGCAACTCCAGCAGGAAGAAGCTGGAGACGAAGTCCTTGAGGGTGCTTGCGGAAGCCATGGTGGGTGCCCTACTTCCAGATGTTCCAGGGGGACTGGATCCACAGGCCCACGACCACCAGCCACACCAGCGTCACCGGGATGAAGATCTTCCAGCCCAGGCGCATGATCTGGTCGTAGCGGTAGCGCGGGAAGCTGGCCCGCACCCACAGGAACAGGGTGCAGATCACGAACACCTTCAGCCCGAGCCAGATCCAGCCCGGGATCCAGTTGAACAGCGCGCTGTCGATCGGCGCCAGCCAGCCGCCGAGAAACATGATCGAGGCCAGCGTCGAGACCAGGATGATGTTGGCGTACTCGGCCAGGAAGAACATCGCGAAGGCCATGCCCGAGTACTCGACCATGTGGCCCGCGACGATCTCCGACTCGCCTTCCACCACGTCGAACGGGTGGCGGTTCGTCTCGGCGATGCCGGCGATGATGTAGACGCCGAAGATCGGCAGCAGCGGCAGCCAGTTCCAGGACAGGAAGTTCAGCCCCATGTGGGCGAACATGCCGCGCGACTGGCCCATGACGATGTCGGTCATGTTCAGCGAGGCCGAGACCATCAGCACCACGACCAGCGCGAAGCCCATCGCGATCTCGTAGCTCACCATCTGCGCCGAGGCGCGCAGCGCGCCGAGGAAGGCGTACTTCGAGTTCGAGCCCCAGCCGGCGATGATCACGCCGTACACCTCCATCGAGGTGATGGCCATCAGGAACAGCAGCCCGGCGTTGATGTTGGCCAGCGCCACCTCGGGGCCGAACGGGATCACCGCCCAGGCGGCGAGCGCCGGCATGATGGTCATCACCGGGCCGAGCAGGAACAGGTTCTTGTTGGCCGCCGTCGGCAGGATGATCTCCTTGAAGATCAGCTTGACGGCGTCCGCGATCGGCTGCAGCAGCCCCTTCGGGCCGACGCGGTTCGGGCCGGGGCGGATCTGGCTCCAGCCGATCGCCTTGCGTTCCCACAACGTGAGGTAGGCGACGCAGACCATCAGCGGCAGCACGACCGCGACGATCTTGACCAGCGTCCAGACCACCGGCCACGCGGGGCCGAGCATGGAGCTGCCGAGGGAGGTGACGGTGTCGAGCATCGTGGCGCCTCCCTCAGGCCTTCTCGACGCTGACGGCGCCGAACATCGCGCCGAGCGCGGCCGTCAGCGGGTGGGCCGCGCTGACGTGGATGGTGTTGGCGACCAGCGTCGGATCGAGCCGCGCGCCCAGCACGGCGCTCGCGCTGCCCTGGGAGATGCGCACCCGGGCGCCCTCGCCGAGGCCGAGCTGCGCCCACAGCGCGGCCGGCAGGCCGGCGACCGGGGGCCGTGCGTCGGCGGTCGCCTGCAGCGGGCCGGCGCGGCGCACCAGCGCATCGGTGCAGTAGATCGGCACGTCGGCGATGCGCTCGAGGCCGCCCGCCGACGGCGCGGCCGCGCCCGGCTGGGCCGAGTTGTCGATGCGTGCGCCGAGTGCGGCGAGGTCGCCCAGCGCTTCGGCACGCACCGCCTCGGAGGTTTCGAAATCGAAGCCCTTCAGCCCGAGCAGGTTGCCCAGCACGCGCAGCACCTTCCAGCCCGGGCGCGTTTCGCCCGTCGGCTTGACGACACCGAAGAAGCTCTGGGCGCGGCCCTCGGCATTGACGAAGGTGCCCGAGGTTTCGCTGAACGGGGCGATCGGCAGCAGCACGTCGGCCAGGTCGGCCACGCCGCTCTTGAACGCGCTCAGCGCGACGACCATTTCGGCGCCCTCGAGCGCCGCCTTCGCCGCGCCGGGGTCGGCCGCATCGGCCAGCGGCTCCACGTTCAGCAGCAGCGCCGCCTTCAGGGCACCCTGCGGCGACAGCATCTGGCCGGCGTTCAGCCCGCCCGCGCCGGGCAGCGCGTTGACGAGCTGTGCTCCGACGCTGTTGGCCGCCTCGCCGAGCACGCCGACGCTGGCACCGGTCTGCGCGGCGATCCAGTTGGCGAGGCCGAGCAAGGCGCCGGCCTGCGGGTGCTGCATCGCGGCGTTGCCCAGCAGCACCGCCTTACGCTCGCCGGACAGCAGCGAGGCGGCGATGGTCTTGGCGGCGTCGTTCGCGGTGCCCGCCACGGGCGCGGTGGCGCCGGTGGCCGCGCCGACGGCCGTGGCCACGTCGGCCAGCGCCTGCAGCCAGCCCGAGGGCGCGACGGCGAGCGTCGAAGCGACCGGCATCGCCCAGTCGGGCTGCAGCGCGTGGATGCTGTGCAGCTGCGCGCCCTTGCGCACCGCCTGGCGGATGCGCTGCGCGAACAGCGGGTGGTCCTTGCGCAGGAACGAGCCGACCACCAGCACGCGCTGCAGGGTCGACAGCGCGGCGACCGGCAGACCGAGCCCGCGCGCCTTGCCGGCCGGCGCGGGCTGCGAGAAGTCGGCGTGGCGCAGGCGGTGGTCGATGTTCTCGCTGCCCAGGCCGCGCACCAGCTTGGCGAGCAGGTGCAGTTCCTCGGCCGTGCTGTGCGGCGAGGCCAGGCCGCCGATGGCCTTGGCGCCATGGTCGACCTTGATCTGCGTGAGGCCGCGCGACACGTACTCGAGCGCGGTGGTCCAGTCCACCGTCTTCCACTGGCCGCCCTGCTTGAGCATCGGCGCGGTGAGGCGGTCGTCCGACTCGAGCGCGGTGTACGAGAAGCGGTCGCGGTCGGCGATCCAGCACTCATTGACCTCCTCGTTCTCGAGCGGCAGCACGCGCATCACCTGGTTGGCCTTGACCTGCACGATCAGGTTGGCTCCGGTGCTGTCGTGCGGGCTGACGCTCTTGCGGCGCGAGAGCTCCCAGGTGCGGGCGCTGTAGCGGAACGGCTTGCTCGTGAGCGCGCCGACCGGGCACAGGTCGATCATGTTGCCGGAGAGCTCGGAATCGACCGTCTCGCCGACCACCGTGGTGATCTCGGAGTGCTCGCCGCGGTGGATCATGCCCAGCTCCATCACTCCGGCCACCTCCTGGCCGAAGCGCACGCAGCGGGTGCAGTGGATGCAGCGGCTCATCTCCTCCATCGAGATCAGCGGGCCGACGTCTTTATGGAAGACGACGCGCTTCTCTTCCTGGTAGCGCGAGGCGGAGCCGCCGTAGCCGACGGCCAGGTCCTGCAGCTGGCACTCGCCGCCCTGGTCGCAGATCGGGCAATCCAGCGGGTGGTTGATGAGCAGGAACTCCATCACCGACTGCTGGGCCTTGATCGCCTTGTCGCTCTTGGTGCGCACGATCATGCCCTGCGTCACCGGCGTGGCGCAGGCCGGCATCGGCTTGGGCGCCTTCTCGACGTCGACCAGACACATGCGGCAGTTGGCCGCGATCGAGAGCTTCTTGTGGTAGCAGAAGTGCGGGATGTAGGTGCCCGCCGCGTCGGCCGCATGCATCACCATGCTGCCTTCGGGCACGCTGACCTTCTTGCCGTCGAGTTCGAGTTCGATCATGGTGTTCAGGCGGCGACGGCGACCTTGGCGGCCGGCGCCCCGACCTTCGGCGTCTTGTGTTCGATCAGGTGGACGAACTCGTCGCGGAAGTGCTTGATCATGGCGCGCACCGGCATCGCGGCGGCGTCGCCGAGCGCGCAGATGGTGCGGCCCTGGATGTTGTCGGCCACCGAGTTCAGCAGGTCCAGGTCTTCGGGGCGGCCGTGGCCGTTGGCGATGCGCTCGATCACGCGGTGCATCCAGCCCGTGCCCTCGCGGCAGGGCGTGCACTGGCCGCAGCTCTCGTGCGCGTAGAAGTACGACAGGCGCAGCAGCGACTTCACCATGCAGCGTGAATCGTCCATCACGATCACCGCGCCGGAGCCGAGCATCGAGCCGGCCTTGGCGATGCTGTCGTAGTCCATCGTGCAGTCCATCATGATGGACGCGGGCAGCACGGGCGCCGACGAGCCGCCCGGGATCACGGCCTTCAGCGTGCGGCCGGTGCGCACGCCGCCGGCGAGCTCGAGCAGCTTCGCGAACGGCGTGCCCAGCGGCACCTCGTAATTGCCAGGGCGGTTGACGTCGCCCGACACCGAGAAGATCTTGGTGCCGCCGTTGTTCGGCTTGCCGATCTCGAGGTAGGGCTGGCCGCCGTTGCGGATGATCCACGGCACCGCGGCGAAGGTCTCGGTGTTGTTGATCGTGGTCGGCTTGCCGTACAGGCCGAAGCTGGCCGGGAACGGCGGCTTGAAGCGCGGCTGGCCCTTCTTGCCCTCGAGCGATTCGAGCAGCGCGGTCTCCTCGCCGCAGATGTAGGCGCCGAAGCCGTGCGAGGCGTGCAGCTGGAAGCTGAAGGCCGAGCCGAGGATGTTGTTGCCGAGGTAACCCGCGGCACGCGCTTCTTCCAGCGCCGCCTCGAAGCGATCGTAGACCTCGAAGATCTCGCCGTGGATGTAGTTGTAGCCGGTCGCGATGCCCATCGCGTACGCCGCGATCGCCATGCCTTCGATGACGATGTGCGGGTTGAACATCAGGATGTCGCGGTCCTTGCAGGTGCCCGGCTCGCCTTCGTCGGAGTTGCAGACGAGGTACTTCGGGCCCGGGAAGGCACGCGGCATGAAGCTCCACTTCAGGCCGGTGGGGAAGCCCGCGCCGCCGCGGCCGCGCAGCCCGGAGAGCTTGACCTCGGCGATCACCTGCTCGGGCGTCATGCCTGCACCGCCATCCTGGCCGAGGATCTTGCGCAGCGCCTGGTAGCCCCCGCGCGCCTCGTAGTCCTTGATCGACCAGTTCTTGCCGTTCAGGTCGGCATAGATCTGCGGCCCCAGGTGGCGGCCATGGAAGCAGGTCTCGGCGCCGGTGGACTGGAACTTGGAGAGGTCGACCATCGTCATGCCTTCTTCAGCGTATCGACGAGGTCGTCGAGCCGCTTCTCGTCCATGAAGCTGCACATCTGGCGGTCGTTGACCAGCAGCACCGGCGAATCGGCGCAGGCGCCCAGGCACTCGCTCTTCTGCAGGGTGAACAGGCCGTCGGCCGTGGTGCCGCCCTCCTCCACGCCCAGCCGCTTGCACAGGTGCTCGAGCGCGGTCTGGCCATCACGCAGCTGGCACGGCAGGTTGGTGCAGACGTTCAGCTTGAACCTGCCGACCGGCTGCTGGTTGTACATGTTGTAGAAGGTGGTGACCTCGTGGACCGCGATCGCCGGCATGCCGAGGTACTCGGCCACCGCCTTCTCGCTCTCGGCCGAGACCCAGCCCTGCTCCTGCTGCACGATGGCCAGGCAGGCCATCACCGCGGACTGCTTCTGGTCCGCGGGGTACTTGGCCACTTCCTTCGCGAAGCGGGCCAACATGGCGTCACTGAAGCTCATCGATCAATCTCGCCGAACACGATGTCCATGGTGCCGATCACCGCCACCGCGTCGGCGATCATGTGGCCGCGCGCCATTTCGTCGAGCGCGGCCAGGTGCACGAAGCCGGGCGCGCGGATCTTCAGCCGGTAGGGCTTGTTCGCGCCGTCGCTCACCAGGTAGATGCCGAACTCGCCCTTGGGGTGCTCCACCGCCGCGTAGGCCTCGCCCTCGGGCACGTGGAAGCCCTCGGTGAAGAGCTTGAAGTGGTGGATCAGCTCTTCCATGCTGGACTTCATGCCCACGCGCGCGGGCGGCGCCACCTTGTGGTTGTCGGTGATCACCGGTCCGGGATTGGCGCGCAGCCAGTCCACGCACTGCTTGATGATGCGGTTGGACTGGCGCATCTCCTCGATGCGCACGAGGTAGCGGTCGTAGGTGTCGCCGTTGACGCCGACCGGCACGTCGAAGTCCATCGCCGCGTAGACGTCGTAGGGCTGGTTCTTGCGCAGGTCCCACTCGATGCCCGAGCCGCGCAGCATGGCCCCGGTGAAGCCGAGGTTCAGCGCGCGCTCCGGCGAGACCACGCCGATGCCCACGGTGCGCTGCTTCCAGATGCGGTTGTCGGTCAGCAGCGTCTCGTACTCGTCGACGTACTTCGGGAAGCGCTTGACGAAGTCGTCGATGAAGTCGAGCAGCGAGCCCTGGCGGTTCTCGTTCAGCCGCGCGATCGCCTTGGCGTTGCGGATCTTGCTCGCCTGGTACTGCGGCATCTCGTCGGGCAGGTCGCGGTACACGCCGCCCGGGCGGAAGTAGGCCGCATGCATGCGCGCGCCCGAGGCCGCCTCGTACATGTCGAACAGGTCTTCCCGCTCGCGGAAGCAGTAGATGAAGATGTTCATCGCACCGCAGTCGAGGCCGTGGCAGCCGAGCCAGAGCAGGTGGTTCAGCAGCCGGGTGATCTCGCTGAACATCACGCGGATGTACTGCGCGCGCTGCGGCACCTCGATGCCCATCAGCTTCTCGATGGCCAGGCAGTAGGCGTGCTCGTTGCACATCATGGACACGTAGTCGAGACGGTCCATGTAGGGCAGCGATTGGATGAAGGTCTTGCTCTCGGCCAGTTTCTCCGTCGCGCGGTGCAGCAGGCCGATGTGCGGGTCGGCGCGCTGGATGACCTCGCCGTCGAGCTCGAGCACCAGGCGCAGCACGCCGTGCGCGGCCGGGTGCTGCGGGCCGAAGTTCAGGGTGTAGTTCTTGATCTCGGCCATGGCTCAGTGGAGTCCGCCGTAGTTGTCCTCGCGCACGACGCGGGGCGTGATCTCGCGCGGCTCGATCGTCACCGGCTGGTAGATCACGCGCTGCTGCTCGGGGTCGTAGCGCATCTCGACATGGCCCGAGGTCGGGAAGTCCTTGCGGAACGGGTGGCCGATGAAGCCGTAGTCCGTCAGGATGCGGCGCAGGTCGAGATGGCCTTCGAACACGATGCCGTACAGGTCGAAGGCCTCGCGCTCGAACCAGTTCGCCGCGCTCCACACCTCGGTGAGCGACTTCACCAGCGGCAGCTCGTCGTCGGGGCAGAACACCTTCAGCCGCACGCGCCAGTTCTTCGAGACCGACAGCAGGTGCGTCACGACGCAGAAGCGCGGGCCTTCCCAGGGCTGGTCCTTCCAGCTGGAGTAGTCCATGCCGCAGAGGTCGATCAGCTGCTCGAAGCGCAGCTCGGGATGGTCGCGCAGCGTGCGCGCCGCCTCGGGGTAGTTGAGCGCGCTGACGGTGACGGTGATCTCGCCACGGTCGCGCACCAGCTTGTCCAGCCGCGCACCGAGCGCCGATTCCAGGGCCGCCTGGAGCGTGTCGAGTCTGCTCATGTCGTTGCGCTCAGCGAGCGATGGTGTTCTCGCGCCGGATCTTGGCCTGCAGCTGCAGCACGCCGTAGAGCAGCGCCTCGGCGGTGGGCGGGCAGCCGGGTACGTAGACGTCCACCGGCACGATGCGGTCGCAGCCGCGCACCACCGAGTAGCTGTAGTGGTAGTAGCCGCCGCCGTTGGCGCAGGAGCCCATCGAGAGCACCCAGCGCGGCTCGGCCATCTGGTCATACACCTTGCGCAGCGCCGGCGCCATCTTGTTGCACAGCGTGCCGGCCACGATCATCAGGTCGCTCTGCCGCGGGCTCGGGCGGAACAGCATGCCGAAGCGGTCGATGTCGTAGCGCGCCGCACCGGCGTGCATCATCTCCACCGCGCAGCAGGCGAGGCCGAAGGTCATCGGCCACAGCGAACCCGTCTTGGACCAGTTGATCAGCGTGTCGAGGCTCGTCGTGACGAAGCCTTCCTTCAGTACGCCTTCGATGCCCATGTCGGTGCTCGCGCCTTGTTATTCCCAGTCGAGGGCGCCTTTTTTCCACTCGTAGGCGAAGCCGACGACGAGGATGCCCAGGAAGATCATCATGGCCCAGAAGCCTGACGCGCCGATTTCATTCAGCGACACGGCCCAGGGGAAAAGGAACGCGATCTCGAGGTCGAACAGGATGAAGAGGATCGCGACCAGGTAGTAGCGCACGTCGAACTTCATGCGCGCGTCCTCGAAGGCTTCGAAGCCGCATTCGTAGGGGGAGTTCTTCGCGCTGTCCGGCCGACGCGGGCCGAGCAGGAAGCCCAGCACCTGCGGTGCCACCCCCACTCCGACGCCGACCAGGATGAACAGGATGACGGGGAGGTAGGGTTCCAGATTCATGAGGGCTGGTGACCAGTGGTGCCGACGGCGAGACTCGAACTCGCACAGCTTTCGCCACTACCCCCTCAAGATAGCGTGTCTACCAATTTCACCACGTCGGCGGTATGTACCACTGTGCCCGGATCGCATGAGGATTGGCTCACCGGACAGCCCGAGATTCTAACCACAATCCCTCGGGTGCCCGAGGGATTCGCTGCACCGCAGCAACTGCGTCAGCGCCCTGCAAGGCGGGCCCGTGCGGCCCGCATCGCAATCACTTCGTCGGCACGGCACCCGCGCCGGTCGACGCGGCCGGCGCAGGCACGGCGGCCGGGGCCGCAGCGCTCGCCGCACCCGGGATCAGCGCCGCGCCGGTGGCCGGTGCGCTGGCCGGCGCATTGACCGCGGGCTTGTCGAGCACGCTGCCGCCGCCGTCGCTGCGCTGGCCGCGATCGTTCGAATGGAACGCGAGCGCCAGCGTGCAGGCGAAGAAGACCGCCGCACACACCGCCGTCGAGCGCGACAGGAAGTTCGCGCTGCCGGTGGCACCGAACAGGCTGCCCGAGGCACCGCTGCCGAAGGACGCGCCCATGTCCGCGCCCTTGCCATGCTGGATCAGCACCAGGCCGATCATCACGAGGGCCGCGATGATCTGCACCGCGACCACGACATTCATCAACAGGTTCATTGTTCTGGACTCCGGAAGGGGAACGCGCGCGGCCTCAGGCGCCGGCGCGGCAGATGGCGATGAAGTCGGTCGCCTTCAAGGACGCGCCGCCGATCAGTCCGCCGTCGATGTCGGCCTGCGCGAACAGCGTGGCCGCGTTGTCCGGCTTGACGCTGCCGCCGTAGAGGATCTTCATCTCGCCGGCCTTCTCGCTGGCGGCCTTCAGTTGGGCGCGCAGCAGCGCATGCACCGCCTGGGCCTGCTCGGGCGTGGCGGTCTTGCCGGTGCCGATCGCCCACACCGGCTCGTACGCGACGACCACCTGCGAGATGCAGTGGCCGAGCGTGTGGACCACCGCCGACATCTGGCGCTTGACCACCGCGTCGGTCTGGCCGGCCTCGCGTTCGGCCAGGGTCTCGCCGACGCAGACGATCGGCGTCAGCTTGTGCGCCAGCGCCGTCTTGGCCTTGTCGGCCACGAGTTGGTCGCTCTCGGCGTGGTAGGCGCGGCGCTCCGAATGGCCGACGATCACGTAGCGGCAGCCGTACTCGGCCAGCATGGGCGCGCTCACCTCGCCGGTGTAGGCCCCGCTCTCGTGCGCCGAGCAGTCCTGCGCGCCCCAGCCGATGCCAGCGCCCTGCAGCGACAGCGCCACGTCGGCCAGGTAGGGGAACGGCGCGCACACCGCCACCTCGGCGACGTACGGCCCGGCCTCCTTCAGCGCGGCCAGCAACTCGACGTTGCCGACCCGCGTGCCGTTCATCTTCCAGTTGCCGACCACCAGCTTGCGACGCGTCATCTCGGGCTTCCTTCGTCGTTCACCACTGCAGCACCAGCTTGCCGACGTGCTGGTTCGATTCCATCAGCGCATGCGCCGCCGCGGCCTCGGCGGCCGGGAACACCTTGAAGATCACCGGCTTCACGCGGCCGGCCTCGAGCCAGGGCCACACCTTGCCGCGCAGCGCCTGCGCGATGGCGGACTTGAACGCCACCGGCCGCGGCCTGAGCGTCGACCCGGTGACCGTGAGGCGCCGGCGCAGCACCTGCCCGGCATCGATCTCGGCCTTCGTGCCGCCCTGCACCGCGATGATGACGAGCCTGCCGTCGTCGGCCAGGCAGGACATTTCGCGCGCGACGTAGTCGCCCGCGACCATGTCGAGGATCACGTCGGCGCCGCGCCCGCCGGTCAGCCGCTTCACCTCCGCGGCGAAGTCGGTGCTGCGGTAGTTGACGGCGTGGTCGGCGCCGAGCGCCGTGCAGGCAGCGCACTTGTCGTCGCTGCCCGCGGTGGCGATCACCGTCGCGCCGGCCGCCTTGGCGACCTGGATCGCGGTGACGCCGATGCCGCTGGTGCCGCCTTGCACGAGCAGCGTCTCGCCGGGCTGCAGGCGACCACGCTCGAACACGTTCGACCAGACGGTGAAGAAGGTCTCGGGCAGGCTGGCGGCCTCGATGTCCGTCAGGCCGGCCGGCACCGGCAGGCACTGGCCGACCGGCGCCACGCACAGTTCGGCGTAGCCGCCGCCGGCCACCAGCGCGCAGACGCGGTCGCCGATCGCCAGTCCGGCCGCCGCCAGGGCCGCCGCATCGCCGGACGCCACGGTGCCGGCCACTTCCAGGCCCGGCAGGTCGGACGCGCCCGGCGGCACCGGGTACAGGCCCTTGCGCTGCAGCACGTCCGGCCGGTTCACGCCGGAGGCCGCAACGCGGATCAGCAGTTCGCCGGGCCCGGCTACCGGGTCCGGCCGCTGCACCGCACGCAGCACTTCGGGCGCGCCGTAGGACGCGATCTCGATCGCCTTCATGTGCGCGGCCGCGTCACTCCTGCGCCGCCGGCGCGGGCTGCTGGTCGCGGTCGATCAGCGCCTTCATCGACAGCTTGACGCGGCCCTTCTCGTCGGTCTCGAGCACCTTGACCTTGACGATCTGGCCTTCCTTCAGGAAATCGGTCACCTTCTCGACACGCTGGTGCGCGATCTGGCTGATGTGCAGCAGCCCGTCCTTGCCCGGCAGCAGGTTGATCAGGGCCCCGAAGTCGAGGATCTTGGTGACCGGGCCCTCGTAGACCTTGCCCACCTCGACCTCGGCGGTGATCTCGGTGATGCGGCGCTTCGCGTGCTCGGCCTTGTCGGCGTCGGTCGAGGCGATCGTGATGGTGCCGTCCTCGCCGATGTCGATCGTGGTGCCGGTCTCCTCGGTCAGCGCGCGGATGGTCGCGCCGCCCTTGCCGATCACGTCGCGGATCTTCTCCGGGTTGATCTTCATCGTGTACAGGCGCGGGGCGAACTGCGAGACCTCGGCCTTCGCGCCGCCCATCGCCTCGACCATCTTGCCGAGGATGTGCATGCGGGCTTCCTTGGCCTGGGCCAGCGCGACCTGCATGATCTCCTTGGTGATGCCCTGGATCTTGATGTCCATCTGCAGGGCGGTCACGCCGTTGGTCGTGCCGGCGACCTTGAAGTCCATGTCGCCCAGATGATCCTCGTCGCCAAGGATGTCGGTCAGCACGGCAAAGCGGTTGCCGTCCTTGATCAGGCCCATCGCGATGCCCGCCACGTGCGCCTTCAGCGGCACGCCGGCGTCCATCAGCGCGAGGCAGCCGCCGCACACCGAGGCCATCGACGACGAGCCGTTCGATTCGGTGATCTCGGAGACCACGCGCATCGAGTACGGGAACTCGTCGCGCCCCGGCAGCACCGCCACCAGCGCGCGCTTGGCGAGGCGGCCGTGGCCGATCTCGCGCCGCTTGGGCGAGCCGACGCGGCCGGTCTCGCCGGTGGCGAACGGCGGCATGTTGTAGTGGAGCATGAAGTGCTCGCTGAACTCGCCGGCCAGCGCGTCGATCTTCTGGCTGTCACGGTCGGTGCCGAGCGTCGCGGCCACGAGGGCCTGGGTCTCTCCACGCGTGAACAGCGCCGAGCCGTGCACCCGCGGCAGCACGCCGTTGCGGATCTCGATCGGACGCACCGTGCGGGTGTCGCGGCCGTCGATGCGCGGCTCGCCGGCCAGGATCTGGCTGCGCACGATGCGCGCCTCGATGTCGAACAGCAGGCCTTCCACCTTGACGGTGTCGAAGGCCACGCCCTCTTCGGTCAGCGCGCCGATCACGAAGGCATAGGCCTCGCGGCAGGCCTGGGTGCGGGCCTGCTTGGAGCGGATCTGGTAGGCCGCGCGCAGCTTGTCCTCGCCCAGCGCAACGACCTTGGCGATGAAGGCCTCGTCCTTGCCCGGCGCCTTCCAGTCCCAGGCCGGCTTGCCGGCCTCGCGCACCAGCTCGTGGATCGCGTTGATCGCGATGTTGCCCTGCTCGTGGCCGAACACCACGCCGCCGAGCATCACTTCCTCGGACAGCTGCAGCGCCTCGCTCTCGACCATCAGCACCGCGGCTTCGGTGCCGGCGACCACCAGATCCATCTTCGAGTCGAGCAGCTGCGTCTTGCCCGGGTTCAGCACGTACTGGCCGTCGATGTAGCCGACGCGCGCCGCGCCGATCGGGCCGTTGAACGGGATGCCGGAGATGGCCAGCGCGGCGCTCGCACCGATCAGCGCCGGAATGTCGGCCGGCACCTCGGGGTTCAGCGAAAGCACGTGGATGACGACCTGCACCTCGTTGAAGAATCCGTCCGGGAACAGCGGGCGCAGCGGGCGGTCGATCAGGCGCGAGGTGAGCGTCTCGAGCTCGCTCGGGCGGCCTTCGCGCTTGAAGAAGCTGCCGGGGATCTTGCCGGCGGCGTAGGTCTTCTCGATGTAGTCGACGGTCAGGGGGAAGAAGTCCTGGCCCGGCTTGGCATTCTTGGCCGCCACCACGGTGGCCAGCACCACGGTGTCGTCGACGTTGACCAGCACCGCGCCGGACGCCTGGCGAGCGATCTCGCCGGTCTCTAGGGTGACGGTGTTCTGGCCCCACTGGAAGGTCTTGGTGACCTTGTTGAACATGCTCATGGCAGTCTCCGTTGCACTTGGCGGACGACCTGTCGGGCGTCGTCCGGTTCCCGGAGTCGCGGCCCCTGGCGCGATGCCATTCCAGGGGCGCTCGTCGAGGGAGCGTCGCTGGAATGACACATCGTCAGCGGTGGCAGCCGTACTCCTAACGCAAAGAGCCTGTGCTGGCGAGTCCAGACAGGCTCTTCGTGATCATGCGCGGCTTACTTGCGCAGGCCCAGCTTCTGGATCAGCGCGGTGTAGCGATCGGCGTCCTTGGCCTTCAGGTAGGACAGCAGGCTCTTGCGCTGGTTCACCAGCTTCAGGAGGCCACGGCGGCCGTGGTGATCCTTCAGGTGGGTCTTGAAATGCGGTGTCAGTTCGTTGATACGGGCGGTCAGCAGGGCCACCTGCACTTCCGGGGAACCCGTGTCGTTCGCGCTGCGGGCGTTGGCCTTGACGATCTCGGCCTTGTCGATGTTCGGCATGTCGCTCGTTTCCTGGTCGGTGAAACCGAGCGTTCCAGGCCATACGCCCGGGGTCGCCTCGGTTTCCGGTTTCACTTGCGGTCGCCGGTGAAACCGACCGGCGCCGTGCTCGAATCGCGCCTCTTCAGGCGCAAAACCCGCGGATTATAGCGGCAAGGCACGCGCCAGCCGGCGTACCCCCTCCGCCAGCCGCTGCGGGTCGCGCGAGGCGAAGCACCAGCGCAGCCAGCCTTCGGCCTCCGGCCCGAAGGCGGCGCCGGGCGCCAGGCCGAGGCCCTGCTCCGCCACGAGCCGCTTGGCAAAGGCCAGCGAATCGCCCTGCCCGGCGACGCGGAAGAACGCGTACATGCCCCCGTCCGGCACGGCCGTCTCCACGCCGGGCAGCGCGGCGAGCGCCGGCAGCAACGTGTCGCGGCAGGCCTGCATCCGCCGCACCAGCGCGGGCACCGAGGCGCTCGCGTCGGCCAGCGCCGCCAACCCGGCGCGCTGCACAAACACCGGCGCGCAGGAGGTGTTGAACTCGATCAGCTTGCCCAGCGCCTCGACCAGCGCCGCCGGCGCGACCATCCAGCCGAGCCGCCAGCCGGTCATCAGGAAGCTCTTGGAGAAACTGTGCACCACGACCACTCGGTCCTCGGGCGTGGCGAGGTCGAGGAAACTCGGCGCGCATACGGCGCCCGGCACGTAGTAGAGCCGCTCGTACACCTCGTCGGCCACGATCCAGGTGCCGGTGCGCCGGCAATGCTCGAGCAGCGCCTGCTGCTCGGCCCGGGTGAGCGTCCAGCCGGTCGGGTTGTTGGGCGCGTTGACCAGCAGGACGCGGGTGCGCTGCGTCACCGCGACAAGCAGCGCGTCCAGGTCGAGCTTCCAGGCCCCACCGCGCGGCACCAGCGGCACACGCACGACGCGTGCGCCGAGGATCTCCGGCTGCGCGGTCAAGTTGGGCCACACCGGCACGACCGCGACGACTTCGTCGCCCGCGCCGGCCAAGGCCTGCATCGCCAGCATCAACGCGCTGACGCCCGAGGAGGTGACCGCGATGCGCCCGGCGCCGACGGCCGGGTGCAGGCTCGCGGTGTAGGTGGCGATCGCCTCGCGCAGTTCGGGCAGGCCGAGGTTGTGGGCGTAGAAGGTCTCGCCGGCCGCCAGCGAGGCCGCCGCCGCAGCGCGAACCGGCTCGGGCGTGACCTCGTCGCTCTCGCCGAACCAGAACGCCAGCACGTCGGGCCGGCCGAGGCCGGCGTTGGCCACCTCGCGGATCTTCGAGCCGGGCAGCCCGGCGATCACGCTCCTCATGGGCGCTCCATCGCGCACTGGTGGGCCTGCTCGGTCTGCTTCGCCTCCAGGCGGCGCAGCGTGCGGAAGCCGTAGCCCGAGCCCTCGTTGTCGAAGCGCACACCCGGCGCGCCGGCCTTGTCCATCACGCTGACGACCAGCGGCTGCTGGAACTGGTGGTCCGCGGCCCGCATCGTGCCCTGGTGCAGGCCACCGAGGCTGGCGCCGTCGTAGTTCATGCCCTCGAGCGCGCGCGCCACCGCGGAGGCCTCGGTGCTGCCGGCGCGTTCGATGGCCGCGGCGAGCATCTCCACCAGCACCTGCATGCGCGCATGCACGTAGTCGTCCTCGGGTTTCGGGAAGCGCGCACGGAAGTCCGCATAGAAGCGATCCGAGCCGGGCGTGCCGGCGTTCGGATGCCACTCCGCCACCGCCAGCACCTTGCCCACGCCGGCCTCGCCGATCGCCGCCGGTGCGCCGAGCGCGTTGCCGTAGAAGGTGTAGAAGCGCGCGTCGACGCCGGCCTCGCGCGCCGCCTTCACCAGCAGCGTCAGGTCGTTGCCCCAGTTGCCGGTCAGCACGGCCTGCGCGCCGCTGGCCTTGATCTTCAGCGCGTAGGGCAGGAAGTCCTTCACGCGGCCGACCGGGTGCAGTTCCTCGCCGACGATCTCGACGTCCGGCCGGCGCGCGGCCACCGACTCGCGCGCCGCCTTCAGCACATGCTGGCCGAAGCTGTAGTCCTGGCCGATCAGATAGAGCTTCTTCACGCCCTGGTCCTGCGCCAGCACGTCGATCAGCGCGGCCAGGCGCATGTCGGCATGCGCATCGAAGCGGAAGTGCCAGAAGCTGCACTTCTGGTTGGTCAGCACCGGGTCGACCGCCGAGTAGTTGAGGAACAGCGCACGGCGCTGCGGCTCGCGCTGGTTGTGCTTGTTCAGCGCGTCCACCAGCGCGGCGGCCACCGCCGAACTGTTGCCCTGGAGCACGAAGCCGACCTGGCGGTCGAGCGCGGCACGCAGCATCGCCTGCGCCTCCTCGGTGCCGCCCTTGCTGTCGAAGCGCTGCAGTTCCAGGCGCTTCGCGCCGCCGGGCAGCTTGACGCCGCCGCGCTGGTTGACGCGCTCGACCGCGAACAGCAGGTTGCGGTAGACCGCCTCGCCCGCGTTGGCGAAGCTGCCGGACAGGCCTTCGATCAGCGCGATCGGGATGGTCTCGTCGGCGCGGGCCGGCAGGGTCTGGATGAACGGCAGGCTGGCGCCGAGCAGGCCGGCGGCGAATCGTCGAAGTGTGGTCATCGGCTCTTGAAAGAATCCGCGCCGCTCCCAACTCGACGGCACGGGCTGCCGCAGTCGCGGCCGAGCCGATCGATTCTAGGAGCACCGCATGTTCGTCCTGCCCTTGGCCTATCCCCTGCCCCGCCGCGCCTTCCATCCGGCCTGGGCCCGCCGCACCGCCGAGAGCGCCCCGCTGCGTCCGGCCATGGACGCGAGCGAGACCGACACGGCCTACACGCTGACCTTCGACCTGCCCGGACTGGCCCGCGAGCAGGTCAACGTCACGCTGACCGGCCAACTGGTCAGCGTGGAGGCCGCCGCCGGCGAGGCGAACGCGACCGAGGGCGCGCGTGTGCTGCACCGCGAGCGCCTCGTGCCGCGTTTCGCGCGGCGCATCGAGTTGCCGCTGGAGATCGATGCCGAGGCCGCGCAGGCCCGCTTCGCCGACGGCGTGCTGACGCTCACGCTGCCGAAGAAGCCGCGCGGCGCGCGCGTCGTCCAGGTCCAGTAAGGCGGTTCAGGCCGGCACCGACACCTCGGCCAGCGGCCAGCGCGGCCGCACGCCGAAGGCATGGTCGGCCTGCGGCACGGCCAGGCCACGCTGGGCCCGCAGTGCGGCGGCCAGCGCGATCATCGCGCCGTTGTCGGTGCACAGCGCCAGCTCGGGGTAGTGCACGCGCAGGCCGCGCTTCGCGGCCTCGGCGTCGAGCCGGGCGCGCAGCAGCCGGTTCGCCCCCACCCCGCCGGCCACGACCAGGCGCATCAGACCTTCCTGCCGCAGCGCCTGCAGCGCCTTGCGCACCAGCACATCGACGATGGCCTGCTGGGTGGCCGCGGCGAGGTTGGCCAGGTCCTGCTGGCACACGTTGGTGCCGAGCTTGCCGAGCCGGGTGCGCACCGCGGTCTTGAGACCCGCGAAGGAGAAGTCCAGGTCGCCGCTGTGCAGCAGCGGGCGCGGCAGCTCGAAGGCGGACGGGTCGCCGAACTCCGCCAGCCGCGCCAGTGCCGGCCCGCCCGGGTAGCCCAGGCCCATCAGCTTGGCCGATTTGTCGAAGGCCTCGCCGGCCGCGTCGTCGATGGTTTCTCCGAGCAGCGTGTAGCGCGCCACGTCGTCGACGCGCATCAGCTGCGTGTGGCCGCCGGAGACCAGCAGCGCGACGAACGGGAACGCCGGCGGGTCGGCCGAGAGAAACGGCGACAGCAGGTGCCCCTCGAGGTGGTGGATGCCGACCACCGGCCGCTCCAGCGCCGCGGCCAGCGCGCAGGCCACACCAGCGCCCACCAGCAGCGCTCCCGCCAGGCCCGGACCCTGCGTGTAGGCCACCAGGTCGACGTGGCCGAGCCCGATGCCGGCCTCCGCGACCACCTGGCGGGTCAGCGGCAGCACGCGCCGGATGTGGTCGCGCGAGGCCAGTTCGGGCACCACGCCGCCGTAGGCGCGGTGCATGTCGATCTGCGTGTGCAGCGCGTGCGCCAGCAGGCGCGGCGTGCCGGGCCCGTCGCTGCGCACCAGCGCGACGCCGGTCTCGTCGCAGGACGATTCGATGCCGAGGACGATCATGCGGCGAGTCTACGGCCCGCCGCGGCGCGCTACCGCTGGGCGGCCGTTCCCGCCACGCTGCGCAGGTCCTGCGCGACCCGGCCCTCGCCCAGCACCACCACGCGCGACGCGGCGGCGATGGTCTCGGGGCGGTGCGCGATCACCACGCGCGTGATGTCGAGCGCGCGGATCGCCTGGTTGACCTCGCGCTCGCGGTCCACGTCCAGCGCGCTGGTGGCCTCGTCGAGGAACAGGAACCGCGGCTGCTTGTAGAGCGCGCGCGCCAGCAGGATGCGCTGCTTCTGCCCGCCGGAGATGCTGACCGCCATGTCGCCGATCAGCGTGTGGTAGCCCATCGGCATGGTCTCGATCTCGTCGTGCACCGCGGCCAGGCGCGCGCACTGCTCGATGCGGTCGAGGTCGGGCTGGGCGTCGAAGAAGCTGATGTTGTCGGCGATCGAGCCGGCGAACAGCTGGTCGTCCTGCATCACGGTGCCGATCATGTCGCGCCAGGCCGGCAGGCCGAGCTGGCGCAGCGGCACGCCGCCGACGCGCACCTCGCCGCCCTGCGGCGCGAGGATGCCCAGCATCAGCTTGAGCAGCGTCGTCTTGCCGCAGCCCGAGGGGCCGACGATGGCCACCGACTCGCCCGGCTCGATGCTCAGGTCGAGGCCGTCGATCACCGGCGGCTCGCCGTCGGAGTAGGCGAAGCGCAGCCCGGCGAGCTCGATGTGCGCCGGCAGTTCGCGCCGCAGCGGCGGTGCGTCGCGCTGCTCGGGCTCGGAGAGCACGATGTCGGCCAGGCGCTCGGCCTGCAGGCGCAGCATCTTCAGCTCGACGGCCTTGTCGATCAGCGCCGAGAAGCGCAGCGCGAACTGCTCCTTGTAGGCGAAGAACGCGAACAGCATGCCCACCGTGAAGCGCTGGTCCAGCACCAGCAGCGCGCCGATCCAGATCACCGCCACGCGCTCGAGGCCGAACACCAGCTTGTGCAGCACGCCGAACAGCAGCTCGAGCTTGCGCTTCACGATGTCGGCGTTCATCGCGTCGACCACCAGGTTCATGAAGCGGGCCTGGCGGTCCTCCTGCCGGTTGAACAGCTTGATCGCCGCCACGCCGCGCAGCGACTCGAGGAAGTGGGTCGACTGGCGTGCCTCGTGCACGATGGCTTCCTCGCTGGCGTCGCGCAGCGGGCGGAAGAAGGCCCAGCGCAGCAGCGCATACAGCGCCACGCTGCCCACCGCCACGGCCGAGAGCAAGGGGCTGTAGACCGCCATCATCGTGAGCGTGACCAGCACCAGCAGCCCGTCGAGCACCGCCTCGATGAAGCTGGTGGTCAGGGTCTGCTGGATTTGCTGCACCGCGCCGAAGCGCGACAGCACGTCGCCGGTCTGGCGCTTCTCGAACCAGTCGACCGGCAGGCGCATCATGTGCGCGAACACGTTGCCCAGCCATTGCAGGTTCAGCGTGCTCGACAGGTGCAGCACGGCCCAGGAGCGCAGCGCCCCGGTGCCCACCTGCAGCAGCACCAGCAGGCCGAAGCCCAGGCCGAGCGTCAGCAGCAGGTCGCGGTCGGCACTGACGACCACGCCGTCCACCACCCACTGCATGAAGAACGGCGCCAGCAGCACGAACACCTCGAGCGCCAGCGCCAGCACGAAGATCTGCAGCAGCGAGCGCTTCAGCCCCGACACATGGCCCAGCAGCGCGCGCAGGCTGAGCGCCTGGCGTTCGGTGCGCGGGCGGAAGTCGGCACGCGGCGTCAGCTCGAGCGCGACGCCGGTGAAGCGGCGCGACACCTCGGCCAGCGGCACGCGCCGCACGCCGCGCGCCGGGTCGTGCAGCACCACGTGGCTGCGCCGCACCTCCTTGAGCACGACGAAATGGTTCAGGTCCCAGTGCAGCACGCAGGGCAGCACCAGCTGGTCGAGCTGGTCCAGCTCGACCCGCAGCGCACGGGCGTTGAGCTGCAGCCCGTCGGCCATGCGCACCAGGTCGACCATCGTGGCGCCGCGCAGCGACAGCGTGAAGCGCCGGCGCAGGGTCTGCAGGTCGCTGCGCAGGCCGTGGTAGGCGGCCACCATCGCCAGGCAGGCCAGGCCGCACTCGGCGGCCTCGGTCTGCAGCAGCATGGGCAGGCGCTGGGCGCCGAAGCCGGTGCGCAGGCCCTGGAGCATGGTCAGACGCGGCGTGCGAGCCCGAGCAGCGGCTCGAAGATCCACTCGATCAGCCGGCGCCGCTCGAGCATCACGTCGGCCTCCAGGCGCATGCCCGGCGCCAGCGCCTGCTCGTGATCGCCGGCCGGCACGGCCTGGCGGTCGAGCGCCACGGTGATGCGGTACAGCGGCTCGCCCGCCGGCGCGCCCGGCGCCGCGAGCTCGGCGAGCTCGGCCGACTGCATCGGCGCGCGCGACACCTGCACGATCTCGCCGCCGTGCACGCCGAACTTCTGGTACGGGAAGGCCTGGTAGCGCAGCTGCACGCGCTGGTGCGCCTGCACCAGGCCGATCGCGCTGGAGGGCGCGAGCAGCTGCGCCTGCAGCCTGGAGCCCTCCGGCAGCAGGCTGGCCAGCGCAACGGTCGGGCCGACCGACTGGCCGGGCTGGGCCACGACGGCGGTCAGCACACCGTCGTGCGGGGCGCGCAGCTCGATGCGCCGCTGCGCCTCGTTCTCGGCCGCTTCCTGGGCGAGCTCGGCGATGTCGCGGTCGATCTCGCCGCGGCGCGCCTCGCCCTGCATCGGCAGTTCGCGCAGGCGCGCCTGCATCTGCTCGATCTCGCGCAGGTGGGCCGCGCGCAGGCGCTGCAGCGACTGCGCCTGGGCCCGCACGCCGAGCACCTCCTCGGCCTTGTTCTGCACCTGGGTCGGCGAGACGAAGTTGTCCGCGCGCAGCGCCTCGAGGCGCTGCAGGGCCTGCTCGGCCAGCAACAGGCGCTGCGCCTGCAGCTTGGCCTCGGCGTCGATCTGCGCCAGTTCGGCATGCAGGCCCTCGAGCTGGCGCGAGAGCGCGGCGACGCGCTCTCGCTCCAGGTCGTCCTGCTGGCGCGCGGCGTCGCGCAGGCTGCGCTGGCGCACGTCGAGCGATTCGCGCACGCTGCCGCGCTGGTTGGCGGCATCGACCGAGAGCACGTAGAGCAGCTCACCGGCGCGCACGCTGCGGCCTTCGGCCACGTGGCTCTCCAGCACCGTGGCCATCTGCGGCGCCATCAGCCGCACCACGCCGCGCTCGGGCACGAGCTGCCCGTCCAGGCGCGCCTTGCGCGTGTACTCGCCGAACACCAGAAAGGCCAGCACCGCGGCGGCCGCGACCAGCGCGCACAGCGTCAGCAGCTGCAGCGACAGGGGCTGGATCAGGCGGATGCCGCCGAGCCACTGCCTCTGCCGGCTTTCGAGGGACTCGGGACGGAACAGGCTGGTCATGGAGGGTCTGAAGACGACGAAGCGGCCGAGGCGCTCACCCGCCCGGCCGCGTCGGCATGCAAGAGCGCCGCGCTGCGGCGCCCGGATGATCTCACCAGACCTTCTTGGGCAGATCGGTGCCGCCGGCCACCTGACGCAGGGCGCGCATGTCGAGTTCGATCGGCGCACGGCGCGCATCCACGTGCTGCTGGCGGGCAGGCGTCGACTGCTTGGCGGCCGGGACAAACGACGTCGGGGTGCGTTGTTGCGATTGCATCTGAGGCTCCTGGTCTGTCTGAGATCGCGCACCGTTGCGCGTGAACTCATTTCAGCAGGGGCCGCGATGCCGCGTAACTGTCAGCTCTTACAGGTGAAAGGAGCGTCTTCGCGGCAGCGCCGCGATACAGCCGGACACAGTTGGCGGCGTCAGCGGATCAGCCCGAGGCGCAGCGCCTTCAGCACCGCCTGGTGCTTGTTGACGCAGCCCAGCTTGTGCATCGCGTTGTTGACGTGCAGCACCGCCGTGCGTTCGCTGATGCCGAGGATGTTGCCGACCTCCCACGCGGTCTTGCCGTCCATCGTCCAGCGCAGGCTCTCGATCTCGCGCGGCGTCAGGTTGGGCGCGCCCGGCTCGGGCGTGGCCGGCATCAGGATGCGCAGCGCGGCCTCCTGCGCATGCACGGCGAACAGCTGCAGGTCGGCCACCATGCGGGTCAGCTCGGACTTGTTGCTGGGCAGGGACTGGTCGCGATCCACGCCGAGCACGAAGTGCCGGCCTTCGGGCAGGTGCAGCGCCATGGCGATTCCGGTGTGGTAGCCGAAGCGCGCCTGCTCGTCCCACAGGTCGAGCTTGCCGGCGCCGAGGTAGGTGTCGCGGTTCCAGATGATGGGCACGCTCTGCCGCTTGCAGTGCTGCATCACCGGATCGGTGCGCCCGGAACCCACGTCCTCGTAGACCCCGCGGAAGTTGGCCGGCGCGTTGTCGACGCTGATGAACTCGGACTCGCCGAGGAAATGGTCGATCACCGTGGTCGCGCTGACGGTGTCGAAGCCGAGCTGCTTGGCGAAGCGCACGACATGGCCGAGGAACTCGTCGGGATCCTTGGCCTCCAGCACCGACAGGTAGCCGTCCTGCAGCATGCGCTTCCTACACGTTCCCGTGCATCTCGTGCAGAGTCACCCCGCGCATGCGCGGTCCCTGCAAGGTCTTACAGATGTCATCGAGCCGACGCATCGCGACACTGCCGACCATCGATCACCATCGGAGGACCGACGTCCGGTTCGAGATGCTCATGACACCCGCTTGGATCGTATGCGCCTGGCCACCCGTATTGTGGCAGGTGGACGAAACCGCCCCCCTGCACCTCGTGCATCTCGGCACACGCGTGCTCCGTTTCGGCGACGACGACGGTCCGCTCATCGGACAGACGCTGTGGGGCGAAACCAGCGCCGAGCCGGTGGCCGGCGTGGCCTGGGACTGGGTGGAGGTGCAGGATGGCGTCGTGGCGATGGCCGACCCGCTGGGCGTCGTCACCAACCTGAAGCTGCTCGACGCCCGCGGCGTGGCGCTGAACGACTTCCAGGTCGCGGTTCATCTGAACGGTCTGGTTCATTCCCTGCCCTGGCAGACGGAGGTCCAGCGCGCAATACACCACCTGAACGACTGAGGGGCCGCTGCATTCGGTTACTTGTTGGAATCCGGACTTTCCCGGAACCTTGACCCAATACCCCCCTCGACAGCGGCACGCGCGGTTACTCTTTCCATCATACCGATAACAAAGTATTGCCGATTGACCGGCCCAGTCGTTGGAACCATGAAAGAGTATCGCCTCGTCGGGTGGCCCGAGCTCGATCCGGCCCGCAACCGCACCGCCTATCGCCGCCTGCTGACGGAGATGTCGCAGCGCCACGTCCCGCTCGATCACCTGATGCAGCGCAGCGGGCTCGGCCGCCAGGAGGTGACCCGACTGCTCGACGACCTGGTCGCCCGTGGCCTCGTCAGCTGCCGCGACTTCGGCCCCCCAGCCGGCACGCGCCAGCCCCTGGCGCGCTGGCTGCGCCGGGCGGTCCAGTCCCTGCAGGCCCGCTGAGCCGCCACGCACTGGCGTGAATGTTGCTGACGGGGCGGGCATGCCCGTCGCGTCGGCCATCCGCATCGTCATCGTCGCGCCCGAACTGGCCGACCCGGCCGGCGCGGCGCTGTCCGCCGACGAAGCGGCCGAGGCGGAACGCTCGCGCAGCCTGCGCATCGGGTTGCTGCAGAGCGGCTACAACATCGTCGCGGTGCTGCCGGCCGATCCCTTCCTGCCCGAGCGGCTGGCGCAGATCTCGCCCGACATGATCATCGTCGACGCCGAGAGCCAGGCGCGCGACACGCTCGAGCATGTCGTGATGGCCACGCGCGACGCGCGCCGGCCGATCGTGCTGTTCACCAACGACGACGACACCAGCCAGGTGGGCGCGGCCATCGCCGCGGGTGTGTCGGCCTACGTGGTGGCCGGGCTGGCGCCCGAGCGCGTGCGCCCGGTGCTGGAGGTCGCGCTGGCCCGCTTCCGGCATGAGGAGGCGTTGCGGCGCGAACTGGCCGATGCGCGCACGCAGTTGTCCGAACGCAAGACCATCGACCGCGCCAAGGGCCTGCTGATGCAGCGCCACCAGCTCAGCGAGGACGACGCCTACGTGCGCCTGCGCCGCACGGCGATGGACCGCGGCATGAAGCTCGTCGACGTGGCCCAGCGCATCCTCGACGTGGCCGACCTGCTCTGACCCGCGCCGCACCCGCGGGGTGCGGGCCGCGCGGGCAGCGCGCCGTTTGTGGTGCGCCGCAGCACGCGTGGACGGCAATCCCGGGCCGAACGGCGGGCACGCGGCTTGCAACGCAGGCCTCAGGCAGGTCAACGGCGACTTGCCAGATCATCGAACACGCGCCACGGCTGGCGCGTGCCCGGTGGGACGACGACGTCCTCACGAACTTGGCCCGACGGGCCGACGACGTGTGGACGTTTTTTTTCGACCGCGTTTTCCACTCGCCATGAGCAGCCCAACGATGCGAAAGATCACCATGAGCCGCAGAACCCTGATCAAGGCCGCCGCCGCCACCAGCGCCGCCGGCCTCGTGCCCGGACTGCAGAGTGCCGTCCATGCCCAGGGATCCGACAAGCCCGAGAAGGAGGAGGTGCGGATCGGCTTCATCCCGCTGACCGATTGCGCCTCGGTGGTGATGGCCTCGGTACTGGGTTTCGACATAAAGTACGGCGTGAAGATCGTGCCCACCAAGGAGGCCTCGTGGGCCGGCGTGCGCGACAAGCTGGTCAACGGCGAGCTCGACATGGCGCATGTGCTGTACGGCCTGGTGTATGGCGTGCACCTGGGCCTGGGCGGGCCGAAGAAGGACATGGCCGTGCTGATGGCGCTGAACAACAACGGGCAGGCCATCTCGTTGTCGAAGGCGCTGGCCGACAAGGGCGCCGTCGACGGCCCGTCGCTGGCCAAGCTGATGGCCAAGGAGCAGCGCGAGTACACCTTCGCGGGCACCTTCCCGACCGGCACGCACGCGATGTGGATGCATTACTGGCTGGCCGCAGCGGGCATCAACCCGGTGAGCGGCGCCAAGCTGATCACCGTGCCGCCGCCGCAGATGGTGGCCAACATGCGCGTCGGCAACATGGACGGCTTCTGCGTCGGCGAGCCCTGGAACCACCGCGCCATCATGGACGGCATCGGCATCACCGCCAACACCACGCAGGACATCTGGAAGGACCACCCGGAGAAGGTACTCGGCACCACCGGCGAGTTCGTCAAGAAGAACCCGAACACCACGCGCGCGGTGATGATGGCCGTGCTCGAGGCAAGCCGCTGGATCGACTCCGGCCTGCAGAACAAGATGAAGATGGCCGAGACGGTGGCGCAGAAGGCCTATATCAACACCGGTGTCGACGCGATCAACCAGCGCATCCTGGGTCGCTACCAGAACGGGCTGGGCAAGACCTGGGACGACCCGAACCACATGAAGTTCTTCAACGACGGGGCGGTCAACTTCCCGTACCTGTCCGACGGCATGTGGTTCCTGACCCAGCACAAGCGCTGGGGCCTGCTGAAGGAGCACCCGGACTACCTGGCCGTGGCCCGGCAGGTCAACCAGATCGAGCTCTACAAGCAGGTTGCCTCGGCGATGAAGATCAGCGTGCCGAAGGACCCGCTGCGCAGCAGCAAGCTGATCGACGGCGTGGTCTGGGACGGCAAGGAGCCGGCCAAGTACGCCGACGGCTTCAAGATCAAGGCCTGATCGGCCGCACCACAGGAGGACTCCATGGTCAGTGCCGTGTTCCATTCACCGCTGGAGGCCAGCGAGCAGGTGCGCGCCGAGCGCGCTGCCGCCCGGCCGACTTCCCCACCCGCGGCCGAGCCGGTGCCGCGCCGCGCTGCACGCGAACCGATCGACTGGTCGGGGCTGGCGCTGCGCCTGTTCGCACCGCTGGCCGGCCTCGGCCTGCTGGTGGGCATCTGGGCGCTGCTGACGATCAAGGGCGGCAGCTTCCCGACACCGGCCGAGACCTTCGTCGAGGCGGTCAAGGTGTTCTCGGACCCGTTCTACCGCAACGGACCGAACGATCAGGGCATCGGCTGGAACATCCTGTTCTCGCTCGAGCGTGTGGCCGTCGGCTTCGGCATGGCGGCGCTGGCCGGCATCCCGCTGGGCTTCATGATCGGCCGCTTCGAGGTGCTGAACCGCATGGTCTCGCCGCTGATCAGCCTGTTGCGCCCGGTCTCGCCGCTGGCCTGGCTGCCGATCGGCCTGCTGGTGTTCAAGGCCGCCAACCCGGCCGCGATCTGGACCATCTTCATCTGCTCGATCTGGCCGATGATCATCAACACCGCCGTCGGTGTGCAACGCGTGCCGCAGGACTACCTGAACGTCGCGAAGGTGCTGAACCTGAGCGAGTGGAAGGTCATCACGAAGATCCTGCTGCCCGCCGTGCTGCCGTACATGCTGACCGGCGTGCGCCTGTCGGTGGGCACGGCCTGGCTGGTGATCGTCGCCGCCGAAATGCTGACCGGCGGCGTGGGCATCGGCTTCTGGGTCTGGGACGAGTGGAACAACCTGAACGTCAAGCACATCCTGATCGCGATCGTCGTGATCGGCGTGGTCGGCCTGCTGCTCGAGCTGCTGCTGGTGAACATCGCCAAGCGCTTCAGCTACGAC
This sequence comes from Piscinibacter caeni, assembly GCA_003265685.1. Classification (GTDB taxonomy): domain Bacteria; phylum Pseudomonadota; class Gammaproteobacteria; order Burkholderiales; family Burkholderiaceae_C; genus Piscinibacter; species Piscinibacter caeni. The sequence continues at coordinate 80,740 of KZ836104.1, read as the reverse complement.
GACCACTGAACCCGGGAGAACCGCCATGCACAACTTCATCCAGGTGCAGAACGCCGAGATGGTGTTCCAGACCAAGAAGGGCCGCTTCCACGCGCTGCGCGAGATCGACCTGAGCGTCGCCAAGGGAGAGTTCGTCACGTTGATCGGGCACTCGGGCTGCGGCAAGTCGACGCTGCTGAACCTGATCGCCGGGCTGCTGCGGCCCAGCAGCGGCGTGCTGCTGTGCGACAACCGCGAGATCGCTGCGCCGGGACCGGAGCGCGCGGTGGTGTTCCAGAACCACTCGCTGCTGCCCTGGCTGACCTGCTTCGAGAACGTGTTCCTCGCCGTCGAGCGCGTGTTCGGTGCGAAGGAGGCGAAGGCGGCGCTGAAGTCGCGCACCGATGCGGCGCTCGCCCTCGTCGGCATGGGGCATGCGAGCGGCAAGCGTCCGCACGAGATCTCCGGCGGCATGAAGCAGCGCGTGGGCATCGCCCGTGCGCTGGCGATGGAGCCCAAGGTGCTGCTGATGGACGAGCCCTTCGGCGCGCTCGACGCGCTGACCCGCGCGAAGCTGCAGGACGAGCTGCTGAAGATCGTCGCCCGCACGCACAGCACCGCGGTGATGGTCACGCACGATGTCGACGAGGCGGTGCTGCTGTCGGACCGCATCGTGATGATGACCAACGGCCCGGCGGCGACGATCGGCGAGATCCTGCGCGTCGAGCTGCCGCGTCCGCGCGACCGCGTGGAACTGGCCGAGGACCCGCGCTACGTGCACTACCGCCGCGAGGTGCTGGACTTCCTCTATACCCGCCACGGGCATGTGGAGCGCGAGGCCGCCTGAGTACCGGCACCGGCACACGACTTGCTAACGGATTTGCAGCGGGTGGCAGAGCACCCGCTGCTGTCTCCTCAGCAGGGCAATCAGTCCCTTTGCACACGCCTCCCGGTCGCGACGCCCGGGAGGCGTCTTTCTTCGGGTGCCCTCAGCGACCTTCCTTCGCGTGGTTGATCGAGTACTTCGGGATCTCGATCGTCACGTCCTGGTTCGACAGGATGGCCTGGCAGGACAGGCGCGAGGTCGGCTCCAGGCCCCAGGCGCGGTCGAGCAGGTCTTCCTCGCTCTCGTCCATCTCGCCGAGCGACGCGAAGCCCTCGCGCACCACGACGTGGCAGGTGGTGCACGCACAGCTCATCTCGCACGCGTGCTCGATCTCGATGTCGTTGTCCAGCAGCGCCTCGCAGATCGAGGTGCCGGACGGTGCCTTCACCTCGGCGCCCTGCGGGCAGTACTCGGGGTGCGGCAGGATCTTGATGATCGGCATGGTCTCAGACGTCGTCGACGCGGCGCCCGGCCAGCGCTTGGCGGATGCCGCGGTTCATGCGTTGGGCAGCGAAGGCCTCGGTGCCGCGCGCCAGTGCCTCGACGGCGGCGTCGATGGCGTGGTGGTCGCTGGCTTCGCGCAGGCGCTGCAGATCGGACATCAGCGTGCCGATCGCCGCGCGCTCGGCACCCTCGAGCAGGTCGCCGTCGGCCGCGAGCGCCGCCTGCGTGGCCAGCAGCATGCGTTCGGCCTCGACACGCGATTCGCGCAGGCTGCGCTCGCGCATGTCCTGCTCGGCCGTCGCGAAGCCTTCCTTGAGCATGCGCGCGATGTCCTCGTCGGCCAGGCCGTAGCTCGGCTTGACGCTGATCGAAGCCTGCACGCCGGAGCGCTCCTCGCGCGCGCTGACCGCCAGCAGGCCGTCGGCATCGACCTGGAAGCTGACGCGGATGCGCGCCGCACCGGCGGCCATCGGCGGGATGCCGCGCAGTTCGAAGCGCGCCAGCGAGCGGCAATCGGCCACCAGCTCGCGCTCGCCCTGCACCACGTGGAGGGCCATCGCGGTCTGGCCGTCCTTGAAGGTGGTGAAGTCCTGCGCGCGGGCGGTCGGGATGGTGCTGTTGCGCGGGATGATGCGCTCGACCAGCCCGCCCATGGTCTCGAGGCCCAGCGAGAGCGGGATCACGTCGAGCAGTAGCAGCTCTTCGGCGCCGGCGTTGCCGGCCAGCGCATGGGCCTGGATGGCCGCGCCCAGCGCCACCACCTCGTCCGGGTTGAGGTTGGTCAGCGGCGTGCGGCCGAACAGCTCGCCGACCGCCGCCTGCACCCGCGGCATGCGCGTCGAGCCGCCCACCATCACGACGCCCTGCACCTCCGCGGCGCCGACCTTGGCGTCGCGCAGAACCTTGCGCACGGCGGCCAGCGTGCGGGCGACCAGCGGCTCGGTCAGCGCGACGAACTCGTCGCGCGTCACGCGCACCTGCAGTTCCCCGCCCGCCAGCGGGCAGGCCAGCGTGGCATGGTCGATCGACGTGAGCTTCTCCTTCGCGGCCCGGGCGGCGGCCAGCACGGCGCGCTTGTCCTGCGGCGTGTCGGCGTCCAGGCCGCCGCGCTGCAGCGCCCAGTCGGCCAGCAGCGCGTCGAAGTCGTCGCCGCCGAGTGCCGAGTCACCACCCGTGGCAATCACCTCGAACACCCCGGCCGAGAGGCGCAGCAGCGAGATGTCGAAGGTGCCGCCGCCCAGATCGTAGACGGCGTACAGCCCTTCCGAGCCATGTTCCAGGCCATAGGCGATCGCCGCGGCGGTCGGCTCGCTGATCAGGCGCAGCACGTTGAGGCCGGCCAGCTGCGCCGCGTCCTTGGTGGCCTGGCGCTGGGCGTCGTCGAAATAAGCCGGCACGGTGATGACGGCGCCGAACAGTTCGTCGTCGAAGCTGTCCTCGGCGCGCTGGCGCAGCGTGGCCAGGATCTCGGCCGACACCTCCACCGGCGACTTGTCGCCCTCGATGGTGCGCAGCTTGAGCATGCCCGGTGCGTCGACAAATTCGTACGGCAGCTTCGACCGGTTGGCGATGTCGGCGACACCACGCCCCATGAATCGCTTCACCGAGACGATGGTGTTGTGCGGATCGAGCGCCGCCTCGGCCAGCGCGGCCGCGCCGATCTGGCGCCGGCCGCCGGGCAGGTAACGCACCGCCGACGGCAGGATCACGCGGCCGTGTTCGTCCGGCAGGCACTCGGCCACGCCGTGCCGCACCGCCGCCACCAGCGAGTGCGTGGTGCCCAGGTCGATGCCCACCGCGATGCGGCGCTGGTGCGGGTCGGGCGTGCCGCCGGGTTCGGAAATCTGCAGCAGCGCCATGTCAGCCTTCGAGTGCTTCCTGGCGGCGCTCGATGTCGGCGGCGAAGCGCTCGACGAACATCAGGCCTCGAACCTGCTGCGCGGCTGCGGCGGCATCGCCGCGCCCATCGAGCGCCAGCTCGATCGCCGCCAGCGCGGCGCGGCGCGCGCGCTCCACCTCGTCGGACAAGGCCTGCACGGCTTCGGCACCTTCGGCCTCGTCCAGCGCCTCGCGCCATGCCATCTGCTGCATCAGGAAGGCCGGCGGCATCGCCGTGTTGTTCTCGGCATCCACCGGCTGACCGGCCAGCTCGCACAGATAGGCGGCGCGCTTGAGCGGATCCTTCAGGCGCTGGTAGGCCTCGTTGACACGCACTGCATACTGCACCGCGACGCGCTGCGCCGCGGCGCCCTCGGAAGCGAAACGGTCGGGGTGCACCTCGGCCTGCAGGGCACGCCAGCGGCCATCCAGCGCAGCGCGGTCCTGCGCGAAGCGCCGCGGCAGGCCGAACAGTTCGAAGTCGTCGCTGGTCAGGTTCATGGGTCCAACAAAAGGGCGCGGTCGATGCCGCGCCCGTTCGCCAAGCACGCCGCGTGCTCAGACGCGGAAGGATTCTCCGCAGCCGCAGCGGTCCTTCTCGCGCGGGTTGTGGAACTTGAAGCCCTCGTTGAGCCCCTCGCGGACGAAGTCCAGTTCGGTGCCGTCGATGTAGGGCAGGCTCTTCGGGTCGACCAGCACCTTCACGCCATGCCCCTCGAAGACATGGTCCTCGGGAGCGAACTCGTCGGCGTACTCCAGCTTGTAGGCCAGGCCCGAGCAGCCGGTGGTCTTGACGCCCAGGCGCACGCCCACGCCCTTGCCCCGTTTGGCAAGGTAGCGCGAGACGTGCCGCGCGGCGCGTTCGGTCAGCGTGACGGCCATGGTGTCGTTCACTGCGCCTGGCCGGTGGACTGGCCGGTCTTGGCCTTGTAGTCGTTGACGGCGGCCTTGATCGCGTCCTCGGCCAGGATCGAGCAGTGGATCTTCACCGGCGGCAGCGCCAGCTCCTCGGCGATCTGCGTGTTCTTGATCGTCAGCGCCTCGTCGAGCGACTTGCCCTTGACCCACTCGGTGACCAGCGAGCTCGACGCGATCGCCGAGCCGCAGCCGTAGGTCTTGAACTTGGCGTCCTCGATCAGGCCGGTGGCCGGGTTGACCTTGATCTGCAGCTTCATCACGTCGCCGCAGGCCGGTGCGCCGACCATGCCGGTGCCCACCGTCTCGTCGCCCTTGGCGAACGAGCCCACGTTGCGCGGGTTCTCGTAGTGCTCGACGACCTTGTCGCTGTATGCCATCGCTATCTCTCCAACGTCGTGTTCAGTGCGCGGTCCACTGGATGGTGCTCAGGTCGACACCGTCCTGGTACATCTCCCACAGCGGCGACAGCTCGCGCAGTTTGGCCACGCGGTCTTTCAGGGTGCTGACCACGTAGTCGACCTCGTCCTCGGTCGTGAAGCGGCCGATGGTCATGCGCAGGCTCGAGTGCGCCAGCTCGTCGCTGCGGCCGAGCGCGCGCAGCACGTAGCTCGGCTCCAGGCTGGCCGAGGTGCAGGCCGAGCCCGAGGACACCGCGATGCCCTTGATGCCCATGATCAGCGACTCGCCCTCGACGAAGTTGAAGCTCATGTTCAGGTTGTGCGGCACGCGCTTCTCGGCATGGCCGTTCACGAAGGTCTGGTCGATCGCCGACAGCCCGTCGCGCAGCCGGCGGTGCAGCATGCGGATGCGCTCGATCTCGGTGCCCATCTCCTCGCGTGCGATGCGGAAGGCCTCGCCCATGCCGACGATCTGGTGCGTCGGCAGCGTGCCCGAGCGCATGCCGCGCTCGTGGCCGCCGCCGTGCATCTGCGCCTCGATGCGCACGCGCGGCTTGCGCCGCACGTACAGCGCGCCGATGCCCTTGGGGCCGTAGGTCTTGTGCGAGGCCAGGCTCATCAGGTCGACCGGCAGCGTCTTCAGGTCGATCGCCACCTTGCCGGTGGCCTGCGCCGCGTCCACGTGGAAGATGATGCCGCGCTCGCGGCAGATCCTCCCGATGGCCTCGATGTCCTGGATCACGCCGATCTCGTTGTTGACCAGCATCACCGAGGCGAGGATGGTGTCGGGCCGCAGCGCGTCCTTGAAGCGGTCGAGGTCGAGCAGGCCGTCTTCCTGCACGTCGAGGTAGGTCGCCTCGAAGCCCTGGCGCTCCAGCTCGCGCACCGTGTCGAGCACGGCCTTGTGCTCGGTCTTGACGGTGACGATGTGCTTGCCGCGCCCCTTGTAGAACTGCGCCGCGCCCTTGAGCGCCAGGTTGTTCGACTCGGTTGCGCCGGAGGTCCAGACGATCTCGCGCGGATCGGCGCCCACCAGCTCGGCGACCTGCGTCCGCGCCTTCTCCACCGCCTCTTCGGCCTCCCAGCCCCACGCATGGCTGCGCGAGGCCGGGTTGCCGAAATGCTCGCGCAGCCAGGGGATCATCGCGTCGACGACACGCTGGTCCACCGGCGTCGTCGCGCCGTAGTCGAGGTAGATCGGGAAATGCGGGGTCATGTCCATCGCTGGATCGGAACTTCGCGAGAAATCACTTCGACAACGCGCTGCCCAGCGCGAACACCGAGTTCGGCGCGGTCACCTTGATCGGCTTGACGACCGGCTGCGAGGAGATCGCCCGCTTGACCGGCTGCTCCTCGATCGACACGCCCTTGGCGATCTGCTCGTCGACCAGCTTTTTCAGCGACACCGAGTCGAGGAACTCGATCATCTTGGCGTTCAGGCTGGCCCACAGGTCGTGCGTCATGCAGCGGCCGGAGTCGTCGCCCATGCAGTTCTCCTTGCCGGAGCAGCCGGTGGCGTCGATCGGCTCGTCGACGGCGACGATGATGTCGGCCACGGTGATCTCCTCGGCCTTTCGGCCCAGCGAGTAGCCGCCGCCCGGGCCGCGGGTGCTTTCCACCAGCTCGTGGCGGCGCAGCTTGCCGAACAGCTGCTCGAGGTAGGACAGCGAGATCTGCTGGCGGGCGCTGATGGCGGCCAGCGCCACCGGGCCCTGGTGCTCACGCAGCGCCAGATCGATCATCGCGGTCACGGCAAAACGGCCCTTGGTGGTCAATCGCATCTCAATCTCCTGTCGCCTCGGTTCGGCGCTGAATCGGTCGGAAGGGTCTGACGGAAGCCGGCCCCAGCGCCCCGGCGGCCGCCCGTGGGCGACGACCTAGGGATTCCCCGACTGGTTTTGTCGAGTATAGCGGAAGCCGACTGATTTGGTCGGCATTGGGCGCGGAAGTTCCCCTTCAGGCAGCGCGAGTTTGCCTGTGCAGCAGGTCCACCAGCCCGTCGCAGGCGTCCTCGACCAGGTCGAGCACCCGGTCGAAGCCGTCGCGCCCGCCGTAGTACGGGTCCGGGACGACCGGCTCGTCGTGGCGCCGGCAATGCTCGGTGAGCCGGCGCAGCTTGTGGCGCGCGGTTGGCGGGCTCATCTCCTCGAGCAGCGCGAGATTGTCCCAGTCCATCGCCAGGATCAGGTCGAACTGCTCGAAGTCGGCCTCGACCACCTGACGCGCGCGCAGCGCCGAGAGCTCGTAGCCGCGCTGCCGCGCATGCGCCTGCGAGCGCGGGTCGGGGGCCTCGCCGGCATGCCAGTGACCGTGCGTGCCGGCCGAATCGACCGTGACCAGGCCGTCCAGCCCGGCCTCGCGCAGCTTGCGGCGAAGCACGCCCTCGGCGGTCGGCGAGCGGCAGATGTTGCCCATGCAGACCATCAGCACGCTGCGGATCGTCATGGCGCGCCCTTCGCCCCGCCGATCGGCACCACGTTGTCGTGTGTGGCCGCGCCGAAGGCCTGCTCGCGCAGCTGCGCCAGCTGGTCACGGATGCGCGCGGCCTTCTCGAACTCGAGGTTGCGGGCATGGTCGAGCATCTGTTTCTCGAGCTGCTTGATGCGTTTGCCCAGGTCCTTCTCGGACAGGGCCTCGATCGCGGCCGACTCGGTGGCGGCCTTCAGGTCGTCCTTGGCGCCCTTCTCGCTGTAGACACCGTCGATCAGCTCCTTGACCTTCTTGTGGATGCTGCGCGCCACGATGCCGTGCTCGGCGTTGAAGGCGAGCTGCCTGGCGCGCCGGCGACCGGTTTCGTCGAGCGCCTTGCGCATCGAGTCGGTGATCCTGTCGGCGTAGAGGATGGCGCGGCCGTTCAGGTTGCGCGCCGCGCGCCCGATGGTCTGGATCAGGCTGCGCTCGGCGCGCAGGAAGCCTTCCTTGTCGGCGTCGAGGATCGCCACCAGCGACACCTCCGGGATGTCGAGCCCCTCGCGCAGCAGGTTGATGCCCACCAGCACGTCGAAGGTGCCCAGGCGCAGATCGCGCAGGATCTCGACGCGCTCCAGGTTGTCGACGTCGCTGTGCAGGTAGCGCACCTTGACGCCGTTGTCGCTGAGGTAGTCGGTCAGCTGCTCGGCCATGCGCTTGGTCAGCGTGGTGATCAGCACGCGCTCGTTGATCTTCACGCGCTCGCGGATCTCCTGCAGCACGTCGTCGACCTGGTGGCCGGCCGGCCGCACCTCGACCTCCGGGTCGACCAGGCCGGTGGGGCGCACCAACTGCTCGACCACCTGGCCGGCATGCGTCTTCTCGTAGTCGGCCGGCGTGGCCGAGACGAACACCGCCTGGCGCATCTTCTTCTCGAACTCCTCGAACTTGAGCGGCCGGTTGTCCAGCGCGCTGGGCAGGCGGAAGCCGTACTCGACCAGCACTGTCTTGCGCGCCCGGTCGCCGTTGAACATGCCGCCGAACTGGCCGATCAGCACGTGGCTCTCGTCGAGGAACATCAGCGCGTCGGCCGGCAGGTAGTCCACCAGCGTCGGCGGCGGCTCGCCGGGCGCCGCGCCGGAGAGGTGGCGCGTGTAGTTCTCGATGCCCTTGCAGTGGCCCACCTCCTGCAGCATCTCCAGGTCGAAGCGCGTTCGCTGCTCGAGGCGCTGCGCCTCGACCAGCTTGCCGGCCTTCACCAGCTCGTCGAGCCGCTCTCGCAGCTCCGCCTTGATCGACTCGATCGCCGCCAGCACGCGCTCGCGCGGCGTCACGTAATGGCTCGACGGATACACCGTGAAGCGCGGGATCTTCTGCCGGATCCGCCCGGTCAGCGGGTCGAACAGCTGCAGCGTCTCGACCTCGTCGTCGAACAGCTCGATGCGGATCGCCAGCTCCGAATGCTCGGCCGGGAACACGTCGATCGTGTCGCCGCGCACGCGGAAGGTGCCGCGCGAGAAGTCGGTCTCGTTGCGCTGGTACTGCATGCGGATCAGGTGCGCGATCACGTCGCGCTGGCCGAGCTTGTCGCCCACGCGCAGCGTCATCACCATCTGGTGGTAGTCGCTCGGGTTGCCGATGCCGTAGATCGCGCTGACGCTGGCCACGATGATCACGTCGCGCCGCTCCAGCAGGCTCTTGGTGGCCGACAGGCGCATCTGTTCGATGTGCTCGTTGATCGAGCTGTCCTTCTCGATGAACAGGTCGCGCTGCGGCACGTAGGCCTCGGGCTGGTAGTAGTCGTAGTAGCTGACGAAGTACTCGACCGCGTTCTTCGGGAAGAACTCGCGGAACTCGCTGTAGAGCTGCGCCGCCAGCGTCTTGTTGGGCGCGAACACGATCGCCGGCCGGCCCAGCCGCGCGATCACGTTGGCCATCGTGAAGGTCTTGCCCGAGCCGGTGACGCCCAGCAGCGTCTGGTAGCTCAGGCCGTCCTGGATGCCTTCGACGAGCTGCGCGATCGCGGTCGGCTGGTCGCCCGCCGGCGGATAGGGCTGGAACAGCTGGAAGGGCGAATCCGGGAAGCTGACGAACTCGCCGGCGCTCGCCTCGGCGGCCGGCGCGGGCACGGCCGCTGGAGTAGCGTCTGACAATTCGGCCATGGCGGCTAAAATCTCCGGGTTAACCCGCCTCGCCGATCGGCAAGGCAAACGTTCAGGTTAACGGAAATCGCCTCCCCGCTCCACTGACAAGGACTGACGCATGTCTTCCCCCGCCACGTCGCTGTTCGCCGCCGTCGAACTGGCCCCCCGCGACCCGATCCTCGGCCTGAACGAGCAGTTCGCGGCGGATCCGAATCCGGCGAAGGTCAACCTCGGCGTCGGTGTCTACTACGACGACAACGGCAAGCTGCCGCTGCTCAAGTGCGTGCAGGAGGCTGAGAAGCTGATGATGGAAGCGCCCAAGGCGCGCGGCTACCTGCCGATCGACGGCATCGCCGCCTACGACAAGGCGGTGCAGGGCCTGGTGTTCGGCGCCGACAGCGCGATCCTGAAGGCCGGCCGCGTGGCCACCGTGCAGGCGCTGGGCGGCACCGGCGGCCTGAAGCTCGGCGCCGACTTCCTCAAGCGCCTGGCCCCGAACGCCACCGTGCTGATCAGCGACCCGAGCTGGGAGAACCACCGCGCGCTGTTCGAGAGCGCCGGCTTCCCGGTGCAGACCTACCCCTACTACGACGCCGCGCGCAAGGGTGTGGATGTCGAGGGCATGCTGGCGGCGCTGAACGCCGCCGCCCCCGGCACCATCGTCGTGCTGCACGCCTGCTGCCACAACCCGACCGGCTACGACATCACGCCCGAGCAGTGGTCGCAGGTGGTGGCCGCGGTCAAGGCGCGCGGACTGGTCGCCTTCCTCGACATGGCCTACCAGGGCTTCGGCGAGGGCATCGCCGAGGACGGCGCGGTGATCGGCCAGTTCGTCGAGTCGGGGGTCGACTTCTTCGTCGCCACCAGCTTCTCGAAGAGCTTCTCGCTGTACGGCGAGCGGGTCGGCGCGCTCAGCGTCGTCTGCGAGTCGAAGGACGAGGCCGACCGCGTGCTGAGCCAGCTCAAGCGCGTGATCCGCACCAACTACTCCAACCCGCCGACGCACGGCGCCCAGGTCGTAGCGCTGGTGCTCACCACGCCGGCGCTGCGTGCCATGTGGGAGCAGGAGCTGGCCGAGATGCGCGTGCGCATCAAGCAGATGCGCCAGGCCCTGCAGGACAGGCTGGCCGCCGCCGGGCTGAAGCAGGACCTGAGCTTCATCACCCGCCAGAAGGGCATGTTCAGCTACTCCGGCCTCGGCAAGGCGCAGATGCAGCGTCTGCGCAGCGAGTTCGGCGTCTACGGCGTCGACTCGGGCCGCATCTGCGTGGCGGCGCTGAACAGCAAGAACATCGACTACGTCGTCTCGGCCATCCTAAAGGTGTCCTGAGGACCGCTGTCACCTGCGCGACAGTACGAAGGGGCGCCAAGCGCCCCTTTTTCGTGCGCCTTGCGGGTTTCCCCCGCACGCGCCGACAGCAAGCTGCAAGCATTGTTCCTAGAATGCTGCATCGCACCACGAAAGCGAACCGATGCTGTATCAGCTGTACGAAACCCAGCGCGCGCTGCTGAGCCCCTTCGCCGAGTTCGCCGCGGCCTCGTCCAAGCTCTACAGCCACCCGCTGTCGCCCTTTGCGCACACGCCGATGGCCGACCGGGTGTCCGCCGGGCTGGACCTGATGCACCGCCTCTCGAAGGAGTACGAGAAGCCGGAGTTCGAGATCACGTCGGTCAACGTCGGCGACGTCGACGTGGCCGTGCAGCAGCAGGTGGCGTTGCAGAAGCCGTTCTGCCGCCTGCTGCGCTTCAAGCGCTTCAGCGACAACCTCGAAGCGCTGTCCCGCATGAAGGATCAGCCTACCGTGCTGGTGGTGGCGCCGCTGTCGGGCCACCACTCGACGCTGCTGCGCGACACCGTGCGGGCGCTGCTGCGCGACCACAAGGTGTTCATCACCGACTGGACCGACGCGCGCATGGTGCCCGTTGAGATGGGCCCGTTCCACCTGGACGATTACATCGGCTACGTGCAGGAGTTCATCCGCCTGATCGGCCCCGAGGTCAACGTGATCTCGGTGTGCCAGCCGACCGTGCCGGTGCTGGCCGCGGTCTCCCTGATGGCCAGCGCCGGCGAGGCGACGCCGCGCACCCTGACCATGATGGGCGGCCCGATCGACGCCCGCAAGAGCCCGACCGCGGTCAACAACCTGGCGATGAACAAGAGCCACAACTGGTTCGAGCACAACGTCATCTACCGCGTGCCGGTCAACTACCCGGGTGCCGGGCGGCGCGTCTACCCCGGCTTCCTGCAGCACAGCGGCTTCGTGGCGATGAACCCGGACCGCCACCTCAGCTCCCACTACGACTACTTCCTCGACCTGGTGCGTGGCGACGACGACAGCGCCGACTCGCACCGCGCCTTCTACGACGAGTACAACGCGGTGCTGGACATGCCGGCCGAGTACTACCTGGACACGATCAAGGTGGTGTTCCAGGACTTCGCCCTGGTCAACGGCACCTGGCGCGTCGACGGCAACCTGGTGCGCCCGCAGGACATCGCCACCAGCGCGCTGCTGACGATCGAGGGCGAGCTCGACGACATCTCCGGCGCCGGCCAGACACGCGCCGCGCACGGCCTGTGCACCGGCATCCCGAAGCAGCGCCAGTTCCACTACGACGTCGAAGGCGCCGGCCACTACGGCATCTTCTCGGGCCGGCGCTGGCGCGAGACCGTCTACCCGGTGGTGCGCGACTTCATCGCGAGCCACCAGGCGCCGGCCGGCAGCGGCAACGGCAACGGCAAGACCCCGGCCCGGAAGGCGGCACGCCGCAGCCGATAATGCCCGGGTGACTCCCGAGGCCCTGGCCGACGCCATCGACGCCGCACTGCCGCAGACGCAGTGCACCCGCTGCGGCTACCCCGACTGCTCGGCGTATGCGCGCGCGGTGGCCAGCGGCGAGGCCGGCATCAACCAGTGCCCGCCGGGCGGCGCCGAAGGCATCGCCCGGCTGGCCTCTATCACCAGGCGCGCGCCGCTGCCGCTCGATCCGGCGCGCGGAGCCGAAGGTCCGCTGCGCCTGGCGGTGATCGACGAAGCCTGGTGCATCGGCTGCACCCTGTGCATCAAGGCCTGCCCGGTGGACTGCATCGTCGGCGCCGCCAAGGTCATGCACACCGTGATCGCGGGCCAGTGCACCGGCTGCGAGCTGTGCCTGCCGGCCTGCCCGGTGGACTGCATCGCCCTCGTCGACGCCAGCGGCGCGCGCACCGGCTGGGACGCCTGGTCGCCCGCGCAGGCCGCCCAGGCGCGCGAGCGCTACACCTTCCACCGCCTGCGGGTGGCACGCGACGCGCGCGAGAACGAGGCCCGGCTGGCCGCCAAGGCCGAGGCCAAGCTGGCCGACCTGCCGAACCAGACCCGCCTGAGCGACCCGGCGGCGATCGAAAACAAGCGCCGCGTCATCGAAGAAGCGCTGGCGCGGGCGCGCGCCCGGCGCGGTACGGCGACGGAACCATGAAACCCGAATCCGTCGAACCCTTCTTCGCCACGCTCAAGGTCGCCAACCCGCAGCCGGCCAGCGAACTCGAGTACACCAACGTGTTCGAGCTGCTGGCGGCCGTGCTGCTGTCGGCCCAGGCGACCGATGCCGGCGTCAACAAGGCGACCCGCCGGCTGTTCCCGCGTGCCAACACGCCGCAGAAGATGCTCGCGCTCGGCCTGCCTGCGCTGACCGAGGCGATCCGCACGATCGGCCTGTACCGCAACAAGGCGAAGAACCTGTACGAAACCTGCCGCCTGCTGGTCGAGCGCCACGGCGGCGAGGTGCCGCGCGAGCGCGCGGCGCTGGAGGCGCTGCCCGGTGTCGGCCGCAAGACGGCCAACGTGGTGCTGAACGTGGCCTTCGGCGAGCCGACGCTGGCAGTCGACACCCATGTATTCCGGGTCGCCAACCGCACCGGCCTGGCCCCCGGCCGCAACCCGCTGGAGGTCGAGCAGCGCCTGCTGGCGCGCGTGCCGGCGGCCTACCTGGAAGACGCGCACCACTGGCTGATCCTGCACGGCCGCTACGTCTGCGTCGCACGCTCGCCGCGCTGCGGTGACTGTGCGCTCGCCCGCTGGTGCGACTGGGCCCGGACCCACCCGGCCGGCTGACCCCCTCGTTCGCGGGACACCTGCAAGGTCTTGCAGTGTCGGCCGCGGGAACCGGTCCGGAGAATGGGCCGATGTCCGACCCGAACGACATCCAGGTGATCTGCGGCCGCCTCGACCGCGGCGAGATCGACCGGGTGCGCTTTCTCGAACAGTTCACCGAAGCGCTGGCGGCGCAGATCGGATGCACCCGCGCCGGAGTCTGGATCTTCATCGACACCGCCGAGGGCCGGGCGCTGCGCTGCCTGGCGATGTACGACCGGCGTTACGGCGGCATGGTGACCGCAACGGACATGCTCAATGCCGCCGTCGGCCCCTACTTCGACGCCCTGCTGGCCGACGGCTGCGTCATCGCCTCCGACGCGCGCAACCATGCCACCACGCGGATCTTCCTGGCCGACTACCTGGAGCCGCTGGACATCCACTCGGTGCTGGACGTCTGCTTCTCGATCAACGGGGTGCTGTTCGGCACCTTCAGCTGCGAACAGACGGGCGCGCCGGTCACCTGGTCGCAGCGCCAGCTGCAGCTGGTGCGACAGATCGGCTCGCGGGCCAGCCTGGCGCTGCTGCACGCGGCGACGGCCACGATCGACACCGAGCCGGCGGCACTGTGGGAGCCGAGTTCGCCGAACCGGCTGCTGACCCAGCCCTTGCCGCTGCCGGACGACAAGCCATGAGCGCGCCGGGCCGCTCCCAAGCGCTCATCCCGGAGTGCGCAGCACGGAGGGTAGTCCAGTGAGCGGACCGCCACGCCACGGGCCGCGCCCGAACGGCACGCGACAGCCGCGTGACACGCTGCACGCCGCGCCGCCGCGCCGGGTCGGCCGCTGGTGGGCCGCCGCCTACAATGACCGCCACGCCCTCCACTTGCGCGTCATGTCCAAGCTCCAGGAACTCGCGGACCGGGTCGAACGCCTGCTGCTGCGCCACCAGGAACAGCAGCGCACCCATGCCCTGCTGCTGCAGCAGCTCGCCGCGGTCACCCAGGAGCGCGACCAGTTGCGCGGCCGCCTGAACACCGCCCGCCAGCGCATCGACACCCTGCTCGAACGCCTGCCGGCCGAGGCACGCGATGCGGGCGACGGGGGCCCGGCGTGAAGCAGATCGAGGTCACGATCATGGGGCAGAGCTACATCCTCGGCTGCCCGGAGGGCGGCGAGCAGTCGCTGCTCGAGGCGGTCGGCAACGTCGATCGCGAGATGAGCGCGATCCGCGATGCCGGCAAGGTCAAGGCGCGCGAGCGCATCGCGGTGCTGGCGGCGTTGAACCTGGCCTTCGCGCTGGCGGAGCGGCCGGTGTCCACTGCAGCGGCTCCGGCGGCCGATCCGGCCGGCGCCGACGAACCCGTCGACGTCGACGCGCTGATCCGCCGCATCGACCAATCCTTGGCAAACGACGGCCAATTGCTCTAGCGCGCCGCGGACCGGCGCGTAGAATGGCCCGGTCCGTCGCGTTCGCGTGAGTCTTATATTTCCTGGAACCGATGCTCGTACGAGCAAGGGCTTGGAACATCGCCCGGCAGGTGTGATCGTCTCGCGTCAGATGAACCCGAAGCCCCGCTGACCTCGCCCACCTGAATCCCCTGGGTTCAGGAATGCGGCTCCCGGTTCGTGGCGGACACCTTCTTCCCTTCGCCCGCCCTTCCCCGCGCGATGGCCTACTGGCTGATGAAGAGCGAGCCCTCCGAGTGCTCGATCGACGACCTCATGGCCGCACCGAAGCAGACGGTGCCCTGGTTCGGCGTGCGCAACTACCAGGCGCGCAACTACATGCGCGACCAGATGCGCATCGGCGACGGCGTGCTCTTCTACCACTCGTCCTGCCCCGAGCCCGGCGTGGCCGGCCTGGCCGAAGTGGCCAGCACGCCCTACCCCGACGAGACGCAGTTCGACCCGAAGAGCCCGTACTTCGACGCGAAGTCGAGCCGCGAGGCGCCGCGCTGGCTGCTCGTCGACGTGAAGCTGCGCCGCAAGAGGCCGCTGCTGCAGCTCAAGCGCATGCGCGAGCTGCCGCAGCTCGCCTCGATGCTGCTGCTGCGGCCGGGCAGCCGGCTCTCGATCACGCCGGTAACCGAGGCCGAGTGGCGCGCCGTCAACGCCTTGCTGAAGGACTGAAACGATGAAGTGGATGCGCTGCCGCGTGGGCGGCCGGGACCTGTTCGGCCTGCAGGAGGGCAACACGCTCGTGGTGCACGACGGCGACCTGTTCGACGCACCGCGCCCCACCGGCGAGACGGTGGCGCTCGAGGGCGCGCAATGGCTGCCGCCCTGCCGGCCCGGCAAGATGCTCGCGCTTTGGAACAACTTCCACGCCGCGGCGCAGAAGAACGGCTGGGCGGTGCCGGCCGAACCGCTGTATTTCCTGAAGACGCCCAGCGCGCTGGCCGCCCACGGCCAGGCGATCGCCGCCGTCGCACCCGAGGTCGGCCGCGTGGCCTACGAGGGCGAGCTCGCGATCGTGATCGGCCGGCGCACCCAGGGCATTTCCCGCGAGCAGGCGGCGGCGCACATCTTCGGCTACACCTGCGCCAACGACCTGACCGCCATCGAGCTGCTGAACCGCGACCCCGCCTTCGCGCAATGGACCCGCGCCAAGGGCTTCGACGGCTTCGCGCCGCTCGGCCCGGTGATCGAGACCGCGTTCGACCCGGCGACCGCCAGCGTGAAGACGCTGGTCGGCGGCCGCGAGCGCCAGAACTACCCGCTCTCCGACATGATCTTCGGCCCGCACGAACTCGTCGCCCGGCTGTCCCAGGACATGACGCTCGAGCCGGGCGACGTGATCCTGTGCGGCACCTCGCTGGGCGTGCTGCCGATGAAGCCGGGCACGAGCGTCGAAGTCGAGATCGACGGCATCGGCCGGCTCGCCAACACCTACGGCTGAGCCTGTACCTCGAGGCGCCCGCGCTGCTCGGCCAGCGTGCGGGCCAGCAGGCTGGTGGCGGCGTAGATCGCCTGGATCGTGGGCGTCGGCGTCTCGGTGATGCGGCCGAGCTCGACCACCGAGCCGACCAGCGCCTCGAGCTCGAGCGCGCGGCCGTGCTCCACATCCTGCAGCATCGAGGTCTTGTGCGCGCCCACGGCCTCGGCCCCGGCAATGCGCTGCTCGAGCGTGATCTTGAAGCGCACGCCGAGCTTCTCGGCCACCGCCTGCGCTTCGCGCATCATCGCGGCGGCCAGCTCGCGGGTCGGGCCGAAGCGGCAGATCTGCTCCAGCGTCGCATGCGTCAGCGCCGAGATCGGGTTGAAGCTCAGGTTGCCCCACAGCTTGACCCACAGCTCGGAGCGGATGTCGCGCGCCACCGGCGCCTTGAAGCCGGCCTTCATTAGCGCCTGCGACAGCGCCTCGACGCGCTCGCTGCGCGACCCGTCGAGCTCGCCGATCGAGAAGCGGTTGCCCTCGATCACCTTCACCACGCCCGGCTCGAGCAGCTCGCTGGCCGGGTAGACGATGCTGCCGACGATGCGCTCGGGCTCGATGTGCTGGGCGATCAGGCCGCCCGGGTCCACGCTCTCGAGCTGTCTCCCCTCGTACGGGCCGGCGAGCTTGTGGAAGTACCACCACGGGATGCCGTTGATCATCGTCACCACCATGGTCTGCGGGCCGAACAGCGCGCGCAGCTCGGGCAGCACGTCGCGCACCTGGTGCGCCTTGAGCGTCAGCAGCACGGCATCCTGCGGGCCGGCCTCGGCCATGCGCTGCACGGCGCGCACCGCGCTCGTGTGCCGCTCGCTGCCGTCCTCCTCGAGTAGGCGGAAGCCGCGGGCGTTGATCGCCTCCAGGTTGCGGTTGCGCGCGATGAAGGTGACCTGCTCGCCCGCCAGCGCGAGCCGTGCCCCGAGGTAGCCGCCGATCGCCCCGGCGCCGACCACCGCGAACTTCATGTCTTGGCCTCCGTGTACTCGCGGCGCCGCGCCACCTTCTTGGCGATGCCCCACAGCGGCGACACCAGCATCACCAGCGCCAGCGCGGTGATCGAGCCCACCAGCGGGTTGGACCAGAAGATCGCCAGGCTGCCCTGCGACAGCAGCATCGCCTGGCGGAAGCTGGCCTCGGCCATGTCGCCCAGCACCAGCGCCAGCACCAGCGGCGCGAGCGGGTACTTGAGCTTCTTGAAGAGGTAGCCGAGCACGCCGAACACCATCATCAGCACCACGTCGAACATCGAGCTGTGCACCGTGTAGGCGCCGATCGCGCAGATCATGATGATCACCGGGGCGATGACCGCGAACGGGATGCGCAGCAGCGCCGCCCACCACGGCACGGTGGTCAGCACCACCAGCAGGCCGACCAGGTTGCCCAGGTACATCGAGGCGATCAGGCCCCAGACGAAATCCTTCTGCTCGACGAACAGCATCGGCCCGGGCTGCAGGCCCCAGATCAGCAGGCCGCCCAGCAGCACCGCGGCGGTCGGCGAGCCGGGGATGCCCAGCGTCAGCATGGGCAGCAGCGCCGAGGTGCCGGCCGCGTGCGCGGCCGTCTCGGGCGCGACCACGCCCTCGATCGCGCCCTTGCCGAACTGCTGCGGGTTCTTCGAGAAGCGCTGCGCCGTGCCGTAGCCCATGAACGAGGCCGGCGTCGCGCCGCCGGGCGTGATGCCCATCCAGCAGCCGATCGCGGTGGAGCGCAGGAACACCTTCCAGAACTGCAGCAGCTCGCGCCAGGTGCGGAACACCACCGTCGCGCTGATGCGCGCGCTCTTGCCCTTGAAGGCCAGGCCCTCCTCCATCGTCAGCAGGATCTCGCCGATGCCGAACAGGCCGATCACCGCGATCAGGAAGTCGAAGCCCTTGAGCAACTGCGGCACGTCGAAGGTCATGCGCAGCGTGCCGGTGACCGAGTCGAGCCCGACCGCCGCGAGCGCGAAGCCGAGCATCATCGCCGCGATGGTCTTGGCCGGCGGCTCCTTGCTCATGCCCACGAAGCTGCAGAAGGTCAGCAACTGCACCGCGAAGAACTCGGCCGGCCCGAACTGGAGCGCGAACTTCGCCAGCCAGGGCGCCAGGAAGGTGATCAGCACGACGGCGAAGAACGCGCCGACGAAGGACGAGGTGAACGCCGCCGTCAGGGCCTGCGCCGCCTTGCCCTGCTGGGCCATCGGGTAGCCGTCGAAGGTGGTCGCCACCGACCAGGGCTCGCCCGGGATGTTGAACAGGATCGAGGTGATCGCCCCGCCGAACAGCGCACCCCAGTAGATGCACGACAGCATGATGATGGCCGACGTCGGGTTCATGCTGAAGGTCAGCGGCAGCAGGATGGCCACGCCGTTGGCGCCGCCCAGCCCCGGCAGCACGCCGATCAGCACGCCCAGCAGCAGGCCGACCAGCATGAAGCCCAGGTTGGGCAGCGTCAGCGCCACCTGGAAGCCGTGCAGGAGGTTGCCGATCTCTTCCATCGTCGCCCCTTACAGCCCGAGCAGGTGCTCGAGCGGGCCCTTGGGCAGCAGCACCAGGAACCAGCGTTCGAACACCGCCCAGAAGAACAGCGGCACGCCGATCGCCACCGCGAGCGTGGCGGCCCAGCCGTAGCGGCCGTGGCGGCGCATGAAGTAGCCGATCAGCAGCGCCGACGAGACATAGATGCCGATGCCGGCGATCAGCGCCACGTACACCAGCATCGGCACCAGCACCGCGAACACGCCGGACAGCTGCTCGCGCTCGGCGAACAGCTTGTCAGGCGCCTTCCAGCGCCAGAGCTGGCGCAGCAGCACCCAGCCCGCCGAGGCGATCAGCAGCAGCCCGATGTAGAAGGGGAAGTAGCCCGAGCGCGGGCCGTCGTCGGCCCAGCCGATGCCCACACGCAGGCTGTCCATGATCACCAGCGCACCCAGCAGCACCAGGAAGAGGGCCACGCCCGCCTCCGGCCCGCGCTGGCCGGGGCCGGCGGGTTTCTGGTCGGCGTCCATGGCCTCAGTTCGCCAGGAAGCCGGCTTCCTTCATCAGCACGCGGTGCTGCTGCTCGGCCTTGCCGAGCCAGTCGAAGTAGGCCTGCCCGGTGAGCGCGGTCTGGTTGAACGCGCCCTTGGCCATGAAGTCCTTCCACTCCGGCAGCGCGCGCACCTTGGCGAACAGGTCGACGTAGTACTGCACCTGCTCGGGCGAGACGCCCGGCGGCATGAAGACGCCGCGCAGCATCTGGTACTCCACCGGCACGCCCGCGCTGGTGCAGGTGGGCAAGTCGGCCCAGGACTGGGTCGCCGTGACCTTCTCCTTGTAGGGCATCGCCTGCTTGTCCATCACGCACAAGGCTCGCAGCTTGCCGGCGCGCCAGTGCGACTCGGCCTCGATCGGGTTGTTGACGGTGGCGTCGATGTGCTTGCCCACCAGCTGCACGGCCACGTCGCCGCCGCCCTTGAACGGGATGTAGGTGATCTTCTTGCCGGCCGCCTTCTCGATCATCACGGTGATGATCTGGTCTTCCTGCTTGGAGCCGGTGCCGCCGATCTTGACGCTGTTGGGCGCGCCGGCCTTGACCGCCTCGAACCAGGCCTTGCCGGTCTTGTGCGGCGACTCCTCGTTGACCCACAGCACGAACTGGTCGAGCGCCAGCATCTGCACCGGCGTCAGGTCGCGCCAGTTGAACGGCACCCCGGTGGCCAGCGGCGTGGTGAACAGGTTGGACAGCGTGATGATGATCTTGTGCGGGTTGCCCTTGTCGCCCTTGACGTCGAGGAAGCCCTCGGCGCCGGCACCGCCGGACTTGTTGACCACGACGATGGGCTGCTTGGTCAGGTTGTTCTTCGCGACCACGCCCTGGATGAAGCGCGCCATCTGGTCGGCGCCGCCCCCGGTGCCGGCGGGCACGACGAATTCGATCGGCTTGGCCGGCTCCCAGGCCGCGGCGGCCGTGGTTGCGCAGGCGATCAGCGCCGCTGCCAGGCGCGGCACGAGGTGACCCAACGACATGCGAACTCCTTTCGTCGATTCGATGAAAAGTGGATGATGAATCAGGTCAGTCCCAGCTTGGCCGCCAGACCGATGCGCTGCAGCTTGCCGGTGGCGCCCTTCGGGATCTCGGGCATGAACAGGATTTTCTTCGGCACCTTGAAGTCCGCCGCGCGCTGGCCGACGAACTCCTGCAGCTCGCGCTCGGTGGCCTGTGCGCCGTCGCGCAGCACCACGCAGGCGGCCACCTCCTCGCCGAGCTTCGGGTGCGGCATGCCGAAGCACACCACCTGAGCGACGGCCGGGTGGTCCATCAGGATCTCGTCCACCTCACGCGGGCTGATCTTCTCGCCGCCCCGGTTGATGATCTCCTTGAGCCGGCCGGTCAGCGAGACGTAGCCCTCGGCGTCCATCTGCCCCTGGTCGCCGGTGCGGAACCAGCCGTTGGTGAACGCCTCGGCATTGGCCTTGGGGTTGCTCTCGTAGCCGGCGGTGACGTTGGGCCCGCGGATCACGATCTCGCCGATCGCGCCGGCCGGCAGCAGCGTGCCGTCCTCGGCCATGATGGCCACCTCCGGCCCGGCCGCGCGGCCCACCGTGCCGGGCTTGCGCGCGGCCGGCGGCAGCGGGTTGGAGCACATCTGGTGCGTCGCCTCGGTCATGCCGTAGGCCTCGATCAGCGGCGCCTTGAACACCTCCTCGAGCTCGCGGATGACCTGCGGCGGGATCGACGAGGACGACGAGCGGATGAAGCGCAGCGGGTGGCGCGCGATCACGTCGGCGTTCTTCCCGGCACGCGCCAGGATGGTCTGGTGCATGGTCGGCACGGCCGTGTACCAGGTGGGCCGGGCCTCGTCCATCCAGGCGAAGAACTTCAGCGCGTTGAAACCTGGCGTGCAGAACACCTGCGAGCCGGCCGTCAGCGGCGCCAGCACGCCGGCGATCAGGCCGTGGATGTGGAACAGCGGCATGATGTTCAGGCCGCAGTCCTTCGCGCTGAATTGCAGCGTCGCCGCGATGTGGAGCGCCGAGGCGGCCAGGTTGCCCTGCGACAGCGGCACGATCTTCGGCCGCGAGGTGGTGCCCGAGGTGTGCAGCACCATCGACACGTCGCCCTCCTGCGCATACCCCGGCGCGGCCGCGGCGGCTGCGGCCATCGCGCCGCGCGGCTCGAGCGTGAAGGCGCCGGCCGGCGCGCCCTCGGCCACCAGCAGGTCGAGCACCGGCACGCCCAGCTTCGCCGCCACCTCGACGGCCGGCGAGCTGCTGCCGCGCGCGACGATCAGCGCCTTCGCGTTCAGGTCGGACAGGTAGAACTCGAACTCGTCGGCGCGGTAGGCCGGGTTCAACGGCGCGCTGGCCACGCCGCTGGCACAGGCGATGTAGCAGCTCGCCATCTCGGGACCGTTGTCGAGCACGATCGCGACGCGGTCGTTGCGCCCCAGCCCCAGCGCGTTCAGGCGCCCCAGCGTGACGTCGATCTGCGCACGCAGGCCACCGTGCGTGAGCGGCGCGCGGCCGGGCGCGGACAGCGCGGGATCGGCATCGGCACCACGGGCTAACAAGTCCTTCAAGGTCGGCATCGGGGCCCTCGTTCGCGGAAAACGGATGCTCTTGCCGGCAGATGTGCCGGCAGGCAGGGTGAAGCAGGGAAGCTTGCGGCGGGAGGCGCGGCTGGTGGCCGGTGAGCACGCGGGCCACGATGCTGGCCCTGACCGCAATGTTCACTTTATAACCCGGTGGTTCGCGCTCGACAATCAATAATCTCCCTGCCCTCTTGTCCGGCATCGTGCGGGACACCTCCTGCCCCGATGCCGCTGCCGCCGCTTCCCCTCGTCGCCGAACTGTTCGCCCTGGGCGCCTTCGCCGGCTTCCTCGCCGGGCTGCTGGGCGTGGGCGGCGGCATGCTGATGGTGCCCTTCGTCACCTGGGCGCTTTCATCGCGCGGCGTCGCGCCGGGCCTGGCGGTCAAGATGGCCATCGCCACCTCGATGGCCACGATCCTGTTCACCTCGCTGTCGAGCCTGCGCGCGCACCACCGGCGCGGCGCGGTGCAATGGCCGCTGGTGCGCCGTTTCGCGCCCGGCATCCTGGCCGGTTCGCTGCTGGCCGGGGCTGGTGCGTTCGCGCTGCTCAAGGGTGCGGCGCTGGCGATCGGCTTTGCGCTGTTCGTCGGCTTCTCGGCCACGCAGATGCTGCTGGACAAGCGCCCCGCTCCGAGCCGCACGCTGCCCGGCCCGCTCGGGCTGGCCGGCGCCGGGGCGGGCATCGGCTTCCTGTCGGGCCTGGTCGGGGCCGGCGGAGCGTTCGTCTCGGTGCCGTTCATGACCTGGTGCAACGTGCCGATCCACCAGGCCGTGGCCACCAGCGCCGCGCTCGGCTTCCCGATCGCGCTGGCCAGCACTGCCGGGTACGTGCTCGGCGGCTGGGGCCTGCCGCCGGCCCTGCCCGGCGCCTTCGGCTACCTGTACCTGCCGGCGCTGGTGTGCATCGCCAGCGCCAGTGTGCTGACCGCGCCGCTCGGCGCGCGCGCGGCGCACCGCCTCGACGTGCGCCAGCTCAAGCGCGTGTTCGCGCTGCTGCTCTACGCGCTGGCAAGCTACATGCTCTACAAGGGACTGGCCTGAGACGGTCGAAGGCTCAGGGCTCGAAGCGGATGCTGGCCAGCGTGACGTGGTTGCCGCCGCGCTTGCGCGCCTCGGCCAGCGCGGCGTCGGCGGCCTGCAGCAGCGCCTCCTGCGAGTGCGCGGTGTGCGGGAAGCTTGCCACGCCCATCGAGACGGTGAAGCCGATGTTCTGGCCGTCGAGCACGACGATCTGCGTCGCGCACTGGCGCCGCAGGCCTTCCATGCGCGAGTGCGCCGTGGCCAGACCGACCCCGGACAGCAGCACCGCGAAGCGGCAGTCGTCGATGCGGCAGGAGGCGTCCATCGCCCGGGTGTTGCCACGCAGCAGGCGGCCGAGCGCCTCCAGGATGCGCGTGTGCGCGGCCGGTCCGAGCGCCGCCACCTGCTCCGCGGGCGGGTCGAGCGCAATCGACACCAGCGCGAACTCGCGGTGCTCGCGCGAGGACAGGTCGACCTCGCGGCGCAGCTGGTCCTCGAAATGGGCCGGCTGGTACAGGCCGGTCACGCCGTCGCGCAGCGCCTGGTCGTAGGCCTCGCGGCGAACCTGCTCGGCGGCCTGCTGCTGCTGCTCGATCTGCACCAGCGCCTGCTGCAGGCGCGCATCACGTGCGCGCTGCTCGGTCAGCTCCTGCCACAGGCAACACACCAGGCGCGGCGCGCCCGCGTCGGGCGACGGCAGCCCGATGCGCGCGACGCTGAACTCGCGCCGCTGGCCGGCCAGGTCGAGCCGGTGCTCGGTCAGTGCACCGTGGGGCATCGCCGCGGCCGCCTGCTCGGCGGTGCGCAGCGGCGGCCACTGCGCCGGTTCGAGCCATTGCGCATCGGTGCTGCCCACCAGCTGCTGCGGGCTGGCCCCGAACAGCGCCGCCATGCGCGCCGTGACGTGCCGGTACTGCCCGCTCGACAGGTCCTTCACGGCGACCGCGAGATCCAGCCGGTCGAGCAGCTCGAGCAGGCCGCCGAGCAGCGTGCCCTCGGCCAGGCCGAGCCCGGACAGCAACGCCAAGCCGCGCGCGGCAAGCGCACCCGTGGCAATTGGCGAGGACTCGGTCATGGACGTGGTGCGTGGGCCCGGGGGCGCAGGCCATGGGTCGGCTATGGTGTTCTCGTGCGTCGAGCTTGACAAGAAGACACCAGAGCGCCGCCGCCCACCCCCCTAATTTGCCGGTCGATCATATCTGGCGGCCACCGCCAGGCACCGCCCGATCAGGGGGGCGTTCAGCTGCGTTCCAACAGCGACTGCGCGGCACGCGCATAGAGCGCGGTCAAGCGCTCGAAGCGCTCCAGCAGGTGCTCGCTGGCCACCGCGATCCGACTGCGCCCGTCCGCCGCAAACGCATCGCCCAGGCCTGTGAGCAGCTCCCGCCACGCCTGCTCGGCCACCTCGAGCTGGGCGCGGATCTCGGGCGAACTGAGCGGGGCCTGCTGCAGCGCCCGCAAGGCCTGCTCGAAGGACTCGACGCTGCGCACCGCATCGGCCGCGGCGGCCTGCGCCAGCGGCCCCTCGCACAGCGCGCCGAGGAGGGCCTGCTTGGCCAGGCGCTGCGACAGCATGCGCTGGCGCCCGGCCCGGTTGACCACGGCCAGCGTGCGCAGCGGACTGGCGGCCTCCAGCGCGGTCGTCAGTGCGTCGGCAGCCACCAGCAGCCGCTCGGCCGCGGCATCGGCGGCCGGCAGGCGGGCGACCTGCGGTGCCCCGCGCAGCGTCGGCTGCAGCGCGGACCAGGCCTGGTCGACCGCGTCGAGCAGGTCGCCGAAGGTGGCGCGCGACAGGCTCTGCCCGAGCCCGGCGACGATCTCCGCCACGCGCCGCGCCGCCTCCTCCTGCAGGCGCCCGGCCTGCTCGGCATCGGCGCGCGCGCAGCGCAGTGCGTAGAGCTTGACCAGGCGCTGCGACAGCATGCGCAGCTGGCCGGCGCGGTTCACCGCATCGGCATCGCGCGCGGCGTCGATCACCCGGCGCGACACCGTGCCCACACGCTGCTGGCCGAGCATCGAGACCTGCCGCAGCTGGCGGAAGGCCTCGTCCTCCGAGATCTGCTGCTCGCGCATCAGGATGCCCTTGGCGCGCTCGACCAGCTTGCGTTCCTCGAATCGGTCGGCCAGATCCGCGTGGGCCGCGCGTTGCGCCTCTTCGCGCTCGAAGCGGGCGCGGGCGAGCTGCAGCAGCGGGCGCAGGCGCACCGCGTCGTAGCCCTTCACCACGTACGCATGCACGCCGCTGCGCAGCGCGCTCTCGAGCGTCGCGGCATCGGCATCGTCGGTGAACAGCAGCACCGGCAAGGGCGCGTGCTGCCGCAGCGATTCGAACGCCTGCAGCAGGCCGGCGGCGGGATACGGCTCCCAGGCCACCACCACGCTGGCCTCGCCGCGCACCGCATCGGCCACCAACCGGGTCGCCTCGCTGTGCGCGACGACCGGCACGCCCTGCGCGGCCAGGTCCTGCTCGAGCGGCGGCGCGCCGGCGGGGGCGATCAGCAGGACCTTGGGCATAGGGGCAGGCGGGCGGGGAGCAGGACGGTCGACCGCAAGCATACGGCGTGCGCGGCCCGCACCAGCCTGCGATGCTGCACCGCACCAGTGCGGTGACCCCGGATGCACCGAAGCGCGTCGCGCGGGCCGGCCCGGGCCGGCGCCCGCCGGGCGCAGCGCCAGCATCGGCGCGGGCTGGCGGCCGATCGGCAGCGGCGGCGCGGCCCCTGGCCCACTTCCTGCAAGGGACTGCGCGGGTGCGCTGCCGCACCCGGCCCGGGACGATACGCCGGGCCGCGCGCACAGCGACGTGCGTGGTGATGTATCTCCTGCCGACCGGCGCGTGCCGGGCGGCCTCGTTCGGAGTCACCATGCCTGCCGCCCACGCCGTGCCCTCGCGCCCGACATCCTCCGCCTCCGGTGCCCGCGCCTTCCTGCAGTCGGGCCACTGGCCGACGCTGTTCGCGTCCTTCCTCTACTTCGACTTCTGCTTCGCGATCTGGGTGCTGAACGGCGCGATGGGGCCGTTCATCAGCGAGACCTTCCAGCTCAGCGCGGCGCAGAAGGGCTTCATGCTGTCGGTGCCGATCCTGGCCGGCGCGCTGATGCGCTTCCCGCTCGGCGTGCTGTCGCAGTACATCGGGCGCAAGAACGCCGCGATGGTCGAGATGGCGCTGATCGTCGCGGCGCTGACCTTCGGCTACCTCGCGGTCGACACCTACGACGAGGTGATCCTGATGGGCGTGCTGCTGGGCATCGCCGGCGCGAGCTTCGGCGTCGCGCTGAGCCTGGGCAGCGGCTGGTTCCCGTCGAAGTACAAGGGCTTGGCGATGGGCCTGGCCGGCGCCGGCAACTCGGGCACGGTGCTGGCGGTGCTGTTCGCGCCGCCGCTGGCCACCAAGTTCGGCTGGCAGGCGGTCTACGGCCTGGCCGCGCTGACCATGCTGGTGCCGATGCTCGTGATGTGGTTCGCCGCCAAGGAACCGCCGGACCGCGAGCACCAGACCTTCCGCCAGCACATCGCCTGCCTGTTCGAGAAGGACGGCTGGGCCTTCAGCCTGATCTACATCGTCACCTTCGGCGGCTTCATCGGGCTGGCGAGCTTCCTGCCGACCTACTTCTACGACCAGTTCAAGGTCACCAAGGTCGAGGCCGGCCAGCTCACCATGCTGGCCACGCTGATGGGCTCGGCGGTGCGCGTGGTCGGCGGCTACATCTCCGACCGCGTCGGCGGCATCCACACGCTCTCCGGCGTGCTGCTCGCGGTGGCCGCCACGCTGGTGCTGTGCGGCATGAGCAGCGGTTCGGTGGCGGCGACCACCCTGCTCTTCATGCTTTGCTTCGCCTGCCTCGGCGCGGGCAACGGTGCGCTGTTCCAGCTCGTGCCGCTGCGCTGGCCGCTGACCACCGCGGTGGCCGGTTCGATGATCGGCGAGGTTGGCGCGCTCGGCGGCGGCTTCATCCCCAACGCGATGGGGCTGTCCAAGCAGCACTTCGGCACCTACCTGTGGGGCTTCGTGTCCTTCGCCGTGCTGGCGCTGCTGATGCTCGTGATGCTGCGCGTGGTGCAGATCCGCTGGACGCGCACCTGGGCCGAGAAGGGTGGCCGGGCCCGCCAGGCGCCCACCGACGAAGCCGGCGGCGCCAGCTACCGGCTCGACGCCTGAGCCGCGGGCAGCCCGGCTCAGTGCGGCAGGAACACCAGCCAGAACACCAGCAGCGCATTGAAGAGCAGCGAGATGCCCAGCGCGATCTTCCACAGCGCCGTCGGGTCACGTGCCGCCAGCGGCGTGGCCGCCGGCGCAGCGCCCGGCCGCGCGGCGCCGCGCTCGAGCGCAAGCAGCATCTCCTCGGCGGTCTCGAAGCGCTGCTTCGGGTCGATCGCGATCGCGCGGAGCACCAGGTGATCGAGCCAGATCGGCACGTCCGGGCGGATGCGCGACAGCGGCACCGGGTCGCGCCGGTAGCGCGCGCCCTGGTAGGGCTCGATCTCGCCATAGGGCAACCGGCCGGCCAGCCAGCGGTAGAGCGTGACGCCGAGTGCGAACAGGTCCGAGCCGGCATCGGCCGGCTCGCCGCTCCACTGTTCGGGGTTGATGTAGCTCGGCGTGCCGGCGTGCAACTCGCGCTGCGCGGCGCCCTCGCGGCCCGACAGCGCCACGCCGAGGTCGAGCACGCGCCACTGGCCGTCGTCGCCCAGGTGCAGGTTGCCGGGCTTGATGTCGCGGTGGATCACGCCCTGGCGGTGCAGCCGGCCGAGCGCGCGCGCGATCGCCATCGCCGCGGCCACCACCTCGGCCGGCGCGCCACGCGGCTGCCGGGACAGGATCTGCTCGAGCGTCTGCCCGCCGTGCCAGTCGAACACCGTGTAGAGCGCACTCGCCTCGTGCACCGGGTGGCTGCGCACAAAGCCGCGCGCGTCACGCTCGGTGACGCGCTGCGACAGCCAGGCCTCGTGCGCCAGCATCGCGCGCTCCTCGGCGTCCGCCGCGCGCGACTCGTGCAGCGTCTTCAGCGCCACCAGCTGCTGCGAGCGGCCGTCGCGGGCCTGGTAGAGCCGGTGCACGCCGGTGTCGGCCACCAGCGCGGTGACGGTGTAGCCGTCCACCATGTCGCCCACGCGCAGGCGCGGCAGCGGCGCCAGGTGGCGCAGGCGCGTGGCCTCGTCCTCCAGGCGCGCCGCGTCGAGCCCGCGCACGCGCACCACCAGCGCGCTGGCGTTGTCGCGTGTGCCGGCGGCCAGCGCCGCCTCGACGATGGCCTCGGCCGCCTGCACCGCGCTGCCCTGCCCGGCCAGCGTGCCGATCTGGCGCGGCTTGAGCACGCCGTGCACGCCGTCGCTGCTGAGCACGAAGCAGTCGCCGAGCTGCAGCTCGCCGTGCAGCGAATCGACGTGCAGCAGTTCGTCCAGGCCGACCGCACGCGTCAGGCGGTTGCGCAGGTCGGGCTGGCTGAAGGCATGGTCCTGCGTCAGCTGCTGGATCTCGCCGCCGGCCACGCGCCAGATGCGCGTGTCGCCCACGTGCGCCAGCGTCCAGCGCTGGCCCTGCAGCACGAGGGCGGACAGCGTGGTCAGCGCGAGCTCGCCGCCGCGCCCGCCGCGCTGCCGGTTCTGCGCCACGAGCCAGGCGTTCTGCGCGCCGATCAGGCGGTCCAGCGCGACGCTGGTCTCCCAGGTGGCCGGCGTGGCGAAGAAGTCCGCGAGCAGCCCCATCACGCTGGTCTGCGCCGCCTCGCGGCCGCGCCCGCCGCTGCTCACGCCGTCGGCGATCGCCGCGATCAGCCCCGGCACCGCATCACCCGGCGCGGAGCGCGTGGCGCCGGCGAAATCCTCGTTCGTCTCGCGCGGGCCGCTGCGGCTCGCGTGGCCGACCTCGATCTCGAATGTCATGCAGACATTGTGTCTCGTGGCACCCCTCTTGCTATCGACGCTCTCCGGAGGCTTGCATGAAGAAGATGAAACTGGTGATGGTGGGCAACGGCATGGCCGGCGTGCGCACGCTCGAAGAGCTGCTGAAGATCGCGCCCGACTTGTATGACATCGCCGTCTTCGGTGCCGAGCCGCACCCGAACTACAACCGCATCCTGCTCAGCCCGGTGCTGGCCGGCGAGCAGACGGTCGACGAGATCATCCTCAACCCGCTGTCCTGGTACGAGGAGAACCGCGTCCGGCTGCACCTGGGCAAGAAGGTGGTGGAGATCGACCGGCGTCGCCGCATCGTGCGCGCCGCCGACGGCACCGAGGAGGAATACGACCGCCTGCTGATCGCCACCGGCTCCAACCCGTTCATCCTGCCGGTGCCGGGCAAGGAGCTCGACGGGGTGATCGCCTACCGAGACATCGCCGACACCAACACGATGATCGAGGCGGCCAAGACCTACAAGCACGCCGTCGTGATCGGCGGCGGCCTGCTCGGGCTGGAGGCCGCCAACGGGCTGATGCTGCGCGGCATGCAGGTCACCGTCGTCCACATCATGCCGTGGCTGATGGAGCGCCAGCTCGACGACACCGCGGGCAAGCTGCTGCAGCAGTCGCTCGAGAACCGCGGGCTCAGGTTCATGATCGGCGCGCAGACCGAGCGGCTGGTCGGCGGCAAGGACGGGCGGGTGATGGCGGTGCAGTTCAAGGACGGCACCGAGATCCCGGCCGACCTGGTGGTGATGGCGGCCGGCATCCGCCCGAACACCGAGCTCGCCCAGAAGATCGGCCTGCACTGTGGACCACAAAACCGCGGCGGCATCGTCGTGACGGACACGATGCAGACGGTGACCGACCCACGCATCTACGCGGTGGGCGAATGCGCGGCGCACCGCGGCATCGCCTACGGCCTGGTGGCGCCGCTCTTCGAGCAGGGCAAGGTGTGCGCCACGCACCTGGCCGAGTTCGGCATCGGCCGCTACACCGGCAGCCAGGTCAGCACCAAGCTGAAGGTGACCGGCATCGACCTGTTCTCCGCCGGCAACTTCATGGGCGGCAAGGACTGCGAGGAGATCGTGATGAGCGATCCCTACGGCGGCGTCTACAAGAAGCTCGTCATCAAGGACGACAAGCTGGTCGGCGCCTGCCTGTACGGCGACACGGTCGACGGCTCCTGGTACTTCAAGCTGCTGCGCGAGGGCCGCACGATCAACGACATCCGCGACAAGCTGATGTTCGGCGAATCCAACATCGGCGACGTCGGCCACGAGGGCCACCACAAGGCCGCGGCGATGGCCGACAGCGACGAGGTGTGCGGCTGCAACGGCGTCAACAAGGGCACCATCTGCAAGGCCATCAAGGACAAGGGCCTGTTCACGCTCGACGAGGTGCGCAAGCACACCAAGGCGAGCGCGAGCTGCGGTTCCTGCACCGGGCTCGTCGAGCAGCTGCTGATGTTCACCGCCGGCGGCGACTATTCCAAGGCCCCCACCAAGAAGGCGATGTGCGGCTGCACCGACGCCAGCCACCAGGAGGTGCGCGAGGCGATCCGCGCCGAGAAGCTGCTGACGATCGACTCGGTCTACCAGACGCTCGGCTGGCGCACGCCCAACGGCTGCGCGTCGTGCCGCCCGGCCATCAACTACTACCTGATCAGCACCTGGCCCAAGGAGGCCAAGGACGACCCGCAGAGCCGCTTCATCAACGAGCGCAGCCACGCCAACATCCAGAAGGACGGCACGTACTCGGTGATTCCGCGCATGTGGGGCGGCGAGACCACCGCCGACGAGCTGCGCCGCATCGCTGACGCGGTGGACAAGTACAAGATCCCGACCGTGAAGGTGACCGGCGGCCAGCGCATCGACCTGCTCGGCGTGAAGAAGGAGGACCTCGTCAACGTCTGGAAGGACATCGGCATGCCCTCCGGCCACGCCTACGCCAAGGCGCTGCGCACCGTGAAGACCTGCGTCGGCTCCGAGTGGTGCCGCTTCGGCACGCAGGACAGCACGCAGATGGGCAAGGACCTGGAGCGCGCCTTGTGGCGCATGTACGCGCCGCACAAGGTCAAACTGGCCGTCTCGGGCTGCCCGCGCAACTGCGCCGAGGCCGGCATCAAGGACGTGGGCGTGATCGGCGTCGATTCAGGCTGGGAGATCTACGTCGCCGGCAACGGCGGCATCAAGACCGAGGTGGCGCAGTTCCTCGTCAAGCTCAAGACGGCGGCCGAAGTGCTGGAGTACAGCGGCGCCTTCCTGCAGCTGTACCGGGAGGAAGGCTGGTACCTCGAGCGCACCTGCCACTACGTGGGCCGCGTCGGGCTGGACTACGTGAAGAAGAAGATCCTCGACGACCACGAGGGCCGCAAGGCGCTCTGGGAACGCCTGCAGTACAGCCTGGACGGCGAGCCCGATCCCTGGTTCGAGTTCGACAAGGCCGCGGTCGACACGCGGCAGTTCAACCCGGTGGGAGCGCTGTGATGAGTGAGTGGAAGGTGATCTGCCGGGTCGACGAGATCCCGAAGCTCGGCGCGCGGCGCGTGAAGCGGCCGGCCGGCGCCGAGGTGGCGGTGTTCCGCAACGCCGAGGACAAGGTGTTCGCGTTGCTCGACCGCTGCCCGCACAAGGGCGGCCCGCTCAGCCAGGGCATCGTGTTCGGCGAGAGCGTGGCCTGCCCGCTGCACAACTGGACCATCGGGCTGTCCGACGGCTGTGCCAAGGCACCGGACGAAGGCTGCACGACGCGGTTCGCCGTGAAGGTCGAGAACGGCACGGTGTCGCTCGACGCGCACGAACTCGCCAACCTGGCCGTGACCACCGAAGCCTGACGTGGCCGAGACCCGCTCCACCTGCCCGTACTGCGGCGTCGGCTGCGGGGTGATCATCGAGTCCGACGGGCACCGGATCACCGGCGTGCGCGGCGACCCGGACCATCCGGCCAACGCCGGCCGGCTGTGCACCAAGGGCAGCACGCTGCACCACACGGCCACGGTGGAGATCACGCGCCAGGCGCGCCTGCTGCACCCGATGCAGCGGCTCCAACGTAGCGCGGCGCCGCAGCGCATCGCCTGGGACGCGGCACTCGATCTCGCCGCACAACGCCTGGGCGACATCGCCGCCGAGCACGGCCCCGACGCGGTCGGCCTGT
Organism: Piscinibacter caeni; assembly: GCA_003265685.1. Classification (GTDB taxonomy): domain Bacteria; phylum Pseudomonadota; class Gammaproteobacteria; order Burkholderiales; family Burkholderiaceae_C; genus Piscinibacter; species Piscinibacter caeni. The sequence goes on along the minus strand of KZ836104.1, from coordinate 49,051 downwards.
ACGTCTCCGGCCAGCTGTTGACCGAGGACTACTACGTCTTCAACAAGCTCGCCAAGGGGCTGCTCGGCACCAACAACATCGATACCAACTCGCGCCTGTGCATGAGCAGCGCGGTGGCCGGCTACAAGGCCACGCTGGGGGCGGACGCGCCGCCGGCCTGCTACGACGACCTGCAGCATGCCGACACGCTGTTCATCGCCGGCTCGAACACCGCGTTCGCGCACCCGATCTTGTTCCGCCGCATCGAGGACGCCAAGCGCGCCAACCCGGCGCTGCGCCTGATCGTGGTCGACCCGCGGCGCACCGAGACGGCCGACATGGCCGACCTGTTCCTGCCCATCCTGCCCGGCACCGACGTGGCGCTGTTCCACGGCATGCTGCACCTGATGCTGTGGGAGGGGCTGGTCGAGCCGGCCTGGATCGACGCCCACACCAGCGGCTTCGAGGCGCTGCGCGAGCGCGTGCGCGGCTTCGCGCCGAAGGACGTGGCCGCCACCTGCGGCATCCCCGAGGCCGACCTGGTGCAGGCGGCGCGCTGGTTCGCCGGCCGCGAGCCAGGCCGCGCCGAGCGCCGCCCGACACTCTCGCTCTACTGCCAGGGCCTGAACCAGAGCGCCAGCGGCACCGCGAAGAACGCCGCATTGATCAACCTGCACCTCGCCACCGGGCAGATCGGCAAGCCGGGCGCCGGCCCGTTCTCGCTGACCGGCCAGCCCAACGCGATGGGCGGGCGCGAGGTCGGCGGGCTGGCCAACCTGCTGTCGGCGCACCGCGACCTCGGCAACGCCGACCACCGCGCCGAGGTCGCCCGGCTGTGGGGCGTGGACAGCGTGCCGGCCGTGCCGGGCAAGACCGCCGTCGAGATGTTCGAGGCGGCGGCCGAGGGTGAGATCAGGGCGCTGTGGATTGCCTGCACCAACCCGGCCCAGTCGCTGCCCGACCAGGCCACCGTGCGGCGCGCGCTCGAGCGGGCCGAGTTCGTGATCGTGCAGGAGGCCTTCGCCACCACCGCCACCGCGGCCTACGCCGACCTGCTGCTGCCCGCCACCACCTGGGGCGAGAAGGACGGCACCGTCACCAACAGCGAGCGCCGCATCAGCCGCGTGCGCCCGGCAGTGTGGCCGGCCGGCGAGGCGCGCCACGACTGGGCCATCGCAGTGGACGTGGCACGCCGGCTGGAGGCGCGGCTGCGGCCCGGCCGGCCCAGCCTGTTCCCCTACCACGCGCCGGAGGCGGTGTGGAACGAGCACCGCGAATCGACCCGCGGGCGCGACCTCGACATCACCGGCCTGAGCTGGGCGCAGCTCGAGGAGGCGCCGCAGCAATGGCCCTTCCCCGCCGGCGCCACGCAGGGCCGCGCACGGCTGTACGAGGACGGCGTGTTCCCCACGCCCGACGGCCGCGCCCGCTTCGTCGACACGCCCTGGGCCGCGCCGGCCGAGCCGCGCGACGCGCGCTACCCGTTCTCGCTGAACACCGGCCGGCTGCGCGACCAGTGGCACGGCATGAGCCGCACCGGCACGATCGGCCGCCTGTTCGGCCACGTGGCCGAGCCGGCGCTCGAGATGCATGCGCAGGACATGGCGCGCCTGAAGCTCGCCGAGGGCGACCTGGCGCATGTCACCTCGCGGCGCGGCAGCATCGTGCTGCCGGTGCGCGCCAGCGACCAGCTGCGCCCGGCGCAGCTGTTCGCCGCGATGCACTGGGGCGAGGAGTTCGTCACCGGCTGCAGCGCCACCGGCCAGCGCCTGACCGGCATCAACGCGCTGACCGTGCCGGCCTTCTGCCCGAGCTCCAAGCAGCCCGAGCTGAAGCATGCCGCCGTCAAGGTGCTCAAGGCCGAGCTGCCGTGGAAGCTGCTCGCGCTGGCCTGGCTGCCGGCCGACGCCGCGCCGCAGGTGCAGCGCCGCCTGCTCGCACTGGCCGGTTCGCTGGCCTACGCCGCGGCGGTGCCGTTCGGGCGCGAGGCCTGCGGCGTGCTGCTGCGCGCCGCCGCGTACGAGGCGCCGCCGGACGCGCTGCTGCTGGAGATCGAGGCCACGCTCGGGCTCGACCGTGCCGGCGTGCTGCACTACGCCGACCGGCGGCGCGGCCAGCGCCGCAGCATGAAGCTGGTGCCCGACGGCGCGCAGGCGCGGCTCGAGGCCTGCCTGCTGGCCGGCGACATCAGTGCCGAGGCCTGGATCCGCCCGCTGCTGCAGGAGCGCCGGCCGGCGCAGGCGTTCGGGCGCGCGCTGCTGCAGCCCGGGGCGAAGGCGCCGGTGGCCGTCGCGCCCACCGGCCGCCAGGTCTGCAGCTGCTTCGACGTCTCCGAGGCGCGCATCGGCGAGGCGCTGGCGCGCTGCAGCGGCTCGCCCGAGGCCCAGCTCGCCGCGCTGCAGGACACGCTGCGCTGCGGCACCAATTGCGGTTCCTGCATCCCGGAATTGAAACGGATCGTGCGGCTGCGGCAGCAGGCGGCATAGAGTTTGCGGATTCGCCGCCCGGAGACCGTCATGAGCATTGCCCCGTACATCAAGGAGATCGGCCGCGGCAAGGAAGGCGCGCGGGCGCTGACCCAGGCCCAGGCCTACGACCTGATGAGCCAGGTGCTGGACCGGCGCGTCACCGAGCTGGAGATCGGCGCGTTCGCGGTGGCCATGCGCATCAAGGGCGAATCGATCGACGAGCTGGCCGGCTTCCTCGAGGCGGCGCAGGAACGCTGCATCCCGATCCGCCCCGGCCGGCCGACCATCGTGCTGCCGTCCTACAACGGCGCGCGCAAGCTGCCCAACCTGACCACGCTGCTCGCCCTGCTGCTCGCGCAGGAAGGCGTGCAGGTGCTGGTGCACGGCCCGCAGCACGACCCCGGGCGCGTGACCACCGCCGAGGTGTTCCACGACCTCGGCCTGCCCAGCGCGAACGACGCCGCCGACATCGAGCACGCCTGGGCACGGCACGAGCCGGTGTTCATCCGCACCGAGGCCCTGTGCCCGCCGCTGGCGCACCTTCTCGACGCACGCTGGGTGATCGGATTGCGCAACCCCGGGCACACCGTGGCCAAGCTGCTGTCGCCCTGCCGCAGCGGCGCGTCGCTGCGGGTCGTCAACTACACGCACCCGGAGTACGGCACGACGCTGGCGCAGTTCCTGGCCCACACCGCGGCGCATGCGGTGCTGATGCGCGGCACCGAGGGCGAGCCGGTGGCCGACCCGCGGCGCGGGCCGCGGCTCGACGTGTTCGTGGCCGGCCAGCTGCGCCCCGAGCTCTCGCGCCCGGCGCAGGAAGGCGTGCTGACCGAGCTGCCGGTGCTGCCGCGCGAGTGCGACGCGGCCACGACGGCGCTCTACATCCAGTCGGTCGTCAGCGGAGAGAAGCCGGCGCCGACACCCATCACCCAGCAGGTGGACTGCCTGACGCGCGCGCTGATCGCCGTCGCCCACCAGCAGACCCAGGAGAAGACTGCATGAGCGGTGGCGTGACCCTCGTCGGCGCCGGACCCGGCGACCCCGAACTGCTGACGATCAAGGCCGTTCGAGCCATCCGCGCCGCGACCGTGCTGCTGGTGGACGACCTGGTCGGCCCCGGCGTGCTGCGCTACGCCCGGCGCAGCGCGCGGGTGATCCATGTCGGCAAGCGCGGCGGCTGTGCCAGCACACCGCAGGCCTTCATCGAGAAGCTGATGGCCGCCGAGGCGCTCAAGGGCGAACGTGTGGTGCGCCTGAAGGGCGGCGACCCGTTCGTGTTCGGCCGCGGCGGCGAGGAGGCCGAGCACCTGCGCGCGCAGGGCATCGCGGTGGAGGTGGTCAACGGCATCACCGCCGGGCTCGCCGCGGCCACCTCGCTGGGCGCCCCGCTGACCCACCGCGACCACGCCCACGGCGTGCTGCTGGTCACCGGCCACGCACGCGGTGCCGACGCGACCCTGCACTGGCCCACGCTCGCCGCCGCGGCGGCGCAGGGGCTGACGCTGGTGGTCTACATGGGCGTGGCGACGCTGCCCGAGCTGCAGCGCGGCCTGCTGGCGGCACTGCCCGCCGCCACACCCGCGGCCGTGGTGCAGCACGCGACGCTGCCGCAGCAGCGCCAGCTCGTCACGACGCTCGGCAGCCTGGCGGCCGACGTGGCCGCCGCCGGGCTCGGCAGCCCGGCGGTGGTGATCGTCGGCGACGTGCTGCGTGGCCTGGTTCACGCCGGCGCAACGCAGCCACAACCAATGCAACACGTGCAGGCCGCCTGAACGGATGAGAGGCCCCTACCATGCGCGGCGGAGGACGCTGCGCATGGAAGAACTCGACAAGCTGAACCGCCTGAGCAGCTCGCACGGGGCCTTGCGCCCGGGCAGCGGGATGATCACCGGCGTGATCGCGCTGGTGCTGGCGATCCTGTGTTTCCTCGGCGTGCTGGCCTTCCACTTTCCCGAGTACCTCACCACGCCGCAGCTGCGCAAGAGCTACAGCGTCGAGGCCCTGCGCACGCTGCTGTACTGGTCGATGGTCGTGGCCGGCGGCCTGGCGCTGCTGAACATCGTGCTGTGGCGTACACGCTGGCTGGCGCTCGCCGCGTTCGCGCTGGTCGCGGTCTCTGCGCTGCTGGGCGGCCACAAGGTGCCGGTGAACGACTTCGCCGACCACACGCCCTACATCGGGCTGGACTGGTTCATCCTCGACCTGCTGGGCTCCTCGCTGCTGTTCATCTTCATCGAGAAGCTGTTCGCGCTGCGCCGCGAGCAGCCGGTGTTCCGCGCCGAATGGCAGACCGACTTCCACCACTTCATCGTCAACCACATGGTGGTGGGCTTCGTGCTGCTGGCCACCAACCTGGCGGTGCACCGGCTGTTCGGCTGGGCCGCGCACGACGGCATGCGCGGCTGGGTGCAGAGCCTGAACTTCTTCGTGGCGCTGTTCCTGATCGTGCTGGTGGCCGACCTGGTGCAGTACTGGACGCACCGGGCGTACCACGAGATCCCGCTGCTGTGGCGGCTGCACGCGGTGCACCACAGCGTGAAGAGCATGGACTGGCTGGCCGGCTCGCGCCAGCACATCGTCGAGCTGCTGATCACGCGCACGCTGGTGCTGGCGCCGATCTATGTGCTCGGCTTCAGCAAGGACGTGATCGACGCCTACATCGTGATCGTCGGATTCCAGGCGGTGTTCAACCACGCCAACGTGAGCGTGCGGCTGGGCCCGCTGCGTTACCTGATCGTCACGCCCAACTTCCACCACTGGCACCACTCGCAGGACGACGACGCGATCGACCGCAACTACGCGGCGCATTTCGCCTTCCTCGACCACCTGTTCGGCACCGCGGTGCAGTCCGACCGCGAGTGGCCCGAGCGCTACGGCGTGCAGGGCGACTACGTGCCGGACGGGTTCTTCAGGCAGCTGGCGTTTCCGTTCACGTGGCGGGGCTGACGGCGCCCAGCGCCGCGACGCCGAGCCAGAAGCAGACGCTGCAGAACAGCACCACGCGCAGGATCTGCGCCGCCGACAGGCCGGCCCGCCCGCGCGGCCGGGCATGATGCGGGCGCTGGCCACCGATCGAGCATGCCACCGCCCTCGCTCCCGCCCACCATCGAGCCCACCACCGAGGCCGCCATCCAGACGCGCGGCCTGACGCGGCGCTTCGGCCCGCTGACCGCCGTCGACCACCTGACGCTCGGCGTGGCGCGCGGCTGCATCTTCGGGCTGCTGGGCTCCAACGGGGCCGGCAAGACCACGCTCATCAAGATGCTGACCACGCTGCTGCCGCCCGACGAGGGCGACGCGGCCGTGGCCGGCGCCAGCATCCTCGGCGCGCCGGCCGAGGTGCGGCGGCGCATCGGCTACGTGCCGCAGATGCTTTCGGCCGACGGCATGCTGACCGGGCGCGAGAACCTGCTGTTCTCGGCCCGGCTTTACGGCATCGGTGCGAGCGAGCGCCGCGCGCGCATCGACGAGGCGCTGCGCACGATGGGCCTGGAGGACGCCGCCGACCGGCTCGTGAAGACCTATTCGGGCGGCATGATCCGGCGCCTGGAGATCGCCCAGGCCGTGCTGCACCGGCCGGCGGTGCTGTTCCTCGACGAGCCGACCATCGGCCTGGACCCGCTCGCGCGCCACGCGGTGTGGGCGCTGCTGCACCGACTGCGCGAGGAGCTCGACATGACGGTGCTGCTGACCACCCACGACATGGAGGAGGCCGAGGCCCTGTGCGACGAGCTGGCGCTGATGCGCGCCGGCCGCGTGGTGGTGGACGGCCGACCCGCCGCGCTGCGCGCCTCGGTCGGCCCCGAGGCCACGCTGGACGACGTGTTCGCGCATTACTGCGGCGGCACCATCGTGCCCGGCGGCGGCTTCGCCGAGGCGCGGGCCACGCGCCGCACCGCGCAGCGGCTCGGCTGAACCGCGCGGGCCGCCCCATGAGCACGAGCCGATTCCTGCTGCAGACCGCCGCGGTGGCCGACGTGGAGCTGCGGAAGCTGCTGCGCGACCCGACCGAGCTCGCCTCGCGCGCCGTGCAGCCGGTGCTCTGGCTCACCGTGTTCGGCCAGGTGCTCGAACAGGTGCGCGGCATCCACAGCGGGACGGTGAGCTATCTCGCCTTCATCACGCCGGGCATCCTGGCGCAGAGCGTGCTCTTCAGCGCGATCTTTTACGGCATCGCCGTGATCTGGGAACGCGACCTCGGCGTGGTGCACAAGCAGCTCGTCAGCCCGGCCTACCGCAGCGCGCTGGTGCTGGGCAAGGCGCTGTCAGCGGGCTTTCGCGGCGTAGTGCAGGCGGCGGTGATCTACGGCCTGGCGCTGGCGATGAAGGTGCCGGTGCGGCACGACCCGGGGGCGATCCTCGCGGTGCTCGGCGTCGTGGTGCTCGGCTCGGCGCTGTTCTCGACCTTCTCGCTGATCATCGCCTGCATCGTGAAGACGCGCGAGCGCTTCATGGGCGTCGGTCAGGTGCTGACGATGCCGCTGTTCTTCGCCAGCAGCGCGATCTACCCGCTCGAGCTGATGCCGCCGTGGCTGCGCGCGCTCGCGCAGGTCAACCCGCTGACCGCGCTGGTCGACCTGCTGCGCCAGCTGATGGTGCCGGGCGAAGCGCCGGTCGCCGGCTGGGCCGGCGACCTCGGCCTGCTCGCACTGGGCTTCGCGCTGCTGCTGGCCGTGGCCGTGCGGCTCTATCCCGGCCTGGTGCGCTGACGGGCCGATGCCGCGGCGTTCAGCCGCGCTTCGTCGCCACCAGCGGCTTCAGGTCGCTGACCGTCATGCGGGGCCGGTCCGGCGGCGCTGCCGTCAGCGGCGCCACCTCCTCCATCGACGCCAGGCAGCGGCGCGTCAGCGCCTGGTAGAGCCCGGTGCCCTCGGCCTTCCAGGTCAGTTCCTGCTCGGTGAGTTCGCGCAGTATCTTGGCTGGCACGCCGGCGGCCAGCGTGCGCGGCGGGATCTTGAAGCCGGCCCGCACGAAGGCGCTGGCCGCGACGAAGGCGCCCTCGCCCACCTCGGCCTCGTCCATCACCACCGCGTTCATGCCCACCAGCGCGCCGCGCCGCACCACGCAGCCGTGCAGCACCGCGCCGTGGCCGACATGGCCGTCGGCCTCGATCAGCGTGTCGGCGCCGGGGAAGCCGTGCATCACGCAGGTGTCCTGCAGGTTGGCCCCTTCGTGCAGCACGATGCGGCCGAAGTCGCCGCGCAGGCTCGCGCACGGGCCGATGTAGCAGCCGGGGCCGACGATCACGTCACCGATCAGCACGGCGCTGGGATGGATGTGTGCGCTCGGGTCGACCACGGGTGTCCAGCCGTCGAGTCGGTAACAGGGCATGGGGGTCTCGCAGGGTGGTGGTTGGGGCTTTCCCGCATCCCGGCCGGCTTGCCGCGGAAGGCGGGTTGACCTACATTAACTTTCATTGACCGATCGGTCAATGAATAACCATCAAGCCCCACCGATGCCAACCGACGACCCCGTGCTGCTGACCCGCCGCGATGGCGCCGTGCTGACGCTGACGCTGAACCGCCCGCAGGCGCTGAACAGCTTCGACGGCGCGTTGCACGACGCCTTGATGGCGGCCCTCAAGGACGCCGCGGCCGACGCCTCGGTGCGCTGCGTGGTGCTGACCGGCGCCGGGCGCGGCTTCTGCGCCGGGCAGGACCTGTCCGACCCGGCCGTCGCCCCCGGGCCGCAGCCGCGCGACATCGGCGCGCTGATCGAATCGCGCTACAAGCCGCTCGCGCTGCTGCTGGCCGACTTCCCGGTACCGCTGGTCGCGGCGGTCAACGGCGTCGCGGCCGGTGCCGGCGCGAACCTGGCACTGAACTGCGACCTGGTGCTCGCGGCGCGCTCGGCCTCGTTCATCCAGGCCTTCGCGAAGATCGGCCTGGTGCCGGATTGCGGCGGCACCTGGCTGCTGCCGCGCCTGGTCGGGCGTGCCAACGCGCTCGCGCTGGCCCTGCTGGGCGACAAGCTGCCGGCCGAGGAGGCGCAGCGCATCGGCCTGATCTGGCGCGTGGTCGACGATGCGGCGCTGGCCGCCGAGGCGCATGCTGTCGCCGCGCGACTAGCGGCGATGCCGAGCCACGCGCTGGCCGAGACGCGCCGCGCCTTCGCCGCCGCGGACCACCTTTCGCTGGCCGAGGCGCTGAGCCGCGAGGCCGACGTGCAGCGCAAGCTCGGCTTCGCGCACGACTACCAGGAAGGCGTGACGGCGTTCTTCGCCAAGCGCGCGCCGCAGTTCAAGGATCGCTGATGAACGCCCGCGACGATGCCGCCGCCCAGGCGCTCGCCGAGCGCGTGCGCGACACCATGTACGCCACCGACCGCGCCGCCCACGCGCTGGGCATGGAGGTGGTGGCCGTCGGCCCCGGCACCGCCAGCGTGGCGATGACGGTGCGCGAGGAGATGCTCAACGGCTTCGGCAGCTGCCAGGGCGGCCTGATCGCGACGCTCGCCGACATGGCCTTCGCCTACGCCTGCAACTCGTGGAACGAGATGACCGTGGCCTCCGGCTTCGAGATCGAGCTGCTCGGGCCGGCCCGCGCCGGCGACCGGCTGGTCGCGCGCGGCGAGGCAGTCTCGCAGGGGGCGCGGCTGGGTGTCTACGACATCCACGTCAGCAACCAGCGCGGCGAGCGCATCGCGCTGTTCCGCGGCCGCTCGTACCGCCTCAAGGGCAAGCCCGTGGCGCTGTCCTGATCCGGAGAACTGCCCATATGCCCGTCAAGCGCCCCACCCCCGGCGACCTGGAGCCGATCGAGACCGCCAGCCGCGACAAGCTGCAGGCCCTGCAGCTCGAGCGCCTGCGCTGGAGCCTGCAGCACGCCTACGAGCACGTGCCGCACTACCGCCGCGCGTTCGAGGCGCAGGGCGTGCACCCGCGGGACCTGGTCACGCTGGCCGACCTGGCGAAGTTCCCCTTCACGACCAAGAAGGACCTGCGCGACAACTACCCCTTCGGCATGTTCGCGGTGCCGCGCGAGCAGGTGGTGCGGGTGCATGCCTCTTCGGGCACGACCGGCAAGCCGACCGTGGTGGGCTACACGCAGGGCGACATCGACCGCTGGGCATCTCTCGTCGCCCGCTCGATCCGCGCCGCCGGCGGCCGCGCCGGCGACATCGTGCACGTGGCCTACGGCTACGGCCTGTTCACCGGCGGGCTCGGCGCGCACTACGGTGCCGAGAAGCTCGGCTGCACGGTGATCCCGATGTCCGGCGGGCAGACCGAGAAGCAGGTGCAGCTGATCCAGGACTTCCGGCCCGACATCATCATGGTCACGCCGAGCTACATGCAGGTGATCATCGAGGAGTTCCGCCGCCTCGGGCTGGACCCGCGCGAGATGTCGGTCAAGGTCGGCATCTTCGGCGCCGAGCCCTGGACCGAGGCGATGCGGCGCGACATCGAGGAGAGCGCCGGCATCGACGCGGTCGACATCTACGGCCTGTCCGAGGTGATGGGCCCGGGCGTGGCCAACGAGTGCATCGAGGCCAAGGACGGCCCGGTGATCTGGGAGGACCATTTCTACCCCGAGATCATCGATCCGGAGACCGGCGCCGTGCTGCCCGACGGCGAGGAAGGCGAGCTGGTCTTCACGACGCTCACGAAGGAGGCGCTGCCGGTGGTGCGCTACCGCACGCGCGACCTGACGCGCCTGCTGCCGCCCACCGCGCGCAGCATGCGGCGCATGGGCAAGATCGTCGGGCGCAGCGACGACATGCTGATCATCCGCGGCGTCAACGTGTTCCCGACCCAGATCGAGGAGCTGATCCTGCAGCACGCCAAGCTGTCGGGCCAGTACCAGCTGGTCGTCACGCGCAACGGCCTGCTCGACCAGCTCTCGGTGCACTGCGAGGTGCGGCCCGACGCCGCGGCCGCCGACACCGCCTCGCGGCGCGAGATCGGCGAGTGGCTGCAGCACCGCATCAAGACGCTGGTGGGCGTGAGCGCCGAGGTGGACGTGGGCCTGCCGGATTCGATCGAGCGCACGCTGGTGGGCAAGGCGCGGCGGGTGGTGGACAAGCGGCCCAAGGGCTAGGAGCAGAGGATGTACACACAGGCAATGGACACCATGGCCCGCGAGGCGCGCGAGGCCAAGGTGCAGGTGGTCAAGTCCCCCGAGGACCTGGCGCGCGAGGCGGCTTTCGAGGCACGCATCGACGCCGGCGAGTTCATCGAGGCGAAGGACTGGATGCCCGAGCACTACCGCAAGACGCTGGTGCGGCAGATCAGCCAGCATGCGCACTCGGAGATCGTCGGCATGCTGCCCGAGGGCAACTGGGTCACGCGCGCGCCGACGCTCAAGCGCAAGGCGATCCTGCTGGCCAAGATCCAGGACGAGGGCGGCCACGGCCTGTACCTGTACGCCGCGGCCGAGACGCTGGGCGTCTCGCGCGACGAGCTGCTCGACGCACTGCACAGCGGCCGCGCCAAGTACAGCTCGATCTTCAACTACCCGACGCTGACCTGGGCCGACGTCGGCGTGATCGGCTGGCTGGTCGACGGCGCGGCGATCATGAACCAGGTGCCGCTGTGCCGCTGCTCCTACGGGCCGTACGCGCGCGCGATGGTGCGGGTGTGCAAGGAGGAATCCTTCCACCAGCGCCAGGGCTTCGATGCGCTCTATACGATGATGAGCCAGGGCACGCCCGAGCAGCGCGCGATGGTGCAGGACGCGGTGAACCGCTGGTGGTGGCCGAGCCTGATGATGTTTGGGCCGCCCGACGCGGAGTCGACGCACGGCACGCAGTCGATGCGCTGGGGCATCAAGCGCGTGAGCAACGACGAGCTGCGCCAGAAGTTCGTCGACGCCACGGTGCAGCAGGCCCAGGTGCTGGGCGTGAGCCTGCCCGACCCCGACCTGAAGTGGAACGAGGAACGCAAGTCCTGGGACTTCGGCGCGATCGACTGGACCGAGTTCTGGAACGTGGTCAACGGCCACGGCCCGTGCAACCGCGAGCGCCTGGCCGCACGGGTCCAGGCCTGGGACGACGGCGCCTGGGTGCGCGAAGCCGCCCTCGCCCACGCGCGCAAGCAGCAACTCAAGACCAAGGCAGCCTGACATGAACAACCGCAACGAGTGGCCTCTCTGGGAAGTGTTCGTGCGCAGCCGCAGCGGGCTGGACCACAAGCACTGCGGCAGCCTGCACGCGAGCGACGCGGCGATGGCGATCCAGATGGCGCGCGACGTCTACACCCGGCGCCAGGAAGGCGCGAGCATCTGGGTGGTGAAGTCCGAGCAGATCGTTGCCTCCGACCCGGACACGCGCGACATGTTCTTCGAGCCCGCCGAGGACAAGGTGTACCGCCACCCGACCTTCTACAAGCTCCCAGCCGACGTGGACCAGATGTGATGGACAACACGACGCTCTACGTCCTGCGCCTCGCCGACGCCTGCCTGATCCACGGCCAGCGCCTGGCCGAATGGTGCGGCCACGCGCCGGTGCTCGAGGAGGACATCGCGCTGACCAACATCGCGCTCGACCACATCGGCCAGGCGCGTGCGCTGCTCACGCTGGTCGGCCAGCTGGAAGGGCGCGGGCGCGACGAGGACCAGCTCGCCTTCCTGCGCGACGAACGCGACTACCGCAACCCGACCCTGCTGGAGCTGCCGAACGGTGACTTCGCGGTCACGGTGCTGCGCAGCTTCCTGTGGTCCTCGTTCATGGAGGTGCTGTGCGAGGCGCTCGCCGGCTCGTCGAACGCGCAGCTCGCGGCGATCGCCGCCAAGAGCCTGAAGGAGGTGCGCTACCACCGCCAGCACAGCGCCGACTGGGTGCTGCGCCTGGGCGACGGCACGGATGAATCGCACCGCCGCATGCAGGCCGCGCTGCTGCTGCTGTGGCCCTACACCGCCGAGTGGTTCGAGGACGACGAGGTCGACCGCGCCGCGCAGGCCAGCGGCCTGGGCCCGGCCTGGAGCACGCTGCAGCCGGCCTGGCGCGCGAGCGTCGACCTGGTGCTGGCCGACGCCACGCTCGCGCCGGCGGCCGAGACGCCGTTCCGCTCGACCGGCAAACACGGCGTGCATAGCGAGCACATGGGCTACCTGCTGGCGCAGATGCAGGCGCTGCCGCGCGCCTTCCCCGGAGCCGTGTGGTGAACGAGGCGGCGGCCTGGAATGCGCTGGCCGCGGTGCCCGACCCCGAGGTGCCGGTGCTCTCGGTGGTCGACCTCGGCATCGTGCGCGACCTGGCCGTCGGGGCGGACGACCGCGTCGCGGTGACGCTGACGCCCACCTACTCCGGCTGCCCGGCCACCGAGGTGATAGCGGCGGCCGTCGTCGATGCCCTGCGCCGCGCCGGCGCACGCGACGTGCAGGTGACGCAGCGGCTCGATCCGCCCTGGACCACCGACTGGATCGCGCCCGCCGCGGCCGAGAAGCTGCGTGCCTACGGCATCGCGCCGCCGCACCTGAAGGCGGCCGACGCGCAGCCGCTGCGCTTCCACCCGCGCGGCATCGCCTGCCCGCGCTGCGGCAGCTTCGAGACGCAGCAGCTCTCGGCCTTCGGTTCCACCGCCTGCAAGGCGCTGTACCGCTGCCTGGACTGCCTCGAACCCTTCGAACTCTTCAAGCCGATCTGAGCGGACGCCACACCATGAGCCTGCAATTCCATCCCCTGAGCGTCGCCAGCGTCGTGCGCGACGCGGATGCGCTGCTGGTCGGCTTCGACGTTCCGCAGGCGCTGCGCGACAGCTTCGCCTTCGAGCACGGCCAGTACCTCACCTTGCGCACCGAGATCGACGGCGAGGACGTGCGCCGCAGCTACTCGATCTGCAGCGGCGTGGACGACGGCGAGCTGCGCATCGGCGTGCGCCTGCTGCCCGGCGGCAAGTTCTCCGGCTGGGCCGAGCAGGCGCTCAAGCCGGGCGACCGGCTGCAGGTGCTGCCGCCGCAGGGCCGCTTCACGCTGACTATCGAGCCGCAGGCGCGGCGCCACGTGCTGATGATCGCCGCGGGCAGCGGCATCACGCCGATGCTCTCGCTGATCAAGACGCTGCTGGCGCGCGAGCCGCACACGCGCGTGTCGCTCATCTACGGCAACCGCAAGCTCGCCTCGACCATGCTGCGCGAGGAGCTCGAGGCGCTGAAGGACCGCTACCTGACCCGGCTGTCGCTGCACTTCGTGTTCTCGCGTGAGGCGCAGGACGCGCCGCTGTTCAACGGCCGGCTCGACGAGCAGCGCCTCACCGAGTTCCTGCGCACGCTGGTGCCGGCCGAGTCGGTCGACGAGGCCTTCGTCTGCGGGCCGGCCGGCATGATCGATGCCGCGGTCAGCGCCCTCGAGCGCGCCGGCGTGGGCGCCGGGCACATCCACGTCGAGCGCTTCGGCGACGTCACCGCCGCGGCGGCGCACCATGTCGAGGAGCGCGATGCCGACCATGCCGAGGTGACGCTGGTGATGGACGGCCTCGAGCGCGCGGTGGAGTTCCGGCTCAGCGACCCGTCCATCCTCGACGCGGCGCGCCGCACCGGGCTGGACGTGCCCTACTCCTGCAAGGCCGGCGTGTGCTCCACCTGCAAGGGCCGCGTGCTGGAGGGCGCGGTGCGCATGGACCGCAACCACGCGCTCACCGAGGCCGAGGTCGCCTCCGGCTTCGTGCTGTGCTGCCAGGCGCACCCGCTGACGCAGAAGGTGACCATCACGCTCGACCAACGCTGATGGCACGGTCGAGGTCGCCCGACTGGGATGTCAACCGCGAGGCCATCGTCCGCACCGCGGCGCGGCTGTTCTCGGCCCAGGGCTACCCAGGCACCTCGATGAGCGACCTGGCGCGCGCGTGCGGCATCAGCAAGCCGCTGCTCTACCACTACGTCAGCGACAAGTACGAGCTGCTGCGCGAGATCGCCGAGGGTCATGTCACGCGGCTGGCGGCGCTGGTGGCCGAGGTCGAGGCGCTTCACCTGGCGCCGCCGGCGCGGCTGCGCGAGCTGATCCGGCGCTTCGTGCACGAGTACGCGCTGGCGCGCCACGACCACGGCGTGCTGACGCAGGACGTCAAGTTCCTCGAGCCGCGCGACCGGCGCCGCGTGCTCGACAAGGAGCGCGCCGTCGTGGCCGCCTTCGCCGCGACGATCGCCGAGGCGCGCCCGGAACTGGCGCGCGCCGCGCTCGACAAGCCGCTGACCATGCTGCTGTTCGGCATGATCAACTGGATGTTCACCTGGCTGCAGCCCGAGGGGCCGCTCAGCCACGACGACATGGCACCGATCGTCGCCGACCTGTTCCTCGGCGGGCTCGGCGCGGTCACGCCGCCGGCGTCCGTGGAAGCCCGCAACTGATTCGTCGACCGAGCAGTCGATAATTCCCCGATCCCTCTCACGCCCCTGGAGACAAGACCATGACCCTCACCCGCAAGCTCGTGCCGCTCGCGCTGGCACTGCTCGGCGCCGCGGGCGCCGCGCAGGCCGACATCACCGTCGGCGTCACCGTCTCGGCCACCGGCCCGGCGGCCTCGCTGGGCATCCCCGAGAAGAACACGATCGACCTGATGCCCAAGACCATCGCCGGGCAGAAGGTCAACTACATCGTGCTCGACGACGGCTCCGACACCACCAAGGCGGTGGCCAACACGCGCAAGCTGATCACCGAGGACAAGGTCGACGTCGTGCTCGGCTCGACCACCACGCCCAACTCGCTGGCGATGATCGACGTGGTCGCCGAGAACCAGACGCCGATGATCTCAATGGCCGCCTCGGCGCGCATCGTCGAGCCGGTCGACGCCAAGAAGCGCTGGGTGTTCAAGACGCCGCAGAACGACATCATGATGTCGCTCGCGATCGCCGGGCACATGGCCAACAACGGCGTCAAGACGGTCGGCTTCATCGGCTTTGCCGATGCCTACGGCGAAGGCTGGTACGGCGAGTTCAGCAAGGTGGCGGCGCTCAAGGGGCTGCAGATCGTGGCCAACGAGCGTTATGCGCGCACCGACACGGCCGTCACCGGCCAGGTGCTGAAGATCATGGCGGCCAAGCCGGATGCCGTGCTGGTCGCCGGTTCGGGCACGCCGGCCGCGCTGCCGCAGAAGACGCTCAAGGAGCGCGGCTACACCGGCAAGTACTACCAGACGCACGGCGTCGCGAACGCCGACTTCCTGCGCGTGGGCGGCAAGGACGTGGACGACACCTTCCTGCCTGCCGGCCCGGTGCTGGTGGCCGACCAGCTGCCCGCCGGCCACCCGGTGCGCAAGTCGGCCCAGGCCTACGTGACCGCCTACGAGGCGGCCCACGGCAAGGGCTCGGTGTCGACCTTCGGCGCGCACGCCTGGGATGCCGGCCTGCTGATGGCTGCCGCAGTGCCCAACGCGCTGAAGAAGGCCAAGCCCGGCACCGCCGAGTTCCGCGTCGCGCTGCGCGACGCGCTCGAGCAGCTGAAGGACGTGGCCGGCGCACACGGCATCTTCACGATGTCGCCCAACGACCACCTGGGCCTGGACCAGCGTGCCTACGTAATGGTGAAGATCCAGAACGGCGCCTGGAAGTACCAGCCCTGAGCGCGACCTCCTTCGACGCGGTGGTGGTCGGCGGCGGCGCCGCCGGCCTTCACTGCGCCGGCATCGCCGGCCAGCTCGGCGCGAAGGTGCTGCTGCTCGACCATTCGGCCAAGGTGGCCGAGAAAATCCGCATCTCCGGCGGCGGGCGCTGCAACTTCACGAACCGCGACGCCGGCCCGGCGAACTTCCTCTCCGCCAACCCGCACTTCTGCCGCTCGGCGCTGGCGCGCTACACGCCGGCCGACTTCCTCGAGCTGTTGCGGCGCCACGCCATCCCCTGGCACGAGAAGCACCGCGGCCAGCTGTTCTGCGACCACTCGGCCGAGGACATCATCGACATGCTGCTGCGCGAATGCGACGCCGGCGGCGTGGTGCGGCGCCAGCCCTGCGCGGTGCTGGCGGTGCGCCCGCGCGCCGGTGGCGGCTTCGACCTCGACACCGACGCCGGCCCGGTGCAGGCGGCCCGGCTGGTGGTGGCCACCGGCGGGCTCTCGATCCCGAAGATCGGCGCCAGCGACTGGGGCTACCGGCTGGCGCGGCAGTTCGGCCACGGGATCGTCGAGACCCGCCCCGCGCTGGTGCCGCTGACCTTCGACGCGGCCGCCTGGGCGCCGTTCGCGGCGCTGTCGGGCCTGTCGCTCGAGGTCGACATCGAGACCGGCGCCGGCAAGGCGCGCGGCCGCTTCCGCGAAGACCTGCTGTTCACCCACCGCGGGCTGAGCGGGCCGGCGGTGCTGCAGGCCTCGAGCTACTGGCGGCCCGGCCAGGCCCTGCGCATCGACCTGGCGCCGGGCCTTGACCTCGCCGCCACCCTGCTGCGCGCCAAGGCCGGATCGAAGCGCCAGCTCGGCACCGAGCTGGCGGCGCTGCTGCCGCGCCGCCTGGCCGAAACCTGGCTGGCTGCCACGCCGGGGCTGGCCGGCCGGGCGCTGCCCGAAACGCGCGACCAGGACCTGCGCGAGCTGGCCCGGCGCCTGCAGCACTGGGAACTGCAGCCCGACGGCGACGAGGGCTACCGCAAGGCCGAGGTGACGCTGGGCGGGGTCGACACCCGCGAGCTCAGCTCGCAGACCCTGGAGAGCAAGCGCGTCCGCGGCCTGCACTTCATCGGCGAGGTGGTCGACGTGACCGGCTGGCTCGGCGGCTACAACTTCCAGTGGGCCTGGGCCAGCGCCGCCGCCAGCGCCCGGGCGCTGGCCGAGCGCCCCGCCGAGAGTGCCCACTGACCGGCGCTTGCGGCGCCGGCGATCCGGCATATAATCGTCGTCTTTGCCGGCAAACCCGCGCCGCGATTGCGCCGCCGCCGAGACCAGGAACTCCGGACCCTCCTGATCATCGAGCGTCGCAACACCGAGCGCATCTCAACCCCAACATCTGTACATGACTACGATTCGCGTCAAGGAAAACGAGCCGTTCGATGTGGCACTGCGCCGCTTCAAGCGCACCATCGAGAAACTCGGGCTGCTGACCGACCTGCGCGCCCGCGAGTTCTACGAGAAGCCCACGGCCGAACGCAAGCGCAAGAAGGCCGCGGCCGTCAAGCGCCATTTCAAGCGCGTTCGCAGCATGCAGTTGCCCAAGAAGCTGTACTGAGCCGGCGACGTATCGTTCAAGCCCGCACGGCCTCCGCGCGGGCTTTGTCGTTTCTGGAGGCGCGATGACTCTCAAAGAGCAGATCACCGAAGACATGAAGACGGCCATGCGCGCCAAGGATGCGGCGCGCCTGCTGACCATCCGCGGCCTGATGGCGGCCATGAAGCAGAAGGAAGTCGACGAGCGCATCGAGCTCGACGACGTGGCCATCGTCGGCATCGTCGACAAGCTGATCAAGCAGCGCAAGGACTCGATCACCCAGTTCGCCGCGGCCGGCCGCACCGACCTGGTCGACAAGGAGAGCGCCGAGCTGAAGGTGCTCGAGGGCTACCTGCCGCAGCGCCTGTCGGCCGAGGAAGTCGCCGCGGCGGTGGCCGCGATCGTCACCGAGCTCGGTGCCGCCGGCCCGGGCGACATGGGCAAGGTGATGGCCGCCGTCAAGGCGAAGCTGGCCGGCAAGGCCGACATGGCCCTGGCCTCGGCCGCGGTCAAGCAGGCGCTCGCGCGCTGACATCGACGTTTCAAGGAGTCACGATGGTCGATACCCGCCACCTGCTGCGCGCCCTGACGCCCGAGGTCTGCGTCGCCCCGCAGATGACGCCCCAGGCGATGGCCGATCTGGCCGCGCTCGGCTTCAAGGCCGTCATCAACAACCGGCCCGACTTCGAGGAAGGCCCGCAGCAGCCCACCAGTGTGCAGATCGAGGCCGCCGCGCGTGCCGCCGGTCTCGAGTACGCCTACCTGCCGGTGCAGCCGGCGTTCCAGTCGCCGCAGGAGATCGCGCGCATGGCCGAGCTGCTGGCCGCGCTGCCGCGGCCGCTGGTGGCGTTCTGCCGCAGCGGCGCACGTTCCACCAAGCTGTTCGCCGCCGCCAGCGCGGCGCGCTGAGCGCCGCCACCGCCGCGCCCCGGGGCCCGCGATGCGGCTGCGCGCCAAGCTGCTGCTGCTGGCGCTGGTGCCGCTGCTGGCCTCGCTGGCGCTGATCGCCTGGGGCGTGCGCCAGCAGCAGCGCGACCTCTCCCAGCGCGAGCGCACGCTGGTCGAATCGACCTACATGGTGGCCAAGCGCACCGAGCTGCTGAACCTGATGGCGCTGGCGCGCAGCATCCTCGAGCCGCTGTACGACACCCGGCGCGAGGACGAGGCAATCCGCGAGCAGGCGCTGCGCCTGCTGGCCGCGATGGACTACGGCATCGACGGCTACTTCTTCGTCTTCGACACCTCCGGCCGCAACCTGCTGCACCCGCGCCAGCCCGAGCTCGCCGGGCGCGACCTCTGGGACCTGCGCGACAGCCGCGGCGTGCCGGTGATCCGGGAGCTGATCGCCCGCGCCCACGAGGGCGGCGGCTTCGTGCGCTACCACTGGCCCAAGCCCTCGACGGCAGCCGAGACACCCAAGCTCGCCTACGCGATCTCGCTGCAGCGCTGGAACTGGGTGGTCGGCACCGGGCTGTACCTGGACGACATCGCCTCGACGCTGGCCGAGGTCGACCGCCAGGTCGACGAGAACGTCGACGGCACGCTGCGCTGGATTGCCGCCATCGCCGCGGTCGGCGTGCTGCTGATCGGCGCCAGCGGGCTGGCGCTGAACCTGAGCGATGCGCGCGTGGCCGAGTCCAAGCTGCGCCTGCTGGCGCGCCAGGTCGTCAAGTCGCAGGAGGACGAACGCGCCCACCTCTCGCGCGAGCTGCACGACGGCACCAGCCAGAACCTGGTCTCGGTGAAGCTGCTGCTCGAAAGCGCCGCCGCGCAGCTTGGCCCCGAGCGCACGCCGCCGGCGCTGCAGCGCGCCCTGCAGCGCCTGGCCGGCGCGCTGCACGAGGTGCGCGTGATCTCGCACCGGCTGCGCCCGGCCGAGCTCGACGTGCTGGGCCTGCCGGCCGCACTCGACGACCTGGGCCAGGAGTTCCACCGCCTCGGCCAGGCGCGATTCTCGCTGCGCGTGCGCGGCCCGGCCGACGAGCTGCCGGAGGAGGTCAACACGGTGCTGTTCCGCGTCACGCAGGAATCCCTGACCAACATCCACAAGCATGCCCGGGCCAGCCAGGTGCAGGTGCGGCTCATCCGCCACCCGCGCGGCGCGCGCCTGACCGTCGTCGACGACGGCGTCGGCTTCGACGTGCCGGCGATCCGCGCCGACCCGCGGCGCGGCATCGGGCTGCGCAACCTGCGCGAGCGGGTCGAGACCATCGGCGGCAGCTTCAGCGTGCTGTCGCGCCCCGGACGCACCGAGCTGCGCGCCGACCTGCCCGCCGAGGCCCTGGCGCGCTTCGCGGCGCCGCGCCGGGAGGCCGCATGAGTTCGGTCCGCATCCTGCTGGTGGACGACCATCCGCTGGTGCGCGAAGGGCTGCGGGCGCGCCTCGGCGTGGTGCCCGGGCTGCAGGTGGTCGGCGAGGCCGGCGACGCGGCCGCGGCGCTCGAGGCGGTCGAGTGCGAGCGCCCCGATCTGGTGCTGATGGACGTCGGCATGAAGCAGACCAGCGGCATCGCGCTGACGGCGCAGCTGCTCGGCCTGCATCCCGGCCTGCGCGTGCTGATGCTGAGCATGTACGACAGCCCCGAGACCGTCGGCCGCGCGCTGGCCGCCGGCGCCAGCGGCTACGTGCTGAAGGAGGCACCGGCCGAGGAGATCGTGCAGGCGATCGCGGCCGTCGCCGCTGGCGGGCGCTTCATCGGCAGCGGTCTCGTCGAGGCAGGTGCGCCCGAACACACGCCGCTGTCGCCGCGCGAAGGCGAGATCCTCGACTGCCTAGCCGAGGGACTGCCCAGCAAGCAGATCGCCACGCGGCTGGGCATGAGCGTGCGCACGGTCGAGACGCACCGCCACAACATCCGCCGCAAGCTGCGCCTGGCAGGCCAGGCCGAGCTGATCCGCTACGCCGTCGAGCGGCGCAGGGGCACCGCCTGATCTTGCGTAGTACCACTTAGCGGTTTCACCCGTTGCGCCGGCGCCCCCGCTCGCAGTCTCATCGGGGGCATTGCGACGCGGCCGCCGGCTGGCGCCTGCGCGTCGCGTCCGACCACTCTCGGAGACCGCCCTTGTCCTTCCTCCTGTCCCTTTCGCGCCGCATCGACGCGCTGTCCGAGTTCGTCGGACGCTGGCTGTCGTGGCTGGTGCTCGCGGCGGTGCTGATCAGCGCCGTCAACGCCATCGTGCGCAAGACCTTCGACACCAGTTCGAACGCCTTCCTCGAGATCCAGTGGTACCTCTTCTCGGCCGTGTTCCTGTGCGCCGCCGGCTACACCATGCTGCGCCAGGAGCACGTGAAGATCGACGTGATCCTGCACCGCTTCAGCCGGCCCACGCAGGTGAAGGTCGAGATCTTCGGCATCGTCGTCTTCCTGTTCCCGTTCGTCTTCGCGGTGGTCGACCTGGTGATGCCGCTGGTGATCCGTGCCTACCAGATGCAGGAGATGTCGTCCAACGCCGGCGGCCTGATCCGCTGGCCGGTTTTCGCACTGGTGCCGATCGGCTTCACGCTGCTCGGGCTGCAGGGCATCTCCGAGCTCATCAAGCGCATCGCCTTCCTGAAGGGCCTGGCGGACGACCCCGGCAAGAAGAAGCGGGAGAAGACCGCCGAGGAAGAACTGGCCGAAGCCATCCTGAGGGCCGAAGGAGCAAAGAAGTGATCGAGTTCCTTCACGCCTACATGGCCCCGATCATGTTCCTGGGGCTGATCGTCTTCCTGCTGATGGGCTTCTCGGTCGCGTTCTCGCTGGCTGCCTGCGGCTTGTTCTTCGGCTACCTCGGCGTGGAGATCGGGCTGCTGCCGGCCACGCTGATGCAGGCGCTGCCGCTGCGCGTGTTCGGCATCATGGCCAACGAGACGCTGCTGGCGATCCCGTTCTTCACCTTCATGGGCCTGATCCTCGAGCGCTCCGGCATGGCCGAGGACCTGCTCGACACCATCGGCCAGCTGTTCGGCCCGATCCGCGGCGGCCTGGCCTACGCGGTGATCCTGGTCGGTGCGATGCTCGCCGCCACCACCGGCGTGGTGGCCGCGTCGGTGATCTCGATGGGCCTGATCTCGCTGCCGATCATGCTGCGCTACGGCTACGACCGGCGCATCGCCTCGGGCACCATCGCCGCCTCCGGCACGCTGGCGCAGATCATCCCGCCCTCGCTGGTGCTGATCATCCTGGCCGACCAGCTCGGCCGCAGCGTCGGCGACCTGTACAAGGGCGCCTTCATCCCCGGCTTCGTGCTGACGGGCCTGTACCTCGGATTCGTCCTGCTCGTCACGCTGTGGCGTCCGCAGTGGGCGCCGGCGCTGCCGCCCGAAGCCCGCTCCATCAAGGAGGACGACGGTTCGCCCGGCCTGCGCTCCCTGGGGGTGCTGTTCGTGCTGTCGGTGGGTGCGGCCATCGTGTTCGGCAAGACGCGGCCGGCCAGCACGCCGACCGACGAGACGATCGTCGTCTCGATGTGCGTCGGCGTCGGCGTGGCCTTCGCGCTGTCGGTGCTGAACCGGCTGCTGCGCCTGAAGCTGCTGTCGCGCATGGCCGAGCGCGTGACCTTCGTGCTGATCCCGCCGCTGGCGCTGATCTTCCTGGTGCTGGGCACCATCTTCCTGGGCATCGCCACGCCCACCGAAGGCGGCGCGATGGGCGCGGTCGGTGCGCTGGTGATGGCGCTCGCGCGCCGGCGCCTGAGCATGAAGCTGATGCGCCAGGCGATGGACAGCACGATGAAGCTGTCCTGCTTCGTCGTCTTCATCCTGCTCGGCTCGACGGTGTTCAGCCTGTCGTTCCAGGGCGTGGACGGGCCGAAGTGGGTCGAGCACCTGCTGACCAGCCTGCCCGGGGGCCAGCTCGGCTTCCTCATCGTCGTCAACGTGCTCGTGTTCTTCCTGGCCTTCTTCCTCGACTTCTTCGAGCTGTCGTTCATCGTGATCCCGCTGCTCGGGCCGGTGGCCGAGAAGCTCGGCATCGATCTGGTGTGGTTCGGCGTGCTGCTGGCGGTCAACATGCAGACCTCGTTCATGCACCCGCCGTTCGGCTTCGCGCTGTTCTACCTGCGCAGCGTGGCGCCGACCGACGACTACAAGGACCGCCTGACCGGCAAGACCATCGCGAAGGTGACCACGGGCCAGATCTACTGGGGCGCGGTGCCGTTCGTGGTGATCCAGATCATCATGGTCGGCCTGATCATCGCCTTCCCGAACATGGTGTCGGGCGGCCTGGGCAAGAAGGCCGAGATGGACACGACCAACATCCAGCTCGATGTCGACAAGCCCGACTACGGCCGCACGGAAGACGACGCCAACAAGCTGTTCGCGCCCGATGCGGGCGCCAGCGGCACCGCCACGGGCGCACCGGCCGCCTCGGCCCCGGCCGAGGAGGATCCGATGGAGGCGATCAAGCGCGCGCTCGAGCAGGACAAGAAGAAGTGACCCGGAGGCCCCGGCCTGCCGGGGCCCCGGAAGCGACCCGTCAATGAAAAAACCCCGCCGGCTCGCACCGGCGGGGTTTCCTGTTTCAGCGCGAAGCGCTCAGAGCTTCTGCGCCTGCATGAAGTCGTCGAAGCCCGACTCGGTGAAGCGGAACCACAGGTTCTGGTCGCGGCGGAAGGCCGAGAAGTCCTCGTAGATCTTCTTCCACGCCGGGTTGCTGCCGCTCAGTTCGCTGTACAGCGCCAGCGCCTCCTTGAAGGCGGCTTCCATCATGTCGCGCGGGAAGCGGAACAGCTTGGTGCCGCCGGCCACCAGCTGCTTCAGCGCGGCCGGGTTGCGGGCGTCGTACTTGGCCTGCATGTCGACGTGCGCCGCCGCGGTAGCGGCTTCGATGATGGCCTTGTACTCGGCCGACAGGCCCTCGTAGGCCTTGGTGTTGATGTAGAAGTCCAGCTGCGGGCCGCCTTCCCACCAGCCCGGGTAGGCGTAGTTCGGGGCGATCTTGTAGAAGCCGAGCTTGAAGTCGTCGTACGGGCCCACCCACTCGGCCGCGTCGATCGTGCCCTTCTCGAGCGACTGGTAGATCTCGCCGCCGGGGATGTTCTGCGGCACGCCGCCGATGCGCTCGAACACCTTGCCGCCGAAGCCGCCGATGCGGAACTTCAGGCCTTTCACCTCGGCCAGGCTCTTGACTTCCTTGCGGAACCAGCCGCCCATCTGCGCGCCGGTGTTGCCGCCCGGGAAGTTGATGATGTTGTAGCCCTTGTAGAACTCGCGCATCAGCTTCAGGCCGTTGCCCTCGATCATCCAGGCCGTCATCTGGCGCGAGTTCAGTCCGAAGGGGATCGCGCAGCCGAGCGCGAACACCGGGTCCTTGCCGAAGAAGTAGTACGGCGCCGTGTGCGCCATCTCGACGGTGGCCGCCTGCACGCCGTCGACCACGCCGAACGGAGGCATCAGCTCGCCACCGGCATGCACGGAAATCTGGAACTTGCCGCTGGTCATCTCGCTGACCAGCTTGGAGAACACCTCGGCCGCGCCGAAGATGGTGTCGAGTGACTTCGGGAAGCTCGAGGCCAGGCGCCAGCGGATGTTGGCTTGGGCATGCACGATGGCCGGGGCGGCACCCGCGGCCAGCACGCCGGCCAGGCCGGCATGCTGCATGAAGGAACGACGTTCCATGCGTGAATCTCCTGTGAGGGATAGAGAGGCGCGGGCATTCTAGGCCGGGGGTCCAAACGCCCTCGCCCGGTGTTTACCCCTGCGAAAAACAACGTATCCCGCAGCCGCGGGAGCCGGCTCAGGAGCCGGCGATCTTCATGCGCTCGACCAGGATGGAGCCGGTGGTCTTGCTGCCCACGGTGTAGGCATCCGCACCCACGGCCACGATGTGACGCAGCATGTCGCGCAGGTTGCCGGCGATCGTGATCTCGTGCACCGGGTGGGCGATGCGCCCGTTCTCGACCCAGAAGCCGGCCGCGCCGCGCGAGTAGTCGCCCGTCACGTAGTTGACGCCCTGCCCCATCAGTTCGATGACGAACAGGCCGCGGTGCAGCTTGCGCAGCATCGCGTCGAGGTCGTCGCCGGGCTGGGTGTGGCGACTGGTCAGCGTCAGGTTCTGCGAACCGCCGGCATGGCCGGTGGTGCGCATGCCGAGCTTGCGCGCCGAGTAGCTCGAGAGGAAGTAGCCCTGCAGCACGCCGGCCTTGACCACGTCACGCGCGCGCGTGACCACGCCCTCGTCGTCGAACGGCGCGCTGCCCTTGCCGCGCGGGATGTGCGGGTCCTCGTGCAGGTCGAGGTGCGCGGCCAGCACGTGCTTGCCGAGGCTGTCGACCAGGAAGCTGGACTTGCGGTACAGCGCCCCGCCGCTCGTGGCCTGCACCAGCGCGCCGAGCAGCCCGGCGGCGACGGTGGATTCGAACAGCACCGGCACCTCGCAGGTGCGGATCTTGCGGCCGCCCAGGCGCGACAGCGCCCGCTCGGCCGCGTAGCGGCCCACCGCCTCGGGCTCCGCCAGCGCCTGCGGCATGCGCATCGAGCTGTACCAGGCGTCGCGCTGCATGTCGTCGCCGTTCCTGCCGGGCAGCGAGGCGATCGGCGCGACCGACAGCGAATGCCGCGAGCTGGCATA
The DNA here is from genome assembly GCA_003265685.1 of Piscinibacter caeni. Classification (GTDB taxonomy): domain Bacteria; phylum Pseudomonadota; class Gammaproteobacteria; order Burkholderiales; family Burkholderiaceae_C; genus Piscinibacter; species Piscinibacter caeni. The sequence continues at coordinate 23,990 of KZ836104.1, read as the reverse complement.
ACCGCCGCGGAAGCCGCGGCTGTTGGCGGCGAAGAAATGCGATTGCTGCGCCGAAACACCCGCGCCGTCGGAATTGGTGATGCGGCGGTCCACCGTCAGCGCCGCGGCCTCGCAGCGCTGCGCGATCTCGACCGCCTGCTCGGCATCGATCGCCCAGGGGTGGAACAGGTCCAGGTCGAGCGCCGCGGCCGGGCCGAAGGCCAGGTCTTCCAGCTCGGGCAGTCCGGCGGCCGGGTCCTCGGCGGTGAAGCGCGCGATGTCGTGCGCCGCGCGCACGGTCTGCTCCAGCGCGGTGCGCGAGAAATCGGAGGTGCTCGCGTTGCCGCGCCGCTGTCCCACATAGACGGTCACGCCGAGCGACTTGTCGCGGTTGCGCTCGACGTTCTCGATCTCGCCCTTGCGGACGCTGACCGACAGGCCCACGCCCTCGGACACCTCGACCCCGGCATCGCTCGCGCCGAGCTGCTTCGCGACGGCCAGGGCGTCCTCGGCGAGCTGCTCGAACTGGGCGCGGGTGAGGGCGAAACCGGTGCGGGGCGTCGTGGTGGTGAGCATGGGATGGAGGGCGAAAGGCCCGCGGCTATGATACCCAGCCCCCATGCCCACCCCGCCCATGTCTCCCGTCGACGCCCCCGGCGAGGACGCCGCCGAGCGGCCCAGCAAGACGCAGCGCAAGAAGGCCTCGCACGAGCTGCAGGACCTGGGCGAGGCGCTGGTTGCGCTGCCGCAGGACCGGTTCGACGCGCTGCCGCTGCCCGAGAGCCTGGCCGACGCGGTGCGCGAGTACCGCCGCACCCGCTCGCACGAGGGCCGGCGGCGCCAGATGCAGTACATCGGCCGGCTGATGCGCGGCACCGACACCGCGCCGATCCGCCAGGCCGTGCTCGACATGCAGCTCGGCCGCGCGAAGGATTCGCTCGCGCTGCACGAGGCCGAGCGCTGGCGCGCCGAGCTGATCGCCAGCGACGACGCGCTGACCGGCTTCCTGCGCGAGCACCCGGCGGCCGACGCGCAGCAGCTGCGCGCGCTGGTGCGCAATGCGCGCAAGGACGCCGCGTCAGCCCCCGAGCAGCGCAGCGGGCGGGCCTTCCGCGAGCTGTTCCAGTTCATCAAGCAGGCGAGCCTCCATGAGTGATTCCTCCTTCGACGCGGTGCGCATCGGCCTGGTATCGGTGAGCGACCGCGCCTCCAGCGGCGTCTACGAGGACAAGGGCATTCCGGCGCTGCAGGAATGGCTGCAGCGCGCACTGCGCAACCCGATCACCTGGGAGACCCGGCTGATCCCGGACGAGCAGCCGCAGATCGAGGCCGCGCTGCGCGGCCTGGTCGACGAGGCGCGCTGCGACCTGGTGCTCACCACCGGCGGCACCGGCCCCGCGAAGCGCGACGTCACGCCCGAGGCCACGCTGGCCGTCGCCGACAAGGTGATGCCTGGCTTCGGCGAGCAGATGCGCCAGATCAGCCTGAACTTCGTGCCCACCGCCATCCTCTCGCGCCAGGTGGCGGTGATCCGCGGCAACACGCTGGTCATCAACCTGCCTGGCCAGCCCAAGTCGATCGCCGAGACCCTGCAGGGCCTGCCCGAGCGCGGCGTGCACGGCATCTTCGCGGCCGTGCCCTACTGCATCGACCTGATCGGCGGCCCCTACCTCGAGACCGACGAGGCAGTGGTCAAGGCCTGGCGGCCGAAGAACGCCGTCCGACCCGTGCGGTGAAACGCGCCGCGCTGCTGCTGGCCGGGCTGGCCGCGGGGCCGCTGCCCGCGGCCGAGACGATGCTCGAGTACCGCGTCAACGCGCGCGACACGCTGATCGGGCTCTCGGAACAGGTGTTCACCAGCCCACGCGCCTGGCGCGAGATCGCGCGCATCAACCGCCTTCCGGACCCGAACCGCATCTATCCCGGCCAGGTGCTGCGCGTGCCGGCACGGCTGATGCGCAGCACGGCGCTGCCGGTGCGCGTCACCAGCACCGTCGGGGAGGTGCGCAGCGGCGGCGCCGCGGTCGAGGCCGGCAGCGTGCTCGCCGAGGGCCAGGCGCTGGAGACCGCGCCGAAGTCGTCCGCGGTGCTCGAACTGGCCGACGGCTCGAAGGTGCGCGTGCCGCCGGCCACGCTGGCCGAGATCGTGGCCAGCCGCGGCGCCGGCCCGACCCCCGAACTCGCGCAGCGCACCGCGAGCGAAGGCTGGTTCACCGGCGTGCTGCGCATGGTGCGTGGCTCGGTCGAGGTGCTGGCCACGAAGATGCGCCGCCAGGCGCCGCTCGAGGTCACCACGCCCACCGCCGTGGTCGGCGTGCGCGGCACGCACTACCGCATCCGCTTCGACGACGAGGCGCCGATCACCCGCAGCGAGGTGCTGGACGGCAAGGTCCGGCTCGACAGCGCCGATCGCAAGGCCGGCACCGATCTCTCGGCCGGCTTCGGCGCCACGCAGGCCGCCGCGGGGCCCGCCGCGAAACCCACGCCGCTGCTGCCCGCGCCCGACCTCGCCGCGATGCCGGCGCTGTTCGAGCGCCCGCTGGTGCGCTTCGCGCTGCCGGCCGAGCAGTCGACGGTGCGGGTGCAGGTGGCGGTCGACCCGGCTTTCGACAAGATCGTCGACGACCAGCGCGTGGTGGCCGGCAGCGACGTGCGCATCGCCGGCCTGCCCGATGCACGCTGGTACCTGCGCGCGCGCCGGCTCGACGAGCAGGGCATCGAGGGCTACGACGCGGTGCGGCCGTTCGTGCTGAAGGCACGCCCGGAGCCGCCGGCGATCAATGCGCCACGGCCCGGCGGCAAGCAGTCGCTCGGCCCGCTGGAGCTGCAGTGGTCGCCCAACCTCGAGGCCGCCACGGTGCGCCTGCAGGTGGCGCGCGACGAGCAGTTCACCGACCTCGTGCTGCAGCGAGAGGGCCTGCCGGGCAACCGTGCGCGCATCGAGCTGCCCGAGGCCGGCAGCTACTGGTGGCGCCTGGCCAGCACGCGCGCCGACGGCGACCGCGGGCCCTTCGGCGATCCGCAGCGCTTCGAGTTGCGCCCGCTGCCCGAGCCGCCCCAGGGCGGCGTGTCGGCCGACGGCCGGTCGCTGGTGATCGCCTGGGGCGGCCGGCCGGGCGACACACAGCACGTGGAGCTGGCGCGCGACCCGGCCTTCAGGGAGATCGTGACCCAGGCCGACCTCGACCAACCCGAGTGGAACCTGCCGCTGCCGCGCCCGGGCGGCACCTACTACTTCCGCTACCGCAGCATCGAACCCGACGGCTTCGTCGGGCCCTACAGCGCGCCGCTGATCATCGAGGTGCCGCGCGACTGGTCGCTGTACCTGCTGATGATCTCGCCGCTGCTGCTGCTGCTCTGACGGTCACTTCACCAGCCGGTTCAGGCGCTCGGCGTCGAACTGCTCGGTGACATGCGCGTCGTCGGGCACGCACTCGACGCCGGGCAGCTCGCGCGACCGCGCCGAGAGCTTCTCGATCGCGTGCCACAGCAGCGCGATCTGGTGCTCGTGGCCGGCGGCGTTGTCGATCAGCCCCTTCATGGCCTGCGACACCGGGTCGTCGCCCTGCGTCACGCCGTAAGCCGAGAAGCCCATCTTCGCGGCCGCGGCCTCGCGCTTCGCGTCACCCTCGGCATTGATGATGCGCGCCGGGTTGCCGACCGCCGTGGCGCCCGCCGGCACCGGCTTGACCACCACCGCGTTCGAGCCGACCCGTGCGCCCTCGCCCACCGTGAAGCCGCCCAGCACCTGGGCATTGGCGCCGACGATCACGCCGCGCTCGAGCGTCGGGTGGCGCTTGGTGCCGCGCCCCAGCGAGGTGCCGCCCAGCGTCACGCCCTGGTAGATGGTGCATTCGTCGCCGATCTCGGCAGTCTCGCCGATCACCACGCCCATGCCGTGGTCGATGAACACACGCCGGCCGATCGTCGCGCCCGGGTGGATCTCGATGCCAGTGAGGAAGCGGCCGAGGTGCGAGATGAAGCGTGCCGCCCAGCGCCAGCCGAGCTGCCAGCAGGTCTTGGCCCAGCGGTGCATCACCAGCGCGTGCAGGCCGGGGTAACAGGTCAGCACCTCCCAGCGCGAGCGCGCCGCGGGGTCGCGCTCGAGGATGCAGTCGATGTCTTCGCGCAGGCGCTGGAACATGATCGTCTCTCGGACTGGAGCGGCCAGTGTAGCCGCGGGGTGGAAAGCCCGCTCAGCCGCGCGCCTTGGCGACGGCGCGCGCCATGCCGCGCAGGATGTCGACCTCCTCGCGCGTGGGCTGCACGCGCGCCAGCAACTGGTTCAGGCGCGGCATCAGCTTCTTCGGCGCAGCCGGGTCGAGGAAGCCGATCGCCACCAGCGTCTCCTGCCAGTGCGCCAGCAGCCCCTGCACCGCGGCGGCGTCGGCCAGCGTCGGGTCGGCGGTGCGCGGCTGCACCGGGAAACCGCCCAGCGCCTGGCGCCAGTCGTAGGCGATCAGCTGCACCGCCTGGGCGAGGTTGAGCGAGCCGTAGGCCGGGTCGGTGGGGATGCTCAGGCAGGCATGGCAGCGGTAGACGTCCTCGTTGCTCAGGCCCACGCGCTCGGTACCGAACAGGAAGGCGACACGCTGGCCGCTGGCGGCCAGCGCCGGGAACAGCGCTCGCGGCGCCTGCGTCGGCGGGCCGAAGTCGCGTGGCGTCATCGCGGTGGCACCCAGCCAGGTCACGCCGTCGAGCGCCTCGGCCAGCGTGGCCACGGTGCGGGCGCGCTCGAGCACGTCGGTGGCGCCGCTGGCCATCGCCAGCGCCTCGGGCTGGCGGGCGATGTCGGCCAGGCGTGGCGCGACCAGCACCAGGTCGGCGAAGCCCATCACCTTCATCGCCCGCGCCGCCGCGCCGACGTTGCCCGGATGGCTGGTGCCGATGAGGATGAAGCGGGTCGGGTCGGTCATGGTCGGGCGGCTAAAATCACGGGCTTCTCGCAGCGTGATTCTGCGCTGCCGCTCTTTCCCGCCGCCACGCCCTCCTCCCACCCTGCAGGCTGACCCATGTCGCAAGCGCTCCACCCCATGCTCAACATCGCCGTGAAGGCGGCACGTGCGGCCGGGGCCATCATCAACCGGGCCTCGCTCGACCTGGACCTGCTGAAGGTCAACACCAAGGGCCCGAACGACTTCGTCAGCGAGGTCGACCAGGCCGCCGAGCAGGCGATCATCGAAACGCTGCTGACCGCCTACCCCGGCCACGGCATCCTGGCCGAGGAATCCGGCCGCACGCATGGCGCGAAGGACAGCGAGTACGTCTGGATCATCGACCCGCTGGACGGCACCACCAACTTCCTGCACGGCTTCCCGGTCTATGCGGTGTCGATCGCGCTGGCGTACCGCGGCCAGGTGCAGCAGGCGGTGGTCTACGACCCGACGCGCAACGACCTGTTCTTCGCCTCCAAGGGGCGCGGCGCCTTCCTCAACGACAAGCGCCTGCGCTGCTCCAAGCGCACCCGCATCCAGGACGCGCTGATCGGCACCGGCTTCCCGTTCCGCCGCGGCGACAACTTCAAGCGCTACGTGCAGATGTTCGAGGAGGTCATGCAGCACTGCGCCGGCCTGCGCCGCCCGGGCGCCGCGGCGCTCGACCTGTGCTACGTGGCCGCCGGCTGGTACGACGGTTTCTTCGAGACCGGCCTGAGCCCCTGGGACATCGCCGCCGGCTCGCTGATCATCACCGAGGCCGGCGGGCTGATCGGCAACTTCACCGGCGAGGCCGACTACCTCTACCAGCGCGAGGTGGTGGCCGGCACGCCGAAGATCTACGCCCAGCTCGTCAAGCTGCTCGCGCCTTACACGCGGGTGATCACGGCCGACGAGGCGGCGCCGCCGGTCGAGGGCGAGGCAGCGCCCCTCACGCCGGAACAGGCCCTGGCGGCCACCGAGCCGCCCGCCGAACCGGCCAAGAAGAAGGGGCCGGTGCGCATCCGCAAGGCCGATGTGACCGGGGACGACGCCCCGGTCTGAGCCGTCAGCCCCGCTCGCGCCGCTCCCGGTCGCGCGCCGCGCGCAGTGCCTGCGCCAGCGTGCCGAGCTGGCCGACCACGGCCTCGAGCAGGTCCTCGAACGCGGCCACGCCGACGACGCGGCCGACACCGTCGAGCACCACCAGGCGGCGCAGCTGGCGCTCGCGCAGGCGCTCGATGCCGACCATCACGGCGGCATCGGCCGACACGGTGGCGAGGTCGCGCGACATGATGTCGCCGACGGTGAAGAGCGCGGCGTCCAGCCCCTCGGCCATCACCGCGAGCACCAGGTCGCGGTCGGTGACGATGCCCAGCGGCTTGCCGCTGCCGGCGCTGCTGTCGACCACCACCAGCGAGCCGACATGGTGCTGGCGCATCAACCGCGCAGCCTCGGCCGCGGTGGTCTCGGGGGCGGCGGTGACGACGATCGGCGTGGCGACGGAGCCGATGGTGGCGGGCATGGCGATCTCCTTGTTGGGCCGCACGCGCGGCCCCTGGGGCGATGCTCGCGGCTGGCACCGCGGCGCGGATTGATCCGCCTCAGCGCGGCAGCAGCTCGGCGGCGATCGTGCGCAGCGCCGGCTCGTCGAGCGTCTCGTGCGCCAGCAGTTCGCGGGCGCTGCGCTCGAGCAGCGCGCGGTGGCTGCGCAGGATGGCCCCGGCACGCTCCAGCCCGGCCGCGACGATCGCCTGGATCGCCGTGTCGATGCGCCGCTGCGTGTCTTCCGAGAGCGCCGGGCCGCCGGGCTGGAAGGCCGCCGCCGCCTCCAGCATCGGGTTGCGCGGCGGTTCGTAGGCCACCGCGCCGAGGTCCGCGTCCATGCCGTAGCGCGTGACCATCTCGCGGGCGATGTCGGTGGCACGCGCCAGGTCGTCGGCGGCGCCGGTGGAGGGTTCGTCGTAGACCAGCATCTCGGCCGCCCGCCCGCCCAGCAGCACGGCGATCTTGCGCTCCAGCTCGTGGCGGGTCATCAGGTAGCGGTCCTCGGTCGGCCGCTGCAGCGTGTAGCCGAGCGCGCCGATGCCGCGCGGAATGATCGAGACCTTGTGCACCGCGTCGCCGTCCGGCTGCGCGAGCGCGACGAGCGCGTGGCCCATCTCGTGGAAGGCCACGGTCTCGCGCTCCTTCGGGTTGAGCAGCCGGTTGCGCTTCTCCAGCCCGGCGACGATGCGCTCGACCGCAGTAGTGAAGTCGGCCAGCGTCACGAGATCGGCCTTGCGCCGCGTGGCGGCGAGCGCCGCCTCGTTGACGAGGTTGGCCAGGTCCGCCCCGCTGAAGCCCGGCGTCAGGCCGGCCACCTCGTCGAGCGAGGTGGCGGGGTCGAGCTTCACCTTCTTCGCATGCACCTGCAGGATCTGCACGCGGCCGCGCCGATCCGGCCGGTCCACCAGCACCTGGCGGTCGAAGCGGCCGGCGCGCAGCAGCGCCGGGTCGAGGATCTCGGGCCGGTTGGTCGCGGCCAGGATGATCAGGCCGACCGAGGCATCGAAGCCATCCATCTCCACGAGCAGCTGGTTCAGCGTCTGCTCCTTCTCGTCGTGCCCGCCGAGGCCGGGGAAGGCACCGCGCGCGCGGCCGAGCGCGTCCAGCTCGTCGATGAAGATGATGGCCGGCGCCTTCTCGCGTGCCTGCTCGAACAGGTCGCGCACACGCGCCGCGCCGACGCCGACGAACATCTCGACGAACTCGCTGCCGCTGATGCTGAAGAAGGGCACGCCGGCCTCGCCGGCCACCGCGCGCGCCAGCAAGGTCTTGCCGGTGCCCGGCGGGCCGACCAGCAGCACGCCCTTGGGCACGTGCGCGCCGAGCCGGCCGTACTCCTGCGGGTGCTTGAGGAAATCCACCACCTCGGCGAGCTCGGCGCGCGCCTCGTCGACGCCGGCCACGTCGGCGAAGCTGACGCCGGTGTCGGTCTCGACGTAGACCTTGGCGCGGCTCTTGCCAATCGACATGAAGCCGCCAAGACCACCCATGCCGCCCATGCCGCCCTGCTTGTCCGCCAGGCGCCGGAACAGGAAGTACCACAGCCCGAAGAACACCAGCGCCGGCACGATCCAGGACAGGATGTCGCGCAGCAGCGTGCTCTCGACCACGCGCCGGTACGGCACCTTGTAGGGCGCCAGGCGCGCCGCCAGGTCAGGCTCGACCCGCGTGGCCAGCAGCACCGACTTGCCGTTCTCAGGGTTCTTCAGCCGGCCGGTGAGCGTGCGGTCGGAGACGGTGACCTCGGTGATGCGCCCGTCGGCCAGCGCCTGCTCGAACTCGCTGTACGGCACCGTCTCGACCTGCGAGACGCCGCGCCAGACGTCCTGCAGGAACAGCAGCGCGAGCAGCGCGGTGAGCCAGTAGCCGAGGTTCCAGGTGTGTTTTTTCTCCACCCCGCGATGCTGGCAGCCCGGGCCGCCCCGGCCTTGACGCGAATCAACGTGGGGCCGGCTCGCTCCAGCCGCCGCCCAGCACCTTGTAGAGCGTCACCGCGTTCTGCGCCGTGCCCGCCTGCAGCTGAACCAGCGCCTGCTGCGCCGCGAACAGCGAGCGCTGGGCATCCAGCAGCTCGAGGGTGCTCGACGCGCCGTTGCGCCAGCGCAGCTCGACCAGCTCGCTGCGCGCACGCTCGGCCTCGAGCAGGCGCTGCTGCGCGCGCAGCTGGTCGGCCAGCGTCGCGCGGCCGGCCAGCGCGTCGGCCACCTCGCGGAAGGCCGACTGGATCGCGCGTTCGTACTGCGCCAGCGCCACGTCGCGGTTCAGCTCGGCGATGCTCAGGTTGGCGCGGTTGCGGCCGGCGTCGAAGATCGGCTGCACCAGCGCCGGCGCGAAGCTCCAGGCGAACGAGCCGGACTTGAACAGGCCGCTCAGCTCGCCGCTCGCGCTGCCGGCGCTGCCGGTCAGCGTGATGCGCGGGAAAAATGCCGCACGCGCGGCACCGATGTTCGCGTTCGCCGCGATCAGCGCCTGCTCGGCCTGGCGCACGTCGGGCCGGCGCACCAGCACCTCGGCGGGCAGGCCGGCGGGCAGGTCCGGCAGGCGCGCCTCGCCGATGGGCGTGGCCGGCGGCAGCTCGGGCGGCAGCGGCTGGCCGATCAGCAGCACCAGCGCGTTCTCGTCCAGCGCGCGCTGGCGCGTGGCCTGGGCCAGGCTGGCCCGTGCGGTCTCGAGCAGCGATTCGGCCTGGCGCAGGTCCAGCGCCGAACTGGCGCCCCGGTCGAAGCGCAGCTGGGTAAGCTTGAACGAGTCCTCGCGCGTGGCCAGCGTCTGCTGGGTCATGCGCAGCAGCTCGTCGTCGGCCGCCAGCGCGAGCTGCGCATTGGCCACCGCGGCCACGAGGCTGATCTGCACCGCCTTGCGCGCTTCCTCGCTGGCCAGCGCCTGGGCGGCGGCGGCATCGGAGAGGGCCTTCACGCGGCCGAACAGGTCCAGCTCCCAGGCCGGCACCTGCAGCCCGGCGGTGTAGAGCGAGTTGATGCCGCCGCTGGCGGTGGGCTGGCGCGAGCCGGTGATGCCGGCGTTCAGCGTCGGCAGGCGGTCGGCGTCGCGCACGGTCACCAGCGCGCGGGCCGACTCGATGTTCAGCACCGCGATGCGCAGGTCGCGGTTGTTCGCCAGCGCCAGCTCGATCAGGCGCTGCGTGCGCGCATCGGCGAAGAAGCGGCGCCAGTCGAGCTCGGCCGCGGCCGGGCCGGCGCCTGGCGCGGCGGCGGCGTTCGGGAACGCGTCGGCCACCGGCGGCGCGGGCCGCTCGTAGGTGGGCGCGAGCGCGCCGCAGCCGGCCAGCAGCGCGGCGGCCAACGCGGGGAGCAGGCGGCGCGTCATTCCTCCTCCTTGGTGCCTGCGGCATCGGCGCCCGGCACCTTCTCGTGCGCATAGAAGCGCCGCTGCCGCTCGCTACCCTTGAAGATGCTGCGCACCACGACGAAGAACACCGGCACGAAGAACACCGCCAGCGTGGTGGCGCTGATCATGCCGCCCAGCACGCCGGTGCCGATGCTGTGCTGGCTGGCCGAGCCCGCGCCGCTGGCCAGCACCAGCGGCAGCACGCCGAGCATGAAGGCCATCGAGGTCATGACGATCGGCCGGAAGCGCAGGTGCGCGGCCTCGAGCACCGCGTCGACCAGGCTGCGGCCCTGGGCCGCCAGGTCCTTCGCGAACTCGATGATCAGCACGGCGTTCTTGGCCGACAGGCCGATGATGGTGATCAGGCCGACCTTGAAGAACACGTCGTTCTCCAGCCCGCGCACGTTCGCCCCGAGGATCACGCCCAGCACGCCCAGCGGCACCACCAGGATCACCGCGAACGGGATCGACCAGCTCTCGTACAGCGCCGCCAGGCACAGGAACACCGACAGCAGCGAGAAGCCGAACAGGATCAGCGCGGTCGCGCCGGAGAGCTTCTCCTCGCGCGACAGGCCGGTCCACTCGTAGGCGAAGCCCGGCGGCAGCGCGGCCGCGAGGCGTTCCATCTCGGCGATGGCCGCGCCGCTGCTGACGCCGCGCGCCGGTTCGCCGGCGATGCGCATGGTCGGGTAGCCGTTGTAGCGCACGGTCTGGACCGGCCCGGTGATCCAGCGCGTGGTGGCGAAGGCCGCCAGCGGCACCGGGCTGCCGGCCGCATTGAGCGCGTTGACGCGCAGCAGGTCCTCGGGCTGCATGCGCGCCGGCGCATCGGCCTGCACCACCACGCGCTGCAGCCGGCCGGCGTTCGGGAAGTCGTTCACGTAGCTCGAGCCCAGCGCGGTGGACAGCGCCGAGTTGATCGCCGCGAAGCCCACCCCCAGCGCCGCCGCCTTGTCGCGGTCGATGTCGAGCTGCAGCTGCGACGCGTCCTCCAGGCCGTCGGGCCGCACGGCAACGAGCAGCGGGCTCTTGGCCGCAGCGCCGAGCAGCTGGTTGCGTGCCGCCAGCAGCGCGGCGTGGCCATTGCCGCCGCGGTCCTGCAGGCGCATCGCGAAGCCGTTGGCACGGCCCAGGTCGCGGATCGCCGGCGGGCTGACCGGGAAGATGATCGCGTCGCGGATCTTGCCAAGGGCCCCGAAGGCGCGTGCCACCAGGCCCTGCGCCGATTGCTCGAAGCCCTCGCGCTCCTTCCAGTCCTTCAGCGTCACGAAGGCCAGGCCGGCGTTCTGGCCGCTGCCCGAGAAGCTGAAGCCCATGACGCTCACCATGTTCGAGACCTCGGGCTGCGCCAGCATGTACTGCTCGACCTGCTGCATCACCGCGAGCGTGCGGTTCTGCGTGGCGCCCGGCGGCAGCTGCACGTTGACGAGGATGTTGCCCTGGTCCTCGTTCGGGATGAACGAGGTCGGCAGCCGGCTGAACATCAGCACCGCCGCGGCGACGATGGCCGCATACAGCAGCAGCCAGCGCGCCGCGCGCCTCAGGATGCGCGCCACCAGGCTCTCGTAGCCCTTGGCGGTGCGGCTGAAGCCGCGGTTGAACCAGCCGAAGAAGCCGCCCTTGGCGTGGTGGTGGCCGGCTTCCACCGGCTTGAGCAGCGTGGCGCACAGCGCCGGCGTGAACGAGAGCGCGAGGAAGGCCGAGAAGGCCACCGAGGTCACCATCACCGCGGCGAACTGGCGGTAGATGTTGCCCACCGCACCGCTGAAGAAGGCCAGCGGCACGAACACCGACACCAGCACCACGGTGACGCCGACGATCGCGCCCGAGATCTGCCCCATCGCCTTGCGCGTGGCCTCCAGCGGCGGCAGGCCCTCGGTGCTCATGATGCGCTCGACGTTCTCGACCACCACGATCGCGTCGTCGACCACGATGCCGATCACCAACACCATGCCGAACATCGTCAGCACGTTGATCGAGAAGCCCATCGCCAGCAGCGCGGCGAAGCTGCCCAGCAGCGCAATCGGCACCACCAGCGTCGGGATGATGGTGTAGCGGATGTTCTGCAGGAAGAGATACATCACGAGGAACACCAGCGCCACCGCCTCGAGCAGGGTCTCGACCACCTGGCGGATCGAGATGCCGATGAAGGTGGAGCTGTCGTACGGGATCGTCGCCTTCACGCCGGCCGGGAAGTACGGCCGCAGTTCCTCGAGCCGCGCCTTGACGGCCTTGGCCGTGGCCAGTGCGTTGGCGGTCGGCGAGAGCTGGATGCCGATGCCGGTGGACGGCTCGCCGTTGAGCCGCGTGCGGATGCTGTAGCTCTGCGCGCCGAGCTCGATGCGCGCGACGTCGCGCAGCTTCACGCTCGAGCCGTCGGGGCTGGCGCGCAGCACGATCTCGCCGAACTGCTGCGCGGTCTCGCGCTGGCCCTTGACGACCACGGTCGCGAAGATGCCCTGGTCGCGCGTGTTCGGCAGGTCGCCGATCGTGCCGGAGGACACCTGCGCGTTCTGCGCCGCGATCGCCGCGTTGACGTCGGCGGTCGAGAGCTTGTAGCCCACCAGCTTGGCCGGGTCGATCCAGATGCGCATCGCGCGTTCGGTGCCGAACAGCTGCGCCTGGCCGACGCCGGGCACGCGCTGCATCTCGGGCAGCACGTTGCGCGAGGCGTAGTCGCCCAGCGCCACCGGGTCGAGCGCGCCCTGCTCGCTGGACAGGATGATGAACAGCAGGAAGTTCGGGTTCGCCTTGTCGACCCGCACGCCCTGCTGCGTCACCGCCTGCGGCAGGCGTGGCGTCGCGCGGCTCAGGCGGTTCTGCACGTCGACCTGCGCGAGGTCGGGATTGGTGCCGGGCTCGAAGCTGAGCGTGATGCTGCCGGTGCCGTCGGCCTGCGCGACCGACTCGAAGTACGCGAGGCCGGGCGAGCCGTTCATCTCGCGCTCGATCACCGCGATCACGCTGTCCTCCAGCGTCTGCGCCGAGGCGCCGGGATAGGCGACGTTGACGACGATCGATGGCGGCGCCACCGGCGGGTACTGCGCCACCGGCAGCTGCGTGATCGAGACGCCGCCCACCACCAGGATGAACAGCGCGATGACCCAGGCGAAGATCGGCCGGTCGATGAAGAACTGCGCCATGCGGCCGGCTCCTCAGCGCGAGGCCGCCGCGGCCGGGACCGGCGCGGACGCCGCCGCGCCCCAGGGCACCGGCTTCACGGGAGCGTTCGGGCGGATCTTCTGGAAGCCGTCGACCACCACCTGCTCACCGCCCTGCAGGCCCTCGAGCACGACCCACTGCCGGTCCTGCCCGAGGCTGACCTTGACCGGGCGCGGCGCGACCTTCCCGTCCGCGGCGACGACGAACACCCGGTCGCCGTCGCCGCTGCGCTGCACCGCCTGCTGCGGCAGCAGGATCGCATCGGGCGCCTGGGCCTGTTCGAGCTGCACGCGCACGTACAGGCCCGGCAGCAAGGCCCCCTTGGGGTTGGGCAGTTCGGCCCGCAGCGTGATCTGGCCGGTGCCCGCATCGACCGTCAGGTCCGAGAACAGCAGCTTGCCGGGCAGCGGGTAGGTGCTGCCGTCCTCCAGCAGCACCCGCACCGGGGCCGCCCCGGCCTCGCCGGCGCGTTTGAAGCGACCGGCCGCGATGGCTGCGCGCAGGCGCAGCACCTCGGCGGCGGACTGGGTGAAGTTGACGTACAGCGGGTCGATCTGCTGGATCACCGCCAGCTGCGTGGCCTCGCCCTGCCCGACCAGCGCGCCCTCGGTCACCAGCGCGCGGCCGATGCGCCCGCCGATCGGCGCGTTCACCGCGGCATAGCCGAGGTTGATCTGCGCCGTCTGCACCGCGGCCTTGCCGGACGCCACGTCGGCCTCGGCCTGCTTGAAGGCCGCCTGCGCCGCGATGTAGTCCTGCTCGCTCACTGCCTTGGCCTCGGCCAGGGGCTTGTAGCGCTCGGCCTGCGCGCGCGTCTGCAGCAGGTTGGCCTCGGCGCGCGCCAGCGCCGCCTGCGCGCTGGCCAGCGCGGCGCGGTACGGCGCATCGTCGATGCGGAAGAGCGGCTGGCCGGGCCTGACGTCGCTGCCCTCGCGGAACAGCTGCTTCTGCAGGATGCCGGCGACGCGGGCGCGCACCTGGGCGACGCGCGAGGCCTCGGTGCGGCCGGGCAGTTCGGTCAGCACGCCGACCTCGCCCGAGCGCGCGACCACCACGCCCACCTCGGGCGGCGGCGGCGCGGCCGGCGCGGGAGGCGGCGTGCCCTTGCCGCAGCCGGCCAGGACCGGCAGCACGACGAGCGGAACGATCGACAGACGGCAAGCGAAGGCGCGCCACACCGGCATGGGTTCTCCTAGTTCTGGGATGCGCCACATACGGCCTCCCGGCCTGCAGGGCTGCCCGGATACTATACATACATGGTTGCATGTATGCGGCGTGGGGGGTAACGGCGGATGGCCCGGCGCACCAAGGCCGAGGCCCTGCAGACGCGCGAGCGGCTGCTGGACATGGCCGAGCGCGAATTTCTCCGCCGCGGCGTGTCGCAGACCTCGCTCGAGCAGGTGGCCCGCGCCGCGGGCGTGACGCGCGGCGCCGTCTACTGGCACTTCCGCAACAAGGCAGACCTGTTCAACGCGATGCTCCAGCGCGTCACGCTGCCGCTGCAGGACGAGATCCTGCGCAGCGGCGCGAAGACGCTCGACGACCCGCTGGCGCAGATCCGCGGCAGCTACCTGGCCGCGCTGCGTGCCACGGTCGACAACCCGCAGGCGCGGCGCGTGTTCGAGATCGCCCTGTTCAAGGTCGAACATGGCCTGGCGCTGCGCGGCGTGCGGCAGCGCCGCGTGCGCCGGCTGCAGGAGCGGGTGCACGAGGTGGAGCGCGGCTTCCGGCGCGCCGCCCGGCGCGGCCTGTGCACCGGCGCCGTGCCGGCCCGCAGCGCCGCGCTGGGCATCGAATCGCTGGTGGACGGGCTGATCCAGAACTGGATCCTCGACCCGGCCGCCTTCGACCTGGTCGCGGTGGGCCAGCGGGCGATCGACGCCTACCTCGCGGGGCTCGGGCGCGGCAGCGGCTAGGCGCTGCGCAGGTGCGGGTCGGACGACAGCGCCTCGAACAGGAACGCCGTCAACGCCCGCACGCGCGCCACCTGGCGCAGGTCCGGGTGGGTGAGCACCCAGATGCCGGTGTCCATCGTCGGGTCGGGTGGTGCGAGTTCCACCAGCCCGGGCCGTTGCGCGGCCAGCGGGCACAGCAGCCAGCCGACACCCAGGCCCGCGGCCACCGCGTCGGCCATGCCGACCAGCGTGTCCAGCCGCACCGCGATGCGCGCCGGGTCGACCTCGGCGCGCACGCGCTGCGCCTGCGCCAGGTGGGCCAGCGAGGCATCGAGCGCGACCCACTGCCAGTCGTCGCGGGGCGCGCCGGGCGGCAGCGTGGCCAGGTAGGCGGGCGACGCATAAAGCGCCGTGCGGATCACCCCGGCCTGCCGGCCGACCAGGTTCTCCGGCGGCTGGTTGGTGCCGCGCACCGCCACGTCGGCCTCGCGCTGCGTCAGGCTGAGCAGGCCGTTGCCGACCGTCAGCTCGAGCTGCACCTCGGGGTGGCGCGCGCGGAAGCCGGCCAGCACCGGCAGCAGCAGGCCCTGCAGCAGGGTGTCGGTGGTGGTCAGGCGCAGACTGCCGCGCAGGCGCTCGTCGCCGCCCTGCACGCTGCGCTGCGCCGCCTCGATGCGCTCCTGCACGCCCGCCAGGCCCTCGGCCAGCGCGTGGCCCTGGGTCGTCAGCGCATAACCGCCGGGCAGGCGGTCGAACAGGCGCTGGCCCAGGCCCTCCTCCAGCGCGGCGATGCGGCGCAGCACCGTCGAATGGTTGACCTGCAGCAGCGCCGCCGCGCCGGAGATCGAGCCGCGTTCGACCACGGCGAGGAAGTGGCGCAGGTCATCCCAGTCGGGCAGGCTCGGCATGCACGCCAGTGTGCGCGAGCCGGGCGGCACGCGACAAGTCGGCGAGGTGGCCGCCCTGGGCCTCGATGTACTCGCGCAGGCGCGCGGCGTAGTCCGGCGCCACGGCCGACCGCACCGAGGGCCGCGCCGCCAGTGCGGCGCGCCAGGCCGCCAGGCGCGGCAGGCCGTCGAGCAGGCCGAAGGCGCCCAGGGTGTCGATCGCGTCGAACGCCTCCCAGTAGCGGAACACCGGGCCGAACACCGCGTCGACCAGGCTGAAGCCGGCGCCAGCGAACCATGGCCCAGCGCCGAGCGCCGCCTCGAGGCGCACCAGCTTGTCGCGCAGCGCCGTGCGACGCGCCTCGAAGGCCGACGCGGGCGCGGTGTAGAACAGCCACAGGTCGTTCAGCACGGCCGAGCCGAACTCGATCCAGGCGCGGTGCCGGGCGCGCTCCAGCGCGTCGGCCGGGTGCAGCGCCGGGCCCTGCGTGTCCTCCAGGTACTCGAGGATCGCGGCCGACTCGAACAGCACTTCGCCATCCACGCGCAGCAGCGGCACCTTGCCGAGCGGCGAGATGCGCACGAACCAGTCCGGCTTCGCGGCCAGATCGATCACCGTGCGGGTGAAGGGCACGCCCTTCTCGGCCAGCGCGATGGCGGCGCGTTGCACGTAGGGGCACAGCGCATGGCTGACCAGCTCGAGGCGCTCCATCAGCGGCTCCCCGCGCCGCGCAGCGCCAAGGCGCCGTCGCCCAGCAGCGCATGGGCGACCGAGGCGGCCAGCAGGAACAGCGGGTACTCCCAGCCGCCGTTGGCGCTGGTGAAGACCCAGCCGTTGCCGGCATGGATCGCGGTGGCACCGAGCAGGATCGGCAGCAGCGCGAGCGACACCCAGCGGCCGTGCCAGCCGAGCAGGATCAGCACGCCGCCGGCGATCTCGGCCAGCGTCAGCGGCCAGGCCAGTTGCGCCGGCAGGCCAACCGAGGCCAGCCAGCCGGCCAGGCCGGCGATGCCGAAGGTCATCAGCTTGAGCACGAGGCCGTGGCTGAGCCACATCGCGCCGAGCGCCAGGCGCAGCACGGTGGGCCCGAAGGCAGCGAGGGAGACGGCCCGCGGCGCGGGCATCACGAGGGTGGACATGGCGGATTCCTTTTGTCGGCGCCGCGCGGCGGGCTGCCGGCGGTCGTGACGCAAATCTAGGAACGGCGGCGCGCCCGCACCATTGGCTGCAGGCGCGGATCGGGTCTGCACAAATGCGCAGGCGTGCTGCGGGCATGCCCCGCATCGGGCTTGACCTTCCGGCGATGGGAAGGCCGACAGTGCCGCCACTGCCCTGCCACTTCCCGGAGCGTCGATGGACACCCTGCAAGCGATGAAGACCTTCATCCAGGTCGCCGAGGCCGGCGGCTTCGCCGAGGCCGCACGCCGGCTCGACATGGCGCCGCCGCAGGTGACCCGCGCGGTCAAGGCGCTGGAGGCCCGCATCGGCGCACGCCTGCTCCACCGCACCACACGCCAGGTGCGGCTGACCGAGGCCGGCGAGCGCTACCTGCAGGCCGCCGGCCGCTCGCTGGCCGAACTCGAGGAAGTCGAAGCCGCGTTGCGCGGCGAGTCCAGCGGCGAGGTCAGCGGCACGCTGCGGCTGACCATGCCGGTGACGCTGGGCACGCGCCACCTCGTGCCACTGCTGGCGAAGTTCCGTGCCCGCCATCCGCGCCTGAAGCTGGACCTGGACTTCTGCGACCACCCCGTCGACCCGGTGAGCCGCGGCTTCGACGCCGCGGTGCGCGTGTCGACGCGCCTGGCGGATTCGTCGCTCGGGGCGCGCCGCATCGCCACCAGCCCGGCCGTGCTGGCGGCGGCGCCCGCCTACCTCGAACGCCACGGCACGCCGGCCACGCCGGAGGACCTGCAGACCCATCCGGTGCTGCAGGTCCCCTCCGAGCGCGGCCCGGCCGGCGGGCTGCGCCTCGTCAAGGGCGCGCCCGAGGCGACCGAGGCCATCCGCGCCAACAGCGCGGAAGCGCTGAAGGGCTTCGCCGTCGCGGGGCTGGGGCTGATC
This sequence comes from Piscinibacter caeni, assembly GCA_003265685.1. GTDB lineage: Bacteria > Pseudomonadota > Gammaproteobacteria > Burkholderiales > Burkholderiaceae_C > Piscinibacter > Piscinibacter caeni. The sequence goes on along the minus strand of KZ836104.1, from coordinate 6,196 downwards.
CAGGCGCCCGCCTTCGTGGTGGCCGACGAGCTCGCCCAGGGCCGGCTGCTGCGCGTGCTGGCCGATGTGCCGCTGGGCGAGTACGTCGTCTCGGTCGTGTTCCCGCACCGCACGCTGATGCCGGCGCGCCTGCGCCGCCTGATCGACCACCTGGCCGACGGGCTGGCCTCGCTCTCGCAGGCCTGCGGCAGCGGCAGCGTGCAGCGGCTGGCTGCCTGAGCCGCGGGCGGTCGCAGACCGAGTCCGGGTACGCCGACACCGGCGCACCTTTGGCCGCAGTGGGCCGCCCGGCTGCAGGCCCGGCGGGAAGTCTGTAAATCTTTGTGTGGCGGGTTCGCTCGGCATGCATCGCGCCGGATACACCCCCGCCCCCCGTGAATGGGCGTCGCGCTGCGGCCTTCAACCGTCGCCCGCCCCGCGCACGACTTGTACCGGCTTCGCGTCGAGACTGGTGCGTCGCCGCCACACCGTGCCGAACGGAACGTGACGGGCTCCATCCAGGGCTGCGGGCCGGCCTATCGGCGCCGTCGCACGGCGCCTTGCCGAACCCCGTGTTACCTCCTACCCGCCACCCGGTGATCAACTTCCACTCCGGGCCCAGCCATGGAGGAGGTCGACGCAGCGCAGCACGAACGCAGCGCGAGGCGGACAGCCCCCGACACCACGCCTGCCGCCCATCACCGCACGAACACTCGACAGATCGATGAACAAGACCCTTGCCCTCCTGGCCCTGGCCGTCGGCACCGCCGCGCACGCGGAGAACACGCTCACCGCCGGCACCTCCACGCTGTACCGAGGCAACAGCAACCTCGGCAGCTTCGCGAGCCACGCCGACTGCCGCGCCGCCGCACTGGCGCGCGCGATCAGTTCGACCACCTCGTACCAGTGCCGCGAGAACCTGACCGTGGCGCCCGTGGTGGCCGCTGCTCCGGCACCGGCACCGGCTCCGGCCCCGGCCCCGGCGCCGGCACCGAGCACGTCCAGCGGGGCCGCGATGAGCTACAGCACCGGCTTCGACACCCCGCAATATCCGCTGAGCGAAGGCGGCGCCTGGTTCAAGGCCGCCAACCCGTGGACCTATGTGCGGGTCGAGAACGGCACGGCCTACGGGACGAACGGCGTCACGAACACCTACGACGACTCGGTGGCCTTCCTGACCGGCAACTGGGGTCCGAACCAGGCCGTCGAGGCCGTCGTGCAGGTGAATCCCGGCACGCAGGGCTCGACGCACGAGGTGGAGCTGTGGCTGAGAGGCGGCTCCGACTCGAACAACCTGTGGGGCTACGAGATCTGCTTCTGGCGCACGGGCGTCGTGCAGCTCGGCGTCTGGCACGGTCCGTTCGGGCAGGTGGACTCGCTCGACAGCAACCTGCCGTTGACCTGGACGCCCTCGTCGAACCTGAAGACCGGCGACCGCATCCGCGCCGAGATCGTCGGCAACGAGATCCGGGCCTACATCAACGGGGTGATGAAGCTGCGCGCGAGCCATTCGAAGTTCACGTCCGGGCAACCCGGCATCGGGTTCTTCATCCGCCCGGGCGGAAGCAACAACCTCGTGACGCTCACGAGCGTGACGGCGACGTCCGAATGAGTTCGTGAGTCCCGCCGGCGGGCTCCGTCCCGCCCGCCGGCGGCTCGCGCGGAGGGCGCACCGCCGTCGGCGACAATCCGCCGATGCTCGAGACGCCGACCGACATACCCCCGGCCGCTGCGCCCCACCCCGCGGACCCCGCGCAGGAGGACGCCCTCGCCGCCCACACGCCGATGATGCAGCAGTACCTGCGCATCAAGGCCCAGCATCCGGACACGCTCGTCTTCTACCGGATGGGCGATTTCTACGAGCTGTTCTTCGATGACGCGCGGCGCGCCAACCGGCTGCTCGACATCACGCTGACCACGCGCGGCCAGAGCGCCGGCGAGCCGGTGGTGATGGCCGGGGTGCCGGTGCACTCGGTCGAGAGCTACCTGGCCAAGCTGATCAAGCTCGGCGAGGCGGTGGCGATCTGCGAGCAGGTGGGCGACGTCGCCACGGCCAAGGGGCCGGTCGAGCGCAAGGTGGTGCGCGTGGTCACGCCCGGCACGGTGACCGACACCGAGCTGCTGGCCGACAAGAGCGATGCGCTGCTGCTGGCCGCGTCGCGCCGCGGCACCACCTGGGGCCTGGCCTGGCTGGCGCTGACGGCCGGCGAGATCGGCCTGACGGAGTGCAGCGAGCGCGAGCTGCCTTCGTGGCTGACGCGGCTCGCGCCGAGCGAGCTGCTGCTCGAGCGCGACGATCTCGTTCCGGCGCTGCAACAGGCCCGTGTGCCGCTGACGCACCGGCCGGCCTGGCAGTTCGATGCCGCGCTGGGCCGGCGCAAGCTGTGCGAGCAGCTGCGCGTGGCCAGCCTGGCCGGCTTCAACGCGCAGGAGCTGCCCGCCGCCCAGGCCGCCGCCGCCGCGCTGCTTTCCTTCGCCGAGCACACGCAGGGCCAGGCGCTCGCGCATGTGCGGCGCCTGCAGGTGCAGCGCAGCGGCGAGCTGCTCGAGCTGCCGCCGGCCACGCACCGCAACCTGGAGCTGACGCAGACGCTGCGCGGCGAGGACAGCCCGACGCTGCTCTCGTTGCTGGATAGCTGCCGCACCGGCATGGGCAGCCGCGCGCTGCGCCACTGGCTGACGCGCCCGCTGCGCGAGCGGCGCGTCGCGGCACAGCGCCACGACGCGCTCGAGGCGCTGCTGCAGATCGATCTGGACGGCCTGCGCGACGCGCTGCGTGGCCTGTCGGACGTGGAGCGCATCACCGCGCGCATCGCGCTGCGCCAGGTGCGCCCGCGCGAGCTGGCCGGGCTGCGTGCCACGCTGCAGGCGCTGCCGGCGCTGCTGCGCCACGTGCCGCACGGCGCGACCGCCCTGCTCGACATGCTGTGGGAAGCGCTGCACCCGCCGCGCGAGGTCGAGGAGCTGCTGGTTGCCGCGATCGCCGACGAGCCGGCCGTGCTGCTGCGCGACGGCGGCGTGATCGCGCCCGGCTTCGACGCCGCGCTCGACGAGCTGCGCGGCATCGGCGCCAACTGCGACGCCTTCCTGCTCGACCTGGAAGCGCGCGAGCGCGCGCGCACGGCCATCGCCAACCTGCGCGTGCAGTACAACAAGGTGCACGGCTTCTACATCGAGGTGACGCAGGGCCAGCTCGACAAGGTGCCGAGCGACTACCTGCGCCGCCAGACGCTGAAGAACGCCGAGCGCTTCATCACGCCCGAGCTGAAGGCCTTCGAGGACAAGGCGCTGTCGGCCCAGGAGCGTTCGCTGGCCCGCGAGAAGCTGCTCTACGAACAGCTGCTCGACCAGTTGCAGCTTCACCTCGAGGCCCTCGGCGCCCTGGCTCAGGCGCTCGCCGGCCTGGACGCGCTGGCCGCGCTGGCCGAGCGCGCGCGCACGCTGAACTGGTGCCGACCGGCCTTCGTCAGGGAGCCCTGCATCGAGATCGAGGCCGGGCGCCACCCGGTCGTCGAGGCGCGCCTGGCCGAGACCGGCGCCGGCGCGTTCATGGCCAACGACTGCCGGCTCGACGCCAACCGCCGCATGCTCGTCATCACCGGGCCGAACATGGGCGGCAAGAGCACCTTCATGCGCCAGGTGGCGCTGATCGTGCTGCTCGCGGCGATGGGCTCGTTCGTGCCCGCCAAGGCCTGCCGGCTCGGGCCGGTGGACGCGATCCACACCCGCATCGGCGCAGCCGACGACCTGGCCAACGCGCAATCGACCTTCATGCTCGAGATGACCGAGGCGGCGGCGATCATCCACGGCGCGGGCGACCGCAGCCTGGTGCTGATGGACGAAATCGGCCGCGGCACCTCCACCTTCGACGGCCTGGCGCTGGCCGGCGCCATCGCCAGCCACCTGCACGACCGCAACAGGTCGTTCACGCTGTTCGCCACGCACTACTTCGAGCTGACCGAGTTCCCGGTCAAGCACGAACGGGCGCAGAACGTGCACGTCTCGGCGGTCGAGTCGCACCAGGGCGGCCAGGACCACATCGTGTTCCTGCACGACATCCAGCCCGGCCCCGCCAGCCGCAGCTACGGCGTGCAGGTGGCGCGCCTGGCCGGCATGCCGGCGCCGGTGATCCGCCAGGCCCGCGCCACGCTCGAGGCGTTGGAATCGAAGGCCCGCGAGGGCGACGCGCAGATCGACCTGTTTGCCCCGCCGCCGGCCCCGCCCGAGCGGCTGCCCACCCCGCTCGAGTCGGCGCTCGCCGCGCTCGAGCCCGACGCGCTCTCGCCCAAGGAGGCGCTCGACGCGCTCTACCGGCTCAAGGAACTGCACAAGAAGGAAAACGCATGACGTACTGCGTGGGCATCAAGCTCGATGCCGGCCTGGTGTTCCTCTCCGATTCGCGCACCAACGCCGGCCTCGACCAGATCAGCACCTACCGCAAGATGATGGTCTACGAGAAGCCGGGCGACCGCTTCATGGTGATGCTGTCGGCCGGCAACCTGTCGATCAGCCAGTCGGTGCGCGAGATCCTGCAGGTCGAGAAGATCGAGAACCCGGGCGGCGAGCCGATCACGATCTGGAACGCCACCAGCATGTTCGAGGCGGTGCGCGTGCTCGGCAGCGCGGTGCGGCGCGTGTACGACCAGGACGGGCCGTCGCTGAAGCAGAGCGGCGTCGACTTCAACGCCTCGATGATCTTCGGCGGCCAGATCAAGGGCGAGGCGATGCGCCTGTTCCTGGTCTACTCGGCCGGCAACTTCATCGAGGCGACACGCGAGACCTGCTACTTCCAGATCGGCGAGAGCAAGTACGGCAAGCCGGTGCTGGACCGCATGATCACGCCGGCCACCCCGCTGCCCGAGGCCGCCAAGTGCGCGCTGGTGTCGATGGACTCGACGCTGAAGTCCAACCTCTCGGTCGGCCTGCCGCTGGACCTGCTGGTCTACGAGGCGCACCATCTCCAGAGCGACCAGCTGGTCTGCATCGACGAGCACAACCCGTACTTCCACATGATCCGCTCGAGCTGGGGCCAGAAGCTGCGCCAGGTGTTCGAGTCGCTCGACGATCCGCTCTGGGGCGACGGCGCGACGCACCATCCGCTCGTCGTGCGCTCGCAGCGCTACGAGCCGATGCGCAAGATCACCAACCCCGGCGAACGGATTATCTGAGCTTGAAGCCGACGATCGTCTTCTCGCACGCCAACGGCTTTCCCGCCGGCACCTACCGCGTGCTGTTCGAGGCCTGGCGCGCCGCCGGCTTCGAGGTGAAGGCGGTCGAGCGCCTCGGCCACGACCCGGCCTTTCCGGTGACGAGCAACTGGCCGAAGCTGCGCGAGCAGCTGATCGGCTTCATCGAGCGCGAGGTGGGCGGGCCGGCCTTCCTGGTCGGCCACTCGCTGGGCGGCATGCTGAGCCTGATCGTCGCCAGCCGCCGCAGCGACCTGGTGCGCGGCGTCGTGCTGCTGGACGCTCCGGTGATCGCCGGCTGGCGCGCCCACAGCCTGCAGGTGATGAAGGCCACCGGGCTGATGAAGCGCGTCTCGCCCGGGCGCGTGTCGAGCCGGCGCCGCCACGAGTGGCCGGATCGCGCAGCGGTGCAGGCCCATTTCGCCGCGAAGGCGGCCTTCGCGCGCTGGGACCCGGCCGTGCTGGCCGACTACGTCACCGCCGGCTTCGACGACCAGGACGGCCGCGTCGTGCTCGGCTTCCGGCGCGAGATCGAGACGCGCATCTACGACACCCTGCCGCACCATGTGGGCGCGCTGCTGAAGCGCCACCCGCTGCACTGCCCGGTGGGCTTCATCGGCGGCCGGCAGTCGGCCGAGCTGCGCCAGGCCGGCGTGGCGGCCACCCGGGCACTGGCCGGGCCGCGCTTCCGCTGGGTCGAGGGCACGCACCTGTTCCCGATGGAACGGCCGGCCGAAACCGCGCGCGACGTGCTGGCGCTGCTGGCCGGCATGGCGTGACTGCGGGTCCTACGTACGCGCCGGTACGGACGACAGCCGGCCGCCGCACGCGCACCATGCGCTCCTCTCGACACCCGAGGAGACACGCATGGATGCCGCCCCCACCGCCCCGCGCCCGTTCTACCGGTCGCTCTACTTCCAGGTCATCACGGCCATCGTGATCGGCGCCGCGCTCGGGCACTTCGCCCCGGCGCTGGGCGAATCGATGAAGCCGCTCGGCGACGGCTTCATCAAGCTGATCAAGATGATCAT